>NZ_SNMT01000002.1:0-616672 GCF_013350575.1 Salmonella sp. SG203
CACACCATAATCGGTTCCGGTTGCCAGACCGAATACACTGGCCCCCATTAATCCACCAGCCAACACTGTCGCACTGGATACAGGTTCGGACATTCATCCCCCTCTGGTTGTGTGGGTCCTCTCAGTTATGAGGGGAAATAATAAATATCCTCCGGCATAGCCGGAGGATATTTATTCATAAAGAACACAATTAAGAATAATACCGATTTAATTAAAATAACTTGATCTCACAGTTGAAGAATGAATAATAGCGAGCCCTGCCAAGGCAGGGCATAGAAATAACCAACGAGAAGAAATAGGTAGGAACTAATGAAAAACACCGCTCTGGGTAAGTTCATTTTTATCGTCGGCACCGCGTTACTGCTCGGTGGCTGTAGTGGCATGGTCATGCCTCCCTATGCCACCCACGGTACATCGGTCGGAATCATTGCGCCGGCGGGAGGCTATAGCGAGTGGCACACGGATAGCCGCAACCACACCACAGGAGACAGTCACAGCCAGTCACAGGGAAACTGCACCCAAAGTGAAGATAGCCAGCTCAGCGAAAATGGTCTCACACGGACACACCAAAGCAACTGTAACACCCGTAGTCAAACCCACAGCAGTAGCACCAGCAAAACCCGCTCCAGCAGCGTCGGTTTCAGCGTCGGGGGGCCTGTTGGTGCTAGCATAGGGTTGATCAAGCAGATGGAGTCGATGAACCGTGCGCCAGCCAACGATATGAGTAGTAATGAGATGTTCAAGAATTTCGGTTTCTAGCACATAACGCCACCTGGTACCGTTGTGGTGTCTGGCCCGGCGGCTATCTGTAACGACTCACAATCGAAAAAAGTCAGACTCGCAATCAGCGCAAATTTTGGCTCACAATAACTGCAACTGAAATCGGACGTGGACTCACGCTAAGTGAGAGCGAAATCCGACGCTCAGAGCCAAATGAGAAGTTTTTTCCATTGGCAGTAATTGTGAGCCAGCAAAAATAGATTGTGAGTCCATTGAATGGGGATCGTTGTGCATTTTCATAAGCCTCACCTCCGATAGCTCGGATGGCGCAGTGTGAAGTAGGAAGGCCGCCCGGTGGATCAACGACAAAACTCAGAGGGATTATTCCGGACGGCACAAACAGAAAAGCCCCGGCAATCACCGAGGCTTAAATTGTTGCCGGTTACCGCTCCGGCGCGATCAGCAAAAGCTATCGCGGTATCAGATTGTGGTCCTGCCTGTGTGAGCTTTGCGGTCGGCTGGAACATGTAGACTCCGCATCACTCCCCGCACTTTGTCTTATTGGCGTCGGGAATCCATAAAAGAAAACCCCGCCGAGGCGAGGTTCTTAATTCTTGTAACGTCACAGGCATAATAACCCATCGTTGGAATCAGGTTAGCCATTTTCCGTTAAGTTTGCAATAGCTAAATTATTTTGGTCATCGAGTCACGTTTCCCAGAACCTTTTCTGCATACGATTCCTCAATATGGCAATGCTCCACCAGCCGATCGAAAAACAGTTTATAGTTGTACCGCCATACCATTTCCGTTACTCCTAGTGCTTTAAAAATCTCGGTATCTTTGAGACGTGGGTAGCCTCTTCCCTTGCATCTTGGGCATTTTTTATAAACCGGCACGCCCTGCAACTCAGATTTTTTCTTATCGAGAATTTCTCCGCGTCCCCGGCAACGACATTCATTTTTCACATGGCCTTTGCCATCACACGCCTTACACACTACGCGCACCTGCTCACGAACTGATTTCCACACCTCCCAGTCGGACGGAGAAATACCTTTCGTATCTTTTACCCATTTTGGTGGCTTACCATCCGGATAGGTAACCTTGTTCGTGAAAACCTCAGCATCAATTAATTTAGCACCATGACAGCTACTGCACGTCACCAAGCTGGCCGCGCTGAGGGAATAATCGCGAAATACATAACGCGCCATAGTGTCGAGAAATTTTGAACGCTTACCCTCTTCCATTTTCCGTAATGCCCCATGCCGTTCTGCACGCTGCTCTGCTAATAGCCTGATATAGGCGATGATATTTTCAGAAGATAAAACCCCAGCTTTTGCAAGATACAATTCAATACCCACTGCGGCTTTTGCAGTAAGTAGCCCGAGGGATGCCATTACGTCAGTAATAGTCAGCGTATCAGACGTTATTCCGCATGGTACTGCGCCGGGCATCATGGATTTAGGTGAAAAATATTTCGGTAAGGACTCAAGATTCATTTCGATGCTCCCGTTTTGCTTCAATGCGGACGTAATTACGAAGAATGCGGTATGCCACAGGAAAAGATCCCCGGTATCGATAAATTCGGAGACGCAACCAGCGCATGCGGAGTATCTCGATCAGTTCTGGTTTCATGCGGCCTCCAGCTTTTTTAGCGCACGCAGATCCGCCAGAGCCGCGAGCCTGATTTCCTTCAGCTCCTCGACCGTCCAGCGGTGCGGGGTGTTATTGTTCTCGAGTGCCAGCACCGCCGCCTCACCGTAACGCTCAACCAGCGCGGTACGATATGCTTCGATGTTCCCTGATTTGTAGACGTTGCAGACATCACACTGAAGATGGATGTTGAAGCGAGTGAAGCGCAGATGTCCGGCGGCGGCCGTACTTCTGTAATGGCCTGCATGCCATGCGAACGCCGTCTTCGTTCCACAGGAGATGCAACCGAGTCCTTCTGCCAGTTCGGTTTCGCGGCAAATGTCATTTACGGCGCGCTGCGTCAAGTCAATCCAGTGCTTCAGCGGCTTAACCGCGGCTTTCCGCTGGCGCCAGGTGGCGCGTTCTTTTTTCTCAGCGGCGCGCTGAAGGGATTGCGCCTTACGTTGCGCGGCTTCGCGAGCTTTTCTGGTTTGTTCTTTGCCGACGGCGCTGGCGCACTGGTACGAGCAAACGATCTGCCCCTCGCGTATCGGGTGAAACCACTGGCGGCATTCTTTGTTTGCGCACTTACGGCGCGGTAATTTAGCCATGTTCACCCCCAGACCTTTTGGCGTAAGGATTTTGGCGTCCGCACCCGGTGTGCATATTCAGGTAATTTCGCGCTGACAGTCCAGGTAATGAAGTCAGGGTTCAGGCTCTTTTCTGTCCTTACGCCCCGCTTCTGATAATCCGATATCAGCGTGTCGGCCTGCTCGGTTGTGCAGTCATGATGATGGAACCAGGAGTATTTCATCGCCATCACCCCGCAAAGCTCATGAGCTGGGCGGCGGCGTTCCCGGCCTCGCGCTGAGTACGGAATGTACGTGATAAAATCCAGCGCCAGAGAACATCAAGCGCAGATTTATACAACTGCTGAAATTCGACCTCATCCATACTGGAAAAAGCGATGCTGCGGGGATGTTTGCGAAGGGTGCCGTCCGGTAGCTGGATGGCGTCATAGTGACCAGCCTCAACCGTCACCCATGCGCGGTAGGCATCGAAAGATTTAAGAAGGGCGACGTCCCCGGTTCGCAGGGTAGCTACGTTATGGAGGTACTGTTCCGCCGCCTCGTTAAGGGCCGGGGTATATTCCTGGCCTGCGGAGTCGCAAAGAAAATTAACGAACCCGGAGATAAGTTTCTGTTCCCGCGATGTGACCGTGCCGCCCGTTGGCGTCCAGTAGTCGAAACCAAGCTGAAGGAGTTTAAAAAATCGTTTATGAAAGGCGTAGTTGCGGACACGCTTAAAATCGGCGTGTATCCACTCACCGATTTTTACTGAGCGCAGGAAATCCCCACTCTCCGGCGTCGCCGGGAGCAGAAGCCCTGATGAGGTTTGCTTGACCAGTTGTAAATGCGCCATCGTTCTCTCCGGTGGCGCAGTAGATTGGGAGTTCAGCCCTCAGACGAGTATAACAAAGGATGATTATTCATGATAACCGGCCCTGATAGTCAGCTCATTAATCAGGGTATCGCTCCCCATGATGTCATTTTGCAACAACGGCAGAAACCGGACATAGCGGCCATCCCGATACATCAATGACCTGTTGCAGTCAGGAAAAAAATCCATTTCAGCAATTACTGTCATGTCATCACGGCGAATAACAGCATATTTACAAGTGAATGTTTTATTTAATTTTTTCACGGTGTCTCCATAGATAACGAACTTGAGCATTTTTAAAGCATCTTCATTCTCACCATGAATATATAGCTGGCTACTAATTATCATTATTGATAAATATGACTGATTTTTGACCACATGCAATGACATTTTCACTGTGTTCTATTTATAATTTTAAAACTGGTGATTTTTGACATGCTCATTTCCCGGGCATTAAAAAAACCGCCGGAGCGGGTTGAATGTGGGTGCATTGAGGATACCTGACACATCAGGGGCGGCGGGGATTTCTCCCCGCCGGGTCTCTTACCCCTCAAATTCGTAAGCCGTGAAGACAGCGGCCTCCGTCTGTCCGTACAAAGTTCATATTCATCTGATAATATTTAATCAGACACTACTTTAAGGTAAATTTATCACGCTCGGTATTAAAAAAACATTCACTTTTTCTAACTATCATACCCATACAGATAGGCTCCCGACTCAAAGGATGCTCTAATCCCTGACACACCAGGTTGAGGAATGCCTCTTTGTCAAATAAGCAACAAATATCTGACTGTGATGATACTTTAACAAAAACACCGTTTGTTGGAATATCCAGCGTTATCGGACAAGTTAAATGTTCTTCAGAACATGCAAAACTTCCTGCTTCAACCTGAAAACTACAGAAATTAATCCTAACAGGTAATAAATCTCTTATGTTGGCAGGTTGAGTATTAAAATGGTATCTAGCGTTCTGGGATTCAGAAAAAGTTAAAGATGCAGGCGGTGCAGGCATATTCCATGTACGATTTAATTGGCGTGCCAGCCTTTCTGCATTGCTAAACCTTTCTGGATAACTCCTGCGAATATCACTATAAACCTGCCCCGGCTCACGCCATGGAACCACCTCAAATGCTCCTTCGTCGGGGCTATGACGTACCAGGTATAATGCATCACGTAGTTGCACCTGTATTTCAGTCGGCCCAGTCGCGCCATCAGGAGGTCTGGCTGCATTACGTATACTGTCGAGAATATCCGAGGGTAATGTCTCTATTCTCATATGGGTATTTAAATATACATTTGGAAAACTTAATGGCATATTTCATTTCCTTTTATATTATTAAAGTTAAGAACACAGTAGTTATTATTTTTTTGAAAACATACCCCACACCATCTCACTATCATCCACACCTAACTAATACTTAAACATCCTGAATGATCTAGTATTTTTAATGCAACGCTTTCAATCAAATTTAGGACATATTCCATTTAGTCTGTTCATTATTCACACGTAGTTTCAGACGGGACTCAGCACATCCTTCCTGGTATTCGATTTTCATTCAGATTTCGCCTCCCGGTAATTTCCCCGATAAAATGCCAGTACCCTTTGCATCGTCACGCTGTTCCGGCACTCCGTACAGATAACGTTTCTGGTCCGGTCGTAGGAACGCACCACACCCTCCGGTGTTTTCAGAAAGCGGGTAATCCTGGCATCTTCACGTTTCTGCTTCCAAAGCAGGAAAGCCTGTTCCGAAGGGAAAATACCGCTTCTCCCGGCCTGATACAGATCCCCACAACTTTCCGCCTTTTCCAGGTAGTGACGGGCTGAAAAAATGGTTAACCCCGTTATCTTCCGCAGTTCTCCAAACGTCATCCGACCGTGGTTTCGTACCAGTTCCGTCAGGCGCTTCTGTATTTCAGCTTTCTGCGCCGGTGTGTAATTTCTGCTCATAAGTCCCCCCTGTTAAAGCCTTCCCGCCGCCTTACGCCGTCTGAATTCTTCCATCATCAGTTGTGCCGGGGTTGGCCCTGCCGGATGACGCGGCGCTGCCAGTTGACGGCGTACCGGCGGTATGCTGAAACCATTACCGACGTGTTTTGTCCACTTCGCCAGTAACCGTTCTGCAAGTCGTTTCAGTTCGCCTTCCGTCATCTGGTGCTCAACGCCCGTTCTGCGCATCTCGGTGCAGATGTGATACAGAACCGGCTGAGGCCACGGATATTTATCACTGCCGGAGTAGCGCCAGGACTCGTTACGCCAGTGACGATATTCCGCCAGCACCGCATCGGCTGTGAGACCAAACGCATTAGCTCCGCTTTCAGAAACCAGCGAAATAAACTCAGCCAGGTCCGGCGGCCATGTCTCAGCCGCCCGGCATCGCTCCATACACTGCTGACAAATCAGCCGGATTTGGCGCTCAGTCATCGCCCCAATCTGGGCCACCCACAGCTTCGAAGGTGCCGCGCCGTTCTTCTGCGTCCATCGGTTCGAATAAATTTCCCCCATGACTTCCCAGAGTCGCCAGGCCGTCTCCGTCGCTGGCGATCCCGTTTTCGCGTTCCCACTGCACGCGGGCTGCCCTGATTTGCTGTACTGCCCGCGATGCGGTGCTGTCTGGCTGGATTTCTGCATGGTTTTCTCCCCTGCTGGCTGGTTTCGCCTTTGCCCTAACGTGGTTTACGTGACGGGCGAATTTTTGTTCCCACTGGATTTGTGTGAACACCTTTCCCTCCGACGTCCAGTAATCCCTGAACGCGACAAGCTCCGTAGGTAAATATTCCGGCTCTGGTAACGCAACGCCCCACTGGGCGGCCCGTTGTCGGAAATCCAGCGAGGGATGCCAGTCATCCATCATTGAGAATTTCCCGATCGGCTCGTTCAGGCCTTCCCGGTATTCCGGTTCAGTCACGACAGGCTGTTCCATAATTCCAGGCTGACTAACCGGAGCACTCGCGCGCGCGCACGCGTTATGTGTGGGGTTTAATTCTTTTAGATCTATATCTTTATTAGTTCCCTTTTTGTTGGCTTCCTGTTTAAACACCAAACCAACACCTGTTGAACTTGTGTTACTTCCACTGGCGGCCTGCGTTTTCTTCCTGTTCCTTCTGGACTGAACAGATGCTTTCCCTGCTGCCGACTTTTTCGCCAGAACATCCCTGACCGCAGCGAGATCATTTTCGATACGCTCATGAATCCATTCAGTACCGTTATCAATGAAAAACTCTCTCAGGGACTCTTCCACTGCCCCCCAGCGTTCACTGCTAATCCGAGCAATTTTTGCCAGCCTGCTTTTCGGGATAGCTCTTCCGGTCTGCCAGTAATTGAACATCAACAGCAAATAGGCTCCATGCTCCTCGGCAGAAAGGTGCATGGTGTCCGCCAGATAATCAGCGATGTAAAGCTGCATGTATGGAAGTGCGGCCATAAAGCCTCTCTACGCTCTTTTCCGGGCGATAAAACATAAAAAATTACTCACTCTGGTACTGCTGGCGATAACCGCTACGTAACGCCTGTAACGCATATATGGCCTCGTCACACTTTCGCTCAAAATCCGCCAGCGGCGCGCCAAGAAGTACCGCGCTTGCCACTGCGGTTTTTTTAAAAGCTGTGAAAGCAGGTATTCAATGCTCTGCCCTGCCGTTATTCGTTTATGCAGTTCCGGCGCACTTTTGCGGATCGCCTCCAGAATAGCGGGGATCAGCGCAGAGAATTTCTCGCAGTGCTCCGCCGTTTCCCGTTTCCGCCAGCGCTGAAAAATGTTTATCCGGTTACGGCGCCATGCGTCGTAATCCACCGTTCCGTCGTCACGCTCGATACGGTGAACCGCTATTTCCGGTCGCGCCGGCTGCTCCAGGAATGCGCGGGTGATCAGTTGCGTGGCGGTTTCCTGGGTTATCTGTAGATATGCCAGCCATGACGATAACGCCTGACTGGCTGTTTCAGGGGTGATCATGGTTGTTCACCTTCGCTAATATGGTTCTGCTATCGTTCACATGAGGCGGGAAAACATCATCAAGAACACAGCGAGATCCCAGATGGTTAAGTGTGGCAACAATTTTTCGGCACTCCTCCAGTCCGGGTGTGCGAAAATTTGCTTCGTAGTTCGCCAGACGGCTCTGTATCCATCCCAAATGAGTCGCAAGCTGCCTTTGAGATAGCCCCAGTTGCTTTCTGTATGTTGAAATTTTGTTCATTTAAAACCTCCGCCACAATTCTAAACACAATTTGTGTTGCATGGTCAAGCTGTTTTGTGTTTTGCGTAAATCACGCATCGTGATAAAAGGGAGCCATGAGAAAAGAAAATGAAAAAATTGCCGCCAGCCGGCTTAATGATGAGATCGCAATGCGCCTCAAGGAGCGCAGACAAAAACTCGGCCTGTCTCAAGGTAAACTAGCTGAGATTTGTGGATGGACTCAGTCACGCATAGGAAACTATGAAGCAGGAAGTAGAAATGTTGGGGTGTATGATGCAGTTGTACTTGGTGAAGCACTAGGTATTTCCCCACCCGAACTTCTATTTGGTGAAAGGGACTCCTCGCAGGCATGGCTAAGTGATCAACATAAAAAATTGCTTGAGTTATTCAATCAGTTACCAAGCTCAGAGCAACAACGAATGATTGATCTCTTTGAGGTTCGTTTAAAAGAGATTGATGACTATGTTGAAACGTACCTAAGAAATCGCCTTAAAAACTCAACTCAACCTCCAGAAAACTAACTTAAGACTTGACCTGAATAGTTTAAAACCTGCCACTGGCGGGTTTTTTATTGCCTCAAGCCCAGCAGAACGCCCCCCCCAACAAAAAACACATTTTGTGTTGACAATTGCGCATCATTTCGTGTTTAATGAATTCATCAAGACAACGTCAGACCAGATAACAGCCGGACAATACCATGAGTTATCCCGCTGCTGAGTCGGGCTAAGTAGCCAGCCTGAGGCATACGAACATGACGGCAGTTGTTGTTAAGTAACAAGCGCAGTAGATAAAACGTTCCGCCGCCGGGCGTTAAGCGGATGAGGGAAAAATGAAAGCAATCGACTTAGGCAACAATGAATCTGTGGTTTATGGCGTATTTCCCAATAATGACGGTACGTTTACCGCCATGACGTTTACCAGAAGCAAAACTTTCAAAACTGAAGCTGGCGCACAACGCTGGTTAACAAGAAACCATTGTGAGTAAGAGCCAGACAGGAAGCCGGATTCAGAAAAGCATCCGGCGCAACACGAAAGCGCACTACGCAGAACCTTCCCTTGTCAGGTCTGTCGTTTAATCCACTGCGACAGTGCGCTTCCGGTTGCGAGTGGAACCCGTGACATTGCTGTGTGTAGTCTTTGGCGGTACCAGTTCATTCCTTTCTGGTTTCCGCCCTTTTTAAAGCGAATTTTGTGGTGTGGTGAATGCGGCTAAGCGCACGCGGCACAGTTAAAAAGACATAACGGTCCTTCATGTTGTGGGTGGAAATAGTAGTCGGCGGTAATGGTTAACTGGTTATCGTCACCTGGAGGCACCAGGCACCGCACCAACAAAATTCGCTTATAAACAGGCAAAGAGGATAAAACGATGAAACCTGTCATTACACCTCGTTCCGACTGGATGCGCAGTCCGGTTAAACAGCAGACTGCAATAAACAGAAAACCGGGCTTGATTCGTAAAATTTATACTCTACTCACCCAGAAAGGAGACCCGACATTAATTAACTGCGCATATTGTCAGAAAGCAATACCGGAAGAGACCGCATACGAATATGAACTGATATATATGCACGGAACGCTTATTTCACGTAAAAAACAAAAATATTGCAGTAAACGCTGTGCCAGCCATGACCAGATGGCACATGAACTTTAATTAATCATTTACTGAAACAATAAAACTATGCCAGCAATGGCAGGGATTCACTCAACCTGAAAAAGGAAATAAAAATGAAAAATACAACGCCTGATGCAGCAGTATTACAGGAACTAAAAGAACTCACCAGCCGTATATTTAAGATATGCGAGCAAAACAATATGCCGGTAGTTATTGGCTATTCATACGAGTTAAGCAGAAACGAAGATGGCTATTCAATAAATAAATCAATAACTGCATATGCAGATGAAAAAACAGGAGCATGGGACTCCACTATAGCCGCAGCAGCCATGTTGCTCAAAGTGAAAGACGTCCCCAGGGAGGTTATTGGTGCATTGAAGAGCTTGTCTGTTGCCAGTGATTTTGCGCGGGCGATGTCTGAGGCCTCAAAGGAAAAAAGCCTGCATTAAATGCAGGCGCTTCCCCGGCTTTACATCCCGGCGATGCTGAGGTGAGCGACCAGACCCACCACCAGAGACATGACCAGTGAGCACCCGGAGAGGATTTTCACTGGCAAAACGATTTTAATCTTAACTGAGGTTAAAAAACAATGAGCATTAAGCAGGAAGAATATTCATTTTATTACAAGGTTAAAAATGAAAGTGCCAGGAAACGCCTCGGCTTTAAAGCCGGTTTTTTCTGGTGTACAGCTAAAAAGCAGTCACTCTCCCTCTCCCGTGGCGAACTGGCTATGGATGCTGCCGGATTTGATGAAGCTGATTTTGCCAGACCTGTACGCGTACATTTTCCGGTAGAAAATGACATTCCGCCCGAGGGTGTCTTTGACACTAAATTTTGTGAAAACCGCGAACCCGGTGGCGAAGACGGCAAAATCCTGACACTTATCCCCGGCGCAGCTTCTGCTGTTAAATCAGATGAAACAGAACGCGCCGACGGTGCTGGCACTCCTGCCGGAGAAAACGGGATACAGGAATCTCATAACCCGCCAGCAAACCCTCAACTGACCGTGGTTGCGACACTGGCGTTCCGCCATCGCGTTCTGGCACAGTATATTGGCGATGGAGAATATCTTTATCACGTCGATACAGACCAGAAAAAAGAAATCGCGTGTCTGGAGATGGATACTCAGAATACCACTGTCCAGAACCTGATACTCGCAGCAGAAAATGTAGAGCCGTTCAAAAAAGCTATCGAGCACGATATTCACAAAGCAGTGAATGCGTATAAACAGGTATTTCCTGTCGATGGAAAAGTGCCTGAGTTATGCACCACTATTAAGTTTTTTAAGGAATGGTTCAGTGCTGAACACATTAACCGCGGCCTGCTGGTTAAGGAATGGGCTGAGCGCCTGAAGAATAAACCTGCGCCCGTTAAAAAAACCGGGCCACATAAAGTAATTGTCGCCGACGTAAATAAGCCAGAACGTCCACGCCGTAGCGAAAAACCGACACACAGAACGATTAACTATGAGCTCGCCTGTGGTTTCTGTGAGGAGCTGGATCTGAATAACCTGCGTCCTGCAATGGATTTTGCAAAACGTATCATCGCCGAAGACCGGGAAGACTGGAAACAAATGTCGATGACAGTGGGCATTATTCCCGACATCAAAGGCTACGACCGACAGACCATTATTGACCTGGTACGCAAAGCGCCAAAGGCCGTACATAACGGTAATCCTGATCTTCGCCGGACGTGGTGCGAAAGCTTTCTTGCCGTTCATGGTGTTCGCGATCCGGACTGGTACGAATATGTGCCTGATAACACCCCAACAACCCATGAAGAAAATGCAGCAAGGCTTCGTCAGGCGGGCAAATGTCTGCGGGATATTGAGACAGGGAGATTTCAGTGTGATGAAGAAAAACCGCAACCGACAGGCGAACTGGCAGATGAACCAGCAACGCCTGAAGCAGTGGAACAGGACACAACTGAACATCATCCGGACCCGCAGCCGCTGGAGAATGAGCCACCTGTAAGCCAGACAGAAGCAGGCTACCAGAAAATACGGGCAGAACTGCACGAAGCACGTAAAAACATTTCACCCAAAAACCCGGTTGATGTTGGTAAACAACTGGCAGCCGCGCGCGGTGAATATGTCGAAGGCATCAGCGACCCTGACGATCCGAAGTGGGTTCATAACAATTACAGCGCCTCAAATCAGGGTGAAAAAGAAGAAGTGGTGCCAGAGGAAAAACAACCAGCAGCAGACCCGGAGGCTGTCACCAGAAACGCGGACGGGACTTTCGATGTCTCAGCGCTATTCCCGCCCCCCTCAAACCAGACCGAAAAAACGGAAGCCAGAACAGAAAGAGATGGAGAAACGCCGAAAGAGAGTAACCAGCAGGAAACGGCTGGCGATACAGGACAGGAAATTACAACGGACGGTGGATCAGGTACTGGCGGTGATGAAGCTGGCGAAGCGGCAGATCCCGTAGAAAACGGAAATTTCACTGTCCCTGATGATATACAGCCAGGTATTTACTATGACATCCCTAACGAGGCGTATCACGCTGGCCCCGGCGTCAGTAAATCACAGCTTGATGATATCGCAGATACACCAGCAATTTATCTTTGGCGCAAAAATGCCCCCGTGGACACGGAGAAAACAAAATCTCTCGATACAGGAACGGCTTTTCACTGCCGGGTACTGGAACCAGAGGAATTCAGTAAACGCTTCATCATCGCACCGGAGTTTAACCGCCGTACCAGTGCAGGAAAAGAAGAAGAGAAAACCTTTCTGGAAGAGTGCGCCCGGACAGGAAGAACCGTGCTTACGGCAGAAGAAGGCCGGAAAATCGAACTTATGTACCAGAGTGTGATGGCGTTACCGCTGGGGCAGTGGCTGGTTGAAAGCGCCGGATATGCTGAATCATCAGTCTACTGGGAAGATCCGGAAACAGGAATTTTGTGTCGGTGCCGTCCGGACAAAATCATCCCTGAATTTCTCTGGATCATGGATGTGAAAACCACTGCTGATATCCAGCGGTTCAGGACAGCTTATTACGATTATCGCTACCACGTACAGGACGCTTTCTACAGCGACGGTTATCGGGCGCAGTTCGGTGAGATACCCACCTTCGTCTTCCTTGTTGCCAGTACAACCGCCGAATGTGGGCGTTACCCGGTTGAGATTTTCATGATGGGTGAAGACGCAAAACTGGCAGGTCAGCGGGAATATCGTCGCAATCTGCAAACCCTGGCCGAATGCCTTAATAACGATGAATGGCCTGCCATTAAAACTTTATCACTGCCCCGCTGGGCGAAGGAGAATGCAAATGCCTAAACAACCACCTATTGCAAAAGCCGACCTGCAAAAAACACAGGGAGCACGCACCCCGACGGCAGTGAAAAATAACAACGATGTGATCAGCTTTATCAACCAGCCTTCCATGAAAGAACAACTGGCGGCGGCCCTGCCCCGCCACATGACAGCGGAACGCATGATCCGGATAGCCACAACGGAAATCCGAAAAGTTCCGGCGCTGGGTGACTGTGACACCATGAGTTTTGTCAGCGCCATCGTTCAGTGTTCCCAGCTTGGGCTGGAACCCGGCGGCGCGCTCGGTCATGCCTATCTGCTACCGTTCGGAAACAGAAACGAAAAGTCAGGCAAAAAAAACGTTCAGTTAATTATTGGCTACCGGGGAATGATCGACCTTGCCCGCCGTTCCGGACAGATTGCAAGTCTTTCCGCGCGCGTCGTCCGCGAAGGTGACGATTTCAGCTTCGAGTTTGGTCTGGAAGAGAAGCTGGTACACCGTCCGGGTGAGAACGAAGATGCACCAGTTACTCATGTCTATGCCGTTGCCCGCCTTAAAGATGGCGGCACACAGTTTGAGGTAATGACCCGTAAACAGATAGAGCTGGTACGGGCACAGAGCAAAGCCGGTAACAACGGCCCGTGGGTTACTCACTGGGAGGAAATGGCAAAAAAAACCGCCATACGCCGCCTGTTCAAATACCTGCCTGTATCCATTGAGATCCAGCGCGCGGTATCAATGGACGAAAAGGAGACGCTGACTATCGATCCGGCTGATGCGTCTGTCATCACAGGTGAGTACAGCGTCGTCGAAAACGCTGGCGTGGAAGAGAACGTGACCGCATAACGGAGGCTGGCGGTCGCTGACCGCCTGAAATGATAATGAACAAAATCACTGCATTACCCGTAGAGCGCGATAATTACGGTTACTGGACTCACCCGCTGTACGAACAGTTTTGCGATGGTCGTGAGGTTATCTCTCCAGACGAGTTTAATGCCTGGCTGGAGGCTAACGGTTTGGAATGGAAAGTCTCATACCTGGATGACGAGGAAATAGATCCTGACGTTGACGGGTGCGACATTTCAACGTGGCAACCAGATCCGCCAGCAGGTAACGGCTGGTTTGTCGGTTCCATTCACGACACCGAAGACGGCGCGGTCTGTATCTGGTTACGCAACGTGCAGGACGGTCATTATGAGTAACAAAATTGTCTTTGTGAACGGCAAATCAAAGTGTGGTTGTGTAATGGCATTCAGTGACGGCGGCGGCGAATACTCAGACGTTCACACAATAATCCCGTGTGCCGAACATTCCATGCCTGAATCGGCACTTACTCAGCGTGATGATATGCGACAGGTGCGCGAACAACTGGAAGAAGCAGAAAAGCAAGTGGAAGAATTAACGATGTGGATTAAGCGTCTGGCCCACTCGCTTAGAAACGCCAGGCCGAACAGCAAGTTACACGGCGCCGCAATGAACTATTTGAGCCGTAAAGGGTTAATCAGTGTGGAGGATGTATTGCGATGAGCAATAACAAACTAACAGACAGGAAAATAGCTGAAATTCTGGCGCGCGCTGAAATCTGCGACGATTCAGTTTTGACTGACTACACCGATATTGCAGCGGCGATGCGAGAGCTACAGGAACGCCGCAGGCTGGACGGGATACAGCACGCTGTCTGTGAGGTGTGTGGAGTGCCGTGTAATAATCCCAATCACCCACAAATGGCTGTGGCACATGAGTACAGCGCCCAGCCAGTGCCGGTAGTGCCGGAGGAATGCCCTGCCGAGTTGCCATACGCGCAGGTTAAGGCAGCCGCTGACCTGTACGCCCTGTGCTGGCAATCGGGAGAAGTGGTTACTTATACGCCTGACCCAGAAAAGGCGACTATCTGGCTAAATAACTACTCGGGAACTTGCGTTCAGGAATACGTGAAGCTTGAACGACTGCAAGAAGCGCTTTCTGGCTACTCTCCGGTAATTCCGCGTGTTTATCTGGCTGATATTAATACCGACCACCAGCACTGATATTTGATGTTACAGCCCGGGTGCAGCCGGGCTTTGTGGAGAAAAATAAATGTCACGAATGATCCCCTTACTCGACTGGGCCAATGAGGAGTTCGGAGCGCAAGCACCAAGTGAGCGTATCCTTAAGAAATACGCTAAAGGCAAAATGATGATACCTCCAGCTGTTAAAGTAGGTCGTTACTGGATGGTAGACCGTAATGCTCGATTTGTTGGTACGCTTGCCGAACCGAAAATTCCGGCAAACGCCAGTCCAAGATTACAACGGATTATTGCAGATGGCTGCTAGACCACGTTCTCACAAAATTTCAATTCCGAATCTATACTGCAAGCTAGATAAGCGGACGGGCAAGATTTATTGGCAATATAAACATCCTGTTTCAGGACGCTTTCACAGCTTGGGTACTGATGAAGTGGAAGCTAAAAAGGTTGCATCCGAAGCGAACACGATCATTGCAGAACAAAGAACCAGGCAGGTTCTTAGTGTTAACGACCGTCTTGCCAGAATGAAAGGCAGAAGAACGGACATTACTGTCACTGAGTGGATTGATAAGTATATTGAAATTCAGGACGAACGGTTAAAACACCGTGAACTCAGACCTAATTCTTATCGACAGAAAGCAAAACCAGTCAGGTTATTTCGCGAACATTGCGGTATGCAATATTTGAAAGATATTTCCGCATTGGATATCTCTGAGATCACGGATGCAGTTAAGGCTGAAGGCCATAATCGTATGGCGCAAGTTGTTCGCATGGTTTTGATTGATGTATTCAAAGAAGCGCAACATAACGGTCATGTCCCTCCAGGCTATAACCCTGCCCTGGCGACCAAGCAGCCGAGAAACAGAGTCACTCGTCAGCGTCTTTCTCTGGAAGAGTGGAAAACTATTTATGAAGCTGCCGAAAAGCAAGAACCATACCTCCAGTGTGGAATGTTGCTCGCGATAATAACAGGTCAGCGTTTGGGCGATATCTGTAACATGAAGTTTAAAGACATATGGGACGATATGCTCCATGTCGAACAGGAAAAAACAGGATCGCGTTTAGCCATACCATTGGACTTGAAATGTGAAGCCCTGGGTTTAACTCTTCGGGACGTTGTATCTAAATGCCGGGATGCAATCATCAGTAAATATCTTGTGCATTTCAGACATACCACCTCACAAGCAAACCGCGGTGATCAGGTTTCAACCAGTTCTTTAACTTCAACATTCAAAAAAGCACGTGACAGAAGTGGACTGAAATGGGATAAGGGATCCCCACCCACTTTTCACGAACAGAGATCATTATCAGAACGCTTGTACAGAGAACAAGGTGTCGACACGCAAAAATTACTCGGCCATAAATCAAGAAAAATGACAGACAAATATAATGATGACAGAGGAAAAGATTGGGTGATCGTCAACACAAAAACAGGGTGAAATCATAAGGGTTTTGGGGAAACGTTTTGGGGAAAGTTTTGGGGAAGAACTTTAAGGAGGTAATAAAAACGGGAACCCTTCGGCTCCCGTTCTTGTTTAATCCAAAAACTGGATTACATGTTTTCGATGATCGCGTCACCAAACTCTGAACATTTCAGCAGCTTAGCGCCTTCCATCAGGCGTTCAAAGTCATAGGTCACGGTCTTCGCGGCAATCGCGCCTTCCATACCTTTAACAATCAGATCCGCCGCTTCGAACCACTGCATGTGACGCAGCATCATCTCCGCCGACAGAATAATGGAGCCTGGGTTGACTTTATCCTGGCCCGCATATTTCGGCGCAGTCCCGTGAGTCGCTTCAAACAACGCGCATTCGTCGCCGATATTCGCACCCGGTGCAATACCGATACCGCCAACCTGAGCCGCCAGGGCATCGGAAATATAGTCACCGTTCAGGTTCATACAGGCGATAACGTCGTATTCCGCCGGACGCAACAGGATCTGTTGCAGGAACGCATCGGCGATAACGTCTTTAACCACGATCTCTTTACCCGTGTTCGGGTTCTTAATTTTCAGCCACGGACCGCCGTCAATAAGCTCACCGCCGAACTCGTCGCGCGCCAACTGGTAGCCCCAGTCTTTAAACGCGCCTTCGGTGAACTTCATGATATTGCCTTTATGTACCAGCGTAACGGAATCGCGATCGTTGGTAATAGCGTATTCAATCGCCGCGCGAACCAGACGTTTAGTGCCTTCTTCAGAACACGGTTTGATACCGATACCGCAGTGCTCCGGGAAGCGAATTTTCTTCACGCCCATCTCTTCGCGCAGGAACTTGATCACTTTCTCAGCGTCTGCAGAGTCAGCTTTCCATTCAATTCCGGCGTAGATGTCTTCAGAGTTTTCACGGAAGATGACCATATCGGTCAGCTCCGGATGTTTCACCGGACTTGGCGTGCCCTGATAGTAACGAACGGGACGCAGACAAACGTACAGGTCAAGCTCCTGACGCAGGGCAACGTTCAGAGAGCGAATACCGCCGCCAACCGGCGTGGTCAACGGACCTTTAATCGCTACGCGGTAATCACGAATCAAATCAAGGGTTTCAGCGGGGAGCCAGACATCCTGGCCGTAAACCTGTGTGGATTTTTCTCCGGTGTAAATTTCCATCCAGGAAATTTTACGCTCGCCTTTATAGGCTTTCTCGACGGCGGCATCGACCACTTTAAGCATGGCTGGAGTGACATCAACACCGATACCATCGCCTTCAATAAACGGGATAATCGGATTCTCAGGAACGTTGAGTTTGCCGTTTTGCAGGGTGATCTTCTTACCTTCCACCGGAACAACTACTTTGCTTTCCATTCACCTCTCCTTCGAGCGCTTCTGGTTTGCTCGTCTGTCATCGCGCTGCATGTGCAATGGCGTCCTGCTGCACGACTGCGTTAGAGCAATTTTTTGTTAATGTTTTGTAATGAGCATGTCAATACTACCCTATTGTTTGCCGCCATGAAAGACACTCATTATTGCGCTATAATGCGGCAATTAATAAGTTCTGAAAACACCATGCAAAAAACTTCTTTTAGAAATCACTACGTTAAGCGATTCAGCTCACGACAAGCATCTAAATCACGGAAAGAAAACCAGCCAAAACGCGTGGTTTTGTTCAATAAACCTTACGATGTGTTGCCGCAGTTCACGGATGAAGCAGGTCGCCGCACGTTAAAAGATTTTATTCCTGTGCAAGGCGTTTATGCCGCAGGCCGCCTGGACCGCGACAGCGAAGGGCTTTTGGTGCTGACTAATGACGGCGCGCTGCAGGCGCGCCTCACGCAACCGGGCAAGCGCACCGGCAAGATTTACTATGTTCAGGTAGAAGGCATCCCGGATAATGCAGCGCTGCAGGCGCTTCGTACTGGCGTCACGCTCAACGATGGCCCTACCCTGCCCGCCGGTATTGAGATTGTCGCGGAGCCTGACTGGCTGTGGCCGCGCACCCCGCCGATTCGCGAACGGAAGAATATTCCCACCAGTTGGCTAAAAGTCACCTTATATGAAGGCCGCAACCGCCAGGTAAGACGCATGACAGCGCATGTCGGTCATCCCACTCTACGATTAATTCGTTACAGCATGGGCGACTACACGCTCAACGGCCTCGATAATGGACAGTGGCGCGAGATCGCACAGGAGAAAGACAGATGAAACGGCTTCTCATAGCTTTTGCTTTATTAATACCGTTATCCGTTAATGCGGCCAGCTTCGACTGCCAGAAAGCGCAGGCTGCGGATGAAAAGGCTATCTGCGCGCACCTGACGCTGAATGATAAAGACGTGGAAATGCACACCAAATATCAGTTTCTGAAAGGGTTGTCCGCGATGGGCAGTCGCGGCGCGCTGCAGGACGCCCAGCAGAGCTGGCTTAAACAGCGTCAGCAGTGCAAGGCCGACGTCACCTGCCTGACAAAAGCTTATAACGAGCGTCTGAAACAGCTTGACGCGATCTATGACCACATTGATAAACCGCTTTAATAAGGATGCCTATGTTCAAGCCGCACGTGACCGTTGCCTGCATCGTACATGCCGAAGATAAATTTCTGGTGGTGGAAGAGACCATCAACGGTAAATCGTTATGGAATCAACCTGCCGGACACCTGGAGGCAGATGAAACGCTGGCGCAGGCCGCCGCGCGAGAACTGTGGGAAGAGACTGGCATCACGGCGCAACCACAGTATTTTATCCGTATGCATCAGTGGATTGCGCCGGATAAAACCCCGTTCCTGCGCTTTTTATTCGCTATCAAGCTTGATCATATTTGCGCGACCGCCCCCCATGACAATGACATCGATTGCTGCCGTTGGGTGAGCGCCGACGAGATTCTGAACGCACCGAATTTACGTTCTCCGCTGGTGGCTGAAAGCATTCGCAGTTATCAAACGGGACAACGTTACCCCTTATCCATAGTGGGCGAATTTAACTGGCCGTTTACAGAGGGTGTCAAGTAAAGGGCTGCGTGATAGAATACGCCGCCTTGAAGTTCAATGTCGCGAGTATTCCAATGTCAGAAAGCCCAAAAAAAGTGATCGTCGGCATGTCCGGCGGTGTCGATTCCTCCGTTTCCGCCTGGCTGTTGCAACAACAGGGTTATCAGGTAGAAGGCCTGTTCATGAAGAACTGGGAAGAGGACGATGGTGAGGAATACTGTACCGCGGCAGCCGATCTGGCTGACGCGCAGGCCGTGTGCGACAAGCTTGGCATTGAACTGCATACCGTTAATTTTGCCGCAGAATATTGGGATAACGTCTTTGAACTGTTCCTTGAAGAGTACAAAGCGGGCCGTACGCCGAACCCGGATATTCTGTGCAATAAAGAGATCAAATTTAAAGCCTTCCTTGAATTTGCCGCAGAAGATTTAGGCGCCGACTATATCGCCACCGGTCACTACGTTCGCCGCGCGGATGTAAACGGCAAAAGCCGGTTGTTGCGCGGGCTCGACGGTAACAAAGATCAGAGCTACTTCCTCTATACGCTTGGCCATGAGCAGATTGCGCAAAGTCTGTTCCCGGTTGGCGAGCTGGAAAAACCGCAGGTGCGTAAAATCGCCGAAGATCTGGGGCTGGTAACCGCAAAGAAAAAAGATTCTACCGGTATCTGCTTTATCGGCGAGCGCAAATTCCGCGACTTTTTAGGGCGCTATCTGCCTGCGCAGCCGGGGAAAATCATTACCGTTGACGGCGATGAAATCGGCGAGCATCAGGGTCTGATGTATCATACGCTCGGTCAGCGTAAAGGGCTGGGAATCGGCGGTACCAAAGACGGTAGCGAAGACCCCTGGTATGTGGTGGATAAAAACGTTGAAAACAATGTGTTAATTGTCGCCCAGGGGCATGAGCACCCACGCCTGATGTCGGTAGGCCTCATCGCCCAGCAGCTACATTGGGTCGATCGCGAACCGTTCACCGGCACCCTGCGCTGTACGGTAAAAACCCGCTACCGCCAGACCGATATTCCGTGCACGATTAACGCGCTGGATGACGATCGTATCGAGGTCATTTTTGACGAGCCGGTTGCCGCCGTTACGCCGGGCCAGTCCGCTGTCTTTTACAGCGGCGAAGTCTGCCTGGGCGGCGGCATTATCGAGCAGCGACTGCCGCTGACGGTCTGATTATTCAATACACAACACCATTCAAGTCGCCTCAAAGCGGCTTAAAAGATGAAGTGTATTTTATTTGATACAAGGAAGCAGTGATTGTGGCAAAGAATTATTATGACATCACCCTCGCGCTGTCTGGCATTTGCCAGTCGGCACGCCTGGTGCAACAACTGGCGCACCAGGGGCACTGTGATGCCGACGCGTTGCACGTTTCACTCAACAGTGTCATTGATATGAATCCCAGTTCTACTCTGGGCGTGTTCGGCGGCAGCGAAGCTAACCTGCGTCTTGGTCTGGAAACACTGCTCGGCGTGCTGAATGCCAGCAGCCGACAAGGACTTAACGCCGAACTGACGCGTTATACGCTTAGCCTGATGGTGCTGGAGCGCAAGCTGTCATCCGCCAAAGGCGCGTTGAATACGTTAGGCGATCGCATTAACGGCCTGCAGCGCCAGCTTGACCATTTTGATTTACAGTCAGACACGTTAATGAGCGCCATGGCGGGCATCTACGTGGATGTGATTAGCCCATTGGGCCCGCGCATTCAGGTGACGGGCTCCCCGGCCGTTCTGCAAAGTCCGCAGGTGCAGGCCAAAGTCCGCGCCTCGCTACTGGCAGGCATCCGTGCAGCCGTGCTCTGGCATCAGGTAGGCGGTGGTCGCCTACAGCTTATGTTTTCTCGTCATCGCCTGACGACTCAGGCAAAACAAATTCTTGCTCATTTAACCCCGGAGTTATGATCTATGGAATTATCCTCACTGACCGCCGTTTCCCCTGTCGATGGACGCTACGGCGATAAAGTCAGCGCGCTGCGCGGAATTTTTAGCGAATACGGTTTGCTGAAATTTCGTGTACAAGTCGAAGTACGTTGGCTGCAGAAATTAGCCGCGCACGCAGCGATCAAGGAAGTTCCTGCTTTTGCTGCCGACGCAAACGGTTACCTGGATACGCTTGTTGCAAACTTCAATGAAGAAGATGCCGCGCGCATTAAAACCATTGAGCGTACGACTAACCATGATGTGAAGGCAGTTGAGTATTTCCTGAAAGAAAAAGTCGCCGCGATCCCGGCGCTACATGACGTTTCCGAATTTATCCACTTTGCCTGCACTTCTGAGGACATTAACAACCTGTCGCACGCGTTAATGCTCAAAACCGCGCGCGATGAAGTGATCCTGCCTTACTGGCGTCAGGTGATTAACGCGGTTAAAGATCTCGCCACGCAGTATCGCGACATTCCTCTGCTCTCCCGCACCCATGGCCAGCCGGCAACGCCTTCCACTCTGGGGAAAGAGATGGCGAACGTGGCGTATCGTATGGAGCGTCAGTTCCGCCAGCTCAACCAGGTGGAGATCCTCGGTAAAATCAACGGTGCCGTAGGCAACTATAACGCGCATATCGCCGCCTATCCGGAAGTTGACTGGCATCAGTTCAGCGAAGAGTTCGTCACCTCGCTGGGCATCCAGTGGAACCCTTACACCACCCAGATTGAACCACATGATTATATTGCGGAACTGTTTGACTGTATCGCGCGCTTTAACACCATCCTGATCGATTTCGATCGCGATGTCTGGGGCTATATTGCGTTGAACCATTTCAAACAGAAAACCATCGCCGGGGAGATCGGTTCTTCTACTATGCCGCATAAAGTTAACCCCATTGACTTTGAAAACTCAGAAGGCAACCTCGGTCTGTCTAACGCAGTGTTGCACCATCTGGCAAACAAACTGCCGGTTTCCCGCTGGCAGCGCGATCTGACCGACTCAACCGTCCTGCGTAACCTAGGTGTCGGCATCGGCTATGCGCTTATCGCTTATCAGTCCACCCTGAAGGGCGTCAGCAAGCTGGAAGTAAACCGCGATCATCTGCTTGACGAACTGGATCACAACTGGGAAGTATTAGCCGAACCGATCCAGACCGTCATGCGCCGCTATGGTATTGAAAAACCATATGAAAAACTGAAAGAGTTGACCCGTGGCAAGCGTGTTGATGCCGAAGGAATGAAACAGTTTATTGATAGTCTGGCCCTGCCGGAAGCAGAAAAAACGCGCCTTAAAGCCATGACGCCGGCAAATTATATCGGTCGCGCTGTGACTCTGGTCGACGAACTTAAATAATGCCTGCCTCACCCTCTTTTCTTCAGAAAGAGGGTGACTATTTGTCTGGTTTATTAACTGTTTATCCCCAAAGCACCATAATCAACGCTAGACTGTTCTTATTGTTAACACAAGGGAGAAGAGATGATGCGCGTACTGGTTGTAGAGGATAATGCATTATTACGCCACCACCTGAAGGTTCAGCTCCAGGATTCAGGTCACCAGGTCGATGCCGCAGAAGATGCCAGGGAAGCTGATTACTACCTTAATGAACACCTTCCGGATATCGCTATTGTCGATTTAGGTCTGCCGGATGAAGACGGCCTTTCCTTAATACGCCGCTGGCGCAGCAGTGATGTTTCACTGCCGGTTCTGGTGTTAACCGCGCGCGAAGGCTGGCAGGATAAAGTCGAGGTTCTCAGCTCCGGGGCCGATGACTACGTGACGAAGCCATTCCACATCGAAGAGGTAATGGCGCGTATGCAGGCGTTAATGCGCCGTAATAGCGGTCTGGCCTCCCAGGTGATCAACATCCCGCCGTTCCAGGTGGATCTCTCACGCCGGGAATTATCCGTCAATGAAGAGGTCATCAAACTCACGGCGTTCGAATACACCATTATGGAAACGCTTATCCGTAACAACGGTAAAGTGGTCAGCAAAGATTCGCTGATGCTTCAGCTGTATCCGGATGCGGAACTGCGGGAAAGTCATACCATTGATGTTCTCATGGGGCGTCTGCGGAAAAAAATACAGGCCCAGTATCCGCACGATGTCATTACCACCGTACGCGGACAAGGATATCTTTTTGAATTGCGCTAATGAATAAATTTGCTCGCCATTTTCTGCCGCTGTCGCTGCGGGTTCGTTTTTTGCTGGCGACAGCCGGCGTCGTGCTGGTGCTTTCTTTGGCATATGGCATAGTGGCGCTGGTCGGCTATAGCGTAAGTTTTGATAAAACCACCTTTCGTCTGCTGCGCGGCGAAAGCAACCTGTTTTACACCCTCGCCAAATGGGAAAATAATAAAATCAGCGTTGAGCTGCCTGAAAATCTGGACATGCAAAGCCCGACCATGACGCTGATTTACGATGAAACGGGCAAATTATTATGGACGCAGCGCAACATCCCCTGGCTGATTAAAAGCATTCAACCGGAATGGTTAAAAACGAACGGCTTCCATGAAATTGAAACCAACGTAGACGCTACCAGCACGCTGTTGAGCGAGGATCATTCCGCGCAGGAAAAACTCAAAGAAGTACGTGAAGATGACGATGATGCCGAGATGACCCACTCGGTAGCGGTAAATATTTATCCTGCCACGGCGCGGATGCCGCAGTTAACCATCGTGGTGGTCGATACCATTCCGATAGAACTAAAACGCTCCTATATGGTGTGGAGCTGGTTCGTATACGTGCTGGCCGCCAATTTACTGTTAGTCATTCCTTTACTGTGGATCGCCGCCTGGTGGAGCTTACGCCCTATCGAGGCGCTGGCGCGGGAAGTCCGCGAGCTTGAAGATCATCACCGCGAAATGCTCAATCCGGAGACGACGCGTGAGCTGACCAGCCTTGTGCGCAACCTTAATCAACTGCTCAAAAGCGAGCGTGAACGTTATAACAAATACCGCACGACCCTGACCGACCTGACGCACAGTTTAAAAACGCCGCTCGCGGTTTTGCAGAGTACGTTACGCTCTTTACGCAACGAAAAGATGAGCGTCAGCAAAGCTGAACCGGTGATGCTGGAACAGATCAGCCGGATTTCCCAGCAGATCGGCTATTATCTGCATCGCGCCAGTATGCGCGGTAGCGGCGTATTGTTAAGCCGCGAACTGCATCCCGTCGCGCCGTTGTTAGATAACCTGATTTCTGCGCTAAATAAAGTTTATCAGCGTAAAGGGGTGAATATCAGTATGGATATTTCACCAGAGATCAGTTTTGTCGGCGAGCAAAACGACTTTGTCGAAGTAATGGGCAACGTACTGGACAACGCTTGTAAATATTGCCTGGAGTTTGTCGAGATTTCGGCTCGCCAGACCGACGATCATTTGCATATTTTCGTCGAAGATGATGGCCCAGGCATTCCCCACAGTAAACGATCCCTGGTGTTTGATCGCGGTCAGCGCGCCGATACCCTACGACCAGGACAAGGCGTGGGGCTGGCTGTCGCGCGCGAGATTACGGAACAATACGCCGGGCAGATCATTGCCAGCGACAGTCTGCTCGGCGGTGCCCGTATGGAGGTCGTTTTTGGCCGACAGCACCCCACACAGAAAGAGGAATAAACATTTCTGTGCGTTCTTCCACGCATCTCGTTAAGCATCCGTTATAATCGGTGTCAGATACCAGCCTGCGGATACTTAACATGGAATACCAATTAACTCTTAACTGGCCCGACTTTCTTGAACACCACTGGCAAAAACGCCCGGTGGTCTTAAAACGTGGGTTTAGCAACTTTATCGATCCGCTCTCGCCGGATGAGCTGGCGGGGCTGGCGATGGAAAGCGAAATCGACAGCCGACTCGTTAGCCATCAGGATGGCAAATGGCAGGTCAGCCATGGCCCTTTCGAAAGCTACGATCATCTGGGTGAGAGCAACTGGTCGCTGCTGGTACAGGCGGTAAACCACTGGCACGAACCCACCGCCGCCTTGATGCGCCCGTTCCGCGCTCTGCCGGACTGGCGTATCGACGATCTGATGATCTCCTTTTCCGTTCCCGGCGGCGGCGTTGGCCCGCATCTGGATCAGTATGATGTGTTTATTATTCAGGGAACCGGTCGCCGTCGCTGGCGCGTGGGCGAAAAGCTGCAAATGCGTCAGCACTGCCCGCATCCCGACCTGTTGCAAGTCGATCCGTTCGAGGCCATTATTGATGAAGAGCTGGAGCCGGGCGACATTCTGTATATTCCGCCAGGATTCCCGCATGAAGGCTATGCGCTGGAAAACGCCATGAACTATTCGGTCGGTTTTCGCGCGCCCAATAGCCGTGAGCTGATCAGCGGTTTTGCCGATTACGTCCTACAACGGGAGTTGGGCAATACATACTACAGCGATCCGGATATGCCGTCCCGCAAGCATGCGGCGGATATCCTGCCGCAGGAGATGGATAAACTGCGTAATATGATGCTCGATTTGATCAATCAACCCGCGCATTTCCAACAGTGGCTTGGCGAGTTTATCTCTCAGTCACGCCACGAACTGGATATTGCGCCGCCGGAGCCGCCGTATCAGCCTGATGAAATTTACGATGCCTTAAAGCAAGGCGAGGTATTAGTACGTCTCGGCGGGCTTCGCGTATTGCGTATCGGCGATGAGGTCTATGCGAATGGCGAAAAAATAGACTCTCCGCATCGCCCCGCTCTGGAGGCGCTCGCCAGTCATATTGCACTGACCGCTGAAAACTTCGGCGATGCGCTGGAAGACCCGTCCTTCCTCGCGATGCTGGCGGCGCTGGTGAATAGCGGGTACTGGTTCTTCGAAGGATAAGAACATTGCAATGCCCGGCGACCGCCGGGCTGACGCAAACTATCCACAACGATCGCCGCCAGGTTTGGCGACATCGTTATATTGCGGATCGCCCGGATAAATCGAGTGGGCCATTCGATGGCGAAATGACATTTGCCGATAGCGCCGCGCCAGTACGTTATCTCCAAGACCTTCGGCAATATTAGCCAGTTGCTGTAATCGTTCATACTGCATCTTTGCTGGATAAGCTACGGCATCAAGCGCAAAGGCGCGTTCCGCAAAGTCTTTTGCTTGTTCAAGCTGTTGATTATTCTTATAAAGCAGCGAAATACCATACAACACCATGGATACGTCGGACTGCCGACGTTTATATTCTGCCAGCAATGGGAGATAGGGGGAGGTACTGTCCAGGTCGATGTTTTCGGGCAAATAAAAGCGTAATCGTGATATTACCGTCGCCATTGGCGTTAAACGGCTCTGGTAATACGCGATAAGTTTAAGGTAGAGATCTTTCGCTTCCTTATAATGATGGCCCTGTGCATAAAAGCCAGCAAGATTATTGCTGTCAACCGTCATTTCGCCGAATTCGGCACCATAAAGCGTTTGCTCAATTTTTAGCGCCTGACTTAGCGCATTAATCGCCTCGCTAATATGCCCTGCATTATAAGCAATATCCGCTTTCTGCTGCAAAAAAGAGGCGACGCGCTCACGATTATCCCAGGTTTTATCTCGTAAAATAACGCTCAGCCACTGCCGCTCCGTTGCGTCTACCTTCGCCAAATAATAGGCTTTACGCGCACTATCACATTCGACATCCCGCTCTTCCAGCGCATCAGAATAAGCGTCGCGCATCCTGTTTAAGGTATAAACCAATGCCTCCGTCGATGCCTTTTTGTCTTTAAGACGCCACGTTAATGCCTGCTCTTGCCAGGCTATTTGCTGACGGTAATCAACCTTAATCTCGTATCGCCACTGCTCTGTCGGTGAATACTCTATATGGCGATCGTCACTGTAAACATAAAAGGCCGCCAGGTGTTCAAACATATCGGCCCGATCGCCCGGATAAGTGCCCGCCGGAAATGTTTTCATTATTGCCCGCGCTCGCAGCAGCATTTGCGGCGTTAATTCAGGTTTACCCAGCCATTGATAAATATCGCTTTGTAATAGCAGGCTACGAACAAGCTGTATTGAGCGTTTGCCATATTGCCGCGAGGCCAGCCTCACCGCATCATCAATAAACGTCATGCAGGTTTCATCGCCGGTCATAAAACATGCTGCAGATTGTTGCTGGCGCTGGGACCAGGAAGGCGGATATTCGGCGCTCCAGGCAGAAAAATTGATGGCGGAAAATATCCCGCCATAAATAATAAAACGCTTCACCACAATGCGTAACATTCGCTACTGGCCGCGCTTCGCCGTCAGCTCCGCGATACGTACAATCACCTGTACCGCTTTTTCCATCCCCTCCAGCGTCACAAACTCATGTTTACCATGATAGTTATATCCGCCGGTAAAGAGATTAGGACACGGCAAGCCCATAAACGACAGTTGCGCCCCGTCTGTACCGCCGCGAATCGGTTTCATCTCCGGCGTAATATGACAGTCGCGCATGGCCTGCTGGGCGATATCGAGAATATGCGGATGCTCAACCACTTTTTCGCGCATATTGTAATAACTGTCTTCAATCACCAGTTCGATATAGCAGTCCGGATGCAGCCCCTTACCGACTTTTTTGGCAATCTCCATCATTTTGCGTTTACGCGCTTCAAACTGCTTACGGTCGAAATCGCGAATGATGTAGTGCATTTCGGCCCGGTCAACGGTGCCTTTCATGCTGGCCAGATGATAAAACCCTTCGTAACCTTCGGTGGTTTCAGGCGCTTCATCCGCCGGCACTTCCGCGTGAATCCTCGCCGCCAACGACAGCGCATTGACCATCACGCCTTTCGCCGTACCGGGATGCACGTTATTGCCGACGATTTTGATATTCACCGAGGCGGCATTGAAGTTTTCAAACTCCAGTTCGCCCACGCCGCCGCCGTCGACCGTATAGGCCCACTGCGCGCCAAAGGCCTCAACATCGAAGTGCTTCGCGCCTTTCCCTACCTCTTCGTCAGGCGTAAACGCCACTTTAATGTCGCCGTGGGGAATAGGATTACCTTTCAGCACCGCCAGCGCGGTCATGATCTCCGCAACGCCGGCTTTATCGTCCGCGCCCAGCAATGTCTTACCATCGGTAGTAATCAGCGTCTGTCCCAGTAATTGATGCAGTACCGGGAACATCACGGGTGACAACACCTCATCGCCAATCCCTAATGCTATATCGCCGCCGCGATAATTCTCGACAATCTGCGGATTAACGTTTTTACCGCTGAAATCCGGAGAGGTATCCACATGGGAGATAAAACCAATGGCGGGAATATCCCCCTCAACATTGGCCGGGAGCGTCGCCATCAACGTCCCTTTTTCACTTAATGTAATGTTAACCAGCCCCATCTCTTCGAGCTGCTGTTTGAGCAAACGTAGTAACTTCCACTGCCCCTCAGTGCTGGGAACCTGCCGAACACCCGACTTTGATTGGGTATCCAGCGATACGTAGTGTAAAAAACGCTCAAGTAGTTTATCCATGCAGTCACCCTCACTTTTCGTGACAACATTATTAATAAGCAAGAAAAGACAAATATTGCGTCAGGTCACTTTTATCCCTGCAAACAAGAATATTTCACTTTGACACGCTTTCTGACTATAAAGCTAAGTCAGTAATTCGCAACAAGGATTGGCGATCACAGTGGTTTGCCGTAGAATGACCGCCCTCATTAAGAGTGATTAAGGTGGTTAACCACAAACCCCGCAGCGGTCAGCCATCCGTTGCGTTTACATGGGACAGAGTAAGAAATTGAATAATCAACCGCGTTCGCTTTCACCGCTGGTGCTTTTATCGGGAATTAGCAAAAGTTTCGATGGCAAAGAGGTCATTTCACAGCTGGATTTGACCATTAACAATGGCGAATTCCTCACGCTGCTTGGCCCTTCCGGCTGCGGTAAAACAACCGTTCTTCGCCTGATTGCCGGCCTGGAAACCGTTGATGCCGGGCATATCATGTTGGATAGCCAGGATATCACCCACGTTCCCGCCGAAAATCGTTATGTAAATACCGTATTTCAAAGCTACGCTTTATTTCCGCATATGACGGTGTTTGAAAATGTCGCGTTTGGCTTACGAATGCAAAAAACGCCAGCCGCCGAGATTGCGCCCCGCGTGACCGATGCGCTGCGTATGGTGCAGCTTGAAGAGTTTGCACAACGTAAACCGCACCAGCTTTCCGGCGGACAGCAGCAGCGTGTGGCTATCGCTCGCGCGGTGGTGAATAAACCTCGCCTGTTATTACTGGATGAATCGCTCTCCGCGCTGGACTATAAATTGCGCAAACAAATGCAGAACGAGCTTAAAGCATTACAGCGTAAACTCGGTATCACGTTTGTTTTTGTCACTCACGATCAGGAAGAAGCGCTCACCATGTCCGATCGTATCGTGGTAATGCGTAATGGCGTGATTGAGCAAGACGGCACGCCGCGTGAAATCTATGAAGAGCCAAAAAACCTGTTTGTCGCCGGTTTTATCGGCGAAATTAACCGCTTTGACGCAACCGTCATTGAACGGCTTGATGAACAGCGCGTCCGCGCCAGCGTAGAAGGTCGGGAGTGCAATATATACGTCAATTTCGCTGTCGAACCGGGCCAAAAACTGAACGTCCTGCTGCGACCGGAAGATCTACGCGTCGAAGAGATCAACGATGATAACCACATCGAAGGGCTTATCGGCTACGTGCGCGAGCGCAATTATAAAGGTATGACGCTGGAGTCGGTGGTTGAACTGGAAAATGGCAAAATGGTGATGGTCAGCGAATTCTTCAACGAAGACGATCCTGACTTCGACCATTCACTTGACCAAAAAATGGCCATTAGTTGGGTAGAAAGCTGGGAGGTCGTACTGGCTGATGAAGAACACAAGTAAATTCCAGAATGTAGTGATTGTCACTATCGTCGGTTGGCTTGTGTTGTTTGTTTTTCTGCCCAACCTGATGATCATTGGCACCAGCTTTCTGACCCGTGACGACGCCAGTTTCGTCAAGATGGTCTTTACGCTGGATAACTACGCGCGCCTGCTCGATCCGCTCTATTTTGAAGTGCTCCTGCACTCTCTGAATATGGCGCTGATCGCCACCCTCTCCTGCCTGGTGCTGGGCTATCCTTTTGCCTGGTTTCTGGCGAAGTTACCAGAAAAGATACGTCCGTTATTGCTGTTTTTGCTGATTGTTCCTTTCTGGACCAACTCACTGATCCGCATCTATGGGCTGAAAATATTCCTGAGCACTAAAGGTTATCTCAATGAATTCCTGCTGTGGCTGGGCGTGATTGATACACCGATTCGCATCATGTTCACCCCGAGCGCCGTTATTATCGGCCTGGTTTACATTTTGCTGCCATTTATGGTCATGCCGCTCTACTCCAGCATTGAGAAGCTCGACAAACCACTACTGGAGGCCGCACGCGATCTCGGCGCCAGTAAAATGCAAACGTTCATCCGCATCATTATTCCATTAACCATGCCGGGCATTGTCGCCGGTTGCCTGCTCGTGATGCTACCGGCAATGGGCCTGTTCTACGTCTCCGATTTAATGGGTGGCGCGAAAAACCTGCTGATTGGTAACGTCATTAAGGTACAGTTCCTGAATATTCGCGATTGGCCGTTTGGCGCGGCTACCAGCATTACGCTGACCATTGTGATGGGACTCATGCTGTTGATTTACTGGCGGGCTTCCCGCTTATTGAATAAGAAGGTGAGTGATATAAGCGATTAATTGCGCAACGCTAACAAATCCACACGCATCCAGGCATGAAGTTTATTCAAGGGTAAACTTCATGCCTTCGGCATAAAAAACGCATGAAAGAAGTTGCCGCCAGTATTGCAAATCTACAACATCATCCGCGGTAGTCCTTCTTTTATTTTTACCTGTAGCGACGCTATCACAGACAGTAATGCGTTTATACGCGAAGCTCTCAGGTTTTATACTGATTGCCAGTCTCTTTTAAAAATTATATTACATCCGATGCGCCCGCAGTTGAGATAAAAAGGGTCGATTTAATCAATTATGTAGTCATTTTTACTCCAGTATAAGTGAGATTAATATGCCGATTACTATAGGGAATGGTTTTTTAAAAAGTGAAATCCTTACCAACTCCCCAAGGAATACTAAAGAAGCATGGTGGAAAGTTTTATGGGAAAAAATTAAAGACTTCTTTTTTTCTACTGGCAAAGCAAAAGCGGACCGTTGTCTACATGAGATGTTGTTTGCCGAACGCGCCCCCACACGAGAGCGGCTTACAGAGATTTTTTTTGAGTTGAAAGAGTTAGCCTGCGCATCGCAAAGAGATAGATTTCAGGTTCATAATCCTCATGAAAATGATGCCACCATTATCCTTCGCATCATGGATCAAAACGAAGAGAACGAATTGTTACGTATCACTCAAAATACCGATACCTTTAGCTGTGAAGTCATGGGGAATCTTTATTTTTTAATGAAAGATCGCCCGGATATTTTAAAATCGCATCCACAAATGACGGCCATGATTAAGAGAAGATATAGCGAAATCGTAGACTACCCCCTCCCTTCGACATTATGTCTCAATCCTGCTGGCGCGCCGATATTATCGGTTCCATTAGACAACATAGAGGGGTATTTATATACTGAATTGAGAAAAGGACATTTAGATGGGTGGAAAGCGCAAGAAAAGGCAACCTTCCTGGCAGCGAAAATTCAGTCTGGGATTGAAAAGACAACGCGCATTTTACACCATGCGAATATATCCGAAAGTACTCAGCAAAACGCATTTTTAGAAACAATGGCGATGTGTGGATTAAAACAGCTTGAAATACCACCACCGCATACCCACATACCTATTGAAAAAATGGTAAAAGAGGTTTTACTGGCGGATAAGACGTTTCAGGCGTTCCTCGTAACGGATCCCAGCACCAGCCAAAGTATGTTAGCTGAGATAGTCGAAACCCTCTCTGATCAGGTTTTTCACGCCATTTTTAGAATAGACCCCCAGGCTATACAAAAAATGGCGGAAGAACAGTTAACCACGCTACACGTTCGCTCAGAACAACAAAGCGGCTGTTTATGTTGTTTTTTATAAAATCAGACGACGCTTTCTCAGACGTCACGTTCAGGGTTTACTCACGTACTTCCTGTTTGCCTACAGAGTAACCTCTTGCCAGGCGCAATAATGCCGCATATGACCGGATCGGATGAGAATAGTCATTTAAATGGCCTTTTTTTCCCGCTCGTCTGGCAATTTGTTGTAAAATTCGCGGCTTCAAGCGGCAGCTTGCTTCTTCCTGGCTGCTGATAACCGCGAGACGTTTTGGAGAGATTTTGGAGAAGAGAAAAAATTGATCATTTTCAATACTCTAAAAGCACCCCATCCTCTGAATAAGAAGGTGGAACTTGAATGATCGGTCGGCTGCTCCGTGGCGGTTTCATGACTGCCATCTATGCGTATCTGTATATTCCCATCATTATTCTGATCGTGAACTCCTTCAACAGTTCGCGGTTCGGCATTAACTGGCAGGGCTTTACCACTAAATGGTACGAACTACTGGTCAATAACGACAGTCTGTTGCAGGCCGCTCAACATTCACTGACGATGGCGATTTTCTCAGCGACCTTCGCCACGTTGATTGGCTCGTTAACCGCGGTGGCGCTTTATCGCTACCGCTTTCGCGGGAAGCCATTCGTCAGCGGGATGCTGTTTGTGGTGATGATGTCGCCGGATATCGTGATGGCGATCTCCCTGCTGGTGCTGTTTATGTTACTCGGCATTCAACTGGGCTTTTGGTCGTTGCTGTTCTCGCACATCACCTTTAGCCTGCCGTTTGTGGTCGTCACGGTCTATTCGCGCCTGAAAGGCTTTGATGTCAGAATGCTGGAAGCCGCAAAAGACCTGGGGGCCAGTGAGGTAACGATTTTACGCAAAATCATTCTGCCGCTGGCGATGCCGGCGGTAGCGGCGGGCTGGTTGCTAAGTTTTACGTTATCGATGGACGATGTCGTGGTCTCGTCGTTTGTCACCGGGCCGGGCTATGAAATTTTACCCTTAAAGATTTATTCCATGGTAAAAGTCGGCGTTTCACCAGAAGTGAACGCGCTGGCGACCGTTTTATTGGTGCTGTCTCTGGTAATGGTCATTGCCAGCCAGCTTATTGCTCGTGATAAAACCAAGGGCCGATAAGGCCCGTAATTCAGGGGACGTTAAATGAAAAAATGGTCACGCCACCTGCTCGCGGCGGGCGCCCTGGCGCTGGGTATGAGTGCCGCTCATGCCTCCGACAACGACACGCTCTATTTCTATAACTGGACTGAGTATGTACCGCCGGGCCTGCTGGAACAGTTCACTAAAGAGACAGGCATTAAGGTGATTTATTCGACCTACGAGTCGAACGAAACCATGTATGCCAAACTCAAAACCTATAAAGATGGCGCGTATGACCTGGTTGTTCCTTCTACATACTATGTCGACAAAATGCGCAAAGAAGGCATGATCCAGAAGATCGATAAGTCGAAATTAACCAATTTCCACAACCTCGATCCGGAAATGCTCAACAAACCGTTTGACCCCAACAACGATTATTCTGTTCCGTATATCTGGGGCGCAACGGCGATTGGCGTGAACAGCGATGCTATCGATCCAAAAACCATTACCAGCTGGGCTGACTTGTGGAAACCGGAATATAAAAACAGCCTGCTTTTAACCGACGATGCGCGAGAAGTCTTCCAGATGGCGCTGCGCAAGCTAGGTTATTCCGGTAACACTACCGATCCGAAAGAGATCGAAGCGGCATATGAAGAGTTGAAAAAACTGATGCCGAACGTAGCGGCCTTCAACTCCGATAATCCGGCGAATCCGTATATGGAAGGGGAAGTCAACCTGGGTATGGTGTGGAACGGTTCGGCCTTCGTTGCTCGTCAGGCTGGCACGCCGCTGGAGGTCGTCTGGCCGAAGGAAGGCGGTATTTTCTGGATGGACAGCCTGGCTATTCCGGCGAACGCGAAAAATAAAGAGGGCGCGCTGAAGCTAATCAACTTCCTGCTGCGTCCTGACGTCGCGAAAGAGGTGGCAGAAACCATCGGCTACCCTACCCCCAACCTGGCGGCGCGTAAGCTGTTAAGCCCGGAGGTCGCCAATGATAAGTCGCTCTATCCGGATGCGCAAACCATCAGCAAAGGCGAGTGGCAAAACGATGTCGGCGACGCCAGCGCCATTTATGAAGAGTATTATCAGAAGCTAAAAGCAGGACGCTAATTCAGCCAAAGCACCTGTCAGGCCTACAGATGAACGTAACGTGAAATGTAGGCCGGATAAGGCGTTACCGGGCAAACAGCACTACAGCCCTTTCAGGAATTTATCAACAAATTCCGGCACAACCTGGCTTGCCGGGCCGTAGTGCTTCTCTTCAAACTCGCTGCCGACCTGGCTTGGCTCAAGATTCAGTTCCACCGTATGTGCGCCGTGCAGTTTTGCTTCATGCACAAACCCCGCAGCCGGATAGACATGACCGGATGTGCCAATGGCGATAAAAATATCCGCCATCGACAGCGCCATATAAATTTCATCCATGCCAAGCGGCATCTCGCCAAACCACACCACGTGCGGACGTAGCGGCGCCGGGAACTGGCAGCAGTGACATTTATCTTCCGGCATCACATCGCCGTTCCATTCCAGAATCTGGCCGCTTTGCGAACAGCGCACCTTCAACAGCTCGCCATGCATATGAATGATGTTGCGATTGCCCGCGCGTTCATGCAAATTGTCGATGTTTTGCGTCACCAGCAAAAAGCGATCGCCAAGCGCTTCTTCAAGCTTCGCTAACGCCAGATGCGCCGCATTGGGTTGTATTTCCGGCTGTTGAAGCTGCTGACGGCGGGCATTATAAAATGTCTGCACCAGCCCCGGATTACGGGCGAATCCTTCCGGCGTTGCCACGTCTTCAACCCGATGCTCTTCCCAAAGGCCATCCGCCGCGCGAAACGTACGAATACCAGACTCTGCAGAAATTCCTGCACCTGTAAGGACTAATACTCTTGGGTTTTCCATCATTTCCGGCACCACTCTGTCTCTGAAAAAGATCCGCTGGCGCAGACGTTCACGCAACAGACGTTTATTTTTACGAAAGCGGCTTAATCGATGAAACCGACGCGACTGCATAACAACCTCTTTTTTTGATTAGTCGGTAAGATGTAAAAAAGCAGCACCGCGCATCCCACCTGCATCCCCATGCCGCGCACGCTCAATGCGCGGCGCGCGGGCAACAGGGAGGAGATGGCGCGGCAGTCTTTCCGCCAGTTGCGTTGTTATTGCCGTAAAGTTCGATAGTCCGCCGCCGATCACCAATAAATCGGGATCGACAATCGTCAGTATATTCCCCAGACAAACCGCCAGTAAATTCAGATAGCGCTCAACATGCGCGTGCGCCTGCTCATCGCCCTGCTCCCACAACGCGATAATCTCCGGCGCCTGCAGCGATTGATCATAATAATGCTGATATAGCCACGCAAACCCGCGCCCGGACAGATAATTCTCAATGCAGCCCATCTGACCGCATCCACAACGGCGGAGAGGAAAATCAAACCCCATCAACGTTAGCGCGTCAACCGGCAAACGCATATGACCAAACTCGCCGGTGATATAGCTCTGACCAGTAATCGGCTTCCCGTTTAGCACCAGGCCGCCGCCGACGCCGGTGCCGAGGATAAGCCCCATAACCAAAGGATATTGCGTGAATTCATCATCCCAGGCTTCGGACAAGGCAAAACAGTTAGCGTCATTGTCCAGACGCACATCGCGATCCAGTCGGGCGCTGAGATCGGCGCGCAACGGCTTACCGCTGGCTGCCGGGACATTCGCGGCGTACAGCGTGCCGTCTTCGGTTTCCGGCATACCGGGTATGCCAATCCCTACCGACCCTTTTACGCCAAATCGCTGGTCGGCTTCCGCGACCAGTTCGCACACGGCGTCTAAAAAGGCGCTATAGCTGGTATGGGGCGTGGGAACCCGTTTTTCCCACTGCAGCCGCCGCGTTGAGTCAAATACGCCTAACGCAATCTTTGTTCCGCCAATGTCAAACCCGTAATACATCACCGCTCCTTGTTTTTATATTCCGCGATTACTGGCCGCTCAATACTCGCGCAGGGTCAATGTTGCTCGCCCGCCGCGCCGGATACCAGCTCGCCAGTAAGCTTAACAACAACGCCGTGACCAGTACGTAAACAACGTCCAGCCAATGTAATTCGGATGGCAGGAAGTCGATAAAATAGATATCGCCGGACAAAAACTGATGCCCGATCGCCTTTTCAATCCCATTAATAATGGCGGTAAGCTGAAGCGAAACGACAACGCCGATCGCCACGCCAATCAAGCTGCCCAGCAAGCCCGCCAGTAGCCCGTACCAGACGAAAATGGCACGAATCAAACCATCTTTCGCCCCCAGCGTTCTTAATACCGCAATGTCGCCGCTTTTGTCTTTTACCGCCATCACTAAGGTGGAAACGATATTAAAACAGGCCACGCCGATCACCAGAATCATCGCCAGATACATAATGGCGCGAATCATCTGGATATCGCGATACATATAGCCGTAGGTGCCGATCCAGCTCTTAATGTAGACATAGCTGTTAGTCACTTCACCCGCGTCACGCACCAGTTTGTTCGCATTAAACACGTCGTGGACTTTAAGCGCGATACCGGAAACGCTGGACCCCATATCCAGATACTGCTGCGCATCCTCAAGCGGGATCATGGCGAAGCTGTGATCGAGCTGGCCGCTCAGTTGCAGAATCCCAATGACATGCAAACGCACGCGTTTGGGCTGGAGCAACTTATGGTCGGCATTCGCATTGGGGATCATGATGGACACCCAGTCGCCCTGTTTCACGTTCAGCGCATCGGCGACGCCTTTACCGATAATGATCTGCTGCTCGCCCGCTTTGAAATGATCCCAGGCGTGATTTTGCACAAATGACGGTAACGCGCTAAGCTGCTGCTCTTGCTTAGGGTCGACGCCTTTAACCTGAATGGCGCGCAAATTGGCCCCGCTCTCTACCAGGCCGGTAAAATTGATATACGGCGCGGCGGCGGCAATGCCTGGCACCTTCTGCACTTTTGCCAGCGCTTCACGCCAGTTGGTCCACGGCTGATTGACCGCTTCAATCTCCCCGTGTGGAACCACCGCCAGAATACGGTTATTCAACTCGCGTTCGAAACCGTTCATCGCGCTTAAACCGACAATCAATACCGCCACGCCCAGCGCGATACCGATGGTAGAAATGACGGAAATGAGCGAAACCATACCGCCGCGCCGCCGTCCACGGCTGAAACGTAAGCCAATTAACAATGATAAAGGCGACGCCATTACTCCGCCCCCATCAGGCTCAGTTCCGCCGTCAGGCGGCCATCGCGCATCTCAAGTTGGCGGCTCATACGTTTCGCCAGTTGCAAATCGTGAGTCACCACCAGAAACGCGGTTCCCTGCAGACGATTTAACTCGCCCAGAAGCTCAAAAATACTGTCGGCATTACGCGCATCCAGATTACCGGTCGGCTCATCCGCCAGTACCAGACGCGGGTTATTCACCAACGCGCGCGCAATCGCGACACGCTGGCGCTCACCGCCGGAAAGTTCCGAAGGTCGATGGGTTGCGCGATGCTCCAGCCCTACAGCATGCAGCATTTCTCGCGCCCGAGCGTCAATCTCCGCCGGTTTCTTTTTGCCAATCAATAATGGCATCGCCACGTTTTCCAGCGCCGTAAAATCCGGCAGGAGATGATGAAACTGATAGATAAACCCCAGTTTCTGGTTACGTAATTCCGCTTTTGCCGCAGAAGAGAGTTTGCTCATCGGCTGGCCGCTAAAAATCACATCGCCAGAGGTAGGCGTATCCAGCCCGCCTAACAGATGCAGCAACGTACTTTTACCCGAACCGGAACTGCCGACGATCGCCATCATTTCGCCTTCGCCGATACTGAAGCTGACATCGTGCAACACGTCGGTTTGTACGGTGCCTTCCTGATAGCGTTTGCACAGGTTGTCGCATTGCAACAGGATCTTATTCATAACGTAAAGCCTCAGCGGGTTGAGTGGCGGCAGCGCGCCAGGAAGGATAAAGCGTAGAAAGCAGCGCGATGGCCATTGCCACCAGAGCGATAACGATCACCTGTAACGGCTCTATCGCCACGGGCAACGCAGCGCCATCCAGAAACGCGCCGATGATCGGCATCAGGTTATTCAGTTGGCTGGCAAGCAATGCGCCCAGCGCGGCGCCCAACAGCGCGCCGATAATCCCGGCGCTGGCGCCCTGCACCATAAAGACCATCATAATTTGTCGCGGCGTCAGCCCTTGAGTTTGTAAAATCGCCACTTCACCCTGCTTCTCCATGACCATCAGGCCCAACGAAGTAATTATGTTAAAAGCCGCGACCGCCACGATGAGGCTCAGCAACAATCCCATCATGTTCTTTTCCATGCGCACAGCCTGGAACAACTCGCCTTTGCGTTCGCGCCAGTCCTGCCACTTCGTGCCTTGCGGCAGCGTCTGTTGGCTGAGGGTATCGACTTGCAGCGGTTCATCCAGCCACAGACGCCAGCCGGTAATATTGCCTGCCGGATAGCGCATTAAACGCGACGCGTCCTGAATATTGACCAGCATTTCATAGCCATCGACCTCGCTATTGGCGGCAAATGTGCCAATCACCGTAAACAGACGCTGACTGGGCAGGCGTCCCATTGGCGTAAACTGGCTGGCAGATGGCACCATTAGCCGAATCTGATCGCCGCGGTTGACCCCTAACTGTCCGGCGAGCTGCTCGCCGAGGATGACATTATACTTACCCGGCTGTAATTCGCTTTGCTTCACATTGACCAGATACGGCGTTAACGGATCTTTTTGCGCCGGATCGATACCCAACATCACGCCAACCGCAACGCTACGCGCGCTTTGCAGTACGACATCGCCCGTCGTCAGCGGCGCAATACGGTTAACGCCTTGCAGATTCACCGCTTTTTCCGGCATCTGATTCGGGTTAAGAGAACCATGTTCAGCAGAGAGGATGGCCTGAGGCATCAAACCAAGAATGTTATTTTGCAGTTCGCGCTCAAAACCGTTCATCACCGACAATACCGTGACCAGCGCCATCACCCCCAGGGTAATGCCGATAGTGGAAAGCCAGGAAACGAAGCGACCGAAGCGATCTGCTGCACGCCCGCGCATGTAACGCAGGCCAATGAATAGAGCGACAGGTTGATACATGTAATCCGTCTGGTTGCTGTTAGCAAAGTCCCGAGTATATAAGCGAAAGCGGAATGCGTAAATGTCTGAACCGTAAGAGTTCGTCAGCGTTATTCTGAAAAAGGCCGACAAATCAAGTCACTTACATGTTCATACTTTACCTGTTCGGCGCGTTATCCGGCGGATTCAATTTGCTAATAAACAACGATCGCGGATAATAAAGAACATTGCTTATCAGTCATATGCCCCTGAATACCTGAGTCCTTCATGCTGTCCCGGCGCGCAGCCAACCATGAAGCAGCCTGAAGGGTGACGCGTAGAGTGCGGCGTAAAACAAAAAGAGATACTGACAACCGTTATGCCTGAAAAACAACGTTACACGCTGCCGACAAAAGCGGGCGATCAGCGCCAGTTGGGCGAACTTACCGGTGCCGCCTGCGCTACGCTGGTGGCGGAGATAGCCGAACGCCATGCCGGTCCGGTGGTACTCATAGCGCCTGACATGCAAAATGCTCTGCGATTGCATGATGAAATCCGCCAGTTTACCGATCAGATGGTGATGAACCTGGCGGACTGGGAAACGCTACCGTATGACAGCTTCTCCCCGCATCAGGAAATTATCTCTTCGCGCCTGTCCACGCTCTACCAGTTGCCGTCGATGCAGCGCGGCGTCTTGATTGTACCGGTAAACACCCTGATGCAGCGCGTTTGTCCGCATAGCTATCTGCATGGTCATGCGCTGGTGATGAAAAAAGGCCAGCGGCTGTCCCGCGACGCTCTGCGCGCGCAGCTTGACAGCGCCGGTTATCGGCATGTCGATCAGGTGATGGAGCATGGCGAATACGCGACGCGCGGCGCGCTGTTGGATCTCTTTCCGATGGGCAGCGAACAGCCTTATCGCCTCGACTTTTTTGATGATGAAATCGACAGCCTGCGTCTGTTTGACGCGGATACCCAGCGTACGCTGGAGGAGGTCGAGGCCATCAATTTGTTGCCCGCGCACGAATTTCCTACCGACAAAGCCGCTATTGAGCTTTTCCGTAGCCAGTGGCGCGATACCTTTGAGGTAAAACGCGACGCCGAGCACATCTATCAGCAGGTCAGCAAAGGCACTCTGCCCGCCGGGATCGAATACTGGCAGCCGCTCTTTTTCAGCGAACCGTTACCGCCATTATTTAGCTATTTCCCCGCCAATACTCTGGTGGTGAATACCGGCTCGCTGGAAACCAGCGCCGAACGCTTTCAGGCCGATACGCTGGCGCGTTTTGAAAATCGTGGCGTCGATCCTATGCGCCCGCTTTTGCCGCCGGAAGCCCTCTGGCTACGGGTAGATGAGCTCTTTTCCGAGCTTAAACGCTGGCCTCGCCTCCAGCTTAAAACCGACCATCTGCCGGAAAAAGCCGCCAATACCAATCTCGGTTTCCAGAAATTACCGGATTTGGCTATCCAGGCGCAGCAGAAAGCGCCGCTGGACGCGCTGCGTAAGTTCCTCGAATCTTTCAGCGGCCCGGTGATTTTTTCTGTGGAAAGCGAAGGACGCCGCGAAGCTCTGGGAGAGCTCCTGGCTCGCATAAAAATCGCGCCGAAGCGGATATTACGCCTGGACGAGGCGCAGGATGCGGGACGCTATCTGATGATTGGCGCCGCAGAACATGGCTTTATCGACACCCAACGCAATCTGGCGCTGATTTGTGAAAGCGATCTCCTGGGTGAACGGGTCGCGCGTCGCCGCCTGGATTCCCGTCGTACGATCAACCCGGATACGTTGATTCGTAACCTGGCGGAGCTCCACGTCGGTCAACCGGTAGTGCATCTGGAGCACGGCGTCGGACGCTATGCCGGCATGACCACTCTGGAGGCTGGCGGCATCAAGGGTGAGTATCTGATGCTCACCTACGCCAATGACGCCAAACTGTATGTGCCGGTCTCCTCATTGCATCTGATTAGCCGCTATGCCGGCGGCGCGGAAGAAAGTGCGCCGCTGCATAAACTGGGCGGCGACGCCTGGTCGCGCGCCCGGCAGAAAGCGGCGGAAAAAGTGCGCGATGTCGCAGCGGAACTGTTGGATATTTATGCGCAACGGGCGGCAAAAGAGGGGTTTGCCTTTAAGCATGATCGTGAGCAGTATCAGTTATTCTGCGACAGCTTCCCGTTTGAAACGACGCCCGATCAGGCACAGGCGATTAACGCCGTATTGAGCGATATGTGCCAACCACTGGCGATGGACAGGCTGGTGTGCGGCGACGTCGGCTTCGGCAAAACCGAAGTGGCGATGCGCGCCGCGTTCCTGGCAGTGGAAAACCATAAACAGGTAGCGGTACTGGTGCCGACCACGCTGCTGGCGCAGCAACACTATGACAACTTCCGCGACCGTTTCGCCAACTGGCCGGTACGCATTGAGATGCTGTCCCGCTTTCGCAGCGCCAAAGAGCAGACGCAAATCCTGGCGGAAGCCGCCGAGGGTAAGATCGATATTCTGATCGGTACGCATAAACTGCTACAAAGCGATGTGAAGCTGCGCGACCTCGGCCTGCTGATTGTCGATGAAGAGCACCGTTTCGGCGTGCGCCACAAAGAGCGAATTAAGGCGATGCGCGCCGATGTCGATATTCTGACGCTCACGGCGACGCCGATCCCGCGGACGCTGAATATGGCGATGAGCGGTATGCGCGATCTCTCTATTATCGCCACCCCCCCTGCCCGTCGTCTGGCGGTAAAAACCTTTGTCCGCGAGTATGATAGCCTGGTAGTAAGGGAAGCGATTCTGCGTGAAATCCTGCGCGGCGGCCAGGTTTACTATTTGTACAATGACGTCGAAAATATTCAGAAAGCCGCAGAGCGGCTGGCGGAACTGGTGCCGGAAGCGCGAATCGCTATAGGCCACGGGCAGATGCGCGAACGTGAGCTGGAACGGGTCATGAACGATTTCCACCATCAACGTTTTAACGTGCTGGTGTGTACTACCATTATCGAAACGGGGATCGACATTCCCACCGCTAACACGATCATCATTGAACGCGCGGATCATTTCGGCCTCGCGCAGTTGCACCAGCTGCGTGGCCGCGTAGGGCGCTCGCACCACCAGGCCTACGCCTGGCTGTTGACGCCACATCCTAAGGCCATGACCACCGATGCGCAAAAACGGCTGGAGGCGATTGCGTCGCTAGAGGATTTAGGCGCCGGGTTTGCGCTGGCGACCCACGATCTGGAGATCCGCGGCGCGGGCGAGCTGCTTGGCGAAGAGCAAAGCGGCTCAATGGAAACCATTGGCTTCTCACTCTACATGGAACTGTTGGAAAACGCCGTTGATGCGCTGAAAGCAGGCCGCGAACCCTCGCTGGAAGATCTCACCAGTCAGCAAACGGAAGTCGAGCTGCGAATGCCGTCGTTACTGCCGGATGATTTTATTCCGGATGTTAATACCCGGCTGTCATTCTATAAACGCATTGCCAGCGCGAAGAACGAAAACGAGCTGGAAGAGATCAAAGTGGAATTGATCGACCGCTTCGGCCTGCTGCCCGATCCGGCGCGTAATCTGCTGGATATCGCCCGCCTGCGCCAACAGGCGCAAAAGCTCGGCATCCGAAAACTGGAGGGTAACGAGAAAGGTGGAACGATTGAGTTCGCCGAGAAAAACCACGTTGACCCCGCCTGGCTTATCGGGTTACTGCAAAAACAGCCGCAGCATTTCCGTCTGGATGGTCCGACGCGCCTCAAGTTTATTCAGGATTTAAGCGAACGTAAAACGCGTATAGACTGGGTACGCCAGTTCATGCAGCAACTGGAAGAAAACGCTATTGCATAAGCGTCAGGCCGGGCGTCATTACTCTGCGCCCGGCCTAATCTTTACAAATTCTTTGCAATTCCCTGCAGTTCCAGACACAGCCAACCGCCATAATTCTTATTTCCTCTTTTATAAAAATAACCACATAATAATCATGGGTTTATTATAATGTTCAACAATACGCGACTCTCTCGCTGGTGGGCGTTGCTTGCGCTTACCGCGACCATCATGCTTGCCCTTCCCGCGCAGGCGAATACGTGGCCTCTTCCGCCCCCCGGCAGTCGACTGGTGGGAGAAAATAAATTCCATGTCGTTGAAGACGACGGCGGCTCGCTGGAGGCGATCGCCAAAAAATATAACGTGGGCTTTTTAGCCCTGTTACAGGCCAACCCCGGCATTGATCCTTACGTGCCACGCGCAGGCAGCGTGCTGACGATTCCGCTGCAAACGCTGCTACCGGACGCGCCACGTGAAGGTATCGTCATTAACCTCGCTGAATTACGGCTTTACTATTATCAACCGGGGAAAAATACGGTCACGGTCTACCCTATCGGCATTGGCCAACTGGGCGGCGATACCCTGACGCCAACGATGGTGACGACCATTTCGGATAAACGCGCCAATCCAACCTGGACGCCGACCACCAATATTCGCGCCCGTTATAAAGCGCAAGGCATCGATCTCCCCGCCGTGGTGCCTGCCGGTCCCGATAACCCAATGGGGCATCACGCGATTCGTTTAGCGGCCTACGGCGGCGTCTATCTGTTACATGGCACGAATGCCGATTTTGGCATTGGTATGCGCGTCAGTTCCGGCTGTATCCGTCTGCGCGACGGTGATATAGAGACATTGTTCCGTCAAGTCACGCCGGGAACCAAAGTGAATATTATCAATACGCCGATTAAAGCCTCGGTGGAGCCAGGCGGCGTGCGACTGGTGGAAGTTCATCAGCCGCTGTCTAAAAATATAGGCGACGATCCGCAGGTGCTGCCGATTGTGCTGAATGGCCCGATGCAGGCCTTTAAGGACGCGCCGCAGACCGATGCCGCGGTGATGGAACATGTTATGGAAGTGCGTTCCGGAATGCCGGTGGATGTAACCCGTCAAGCAGAGGCGAAACCGCAGTCGCTGTAAGCGTGAATAGCTGACCGACAAAAAAGCCTCGCGATGCATCGCGAGGCTTTCTCTTTTTATTGTGGCAATCGCAGCGGCATTAATGAGGGTTAATGCTTACTTATAGATTACCGCCGTACCGTGGAGGGTATTCGGGCCGGTAACAGAGGTAATACGGAAAGACTTCGCCCCCATTTCCTCCGCTTTTTGCGCCAGCTGATCTTCCAGCGAGCCCAGATTCGTGCCGCCATTCGCGGAAATGGTGCCGAACTTCTGTTGACCTTCTGGCGTTGCCTGAACTTCAACAGCGGCGAAGCTGGCGAATGAGAGCGAACTCAGTACGGCAGCAGCGATGAGGTTTTTTACGTTTTTCATAGTGATGACCTTTAGCAGATGAATGGGTGTCGTAAGCATTAACTTAACGATCGATAAATTAATCATAGATGTGATCTACATCACACGTCAACCTCTTTTTATAATGATCGTTATATAATTTATAAAGATGTTATTTTTCATGTGAATAGAATTGATTTATTTTTCAAATGAATACTCTGGAGCCAGAAGTGGTTTGTTTTTATAATAGAGAGACCGCTCTTTAAACAGGTACAACGGCATCATGACAACGGATACCACGAGTCGCGCGAAGAAAAGCCGTGGCCGACCAAAAGTGTTCGACAGGGAAGCCGCGCTTGATAAGGCCATGACTCTCTTCTGGCAGCACGGCTATGAAGCAACTTCGCTTGCCGATCTCGTAGAGGCTACCGGGGCGAAAGCGCCTACTCTCTATGCGGAATTCACTAACAAAGAAGGATTATTTCGCGCTGTCCTGGATCGCTACATCACTCGCTTTGCCTCAAAGCACGAAGCCCAGCTCTTTTGTGAAGAGAAAAGCGTGGAATCGGCGCTGGAAGATTACTTCACAGAAATTGCCGCCTGCTTTACCAGTACAGACACGCCGGCTGGCTGCTTTATGATTAATACGTCCGCCACCCTCGCCGCCTCCTCGCGCGATATCGCCCGCACGGTAAAATCACGCCACGCCATGCAGGAACAGACGCTCATCCAGTTTCTGCGCCAACGTCAGGAGCGCGGTGAAATTCCGGCGCACTGTAACCCGCAGGCGCTCGCGGAATATATAAACTGTATTTTACAGGGAATGTCGATCAGCGCCCGTGAAGGAGCCACCTTCGAACAACTGATGCAAATTACGCGTACGACTCTGCGCATCTGGCCTGAACTACTCAAGTCCTGAACGACGCGGCTTCGGATAAAAAAAGCCCCTCAGCCTGAGCGAATGAGGGGCTAACTTGCAGAGTACAGCTTTTTTATGCTTTGTTATTCAGAACCAGTTGGCCATTGCCGTCGAGGGGAATTTGCGTTCCGGGGTCTTTATCCATGCGGATTTTGCCCTGCTGATCGCCAATTTTGTAGGTCACGTCGTAGCCAAGCATCTTTTCAGATTTGTCATACACCGTCTTACAGCGTTGCTGCGTGGTAGTGTAGGTATCACTTTCTTGCATTGATCCCTGGATTTGATTGCCAGCATAACCGCCGCCCAGCGCCCCGACGACCGTCGCCACATCTTTACCACGACCGCCGCCAAATTGATGTCCAATCACGCCGCCTGCTACTGCGCCAAGCACCGAGCCGGCAATACGGTTTTCGTCCTGAACCGGTCTGCGATGCGTGACCGTGACATTACGGCACTCCTGACGCGGCGTTTTTACCGTCTCTTTAATCGGTTTAGCCGATATCACCTGCGCATATTGCGGACCACGATCAAATACGTTGAGACTGGCCACTGCCGCCACACCCAGCGCAGCCGCTACGCCAATCCCTATACCCGCCAACATTGATTTATTCACGGGAGTTCCTCCTTCGTTGCTATTGGTAACAATTTTGCAACCAGTATGCGAACAAAGCCAATCGGAATGAGGATGAAAAATGCGGGATGAGGCGGTAAAGCTGAAGGATTCGGACAACTCCGAAGCGAGTGATGTAGAAGCGCTCACCGGCGCGAGCAGCCGGTGAGGCGCAGAGAAATTAATGCAGTTTCAGGCGCGGACGAATGACGCGGTTAATACTGCCCACCAACATCATCAGGCCGGTTTTAAAGTATCCATGCAGCGCTATCTGGTGCATACGGTATAGCGAGATATACACGAAGCGGGCGATACGTCCTTCAATCATCATTGAACCGCGGGTCAGGTTCCCCATCAGACTACCCACGGTAGAGAAGTTGGACAGAGAGACCAGCGAACCATGATCTTTATACTGGTAAGCTTTCAGCGGTTTGCCATTCATCTGCGCCAGAATGTTATTCATCGCGCAGGTAGCCATCTGATGCGCCGCCTGAGCGCGAGGCGGCACAAAACCTCCCTCCGGACGTGCGCAGGAAGCGCAGTCGCCAATCGCATAAATATCAGGATCGCGCGTGGTTTGCAGCGTCGGTTCCACCACCAGTTGGTTAATGCGGTTCGTTTCCAGACCACCAATCTCTTTCATAAAATCTGGCGCTTTGATACCCGCCGCCCACACCATCAGATCGGCCTGAATATATTCACCTTCTTTCGTATGCAGGCCGCCTTCGTCGGCGCTGGTGACCATAGTTTGCGTCAGCACGCGAACGCCCAGTTTGGTCAGTTCATTATGCGCGGCGCTGGAGATACGCGGCGGCAACGCAGGCAGAATACGCTCGCCAGCCTCAACCAACGTCACGTTAAGCGCGTCGTTGGTCAGCCCCTTATAACCATAGCTATGCAGCTGTTTTACCGCATTATGCAGTTCAGCCGACAGCTCAACCCCCGTCGCACCGCCGCCAACGATGGCGATATTGACCTTACCGTTCGCGCCCAGATTAGCCGAATACTTGAGGAACAAGTTCAGCATCTCCTGGTGAAAACGGCGCGCCTGATGCGGGTTATCGAGGAAGATACAGTGCTCTTTCACGCCCGGCGTGTTGAAATCATTAGAGGTGCTGCCCAGCGCCATCACCAGCGTGTCATACGCGATTTTGCGCTCCGGCACCAGCAGTTCGCCCTTTTCATCACGCAACTCGGCAATGGTGATGGTCTTCGCTTCGCGATCGATATCCATCACCGACCCCAGCTGGAACTGGAAACCATGATTACGCGCATGAGCCAGATAGCTCAGCGCATCCACGCCTTCGTCCAGAGAGCCAGTCGCCACTTCGTGCAGCAATGGTTTCCACAGATGGCTGTGATTTCTGTCTACCAGCGTAATTTTCGCTTTTTTCTTGCGCCCCAGTTTATGGCCTAACTGCGTCGCCATTTCCAGCCCGCCAGCGCCGCCGCCGACAATCACGATCTTTTTTAATGGTGTAGTCAACGTGACCCCCTTAAATTTATTAACCAATTGTTAATTAAAAGTTATTAGTATAACCTTTAATTAACAACAAGTTACGTTAATGAGAATAAGCTTCTGATATGAGAATAGCATGAACGGTGCATTGGTCATACCAAAATTGATGTGCATCAAGTTTTCATGCTGAAAAGATAGACAGTTTGCGAGAATTGAGCATAAAAAAACCAGCCGCAAGGCTGGTTATCCGGTCACTGATAACGCCATATTGCCGGGGGCGTTACCCCAGCGCTTTAAACGCTTTGATACGTTGCAAATGCGGCGAAATATTTTTGAATTTGTGAGTCTGTTCCTCATCCCACACAATTTCATAAAACGGGTGAAGCGCTTGCGCTGAGCGTTGGCTGTCCAGCGCTTCGTCATGACGCGAGAGGATCACCAGACAACGATCGCGATTTTTTTCGCGAAAGTTGGTCACGCACTTTGTAGCGATGTCCGCATATTCTTCCGGGCGATCGATTTTCCCCTCCATGTTTTCATAGGGGAACAGGTTCGGGTTAAAAACCACCTGACGGATATCGCACAAAAAGCCAATCCGCTCCGCCCAATAACCGCCCAGCCCCACGCCACAGATTAAAGGGCGCTCGTCCACATTCAACTGCAACATTTTGTCCACTTCTTTCAGCAGATGCTGCATATCGTGCTTAGGATGCCGCGTACTGTAGCTTACCAGCCGAACATCCGGGTCGATAAACTGTAATTGCAACACTTTTTCATGGTTGCCCGGACTATTTGAATCAAAACCGTGTAAATAAATAATCATCTGGCACCCTCACGAAAACTCGAGTTAATGACCTGCTTTTTCTTCCTGCCAGCGTTCATGTAACTGGTTGAGCTGGGCGCTGGCTGTTTTCCAGCGTGCTGAGTCCATGAGCTCCCGGCGTGAAAATGAACCTTTATGATACAAACGTGTAACACGTTCTGCTTTGATCGGCGACAGATTATCCAGCACGCTGACTGCGCCTTTACGATTATTGCAGACCAGAATCATATCGCAACCCGCATCCAGCGACGCCTGAGCGCGCTCAGCATAGCTGCCCATAATCGCCGCGCCCTCCATAGACAGATCGTCGGAGAAAATGACGCCGTCAAAGCCTAGCTCCTGACGCAGCACCGTTTTCAGCCAGTACGGCGAACCGCTTGCCGGACGCGGATCGATAGCGCGGTAGATCACGTGGGCAGGCATAATCGCATCCAGTTTATTCTCGCTAATCAGCGTGCGGAACACCGACATATCTTTGCCACGGATGTCCGTTTCAGGACGTGGATCGCACGGCGTCTCTTTGTGGGAGTCCGCCGTGACCGCGCCGTGACCGGGGAAATGCTTACCGGTCGTTTTCATCCCGGCGTCATGCATGCCGTCAATAAAGCGTGTTGCCATTGCCAACGCTTTTGCGGGATCGGCATGATAAGAACGCTCGCCAATTGCCGCGCTGATATGCCCGACATCCAGCACTGGCGCAAAACTGATATCAATATCCATCGCGATCATTTCGCTGGCCATCAGCCACCCTGCCTCCTGCGCCAGTCGCCCCCCCTCTTCCAGCCCATGCAGCGCAAAAAAAGATTGCGCCGCGGGCAGGCGGGTAAACCCTTCACGGAAACGCTGTACGCGCCCGCCTTCCTGATCGACGGCCACCACCAGATGGTTACGCGATGCCGCCCGAATCTGGCGCACTAATTCGCGCAGCTGTTCCGGGTCATGGTAATTACGCGTGAACAGAATAAGCCCGCCAACCAGCGGATGCGCCAGTATCTCGCGCTCCTCCGCATCCAGCTCACATCCTTCGACATTCAACATTACTGGGCCCACACTGCTCTCCTTATCCTTTCATACGTAGCTGGCGCCAGGTTTCATCGGCCAGCCTGATAAATTGTTGCTCGCCGGTTTGTCGCCAGCGGTATTCGAACCACCCTGCTTTTAGCATAATGACCCAGGGGTGCCATAATCGTATCTGTCGCCATAGCTGCCGGGCGTCGATTCGCGCGCGCGCGGCATAAGCGTTTGCCAAGTGTCGGTGCTGGCGTTCATTCTCAACCCATACTGCCGCCAGCTCCAACGCAATATCGCCGTCGCCGGCATACTCCCAGTCAATCAGTCTCAACCCGGCGGACGTTAATACTATATTGTCGCCATGGACATCCATATGCAAAGGCGCAAGCCGCAGCGGGCGAGGTTCACCGTTTTTTTGCAACTGTTTGAGCCGCCGCAACCAAAACGGCGTACGCCTTGCCGGATCGCAACACGACCAGTACTGCGCCAATAGTGGCGATAGCGCAATACGCCAGCCAAAACGCGGCTGTCGATGCAAATGATACAGTAAGGCCGCCAGTTCGTCGGCATCTGGCAGAGCGGAATTTACCACACCATGCAGATATTCTACCGCCATCCAGCCTGGCGTATAAAAAAGCGCTCGCGGCGCCAGACTGGCCGGCAATTGGGATAAGGCGCGGTAATGACGTAAAAAATGGGCTGGTGGAGCGTCGGGGTCGTGATGACGGCGCAGCACGACGCGGTGAGTATCGTGAGCAATAATACAGCTCCCGCCGCTTAGCCCCTGCGATGCGGCGACGGCGGGACGATACTGGGGAAAATAGCGCGACAGGATCTCGTCGCGCGTTAAGGGATTATTGTTGTTGGACCACACCTTTACCTGACCAGATTATCTCGCCAGTTTGCACCAGCATTAACTGCATCTGTAATGCAGGCGCGTTAACGTTACCGGATGCGCTGGAGTAAAGTACATATTGCGCCCCGACATTGCGCGCAATGCCAATAGCTTTACTGCGCGTTCCCAGACTATCCTGCGGAGACAACCCTAACTGCTGTTTTGCCATCGAGAGTTGCTGTACGGAGACCAGCGTAAATTTACCGTTGTTCGCCAGCGCATTACGTAACGTTTCCGTTGCCTCGTTCGCATTTAATGACCCATTCGTCCGGTTATTCACGCTGTCGACAAGCAATACGTTTCCGGCCGTCACGCCATCAGCCTGCAACATTTTGCTGACCAGCGGTTGCATCGCGCCGTTCCAGTCATAGTGGCGCACCTTAGGCGCTGGCTGGCCCGTTTGATCTTCATGTTCGATCGGCCCCGGTTGCTGTGGAATGGTTGGCACAGACGGCACAACAGGAGGCTGCGGCGGCTGCGCGGGTTGTTCTGGCGCTGGTTTTACCTCTTCAACTGGCGCAGGTTGACGTTGCGCCATACACCCGGAGAGAAATATCGCCAGCGCAGCAATGGCAGCGTAGCGATGCATTTTTGTCATCAAAATTCACTCCTCACAAATAAAGATAAAGCCTGACCTTATGCGCCCCCAGATAATTGGCGCTGCCAAATAGCGTTACCGACGAACGCGCGGGTATGGTTACGCTACGCGGCGCCTCCAGCGGATGCATCTCCAGCCCCCGCGCGTCATACCAGTAAAACCGATAATGAACGGTTATGGGCTCTTGCCTTTCGTTATAGACGCGGGAAGAGGCTGATGGCTGGATATCAGACGCCGTCAGTTCAGGCGGCTCTGCGGTGACGCCCGCCGCCAGAACCGTGGACTCCATCACCAGCGACTGCGCGTCGCTTACCGGAATTTCAGGGTGTGACCGGCAGCCGGTAAGCAGCAGCAAGCCCAGAGAAACCACGATGCATCCTTTGATCATACTTACAAGCCTTTATGCGCCAGCATCGGGCCTAGCGGGCGGCCGCCCAGTAGGTGCATATGGATATGATAAACCTCCTGGCCCCCATGACGGTTGGTATTCATGATTAAACGATACCCATCTTCGGCAATGCCTTCTTGTTCGGCGATTTTCGCCGCCACGGTGATCATCCGACCTAACGCCTGTTCATGTTCCGCCGTCACGTCATTGACGGTTGGGATCAGGATATTGGGAATAATCAAGATATGCGTCGGCGCCTGCGGTGAAATATCACGAAAGGCGGTGACCAGCTCATCCTGATAAACGATATCCGAAGGGATTTCACGACGAATAATTTTGCTGAATATAGTTTCTTCTGCCACGACGTTTTCCTTTTTCATAATAGCCCTTGCAGCGCACATGCTACGCCGAGCCATACTGCGAGTATAGAGTATGAGCGAGTTACCGACGCTCTTTCAACTTTAACCCACGATTTATTAAGCGAAAAATGACTACATGCTGGACTTACCGCCATATCCCCCTGCCATGACGCCTTTGTACGCTTAAAAAATATTTCTAGTTTCCCTGGTTATACCGTTTTACACATTTAATACAAATGCGTATATTTCTCATTTGCATTTTTATGCGCATTAACTAGCAAAGAATGAAAAGGTTCAACGTCATACGTCCTGAACTTACCCCAATAACAAGCAAGGATTTTCAGATGTCTTTCATTCAATACCGCCGGGACAAACACCTTCCGTCCACCGCCGCACCGTCGCTGTTAGCTATGAGTATGGCGATGGCATTTATGCCTGCCGCCTTCGCGGCTGAGGATACCGTTATTGTCGAAGGCGAGACGACCGCTGACGCCGTAAACCGTGAAGAACAGGATTACAGCGTGAAAACGACCGCAGCGGGCACCAAAATGCCGATGACTCAGCGCGATATCCCGCAGTCGGTCAGTATTGTCAGCCAGCAGCGTATGGAAGACCAGCAGTTGCAAACCCTGGGCGAGGTGATGACCAATACGCTGGGAATCAGTGGAAGCCAGGCTGACTCCGATCGCATCAGCTATTACTCGCGCGGGTTTGAAATTGACAACTATATGGTTGACGGTATTCCAACGTATTTTGAGTCCCGTTGGAATCTGGGCGATGCGCTAACGGATACCGCGCTGTATGAGCGCGTGGAGGTGGTTCGCGGCGCGAATGGGCTGATGACCGGAACCGGCAATCCTTCTGCCTCAATTAATATGATCCGTAAACACGCCACCAGTCGGGAGTTCAAAGGTAACGTCTCCACAGAATACGGTAGCTGGAATAAGCAGCGTTACGTCATGGATCTGCAAAGTCCGCTCACCGCAGACGGCAATGTCCGTGGGCGCATCGTGGCGGGTTATCAGAATAATGATTCCTGGCTGGACCGCTATAACAGTGAGAAAGCGTTCTTTTCCGGAATTATCGATGCCGATCTGGGTGCAACTACCAGCCTTTCAGCCGGTTATGAATATCAAAAAATTGATGTCAACAGCCCGACCTGGGGCGGTCTGCCGCGCTGGAACACCGATGGCAGCAAAAATAGCTATGACCGCGCGCGTAGTACCGCCCCGGACTGGGCTTATAACAACAAAGAGATAAATAAATTCTTCGTCACGCTTAAACAGCGTTTTGCCGAAAGCTGGCAGGCGACCCTGAATGCGACCCATACTGAGGTCAAATTCGACAGTAAAATGATGTATATCGATGCGTTAGTCGATAAAGAGACAGGTACGCTGGTGAGTCCTTATGGCGCAAGCTACCCCGTGGTCGGCGGTACGGGCTGGAACAGCGGCAAGCGCAAAGTAGATGCCATAGATCTCTTTGCCGATGGCGCTTATGAGCTGTTTGGCCGTCAGCACAATATGATGTTTGGCGGTAGTTATAGTAAGCAGAATAACCGCTATTTTAGCGCCTGGGCGAACGTCTTTCCGGACGACATTGGCAACTTCAGCGCCTTTAACGGTAATTTCCCCCAAACTCACTGGGCGCCACAAAATCTGGCGCAGGACGATACCACGCATATGAAATCGCTGTATGCCGCTACGCGCATTTCGCTGGCCGATCCGCTGCATCTGATTCTTGGCGCTCGTTATACCAACTGGCGTGTTGATACACTGACCTACAGCATGGAGAAAAACCATACCACGCCGTATGCCGGGCTGATTTATGATATCAACGACAACTGGTCCGCTTATGCCAGTTATACCTCTATCTTTCAGCCGCAGAATAAACGCGACAAAGCGGGTCAATATCTGGCTCCGATTACCGGTAATAACTATGAAGCGGGTCTGAAGTCCGACTGGATGAACAGTCGCCTCACCACCACGTTGTCCGTGTTCCGCATTGAGCAGAATAACGTCGCTCAGGCAACCACTATTCCCATCCCTGGCAGTAATGGGGAGTTTGCCTGGAAGTCTACTGACGGAACGGTGAGCAAAGGCGTCGAATTTGAAGTGAACGGCGCAATTACCGATAACTGGCAGATGACTTTCGGGGCTACCCGGTATGTTGCCGAGGACAATGAAGGTAACGCCGTGAACCCTAATCTTCCGCGCACCAGCGTGAAGTTATTCACCCGCTATCGTCTGCCGGCGATACCGGAGCTGACGGTCGGCGGCGGCGTGAACTGGCAGAATCGGGTTTACAAAGATACCACGACGCCGTACGGCACTTTCCGCGCCGAACAGGGCAGCTATGCGCTGGTCGATCTGTTTACCCGCTATCAGGTGACGAAAAATTTCTCCGTACAGGGAAACATCAACAACCTGTTTGATAAAACCTACGACACCAATATTGATGGTTCCATTGTTTACGGCGCACCGCGTAACGTCAGCCTCACCGCCAATTATCAGTTCTGACAGACTGTCGGAGAGCGGCATGTAAAGCGCCATTAAAAAAGGCAGCCGAATGGCTGCCTTAATTCTCCCCAACATCATTACTGCTTAGCTGTTACGGATGTACTCATCCATTTCCGTTTTCAGGTTATCGGATTTCGTACCGAAAATAGCCTGAACGCCGGAACCCGCGACGACAACGCCTGCCGCGCCCAGTTTCTTCAGGCCAGCCTGATCCACTTTCGCTACATCGGCTACGCTCACGCGCAGACGCGTGATACAGGCATCCAGGTTAGTGATGTTCTCTTTACCGCCAAACGCCGCAACCAAAGCCGGCGCCATTTCGCTGGTCGCCCCCGCTTTTGCGTCATCAGTAGTGTCTTCACGACCCGGCGTTTTCAGATCCAGCGCTTTGATCAGCACGCGGAACACGGTGTAGTACACAATCGCATAACCGGCGCCAACAATCGGGAACAGCCACAATTTGCTGCTGTTACCGGACAGCACGATAAAGTCGATCAGACCGTGGGAGAACGACGTACCGTCACGCATCCCCAGCAGGATACAGATCGGGAATGCCAGACCTGCCAGAATCGCGTGAATGATGTACAGGATCGGCGCCACGAACATGAAGGAGAACTCGATAGGCTCGGTAATACCCGTCAAAAACGAGGTCAGCGCGGCGGAAATCATGATACCGCCCACTTTTGCGCGGTTTTCCGGTTTAGCAGAGTGCCAGATAGCAATGGCCGCAGCCGGCAGACCGTACATTTTGAACAGGAAGCCGCCAGACAACATACCCGCCGTCGGGTCGCCCGCCATATAGCGCGGAATGTCGCCGTGGAATACCTGACCCGCTGCGTTGGTGTATTCGCCGATCTGCATCTGGAAAGGAACGTTCCAGATATGATGCAGACCAAACGGCACCAGGCAACGCTCGATAAAACCGTAAATACCAAACGCGACAACCGGATTCTGATAAGCCGCCCACTGCGAGAACGCCTGGATAGCCGTACCGATTGGCGGCCATACGAAAGACAGCACCACACCGGTAAAAATAGCGGCCAGACCCGAAATGATCGGCACGAAGCGTTTGCCCGCAAAGAAGCCCAGATACTCAGGCAGTTTGATACGGTAGAAGCGGTTAAACATATACGCTGCGATCGCACCGGAGATAATCCCCCCGAGAACACCCGTATCAGCAAGGTGTTTAGCGGCGATCTCTTCAGCAGGTAAATGCAGAACCAGCGGCGCAACCACAGCCATGGTTTTCACCATGATGCCATACGCTACTACCGCCGCCAGAGCCGAAACGCCGTCGTTGTTGGTAAAGCCCAACGCCACGCCGATAGCGAAAATCAGCGGCATATTGGCAAAAACAGATCCGCCCGCTTCTGCCATAACGTGCGATACAACGGCTGGCAGCCAGCTGAAGTTAGCGGAACCGACACCCAGCAGGATACCTGCGATAGGGAGTACGGATACCGGCAGCATCAGCGATTTACCGACCTTTTGCAGGTTAGCAAATGCATTCTTAAACATAATTGAGAGTGCTCCTGAGTATTTGTGCTTTTCTACGTTCTCACGCATTGGCGAGGGGGGAGAACCCCGCCGTGGACAGGACATCTAAGTGCCCTTTTATTTATTACACAGAGTAAAATAAATACGTCTGATTTTGTTTGACGGCTATCACGTTTCAGCGCCAGATAGCCTAAAAAGTATCACATTCTGCCAAAATGAGTTTCCGAATGTTTCCATAAGCTCGCTCACCGCCCCTTTTGTGGCGGTGAACTTTACGCGCTTTGCTTATTAATTACGAGCTTTAAAAAAACTCGTTTAACGGATTGATGACAGGCGAGACGCGTCAATATGGAACAGGCGAGCAAAGTTATCGGTGGTGATCTGCGCCAGTTCTTCAACGGCAACCCCTTTCAATACCGCCATATATTCTGCGACGTCGCGTACCATCGCAGGCTGGTTCTCTTTACCGCGATGCGGCACCGGCGCCAGATAAGGAGAATCGGTCTCGACTAATAACCGATCCAGCGGCACATAGCGCGCCGCATCACGCAACTGTTCAGCGTTACGGAACGTTACGATGCCGGAAAAAGAGATATAAAACCCCAGATCCAGCAATTTGCCGGCCGTTTCTCTGTCTTCTGTAAAACAGTGTAGTACGCCGCCGCAATCCGTCACTTTTTCTTCGCGCAGGATAGCCAGCGTATCGGCACGCGCGTCGCGAGTATGGACAATCACCGGTTTATGCAATTCGCGGCCAATCTGGATATGATGAATAAAAGACGCCTGCTGGCGGATTTTGGTCTCAGGCGTGTAAAAGTAATCAAGCCCGGTCTCGCCCATCGCCACCACATCGTCTTCTGCAGCAAGGAGGCGCAGTTCTTCTACGTCATATGCTTCATCCTGATTTAACGGATGCACGCCGCAGGAAAAGACCACATTATCGCGCTTGCCCACCAGCTTGCGCATATGGCGATACCCCGGCAGCGTCGTCGCCACCGCTAAACAGAACTTCACATCGCGCGCGGCGGCTTTCGCCAGCACGTCGTCCACGTCCTTATGCAAAGATTGATAATCCAGACCATCAAGATGGCAGTGTGAGTCGACTAAAAACATAATGTCTCTCTCAAAGATGAGGAACAGGCAACAAGGTGCCTGGTTGCAGGTAATGCTCGATGCGGAGAATGAGATCGGTTAATACCAGTTCGCGGTTTAATCCGGTCACATGAAGTAATTGATCACGACAATGGCAAACATCGTTCAGGATTGCCTGAATACGCGCCGGGGATAGCGGCCCCGCCAGCGCGGCAACAACCGCGTCCGCATCAACGTTTGTCAGGTACGACGCGCCGTGCTGACGTTTCAGCGCGTCTACCAGCAGCGTCGCCAGCCAGTGCAGGCGCGCCGGGGCTTGCTCATGATTGAGCGCCGTTAATAACGCATACCAGTCGCCCGTATGCAAACTGTCCATTAACGCCTGACACAGCGCCTCACGCTGCGCCCAACGTTCAGACTGCAACAGCGCCAGCGCGGCGCCGGGCGACCCCGCGTTCAGGCGTAGCGCCGTGAGCAATGCTTCTTGTGACGCCGTCACTTCTCGCGACAGCCATGACATCGCATACGATTCGGACGGCGGCGCCAGATGATGCAGCCGACAGCGGCTACGTAATGTCGCCAACAGACGAGCAGGTTCCGGGCTGGCAAGGAAAAACCAGGTTTGCTCCGGCGGCTCTTCCAGCGTTTTGAGTAACGCATTGGCAGCGGCGTCGGTTAATAGCGCCGCCTCCGCAATCCACACCACCTTCGCACCGCCCAGACGGGAGTGCTCGTACAATTTCTCGCTGACCTCGCGTACCGCATCTACACCAAGGCTGCTTTTGCCTTTATCCGGCGTCAGCGTGTAATAGTCCGGATGCGTGCCAGCCTGCATAAGCTGACAGCCACGGCAATGCCCACAGCTTTTGTGGCCCTCAGGCTGCTGGCATAACAGATAACGGCTCAGCGCATAGCACAGCGCCTCGTCGCCCATGCCAGGTAAGGCCTGAATCAGTAGCGCATGGTGCCCACGTCCCGCCTGGTAACTTTCTACCAGTTTTTCATAGGCGGGCCGTAACCATGGATACCATTTCATGCCGCTTGCTCCTGCACCCACTTCGTCACCGTGGCGCGAATGTCGCGCATGACGGCATCCAGCGGCTGGGTCGCGTCAATGGTGCGGATACGCGAGTCTTGCGCCGCCAGTTCCAGATAGCGCGCGCGAGTCCGGTTAAAGAAATCAAAAGATTCCTGCTCAATGCGATCCAAATCGCCGCGCGCTCTGGCGCGTTTTAGCCCGACTTCCGGCGTGACATCCAGATACAGCGTCAGGTCAGGGCGAAAATCGCCCAGCACGGCATCGCGTAGTGTCGCCAGCATGGTTTGATCAATGCCGCGCCCTCCCCCCTGATACGCCTGGGTCGAGAGATCGTGGCGATCGCCGATCACCCATACGCCTTGCGCCAGCGCGGGTTTGATTACCGTTTCGACGAGCTGTACGCGAGCGGCATAAAACATCAGCACTTCCGCTTTATCGGTAATCACTTCGTCGCCTACCGATCGAATATCCAGCACCAGACTTCTTAGTTTTTCGGCAAGCTGCGTACCGCCCGGCTCACGGGTAAAAATCATATTACGAATACCCAGTTGCTCAAGGGTCTCCACCACCACGTCGCGCGCAGTGGTTTTTCCGGCGCCTTCCAGGCCCTCGATGACGATATAATTACTGCCCATTTTTTTCCTTAAGCACTTTCAGGTACTCCTGCACTGACCGATTATGGCTGGCAAGATTGGTGTTAAATGTGTGACCGCCTTTACCGTCGGCCACAAAATAGAGATACGGCGTTTTCGCCGGATGCGCCGCCGCCTGCAATGACGCTTCGCTGGGCGATGCAATCGGTCCTGGCGGCAGCCCGGTTATGGTATACGTGTTATAAGCCGTCGGCTTTTCCAGATCCGCACGCGACAAGTTACCATTATAACTCGTCCCCATTCCGTAAATCACGGTGGGATCGGTCTGAAGGCGCATACCGATTCTCAGGCGATTAATAAAGACTGAGGCCACCTGATCGCGTTCGCTGGCGACAGCCGTTTCTTTTTCAATAATCGAGGCCATTGTCACCAGTTGGTTCTGATCTTTATAAGGCAGCCCCTCGGCCCGGCCTTTCCAGACAGTATCGACAGCTTTCACCATCTTTTGGTGCGCTCGCTTGAGAATAGCGACATCGCTGGTGTTGGCGGTATACATCCAGGTATCGGGCCAGAACCACCCTTCTACCCATTCCGGATGCGCAAGCTTTAATGCCTGAGCGACAGTGGCGTAGTCATCATCCGGCAATGTATGGCGAATATACGGCGCCTCTCGTAACTGTTTCAGGTAATCGCTAAGGCGCATCCCTTCCACAAACCGCAACGGGAATTGCGCTTCTTTGCCGCTCTCCAGCAACTCAAGCATCTCCCGTACGGTCATCCCCGGCGTAAAACGGTAAGTTCCCGCTTTAAAGTGCGATAACTCAGGCTCCACGCGCAGCAGCCACTGAAATACCCGGGGGCGATTAATGATTTTTTCATCATAAAGCTGGTCGCCAAGCGCCAGCCGCCCCGTTCCCGCCTTGAGCGTAAAGATAGTCTCGTTTTTAATAAGTAACGTGCTGTTCGCCAGATGGCGAACTTTCCACATCCCCACGCCCGCGGCAATACCCAGCACAACCAACAGCAGAAGGAAAACGCCTGACAATTTTTTCATAACTAATTCGGATGCTCACAAAATGGGGCTAAAAATTGAAACAGTGTTCGCGAAGAATACGACGTCCCGTGATAGGCGCGTATGGGAATAATCGGCATTAGCGCGTTGCAGATGATAATCTCATCTGCCTGCCTGACTGCCTCCTCTCTCGCCTGTACTTCAAGAACCTGGAAAGGAGATTGCGCCAGTTGGCGTAAACAAAATTGTCGCATAATGCCGTTCACCCCGGCCTGATCCAGACGCGGCGTAAAAACAATGTCGCCTGTACGCCAGAACAAATTAGCCGCACAGCATTCCGTAACCCATCCCTCGCTGTCAAGAACCAGCGCCTCATCGGCGTCCGTCTGCTCAAGATGAGAGCGAATCAACACCTGTTCGAGGCGGTTCAGATGTTTTAATCCGGCAAGATAAGGATTGCGCCCAAGCGGTATGGGACTAAGGGTAAGAGTGATGCCTTGCTTACGCCACTGAGAATAATAAGCGGGATAAGCAGAAACGGAGAGGATTCGGGTAGCTGCCTGACAATTCGTGGCGCTGTATCCCCGGCCGCCGCTGCCACGGCTAATGATCACTTTCAACACGCCTGAATCATGCCCTGTGGCCAACATTGTCATCTCTTGCCGAAGGGTCGCCCAATGGCTAAAAGCGATCCGTAATTTTTCACAGGCAACCTGCAAGCGCTGAAGATGCGCTTCCAGATGGCAAATGTTGCCATCAACAATACGTGCGGTCGTAAAACTGCCATCGCCGAACTGCGTCGCCCGGTCGCTTACAGCAAGTTGATCCTGCGCATGGCCATTAATTAAAAACATAGTGGCTCCTTATCCGTCGCCTGCTAGTGTGGCAGGATGAATAACGCAGAACAAGAGGTGATATGCCTGATAAAAAAGGCCCGACAAGCGGACCTTTTTATTAATGTCTGTCTCTGGCTTAACTTAGATCTTTTTAAAAATCAAGGAACCGTTAGTTCCGCCAAAGCCAAAGGAGTTACACAGAGCGTACTCCAGATCGCTGACCTGGCGCGCTTCATGCGGCACGAAGTCCAGATCGCAACCTTCATCCGGGTTATCCAGATTAATGGTTGGCGGAATGGCCTGATCGCGTAGCGCCAGAATAGAGAAAATAGACTCTACTGCGCCTGCGGCGCCCAACAGATGGCCGGTCATCGATTTGGTCGAGCTCACCATCACTCGGCTTGCTGCATCGCCAAAGACTGACTTAACCGCCTGCGTCTCAGCTTTGTCGCCGGCAGGCGTCGACGTGCCGTGCGCGTTGACGTAGCCAATCTGAGTAGGCTCAATCGCGGCATCACGCAACGCGTTAACCATCGCCAGCGCAGCGCCTGCGCCATTTTCCGGCGGCGACGTCATATGGTAAGCATCGCTGCTCATACCAAAGCCGACGATTTCAGCATAGATTTTCGCACCACGCGCTTTTGCATGTTCGTACTCTTCAAGCACCAACATACCGGCACCGTCGCCCAGTACAAAACCATCGCGTTCTTTATCCCACGGACGGCTCGCCGCCTGTGGGTTATCGTTGCGGGTCGACAGCGCGCGCGCTGCGCCAAAACCACCTACGCCCAGCGGCGTACTGGCTTTTTCTGCGCCACCTGCCACCATCGCGTCCGCATCGCCATAGGCGATGATACGCGCGGCATGGCCGATGTTATGCACGCCTGAAGTACAGGCAGTCGCAATAGAGATGCTTGGCCCACGCAGGCCATACATGATAGTCAGATGGCCTGCTACCATGTTAACAATCGTCGACGGGACAAAGAACGGGCTAATCTTACGCGGTCCGCCTTTTACCAGCGAACTGTGGTTTTCTTCGATCAGACCGAGACCACCGATACCGGAGCCGATAGCGGCGCCAATACGGCTTGCGTTCTCTTCCGTCACTTCAAGGCCAGAATCCTGCATGGCCTGTACGCCAGCGACAATTCCATATTGAATGAAGGCATCCATCTTGCGCTGTTCTTTGCGCGAGATAATGTCATCACAGTTAAAATCCTTTACTAAGCCAGCAAATTTCGTTGCATAGGCGCTAGTATCGAAATGGTCGATCAGGCTGATGCCACTCTGACCGGCAAGGAGAGCTTTCCAGGTAGACTCTACGGTATTGCCGACAGGAGACAACATGCCCAGTCCGGTCACAACTACACGACGCTTAGACACGGTTGTCCTCCAGGGAGGGAAAATGATTCTAGTGGGACAAAAAGATAAAACTCAGGCGGTCGAACGACCGCCTGGAGATGTTCACTTACGCCTGGTGGCCGTTGATGTAATCAATGGCAGCCTGAACGGTGGTGATTTTCTCAGCTTCTTCGTCCGGAATCTCAGTATCAAACTCTTCTTCCAGAGCCATTACCAGCTCAACGGTGTCAAGAGAGTCTGCGCCCAGGTCTTCAACGAAAGAAGCATTGTTGGTTACTTCTTCCTGCTTAACGCCCAGCTGTTCGCCGATAATTTTCTTAACGCGTTCTTCGATAGTGCTCATACTCTTAAATTTCCTATCAAAACTCGCTTTCGCGATGGTTTTCGTAGTGTATAAAATGTTGAAAAATTTGCAACTAAATCCCGGCAGGTCTTACCACGATTTTACGTTATTTTGCGGCCTTTCGCCCTAATAACGCAAATATTTTTCAATCGTGATTAAACCATGTACATTCCGCCGTTGACGTGCAGAGTCTCACCAGTGATGTAACTCGCTTCGTCAGAGGCTAAAAATGCAACCGCACTGGCGATTTCCTGAGCGCCGCCGAGGCGACCCGCAGGCACCTGCGCCAGGATACCCGCACGCTGATCGTCAGACAGCGCACGCGTCATGTCCGTTTCAATAAAACCCGGAGCCACAACATTGACAGTAATACCACGGGACGCAACTTCACGCGCCAGTGATTTACTGAAACCGATCAGGCCCGCTTTCGCCGCAGCGTAGTTTGCCTGACCTGCATTTCCCATGGTACCAACCACAGAACCAATAGTGATAATGCGACCACAACGCTTTTTCATCATAGCGCGCATTACCGCTTTTGACAGGCGGAAAACGGATGATAAGTTGGTTTCGATAATATCGTTCCACTCATCATCTTTCATTCGCATCAACAGATTATCACGAGTGATACCGGCATTATTAACCAGGATATCCACTTCACCAAATTCTGCGCGAATATTTTCCAGAACAGATTCAATAGATGCAGGATCGGTCACATTCAACATCAAACCTTTCCCGTTAGCACCTAAATAGTCGCTAATGTTCTTCGCACCATTTTCACTGGTCGCAGTCCCGATAACTTTCGCGCCGCGGGCAACGAGAGTCTCTGCAATTGCGCGGCCTATGCCACGGCTTGCACCAGTCACCAGCGCAATCTTTCCTTCAAAGCTCATGGTTTTCCTCTTTTATTGCGTAAGTGCCGCAGACAGCGCCGCCGGCTCGTTCAGCGCCGACGCTGTCAGGGTGTCGACAATACGTTTCGTCAGACCAGTGAGGACTTTACCTGGACCCACTTCATAAAGATGTTCAACGCCCTGCGCCGCGATAAATTCCACGCTCTTCGTCCACTGTACCGGATTGTACAACTGGCGAACCAGCGCATCGCGGATAGCGGCGGCATCGGTTTCACATTTCACGTCAACGTTGTTCACTACCGGCACCGTTGGCGCGCTAAAGGTAATTTTGGCTAATTCAACCGCCAGCTTATCTGCCGCTGGTTTCATCAGCGCGCAGTGCGACGGTACGCTCACCGGCAGCGGCAGCGCGCGTTTCGCGCCAGCGGCTTTACAGGCTGCGCCCGCACGTTCTACCGCCTCTTTATGCCCGGCGATAACCACCTGTCCCGGCGAGTTAAAGTTAACCGGCGAAACAACCTGCCCTTCGGCAGATTCTTCACAGGCTTTAGCAATAGAGGCATCATCCAGCCCGATGATCGCAGACATGCCGCCAGTGCCTTCCGGAACCGCTTCCTGCATGAATTTACCGCGCATTTCCACCAGACGAACGGCATCAGCAAAGTTGATGACGCCAGCGCAAACCAGCGCGGAATATTCGCCCAGGCTGTGACCTGCCATTAACGCAGGCATTTTACCGCCCTGCTGCTGCCAAACGCGCCAAAGCGCGACGGAAGCGGTTAATAACGCCGGCTGCGTCTGCCAGGTTTTATTCAGTTCTTCCGCTGGACCTTGCTGGGTGAGCGCCCACAGATCATATCCCAGAGCCGCAGAAGCTTCAGCAAACGTTTCTTCTACGATAGGGTAATTTGCCGCCATCTCGGCCAACATCCCAACGCTCTGAGAACCCTGACCGGGGAACACAAATGCAAATTGCGTCATGTTTAAATCCTTATACTAGAAACGAATCAGCGCGGAGCCCCAGGTGAATCCACCCCCGAAGGCTTCAAGCAATACCAGCTGACCGGCTTTAATTCGCCCGTCACGCACGGCTTCATCCAGCGCGCACGGCACAGAAGCCGCGGAGGTATTGCCGTGCCTGTCCAGCGTGACGACGACATTGTCCATCGACATGCCGAGTTTTTTCGCTGTCGCGCTAATGATACGCAGGTTAGCCTGATGCGGCACCAGCCAATCGAGTTCTGAGCGATCCAGGTTATTAGCCGCCAGCGTCTCATCGACAATATGCGCCAGTTCAGTGACCGCCACTCTAAAGACTTCATTGCCCGCCATTGTCAGGTAAATCGGGTTATCCGGATTTACGCGATCGGCATTCGGCAGGGTCAGTAATTCACCGTAACGGCCATCGGCATGAAGATGAGTGGAGATAATACCCGGTTCTTCAGAAGCGCTCAGTACGGCCGCGCCTGCGCCATCGCCGAAAATAATGATCGTACCGCGATCGCCAGGATCGCAAGTGCGGGCTAATACATCGGAACCGACCACCAGCGCGTGTTTAACCGCGCCGGATTTAACGTACTGGTCGGCGATGCTTAACGCGTAGGTGAAACCTGCGCACGCTGCCGCGACATCAAACGCCGGGCAACCTTTAATACCGAGCATACTTTGAATCTGACATGCCGCGCTTGGAAATGCATGCGTTGCTGATGTGGTAGCCACCACAATCAAGCCAATTTGGTCTTTATCGATCCCCGCCATCTCAATCGCGCGATTCGCAGCGGTAAAGCCCATCGTCGCGACAGTTTCATTCGGCGCGGCGATATGGCGTTCACGAATACCTGTACGCGTGACAATCCACTCGTCAGAGGTCTCAACCATTTTTTCCAGATCGGCGTTAGTCCGCACTTGTTCGGGCAGATAGCTGCCAGTACCAATAATCTTCGTATACATGTACGCTCAGTCACTTTTCGGTTATATACCGTTACCTGTAAACGTCTGGCACGCTGGCGGCGCCGGGGAGACAACGATATTATCTGTGCGCCCGCAGGTTTACGCCTTTGCCATCGTCCAGCGGTTCAAATCCGGCTGGGTATACAGATTCCAGGCGAGCGGCAATTCGCTGAGGAACTTGTCGCTGCACCGCCTGCACTGCCTGTTCAATCGCGACTGCAAATGCTCGCTGATTGGCCGCACCATGACTTTTTATCACCGTGCCGCGCAATCCTAACAGACAGGCGCCATTATACTGGTCGGGGTTGAGGTGACTGAATCGCCTCGTCAGGCTTTTTTGTAACCAACGTTTTAATAACAGCAGCCACCACGACCGTTTTTTCCCCTCGCCCTGTGATTTCAGCAGTGAAAGGAACATTCTGACAACCCCCTCCATCGTTTTAAGTGTGACATTGCCTGTAAAGCCGTCACACACCAGTACATCGGTTTTTCCCGTCAGTAACTCATTCGCCTCAAGGTAGCCGATGTAATTGATGGTTGGGACTGTTTTTAACATTAAAGAGGCTTCGCGAATACTGTCGAGGCCTTTGGTTTCTTCTTCCCCGATATTGAGTAGCGCCACGCGGGGATTTTTGATCCCGACGACCTCTTCCGCCAAAACGGCGCCCATCACGGCAAACTGCACCAGCATGGTACTGTCACAGTCGACGTTGGCACCCAAATCAAGCACTACCGTTTTGCCCTTTTGCTGGTGCGGTAATACCGTCACCAACGCCGGACGCTCAATCCCCTCAAGAGGCTTGAGCAATAATTTCGCCAGCCCCATCAGCGCCCCGGTATTACCGGCGCTAACGCAAGCTTCGGCTCGGCCTTCTTTCACAAGCTCCAGGGCCACACGCATGGATGTCCCGCGACTGGCGCGGATCGCCTGCGAAGGCCGGGCATCACTGGCAATAACTGACTGTGCAGGGATAATCTGCAGACGCGAACGTTGTTCAAAGTCAGCTTTGGCAAGTAATGGCGTGATAATATCGGGATTCCCGACTAAAAGAAGAGTGAGCTGCGAATTAGCGTTCAGTGCCTGCAATGCTGCAGGCACCGTCACGGAAGGACCAAAATCGCCCCCCATGACATCTAACGCCAGGGTTAGACGTGTCAAGGTATCGTCGCTGCCTGGTTCGGTGTTCTCCGCTTACGCGGAGAAATCCTCACTAAGCTTTATCACGCTTGTACTCTTCGGCTTTTACACCACAGGCACGCCTGTGATGTAAAAGGCATCGAGTATCGCGCGATTACTTAGCGATGACCTTACGGCCGCGGTAGTAACCGTCGGCAGTGATGTGGTGACGCAGGTGTTTTTCACCAGAAGTTTTGTCTACAGACAGGCTGGTGACTGCGGTCAGAGCGTCATGGGAACGACGCATGCCACGTTTGGAACGGGTTGGTTTATTCTGTTGTACGGCCATGGACCTTACTCCTCAATTACGGTTTATCCCCGCGTCCGCGGGGAAGACCTATTACTTACGCTTTAAGCTGGCTAATACGGCAAATGGGTTTGGCTTTTGCGCTTCATCAGGCAGTTCGCCAAAGACCATGTCCGCCTCGGACACTTCACAGTGTTCAGAATCATGCACCGGAACTACCGGCAAGGCGAGGATGATTTCATCTTCAACCGTCGCCAGCAGATCGATTTCGCCGAATTCGTTTACCTCAATCGGCTCATACGCTTCCGGCAGTGCTTCAGCCTGCTCGTCGGAACGGACAGGGCTAAAACAATACGTTGTGTGAACCTGATGGGTAAACGGTTTCCCGCAACGCTGGCATTCGAGCGACACCGTAACGACCGCATCGCCGGTTAAAACGGCGAGACGCTGGTTATCGATAGCGAACGACATGGAGCATTCCACATCACTGTCCACACTGACTACAGATTCGGCAACGCGCTCAACCTGATCGGGGGTATAGATACCCTGGTAATCAAGGCGTTTTTGAGCGGTACGAACCGGATCAAGAGTCAGGGGTAATTTTACCTTTTGCATAGGGCGCGCATATTAACTTCGTAACGTCATATAGTCAAAGAAAAAGGCAGCCTGCGGTTGCCTTTTGCCAATAATTCGCACACATTGCGGGTTACAGACTTATTTTCGCTCAAGACGAGTCAGTATGACAGGCTTGAAGACCGAAGAGCATAGTTTAAGATGGCTCTCATCATTACGCTATATCTGAGGGAAAAAATATGCCCCGTCTCATCCTTGCGTCTACCTCTCCCTGGCGTCGCGCGCTGCTGGAAAAGCTGACGATTCCTTTCGAATGCGCCGCGCCGGATGTTGATGAAACCCCCATGCCGGGCGAAGCGCCGCGTCAGTTGGTGCTGCGGCTGGCGCAGGCGAAGGCGCAATCGCTCGCCGCGCGTTTCCCGAATCATTTGATTATTGGCTCCGACCAAATTTGTGTTCTGGACGGCGAAATCACCGGCAAACCGCTGACGGAAGAAAAAGCGCGTCAGCAATTAGCCAAAGCCAGCGGAAATATTGTGACGTTTTATACCGGACTGGCACTGTATAACTCCGCCTCCGGGCACTTACAAACCGAAGTGGAGCCTTTTGACGTTCACTTTCGCCATTTAAGCGAAGCGGAAATAGACGACTATGTCCGTAAAGAGCATCCGCTGCACTGCGCGGGAAGTTTTAAAAGCGAAGGTTTAGGCATTGCATTATTTGAGCGCTTAGAGGGCCGCGATCCGAACACGCTGATCGGCTTGCCGCTTATTGCCCTGTGCCAGATGCTGCGACGGGAAGAGATGAACCCGCTGAATGCCTGATTAATCTGCCTGATGGCGACGCGATGCGTCTTATCAGGCCTACGGTGCATCACACGATTGTAGGCCTGATAAGCAACGCGCATCAGGCTTTACTACGTAATACCTCAAGGCAGCGCTTCAATTGCTTATCCATCGGCGCTTCAATGCGCATGACTTCGCCCGTTCCCGGATGCGTGAACTTCAGCGCCGCGGCGTGTAGAAAGAGACGTTTAAGACCGGTTCCCGCTTCGGTAAGCTGTTGATCAAACTCACGGTCGCCGTAGCGATCGTCGAACGCAATAGGGTGACCGGCATATTGGGTATGTACGCGAATCTGATGCGTACGGCCCGTTACCGGGCTACAGCGCACCAGCGTGGCGAAGGCATAGCGCTCTTCCACCTTGAAGCGCGTTTCTGACGGTTTGCCTTCCTGGCTCACGCGAACAATACGTTCGCCGCTTTGCAGAATGTTCTTTAATAATGGCGCCTGTACGGTTTTAACGTGCGATTGCCACTGGCCGCGCACCAGCGCCAGATAATCTTTCTGCATTCCCTTTTCGCGCAGTTGCTCATGCAGCGAACGCAGCGCGGAGCGTTTTTTCGCCACCAACAGCACGCCGGAGGTATCGCGGTCAAGACGATGCACCAGTTCCAGGAATCGCGCTTCCGGACGCAACGCCCGCAGCCCTTCGATGACGCCAAAACTTAACCCGCTCCCGCCGTGTACGGCGGTGCCGGAAGGCTTATTCAGCACCAGAATATGGTCGTCTTCATACAAAATGACGTCCGCCAACGCCGCCACTTTTTGCAAATGCGGCGACACGGCCTCTTCTTCGCGTTCAGCAACGCGAACCGGCGGAATGCGGACTTCATCACCCGCTTCCAGTTTGTATTCCGGTTTAATGCGTTTTTTGTTCACCCGCACCTCGCCTTTACGCAAGATGCGATAAATCATACTTTTTGGTACCCCTTTCAGTTGGGTGCGCAAAAAGTTATCAATGCGTTGCCCCGCTTCGTCAGCGGCGATAGCAACAATTTTTACGGATGGCGTTTCTGTTTTCATGGGGGGCGATTCTAAATAGCCTGTGAGATTCGCGCCACACATTTTTCTATGCTTATAGAGACGTCTACGCCAGTGGATGAACATTTTTCACTGCGGTTTTGCTGGTTATTAAAGCGATTGGCTCACGCTGGTGAAAAAACTGTGAGTAAGCGGGTGATAAATGGTAAAAGTCATCTTGCTATAACAAGGTTAGCAGTGGAATAATGATGCGGTTTCCGCACCGAAACTTGTTAAAACAAAAAGTTTAGCGGAATAACCCATTTTGTCTGACCGATCATCAACGCAGCAATGGCGTAAGACGTATTGATTTTTCAGACAGTTAGCGGGCTGCGGGTTGCAGTCCTTACCGGTAGATAGGATCTTCTCTGGAGAGTAATGCCCAGGCTGCTTCCCTGATAATTGCGCTGTGTTTCCGTATGAAATACAGGCAACCGACACTCTGCGCCTCTTTGAGCTGACGATAACCGTGAGGTTGGCGACGCGAAATAGTCACGAGGCCATCGGTTCATGCCCGGTAAGGCGTCACCATGCCCGCAGCTTAGTCGTCAACGTAAGAATAATGAGTAAGTTACGATGAAAAGAATGTTAATCAACGCGACTCAGCAGGAAGAGTTGCGCGTCGCCCTTGTAGATGGGCAGCGTCTGTACGATCTGGATATAGAAAGCCCCGGACACGAGCAGAAAAAAGCGAACATCTATAAAGGCAAAATTACCCGTATTGAACCGAGCCTGGAAGCGGCTTTTGTTGATTACGGCGCAGAACGCCACGGTTTCCTCCCGTTAAAAGAAATTGCCCGCGAATATTTCCCCGCTAACTACAGCGCTCATGGTCGCCCGAACATTAAAGACGTGTTACGCGAAGGCCAGGAAGTCATTGTTCAAATCGATAAAGAAGAGCGCGGCAACAAAGGCGCGGCGTTAACCACCTTTATCAGTCTGGCGGGCAGCTACCTGGTACTGATGCCGAATAACCCGCGCGCGGGTGGTATTTCCCGTCGCATTGAAGGCGACGATCGTACCGAGTTAAAAGAAGCGTTGGCCAGCCTGGAACTTCCTGAAGGGATGGGGCTTATCGTGCGTACCGCGGGCGTGGGTAAATCCGCCGAAGCGTTGCAGTGGGATTTAAGCTTCCGCCTGAAACACTGGGAGGCCATTCAGAAAGCCGCTGAAAGCCGTCCCGCGCCGTTCCTGATCCATCAGGAAAGCAACGTCATCGTACGCGCGTTTCGCGACTATCTGCGTCAGGATATCGGTGAAATCCTGATCGACAATCCAAAAGTGATGGAAATGGCGCGTCAGCATATCGCCGCGTTGGGCCGCCCGGATTTTAGCAGCAAAATTAAGCTGTACACCGGTGAAATCCCGTTGTTCAGCCATTACCAGATCGAATCGCAGATCGAGTCAGCGTTCCAGCGTGAAGTGCGCCTGCCCTCCGGCGGCTCCATCGTCATTGACAGTACCGAAGCGTTAACCGCCATCGATATCAACTCCGCCCGCGCGACTCGCGGCGGCGATATCGAAGAAACGGCGTTTAATACCAACCTGGAAGCAGCAGATGAAATTGCCCGCCAGCTGCGTCTGCGCGACCTGGGCGGCCTGATCGTTATCGACTTTATCGATATGACGCCGGTACGTCACCAGCGCGCGGTAGAAAACCGTCTGCGTGAAGCGGTACGTCAGGACCGGGCGCGTATTCAGATTAGCCATATTTCCCGCTTCGGCCTGCTCGAAATGTCTCGTCAGCGCCTGAGCCCGTCGCTGGGCGAATCCAGCCATCACGTGTGTCCGCGCTGTAGCGGTACCGGCACCGTGCGCGATAACGAATCTCTGTCGCTGTCCATTCTGCGCCTGATTGAAGAAGAAGCGCTGAAAGAGAATACGCAGGAAGTCCATGCCATTGTTCCGGTGCCGATCGCCTCTTATCTGCTTAACGAAAAACGGACGGCAGTGAACGCTATTGAGACGCGTCAGGATGGCGTCCGCTGTGTCATCGTCCCGAACGATCAGATGGAAACGCCGCACTATTCCGTGCTGCGCGTACGCAAAGGGGAAGAAACGCCGACCCTGAGCTACATGCTGCCGAAGCTGCACGAAGAAGCGATGGCGCTGCCTTCTGAAGAAGAGTACGCCGAGCGTAAACGCCCGGAACAGCCTGCGCTGGCGACATTCGCTATGCCAGATGTGCCTCCGGCGCCGACGCCTGTCGAACCGGCGGTTAGCGTCGCCACGGCGAAAAAGGATAATGTTGCCGCCGCGCAGCCTGCCCAGCCGGGTCTGTTTAGCCGCTTCCTTAACGCGCTGAAACAACTGTTCAGCGGTGAAGAAACGAAAGCCGTCGAAACAGCCGCGCCGAAAGCGGAAGAAAAAGCGGAGCGTCAGCAGGATCGTCGCAAGCCACGGCAGAACAACCGTCGCGATCGTAACGAACGCCGCGACACCCGTGATAACCGTGCCGGACGTGACGGCGGCGAGAGCCGCGACGATAATCGTCGTAACCGTCGCCAGACGCAGCAGCAAAATGCGGAAGCGCGCGATACCCGCCAGCAGGAAACGGCGGAAAAAGTGAAAACCGGCGATGAACAGCAACAGACGCCGCGTCGCGAACGCAGCCGCCGCCGCAATGATGACAAGCGCCAGGCGCAGCAGGAAGTAAAAGCGCTTAACCGCGAAGAACAGCCTGTCCAGGAGACCGAGCAGGAAGAACGCGTTCAGCAGGTTCAGCCGCGCCGCAAGCAGCGTCAGCTTAATCAGAAAGTCCGCTTTACCAACAGCGCAGTGGTTGAAACGGTTGACACGCCGGTCGTCGTCGACGAACCACGCCCGGTTGAAAACGTTGAACAGCCCGTTCCAGCGCCGCGTACCGAGCTGGCGAAAGTTGATTTACCTGTCGTCGCCGATATCGCGCCAGAGCAGGATGATAGCGTAGAACCTCGCGATAATACCGGTATGCCGCGTCGCTCCCGCCGTTCTCCGCGCCACCTGCGCGTAAGCGGTCAGCGTCGCCGTCGCTATCGTGACGAGCGCTACCCGACACAATCGCCGATGCCGTTAACCGTCGCCTGCGCGTCGCCAGAAATGGCGTCCGGTAAAGTCTGGATCCGCTACCCGATTGTCCGTCCTCAGGAAACGCAGGTTGTTGACGAGCAGCGTGAAGCAGATCTGGCGCTGCCACAACCGGTTGTCGCTGAACAGCAGGTTATCGCTGCGACCGCAGCGCTCGAACCACAAGCGTCGGTACAGGCAGTAGAAAACGTTGCCGTTGAGCCGCAGACCGTCGCCGAACCACAGGCGCCGGAAGTCGTCGAGGTCGAGACAACGCATCCGGAAGTGATTGCCGCGCCAGTTGATGAACAGCCGCAACTGATTGCCGAAAGCGATACGCCGGTGGCGCAAGAGGTTATTGCTGACGCCGAACCGGTAGCAGAAACCGCCGACGCGTCCATTACGGTGGCTGAAAACGTAGCTGATGTTGTCGTTGTCGAGCCAGAAGAAGAGACAAAAGCGGAAGCGGCTGTTGTGGAGCACACGGCAGAAGAAACCGTTATCGCACCGGCCCAGGTGGTGGAAAAGTCGCAGGACGTTGTCTGCGTTGACGATCATAATCACGCCAGCGCGCCGATGACGCGTGCGCCAGCGCCGGAATATGTGCCGGAAACCCCGCACCATAGCGACTGGCAGCGGCCTTCCTTCCACTTTGAAGGTAAAGGCGCGGCAGGCGGACACAGCGCCACACGTCACGCCAGCGCCCCGGCGACACGCCCACAGCCGGTAGAATGATGTAAATGCTGATACAAAGCCGACCGCCAGGTCGGCTTTTTTATGCCCCTTACAGGGCGATGCCTCACCCCATGGCGTCTTTTAGTCACTCCAGGCGTTTATGAGATCGGGCGGGATAATACGTACGGATGGCGTCGCTACGGGCGCGACAATATGACCACTAACTCAATGACGACTAAAAAAATGCCCGCGCCGGGGTGGATGGCGCGGGCAGACAAAACATATCCAGTTTCGTGATATGTTTCAAAAAGAGGCGTTACCGGTTCAACTGGAAAAGCGACATTCCCTGCATGTCGGTAAACGTTTTATAGGACGCCTGTAATGCCGCCTGTTGCATGACGTAGGAGGAAATGACCGAGTTCCAGTCCACATCTACCAGGTTGCTCATCTGCAACTTCTGTCCCAGCGCACGGTCGCTTCCCAGTGAATCCAGCGTACTGAGTTCGCTCAGTTGCGTTCCCAGTTCCGCACGAACGGTCAGGACGTTATTAAGCGAATTTTTTAAGCCGCGATTGGTTTTATCAATGGCGGCAGCGGCTTTTTCTTTTTCCACGTCATTGCCTTCCACCGGGGTCTTGAGCGCGGCAATTGCCGTATCGAGCATGACAAACAGATTCTTTTCGGAGTCCGAGCCATCCGGTTCCGGCACCGCATTGCTGGTGATGCTATTAAAAATTTGCGCACCCGTATGGCCAATTACCATCGTGCGTGCGGAATCCACCTGCTGGGTAACACTTTTCTCGCCGCCATGATAACCACCTGTCGCCTGGTCGAATGGCGCCGCTTCCGTTTTATACCCGGCAAAGATATAGCGACCATTGCCGTCAGTGCTGTTTGCCAGGTTCATCAGCTGATCGCGGATCCCCTGTAAATCCGTCGCCAGCGACGCGCGGTCATCGTCGCTTAACGTGCCGTTTCCGGCATAGACGATTTTTTCCTGCGCGGTTTGAATCGCCGTCGTCACCTGACTGAGTACGCTTTCTTCCAGCGACACTTTTTGGGTGGCAAACGTACGCGCCAGGGCGTACTGGCTATTCTGCGCCTGCGCCTGAGAGAGTACTACCGCCTGCGACGCGGCGATCGGATCGTCAGATGGGTTGGTAACGCGCTTACCGGTAGACATCTGCTCGCCCAGCTTCATCCATTCGGCCTGAGAATTAGTGATGCCGCTCATATTTTGTTCGTACATCATCTGGGTACTGATACGCATGTCATCCTTCTCCTTTAGCGAATATTCAGTAACGCATCAAACAGCGCATTCGCGGTCTGCAATACTTGCGCATTCGCCAGATAATACTGCTGATAACGCTGCAAATTGCCGTACTCTTCGTCGAGGTTAACGCCGGAAACCGACTGTTGCTGTTTATAAAGCTGTTTAACCACATTCGCTTGCGTGGTGCTGCTGGTTTTCAGCGTTGACGTTTTGTTACCCACATCGCTGACCAACGTGGCGTAAGCATCGTTAAAGGTTTTGTTGCCGCCCACTACATTGCTGTTTTGTAAGTCCAGCAATGCCTGACCATTGCGGTTATCGCTGTCGCCGGTATCCACGTCAGGATCGAGTTTTGACTCAGACGCCATCGCAATCTCGGCTTCATTTGTCACTTTAACGTTCATGTCGACGATAGCATTGCTGACCGGCTTGAGAAGAAAACTGTCGTTTTTCTGTGCGCCAGTCCCTACCGTCACTTTCAGACCGTCAATCTCCAGTTTTCCGTCAGCATCTTTTGTCGCCGTGAAAGTGGTGTTATCCGCAGTGCGAGTAACCTGCCAGTCTGTACCGTCAAAAACAATCTTATAATCCGTTGCCTGAACCTTCGTGCTGTCGACCACCTTAGCGGTTAGCGATACCGTTTTATCGGCATTATTACTGTTGCTATATACCACCGGCGAGCCAATGCTAAAGAAGTCTTTCCCTTTATTGCCGTCGGCGTCATAACCTTTGGTATGCTGCGCGTTAAACGCATCGGCAAACGCCAACGCCAACTGGCCCAGCGTATTACGAGTCTGATCCAGATCCTGAGAACGGAACGTCAGTAATCCGCCGAGCGAACCGGTGTTCAGCAACTTTTCCGGAATTTCGATGTTACCGGCGGCCTCATCGACATAAGCGACAGTCGTTCGCGTCGGGTCGGCGCTGGAGGGAACCGCCGCCAACTGACGCGCCGTCGACCCCTGCACCAGCGTATAGCCATTGGCCATCGTCAGGTTATAGGTGCCGCCGTCCTGTACACTCACCTCGACGCCAACGATCTTGTTAAGCTCGCTGACCAACTGATCACGCTGATCGAGCAGGTCGTTCGGCGATGCGCCCGCGCCTACGCCCGTCATACGGGAGATTTGATCGTTCAGGTTAGCTATCTGCTTCGCGTAATTGTTGATTTGCGCCACGCTGGAGCCAATCGCGATATTGACCTGTTTATCCTGATCGCGCAGATACTGATCGGTGGTTTTGAACTGGTTTACCAGCCCTTCCGCTTTACCAATCAGCGCCTGACGCGCCGCAGGATCTTCCGCATTACTGACTAACGTTTGCAGGCTGGTAAAAAAACTCTGCAACGAACCAGACAGTGAGCTGGATTTATCGGCCAGCAGGTTGTCGATTTTCGACATCTGTTCATAGCGCGTGGTCAAGCCGCTGCTCTGGTTTTGCGCGCCGCGTAGCTGATTAGTGATAAACGCATCATATTCGCGCTGTACGCCTGAAACGTAAACGCCATTACCTATCCAGCCGCCAGCCCCTAACGTACTGTTTGCCTGCGCCAGAATAGTTGCCTGCCGGGTATAACCCGCAACGTTATAATTGTTGATGTTATTACTGACCGTATTTAACGCGGCCTGCGCGGCGTTAAGTCCGCTCATGGCGTGATTAATCAAGCTGGACATGATGGTTCCTTTTAATCCTTCAATACTCGTTGTTATCGGCAGCGACTACGTGGACTTGAGCAATTTAAAAGAGATTGTCGAGATTCGCGCTGTAGGTTTTGCTGACCTTTTCACTCATCGCTTTCAACTGCTGAATCATGTTGGTCAATTTACGCGCGTAATTCGGGTCAGTGGCGTATCCGGCGTTTTGCAGGGCCACTGCGCCTTGCTCTGCCGTGGCGGCAGTGGTCACGGCAGCGTAGCGTGGGTTACGCGTTAACAGCGCGACATAATCCGATAACGCCTCCAGATACGAGCTATAGACGCGGAATTTCGCTTTCACTTTTTTCGCTTCGCCATTTTCGTATTCAGTGGTGGTGATTTCCGTCACCGGCCCTTTCCAACTGGCGGTCGCTTTCACGCCAAATACGTTATAGCTGGGTTCGCCATTCTCCCGCAGGATTTGCCGCTGCCCCCAGCCGGACTCCAGCGCCGCCTGCGCCAGAATCAGATGATGCGGCACCCCGCTTTGTTCGCTGGCCAGCCTCGCCGGGAGCGAAAGCCGGGCCAGAAAGTCTTTACTGTCGCCGGAGAGCGGCGCATCGCTGCTGTCCGGCGTTTTCGGGATGGCTTTGCGCACCAGTTGGGTCAGCGCCTGATTTTGATAGCTGTTTACCGTCTCCAGGGAGAATTTAAGCGGTACTTGCGGCGCATCATCTGCAGGCATCGTCTGCCCGCCCGTCATCTGTTTAACCATCATATCCGCCAGCCCCAATCCCTTACCGGCGGTCATCTGCTGGGCGATCTGTTGGTCATACATGCTGGTATACAGACGCGTCTGATCGCTGCTGAATAAACCATCTTTGGGTAAAGCCTCGCGCATACTTTTCAGCATCATCTGCACAAACATCCCTTCCACCTGACGGGCCACAGGACGGATATTCGCCGCCGGGTCCTGGCCCGCTTTCGCTTTCAGTTCGTTCAGAGATTGCGCATCCCAGGCCGCGCTGGCCAGCAATTTACCGTCTCCGATCATCAGATGATTTCCAGTTTGGCGCGTAGACAGCCCGCGCTCTGCATGGACTGCAAAATCGACATCAGGTCCATCGGCGTCGCGCCAAGCGCATTCAGCGCGCGCACTACGCTGTTCAGATTGGCGCTGGAACGCACGCTCTGTAGCGATCCGCCGCTCTGACGCAAATCTATCTGAGTCTGTGGCGTCACCACGGTCTGCCCGCCGCCAAATGGCGTATTCGGCTGGTTGACGTTGAGCTGGCGATTGACTGTCACTGACAAATTGCCCTGCGCCACAGCGCAGCTATCCAGCGTGACTTCCCGATTCATGACCACCGAACCGGTACGCGAGTTGATCACGACTTTTGCATCCTGCGGCGTCACGTTGACTTCCATATTTTGAATGTCCGCCAGAAAACGCACCTGCGAGCTGTTGCCGCTGGGCACGCGTACCTGTACCGTTCGCGCATCAAGCGCAGTGGCGCTGCCGTAACCGCGGGCGCGGTTGATGGCGTCGGTAATTTGCTGCGCCATCGTAAAATCTTCGTCGTTCAATTGCAGATTAATGGTGTTGCCAGCGCCGAACTGAGTCGGCAACTCGCGTTCGATAATCGCGCCATTAGTGATGCGCCCGCCATTAAGCTGGTTAACCTGCACGCTACTGCCGCCTGCGGAAGCGCCCGCGCCGCCGACCAGAATATTGCCCTGCGCCAGAGCATACACCTGGCTGTCCACCCCTTTTAACGGCGTCATTAATAACGTCCCGCCACGCAGACTTTTAGCGTTCCCCATTGAGGAAACGACGACATCGATCGTTTGTCCCTGTCGCGCAAAAGGCGGATACGACGCCGTCACCATCACCGCCGCCACGTTTTTCAACTGCATGTTGGTGCCGGTGGGGACCGTAATCCCCAGTTGTGACAGCATGTTATTCAGCGTCTGGGTGGTAAATGGCGTCTGGGTCGTCTGGTCGCCCGTACCGTCCAGCCCAACCACCAGCCCGTAGCCGATCAGCGAGTTTTCCCGTACTCCCTGGACACTGGTCAGATCCCGGATACGCTCGGCATGCGCCAGAGTGGCAACCAGTGCCAGAACGATTCCTGCAAGAGCTTTAAACACATACACCTCGCTTACATCGGCGACAAATTAAGGAAGAAACGTTGCAGCCAGCCCATATTTTGCGCTTCGTTAATATAGCCGTTCCCGACATATTCAATCCGCGCATCCGCCACCTGTGTCGAGGGAACAGAGTTGCTGCCGCTGATGGTGCGTGGATTTACCACGCCGGAGAAGCGGATGAATTCCGTTCCCTGATTAATCGCGATCTGTTTTTCCCCCACGACGTGTAAATTGCCATTGGCCAGAACCTGATCGACGGTCACGGTCAGCGTGCCGCTAAAGGTATTGCTGGCATTCGCGCCGCCTTTACCATTAAAAGAGTTGCCGCCGGAGGCCTCCATATCCGCGCGGGAATTACCGAATAATCCCTGCAGATAACGCGGTACCGTATCAAAACCAAAGCTGGTTTTGCCGTCGCGGCTGGCATTTGCCGACGAGCTTTTACTGGCGCTGACGTTTTCCTGTAACACAATCGTGAGCGTATCGCCGATATTACGCGGTCGACGATCTTCAAAAAGCGGCTGATAGCCATAATTAATCGGCTGCGCAGACTGAAATATGGAGCCATTCGCCACCGGTACCGGGCCAGGTATCGGCTGCGCCGTGGTCGCCCCCTGCACGAGCGGTTTAGCGGGTATCCAGGCGCATCCTGTCAGCGTCGCGACCATCAGGGCCATAACTGGGTAAGCGTGAAGCGCGTATTTTTGCATTACCTTCATCTTCAAAATCAGGGAGCCGGTGGCGTATCCCCCACCGGCGGCCCCTTAGAGTTGCGTCAGTTTCTGCAGCATCTGATCGGTCGTCGATACTGCTTTACTGTTAATTTCATAGGCGCGTTGAACCTGAATCATGTTCACCAGCTCTTCCGCCACGTTAACGTTCGACGTTTCGACATACCCTTGATACAACAACCCCGCGCCGTTGAGCCCCGGCGTGCTTTCGTTCGGCGCGCCGGACGATTGCGTTTCGATATAGAGGTTCTCGCCGATGCTTTCCAGCCCGGTGTCGTTCATAAAGGTGGTCAGGTTAAGTTGCCCGACCTGAACCGGCGCGGCCTGCCCCTGCTGGGTCACGCTGACCACGCCGTCGCGGCCAATCGTGATGCTTAACGCGTTGGCCGGAATGGTGATTGCCGGCTGCACCTGAAAACCGCCCGCCGTCACCAGTTGACCATTCTGATCCACCTGGAAAGAGCCATCGCGGGTATAAGCAGACGTACCGTCCGGCAGCATGACCTGGAAAAAGCCCTGCCCTTTAATCGCCACATCTTTACTGTTGTTGGTCTGCGACAGGTTCCCCTGACTGTGCAGACGCTCCGTGGCGACCGGACGCACGCCGGTACCGATTTGCAGCCCTGAAGGCAGCGTCGTCTGCTCGGACGACTGCGCGCCCGGCTGGCGGATGGTCTGATACAACAGATCTTCAAATACCGCGCGCTGACGCTTAAAACCATTGGTGCTGACGTTTGCCAGGTTATTGGCAATCACATCCATATTGGTTTGCTGCGCGTCCAGACCGGTTTTGGCGATCCATAATGAACTGATCATAAAATGTCCTGTATTAACTCATCGACAGCAGTTGGTTAGCTCGCCCTTCGTTCTCATCTACGCTGGTGATAACCTTCATCTGCATTTCAAAACGACGTGCGTTGGCGATCATGTCGGTCATCGCTTCAACCGGCTTGACGTTACTGCCCTCCAGCACGCCCGACATAATGCGAATTGACGGGTCGGCGGCCAGTACCGCCCCGCGTTCAGCCTGTGCCTCGGCGGTAAGGCGGAATAAACCGTCATCGCTCCGCTGCACCTCATTGCCTTCCGCTTTGACCAGCTTCAGTCGCCCAACGGGCGCCACCGTGTTTGGCGGGTCGCCGGGATTGAGCGCGGAGATCGTGCCGTCTGCCGCAATGGTGATTTCCGCCCCTTCAGGAACAGTAATCGGGCCGCCTTCGCCGATAACCGGATGTCCCTGAATGGTTAACTGCCCGGTCGGACCCACCTGGATATTCCCGTTACGGGTATATCCTTCAGCGCCATCCGCCGCTTGCACTACCAGCCAGCCGTCCTGCTGTAACGCGACATCCAGCGGACGGGAGGTGTAGTCCAACTGACCCGGGGTCATATCCGCCCCGGGCGTCGACGCCGTAACCAGCGTGCGCGTTGCTAAAGAGAGGCCATCAACAGGCACCGCGCGTAACGCGTTAAGCTGCGCGCGAAAGCCCGGCGTTGAGGCATTAGCCAGGTTGCTGGCCGTTACCGCCTGCTGGTTAAGCGTCTGGCTGGCCGCCCCCATAGCGGTATAAATTGCGTGATCCATTAAGCTATCCCGTCAGGCGCTTAGCGCAGGTTAACCAGCGTATTGAGGATCTGGTCCTGAGTTTTGATGGTCTGCGCATTCGACTGGTAGTTACGCTGCGCGACGATCATATTCACCAGCTCTTTACTCAAATCCACGTTAGAGGCTTCCAGCGCGCCGTTCGTCAGCTTACCGAAGTTGCCGGAACCGGCAGTCCCCAGCAGCGCAACCCCGGAAGCCTGCGTCGCCGCCCAGACGTTATCGCCCTGGGATGCCAGACCTTCGTTGTTGGCGAAGTTAGCCAGCACAATCTGCCCCAGCACCTGCTCCTGCTCGTTGGAGTAGTTGCCAACTACGGTGCCGTCGTTGTTAATCTGGTAGCTCACCAGGTCGCCCGGCTTATAGCCGTTTTGATTGGTGGCGACGATGTTGTTAGCCCCGGTGTTCTGCTGCATGGAGTTAAGGAAGCTGAGGGAGAAGGTGGCCGCTGTCGCGCCATTAATCGTACCGGTGGTGATGTTCACCGTACCGCCAGACTCCAGAATCCCGTTTTCATTGAATTTCAGCGTAGTGGACGCCGTTGTTGGCGCAGTGGCTGCAGGATCGCTGCTGTCATGGGTGTACACAGCCCATTCATTATCTTTGGTTTTCACAAAATAGACGTTCATGTCATGGGCATTACCCTGGCTGTCATAAACGGTGACGGTGCCTTTTTTGTTATACGAGTCCGCATCACTCACGCTAAAGGGCGTTTTAGACGGTACAGGGTCCGTTGAGTTCAGGTTGATCTGCATTGACGCGGTGGTGGTCGATTTCGCCGCCATCAGCGTGTTCGGAATGGTGATCGGCGCAGGATTCGCCCCCTGCTGAATGGTCGGCGGCGTACCGGTGGCCGGATAGCCGGTCAACTGCATCCCCTGCATATTGACCAGGTTACGGTTCTCGTCCAGTTTGAACTGGCCGTTGCGGCTATAGAACACGGAACCGTTGCTGTCTACCAGGCGGAAAAAACCGTTCTGGCTAATCGCGACATCCAGCCCGCGCCCGGTGTTCGTTGTCGTACCGTCGGTAAAATCCTGGGTAATCCCCGCCACTTTTACGCCCAGCCCCACTTTGGAACCGGCGAACATATCGGCAAATGATGCCGTACCGGACTTAAAGCCATAGGTGGCGGAGTTGGCGATGTTATTACCGATAACATCAAGGTTGGTGGCCGCAGCGTTCAGGCCGCTAACCGCTTGAGAAAAAGACATGACTGACTCCTGATAAGTGTAAGGGCTTAGATTATTTGCCGAACTTCGTCGAGTGTGGTGGTGCCGTAGGTACCCAGATCCAACAGGTTGCCGTTACTGCCCTTCGTCACGCCCTGTACCAGAGCGAATTGCAGCGGCTGCGCCACCAGTTGCGTTCCGCCATTGCTGGCGGTAATCGCAATGTTGTAAGAACCATTCGGTACCGTTGTTCCGTCCGTTTGCTTACCATCCCAGGTAAAGGTGTGTACCCCGGCTCGCAACTCACCGATCTCCAGCGTCCGTACCACCCGGCCATCTTTATCGGTAATGGTTGCCGTCACTTTGTCCGCAGGCTGTTGCAATTCCACGCCAAACGGCGTCGTGGACGTCACGGCCCCTTCTTCCGCGCCTTTACCCGCCAGAATTGTGGTGCCAGGCACCATAACGCCATGTCCAATCAGCGTGGTCGCCTGTAGGGACTGACTATTATCGATTTGCCCGGAAATAGCCCCCAGCGTCGTATTCAGTTTTTCAATGCCGCTCACGGTACTGATTTGCGCCAACTGTGTCGTTAACTCATTATTTTGTAATGGGTTAGTCGGGTCCTGGTTCTTCAATTGCGCGACCAGTAAGGTCAGGAAACTGCTTTGCAGATCGGCAGCGTTGCTTCCGGTCATCGACCCGCTGCCGGTCGTCGTTTTGACGCCCGTGTTGGTCGGGTCATTCATATTTACGGCAATAGACATACGCGCCTCCTTTACTGGCCTAATGTCAGCGTTTTAAGCATCATGCTTTTTACGGTATTCAGGACTTCGATATTTGCCTGATAGCTGCGCGAGGCTGACATCGTGTTAACCATTTCGCCGACCACATCGACGTTGGGCATTTTGACGTAACCATTAGCGTCCGCCAGCGGATTGCCTGGCTCATAAACCAGCTTTTCCGGTGCCTGACTTTCAATCACGCTGGCGACCTTTACCCCGCCAGTGGCTTGACCCGGCGCGGCGTCCACCTGAAAAACCACCTGTTTGGCGCGATAAGGCTGTCCGTCCGGGCCGGTGACGCTATCCGCATTCGCCAGGTTACTGGCCGCAACGTTCAACCGCTTGGACTGCGCGGCAAGCGCCGATCCGGCAATATCAAAAATGTTTAACAGCGCCACGAATTAGTTTCCTCCCTGTAGCACATTCATCATGCCTTTGAGTTGGCTACCCAGAACGGTAAGCCCCATCTGATATTTGAGACTGTTATCCGCAAACTGCGTACGTTCCCTGTCCATATCTACGGTGTTACCATCCAAAGAAGGCTGATCGGGTACGCGGTAAAGCAGATCCACTGCGGGAGAAGAGACCGCCTGGGCGGGAATATGGTGAGAGGAAGTCAACGTTAACGCGACGCCGCCGGTTTCTTCCCGTCCACGCACCATCACCTTTTTTAACTCACTGGCAAAATCAATATCGCGCGCCTGATACCCCGGCGTATCGGCATTGGCGATATTCGCCGCTAATATTTCCTGACGTTGCGCGCGCAGATTTAGCGCTTCCTGCTGAAATCGTAAGGCGGCATCGAGCCTGTCGAGCATATCTCCTCCGCAAATGGCAAAATTCAGCCGACAGCTTAAATGCCTTCACGCGCGCGTTATCGCCGGAATAAACGCAAAATGCGTCGCTATTTATTGCGTTGATGCCTGCTTCACACGGGTAGAATCCTGTCATGACATCAACCAGGGGGAAGTACCATGCAAACGTTAAAACGAGGATTCGCCGTGGCGGCTTTGCTGTTCAGCCCCCTGACAATGGCGCAGGACATCAACGCCCAGCTGACCACGTGGTTTTCCCAGCGTCTGGCTGGCTTCAGCGACGAGGTGGTTGTCACGCTCCGTTCATCGCCCAATCTGCTACCGAGCTGCGAACAGCCAGCCTTCAGCATGACGGGCAGCGCGAAGCTGTGGGGCAACGTCAATGTGGTGGCGCGCTGCGCCAATGAAAAACGTTATTTGCAGGTGAATGTGCAAGCGACCGGCAATTATGTCGCCGTTGCCGCGCCCGTCGCGCGCGGCGGAAAATTGACGTCGGCCAACGTCACGCTAAAACGTGGCAGGCTGGATCAGTTACCGCCGCGGACGGTACTGGATATCCGTCAGATTCAGGATGCCGTCAGTTTGCGCGATCTCGCTCCCGGGCAGCCGGTACAGCTTACGATGATACGTCAGGCCTGGCGCGTCAAAGCGGGTCAACGAGTACAGGTCATCGCCAATGGCGAGGGGTTTAGCGTCAATGCGGAAGGTCAGGCGATGAATAATGCCGCCGTCGCGCAAAATGCGCGCGTGCGCATGACATCGGGTCAAATCGTGAGTGGAACCGTCGATTCTGATGGGAATATTCTTATTAACCTATAATTGTGTAAAGATTTTGTCGCGGCTGCCGATGAGATATTCAACCATGATGGTAGCTGGCCGCTACAACGTAACCCTCGATGAGGATAAATAAATGAGCATTGACCGTACCTCACCTTTGAAACCCGTTAGCACTGTCCAGACGCGCGAAACCAGCGACACGCCGGTACAAAAAACGCGTCAGGAAAAAACGTCCGCCGCGACGAGCGCCAGCGTAACGTTAAGCGACGCGCAAGCGAAGCTCATGCAGCCAGGCGTCAGCGACATTAATATGGAACGCGTCGAAGCATTAAAAACGGCTATCCGTAACGGTGAGTTAAAAATGGATACGGGAAAAATAGCAGACTCGCTCATTCGCGAGGCGCAGAGCTACTTACAGAGTAAATAAGCGTATGACTCGTTTGTCAGAAATACTTGACCAGATGACCACCGTCCTGAATGACCTGAAGACGGTGATGGACGCCGAGCAACAACAGCTTTCCGTAGGCCAGATTAACGGCAGCCAGCTACAGCGTATTACAGAAGAAAAAAGCTCGTTGCTGGCGACGCTGGATTATCTGGAACAACAGCGCCGTCTGGAGCAGAACGCGCAGCGTAGCGCAAACGATGACATTGCAGAGCGCTGGCAGGCGATTACCGAAAAAACGCAGCATCTTCGCGACCTCAACCAGCACAACGGCTGGCTGCTGGAAGGGCAAATCGAGCGTAATCAACAGGCGCTGGAGGTGCTGAAACCTCACCAGGAGCCGACCTTGTACGGGGCTGACGGTCAGACTTCCGTTTCTCACCGCGGCGGTAAAAAAATTTCTATCTAATCATTGCCGGATGGCGACGTTGCGCCTTTCCGGTCTGAATGCCTTGTAGGCCTGATAGCACAGCGCTATCAGGCACTGAATTTACGCCGTCCGGCGAACAAACTCTTTCACTTTAAAGCCCAGCACGGCAAGCGCGGCGAAATAGGCCGCGATACCCGCGATCACTACCGCCATCAAACGTAGCAAACGCCATAACATCGACCCTTGCGACCACTCCGGCATAATATGCAACACGCCGAACAATACGGCAGCCATCACCAGTACGGAAATGATCAGACGCATCAGGAACCACATCCAACCCGGTTGTGGCGTAAAGATATTCTGTTTGCGCAGTTGCCAGTACAGCAGCGACGCATTGAGACATGCCGCCAGACCAATAGAGAGCGACAGCCCGGCGTGTTTCAGCGGTCCAATAAACGCCAGGTTCATTAACTGCGTCATGATTAACGTCACTATGGCGATTTTCACCGGCGTTTTAATATCCTGGCGAGAATAGAAGCCCGGGGCCAGCACTTTTACGACGATCAAGCCAATCAGCCCCACCGAATAGGCGATTAACGCCCGCTGCGTCATCGCCGCATCAAAGGCGGTGAATTTACCGTACTGAAACAGTGAGACCGTCAGCGGCTTCGCCAGAATGCCTAACGCTACCGCGCTCGGCAACGCCAGTAAAAAGCACAAACGCAGCCCCCAGTCCATCAGGCGGCAGTACTCATCATGATTGCCGCTGGCAAAGCTTTTCGACAATGACGGCAACAGGATGGTCCCCAACGCCACGCCCAGCACGCCGGACGGGAACTCCATCAACCGATCGGCATAGTACATCCATGAGACCGAGCCGGAGGCCAGAAACGAGGCGAAAATGGTATTGATGATAAGGGAGATCTGACTGACGGAAACGCCCAAAATCGCCGGCCCCATCTGTTTGACCACCCGCATCGCCCCGGTGTCGCGAAAGTTAATGCGCGGCAGCACCAGCATACCGATCTTTTTCAAATACGGAAGTTGATACACCAGTTGCAGCACGCCGCCGACGGTGACTGCCCAGGCTAACGCCAGCACCGGCGGATTAAAGTATGGCGCGGCGAATAATGCAAAACCGATCATACTGATATTAAGAAATGTCGGCGCAAAAGCGGGAATAGAGAAGCGATTCCAGGTGTTGAGAATGGCGCCAACCAGTGAAGCCAGAGAGATCAGCAGAATATAGGGAAACGTAATCCGCAGCAGTTGCGTCGTCAGCGCGAATTTATCCGCAGTATCGGCAAAACCCGGCGCGGTTACCATAATCACCCACGGGGCGGCCAGCATACCGGCCACCGTCACGACGGCCAATGCCAGCGTCAACAGGCCGGAAACGTAAGCGACAAAGATCCGCGTCGCTTCTTCACCCTGCTTGCTCTTATATTCCGCCAGGATAGGCACAAAGGCCTGAGAAAAAGCGCCTTCGGCAAAGATCCGGCGTAGTAGATTGGGGAGTTTAAACGCCACAAAAAAGGCGTCGGTCGCCATCCCTGCGCCAAAAATTCTGGCGACAATCGCATCACGGGCAAAGCCCAACACGCGTGAAAACATAGTCATCGAGCTGACGGCAGCCAGCGATTTCAATAAATTCATTTCTTTTGTATTCCAGACCCTGGCGTAAAACTCCTGCATGGCTGATCCATCGACCGGATAACGCAACTTCTGCCGTATCCGGCTGTATCACCGCGCCTGACGGCGACGTTAAAACGTCTTATCAGGCCTTACAGACTCCCCACGGTTTGCCATTATTCACTGTGAAAAGAGGTATTATGTAGAGTGGGCATATATACCCGCCATACTTCGAGCTGCATGTGCGTTAGCTTTTCTGCAACTCGAATTATTGAGGGTATAGTACCTGGATTACGATGAATTACTACCGCCAGATGTTACAGAGGGTTATTCGCTGATGGCGTCCCGCCACAGCGCCTCCACGACGCGCTGGGCCAAAATCGCCTGCTCCCCCGCCGTTTCCGGAACCGTCTGATTTTGTACGCAGTCAATGAAATGCCGCGCGCATCCGACAAAACCACGCTGTTCAAGCGTCGTTTGCCAACTAGGAATGGGTTTGATGAGAATACCCTGCCCGCGCTCTTCGCGCCATTCACGCATATCCGTCACGTCATACAGCCCGCCGTCGGTGACGGCCTGGACCGATTCACGCTGACTTCCGGCGCGCCGGTGCATACTGGTGGTAATTTGTAGTTTGTCGGCGGAAAAATGATGTTCCGCATAGCACATTTCGCCGGACTCGCTGGTGAGCAACGTGCCGCTGGCAAGGCGCGCCTCGCCGCCCGCCAGCCACAGAGCGGTATCCACAACATGCAGATAGTCATCGAGCAAAGTAAAACGTAAGTCGTGCGGCCCGACGCTATCGGTACGATGTTTATCCATACGCAGTGACGCCGCAGTGCCGAGGCGCGTCTTCAGTTCGCGGTACAGAGGCGCGAAACGGCGATTAAAGCCAACCATCAGCGTCAATTTTTTTTGCGCCGCCAGCGCCACCAGCCGTTCGGCATCACGTAGATTTTCCGCCAGCGGTTTATCCACGCAAACATGGACGCCGGCGTTGAGAAGTTCGCTGACCACGGCATAATGGCTTGCGGTACTGGAGTGGACGAAGACCGCATCGCAGCCGGACGCTAAATTCGCCAGCGAATCCACATACGGTATGCGCCAGCTTTCGCAGATACGTAAGGCTTTATCCCGCGAAGGAGACCAGGCGCCCTGTAACGTCCATCCGGCGGTGTTGGTTAATACCGGCAGCCAGGCCTTCTGCGCAATACCGCCTAACCCGACAATGCCAATCCGTAATGTTCTCACATTACTCTCCCAGGTGAGCTAACAAAGAATCCAGCCGCTGCTTTAACTCCGCCACTTCGCTTTCCAGCGCTTCGACGCGCGACTGAAGATCGCCCGACGCACTTTCCGGCGCAGACGTCTGGAGAGACAGTTCATCGACGTCGCCGCAAAAAAGGTGCATATAGCGGCTTTCGCGCTTACCCGGTTCACGCGCCAGACGGACGACATACGGGCCGTCCTCACGACTGGCAAGCCGTTCCAGCGTGGATTCAACTTCCGCCATATCGCTGAATTCATGCATCCGCGACGCCCGGCTACGCAACTCGCCGGGCGTTTGCGCGCCACGCAGCAGCAGCGTAGTGACGAGCGCCACTTCCGCCGCGCTAAGTTTCAGATCGCCAAATTCGGAATTACAGAAACGCTGTTCATATTTGGTGACGCGGTTGCCAAACCCGCTGACCGTACGCAAAAAGTGGCGTTTCACCAGGTTATCGAGCTGTTCTTGTACCTCTTGTTCCGTCAGGTTCATCACCGGTTCACGGTTGGTTTTCTGATTACAGGCTGTCACCACGCCGTTGACGGAAAGCGGATACTGTTCCGGCGTTGTCACCTGCTTTTCCAGCAGACAGCCAATCACTCGCGCTTCAGTGGCGGTTAATTCATATTTCATCGTTTTCTCCCTTTGCCTCTCATTCCGTAAGCCGCTCAACGCCCCGGCGTCCATAACGGCGTGGTTAACGCCGTCAGGACATGGTCGCGCCATTGTCCATCAATCAACAGGTAATCTTTCGCATAGCCTTCTTTTTCAAAGCCAAGCCGCGCCAGCAACGCGCCGCTACGTTTGTTGTGCGGCATATAGTTCGCCATGATACGGTGGATATGCTGAGTGCGCTGCATATAGCGAATCGCAGCGGTTAAGGCTTCAAACATCAGCCCTTGCCCCTGCCACTTCTGCGCAATGGAATAGCCCAGATAACAGGCATGAAAAGAACCGCGCACCACATTGGAAAAATTCGCCACGCCGATAATTTCTTTTTCTTCCGGATCAAGTAGCGCGAAATAGAAGGCGGAGCCCTGTTTGTGAAATTCACCGATCATTCCCAGACGCGCCTGCCATCCTGAAGGATAACAATGACTTTCATCACGGACCGGTTCCCAGGGTTTTAAAAAATGACGATTTTCCGCGTAATAATCGGCCAGACGCCAGGCATCACGCTCATGCACTAAACGTACCACCAGACGATCGGTGGTTAAGCGCACTTTTGGCACGTTACTACGATAGCCAAACATTCTATACCTACTCCTTCCTGTAACGTCTTCAGCACGCCAGTAACATTACTATACCTGCGCAACCAGGCTCTGTGAAAAGCGCAAATCGTCATTTTTTGAATTGCTGCCACATTTTGATGAAAACTCTCGATTAAAAAGGACTTTTGATAAAAAAATATTGTCCCGCTAACGGTAGGAAAAAACGAAACGCCGCCGCAGAATAGAAGACGCTCATCTTTTATTTCCCGGGAGGGGAAATGTCGCGCGTCTCGCAGGCGAGGAACCTGGGTAAATATTTTCTTCTCATCGATAACATGTTAGTGGTGCTGGGTTTTTTCGTCGTCTTCCCGCTCATCTCTATTCGCTTTGTCGATCAAATGGGGTGGGCTGCCGTAATGGTAGGGATCGCGCTCGGCCTGCGCCAGTTTATTCAACAAGGTCTGGGCATTTTTGGCGGCGCCATCGCCGATCGCTTTGGCGCGAAACCGATGATTGTCACCGGTATGCTGATGCGCGCCGCAGGCTTTGCCACCATGGGTATCGCGCATGAGCCCTGGCTCTTGTGGTTTTCCTGCTTTCTTTCCGGTCTCGGCGGTACGCTTTTCGACCCGCCGCGTTCAGCGCTGGTGGTCAAATTAATTCGTCCGGAGCAACGGGGCCGCTTCTTCTCTCTGTTGATGATGCAGGACAGCGCGGGCGCGGTGATTGGCGCGCTGCTGGGAAGCTGGTTGCTACAATACGATTTTCGCCTGGTCTGCGCGACGGGCGCTATTTTGTTCATATTATGCGCCCTTTTCAATGCATGGCTGCTTCCGGCCTGGAAGCTATCAACGGTCAGAACGCCGGTGCGTGAAGGAATGCGCCGCGTCATGAGCGATAAAAGGTTTGTCACCTACGTGCTGACGCTGGCGGGCTACTATATGCTGGCGGTACAGGTCATGTTAATGCTACCGATTATGGTAAACGATATCGCCGGTTCGCCTGCTGCCGTGAAATGGATGTACGCTATTGAGGCGTATCTCTCGCTAACGTTGCTCTACCCGATTGCCCGCTGGAGCGAAAAGCGTTTTCGGCTGGAGCATCGGCTGATGGCCGGTTTGCTCGTCATGTCGCTGAGCATGCTCCCCATCGGGATGGTGGGCAATTTACAGCAGCTTTTTACGCTTATTTGCGCTTTCTACATCGGCTCGGTTATCGCCGAACCGGCGCGCGAAACGCTTAGCGCGTCGCTCGCGGACGCGAGAGCGCGGGGAAGCTATATGGGCTTTAGCCGTCTGGGATTAGCCATTGGCGGCGCGATTGGTTATATCGGCGGCGGCTGGTTGTTTGATATGGGGAAAGCGCTTGCGCAGCCTGAACTACCGTGGATGATGCTCGGTATTATCGGTTTCATCACCTTTTTGGCTTTAGGCTGGCAATTTAGTCATAAACGCACGCCGCGCCGGATGCTGGAACCCGGCGCCTGATTTGATACCTGTCGCTATCTCCTCCATACTGGTCAGATACCGACAGTCAAATGGAGGAGAAACGTGAAGCTTTATATTTACGATCATTGCCCTTTCTGCGTTAAAGCCCGCATGATTTTCGGCCTGAAGAACATCCCCGTTGAACTTAACGTGTTACAAAATGACGATGAGGCGACGCCCACCCGGATGATTGGTCAAAAGATGGTGCCCATCCTGCAAAAAGATGATAGTCGCTACCTTCCTGAAAGTATGGATATTGTACATTATGTCGACAACCTCGACGGCAAACCACTGTTAACCGGGAAACGCAATCCAGCCATTGAAGAGTGGTTGCGCAAAGTTAACGGTTACGTTAATCAGCTACTGCTGCCGCGGTTTGCAAAATCCGCTTTCGATGAATTTTCTACCCCTGCGGCGCGCCAGTATTTTATCCGCAAAAAAGAAGCCTCATCTGGCAGTTTTGACAACCATCTTGCGCACTCTGCCGGACTGATTAAAAAGATCGGCGATGATTTACGTTTGCTGGATAAACTCATCGTACAGCCTAACGCCGTTAACGGCGAATTATCGGAAGATGATATTCATCTATTTCCGCTTCTGCGTAATCTGACGCTGGTCGCCGGTATCCACTGGCCGACAAAAGTCGCGGACTATCGCGATAATATGGCGAAGCAGACGCAAATTAATTTACTCTCCTCAATGGCTATCTAACGCCCGCCAGGCGGCAACCCTTTCTTGCCGCCTTTTTCAGCTTTTTCTAGCGGCGCCATGTCCGCTGGCGCGACATGCTGCTTTGTGTCAAGATTAGGGCACAGGCAACATGCTAAGGAACGCCATGAAAAAGTTTTTTTTTGCCGCTGCGCTGGTAGTTAGCGGCCTGTTAGTGGGTTGTAATCAACTTACGCAATACACCATTAGCGAACAAGAAATCAATCAAGCGCTTGAAAAACGGAATAATTTCTCAAAAGATATTGGTCTGCCCGGCATTGCCGACGCGCATATCGTATTGACTAATCTTGTCAGCCAGATTGGTCGGGAAGAACCTAATAAAGTCACCCTTACTGGCGATGCCAGGCTGGATATGAATTCCCTGTTTGGCAGTCAAAAAGCGACGATGAAACTCAAGCTAAAAGCCCTGCCGGTCTTTGATAAAGAAAAAGGCGCCATCTATCTTCAGGAGATGGAAGTAGTAGACGCCACCGTGACGCCGGAGAAAATGCAATCAGTGCTACAAACGCTCCTGCCCTATTTAAATCAGTCTTTACGTAGCTACTTTAACCAGCGGCCCGCTTACGTGTTGCGTGAGGACAGCAGTAAAGGCGAAGCGTTAGCGAAGAAACTCGCGAAAGGCATTGAAGTTAAACCTGGTGAAATCGTTATTCCTTTCACCAATTGATTTCGGAGGGCGCGCTCGCGCCCTTTTTTTTACGTGCAAACGAAAACGTTTCCGCTTATCCTTTGTTTCCGGCAAAAAGACTATTCCTCAGCCGGAGCTTATTAATGACTGCACCATCCCAGGTTTTAAAGATCCGCCGCCCGGACGACTGGCACGTTCACCTTCGCGATGGCGACATGTTAAAAACGGTCGTACCCTATACCAGCGAAATTTATGGTCGCGCTATCGTGATGCCGAACCTGGCGTCCCCCATCACGACCGTTGATGCAGCGATCGCCTACCGCCAGCGTATTCTCGATGCGGTGCCCGCCGGGCATGATTTCACGCCGTTAATGACCTGCTATTTAACGGATTCGCTCGATGCCGATGAACTGGAGCGTGGTTTCCATGAAGGCGTGTTTACTGCGGCTAAGCTTTACCCGGCCAATGCCACCACTAACTCCAGTCATGGCGTAACGTCAGTCGACGCTATCATGCCGGTACTGGAGCGGATGGAAAAACTCGGAATGCCATTGCTGGTGCACGGTGAGGTGACCCATGCGGAGGTTGATATCTTCGATCGTGAAGCGCGTTTTATCGACACTGTAATGGAACCGCTACGCCAGCGTCTGACCGCGCTTAAAGTGGTCTTTGAACACATCACAACCAAAGATGCCGCGCAGTATGTACGTGACGGCAACGACTACCTGGCGGCTACCATTACGCCTCAACATTTAATGTTTAACCGTAATGATATGCTGGTCGGCGGCATTCGTCCTCACCTGTACTGTCTGCCGATTCTGAAACGCAATATTCACCAACAGGCGTTACGCGAACTGGTTGCCAGTGGTTTTACGCGCGCCTTCCTGGGGACGGATTCAGCGCCGCATTCACGTCATCGTAAAGAGACCAGTTGCGGCTGCGCCGGTTGTTTCAACGCCCCCTCCGCCCTTGGCAGTTATGCCGCCGTGTTTGAGGAAATGAACGCGCTGGCGCACTTTGAAGCGTTCTGTTCACTGAATGGCCCGCAATTCTATGGCCTGCCGGTGAATACGGGGTGGGTGGAACTGGTTCGCGATGAACAACAGGTACCGGAAAATATCGCGCTGGCTGATGATTCGCTGGTGCCTTTTTTAGCGGGTGAAACAGTACGCTGGTCAGTAAAAAAATAAAAAATGCGCTTACCTGTTGCTATATATTGGATTTAACTGTATATATATCCAGTATATTCAACAGGGGGCCATTATGCGTATTGAAGTCACTATAGCCAAAACGTCACCTCTGCCTGCCGGTGCGATTGATGCGCTGGCGGGCGAACTCTCCCGCCGTATTAGCCATCATTTTCCGGAGAATTTGGGTAACGTCACCGTGCGTTACGCTACCGCCAACAACTTGTCCGTCATTGGCGCATCAAAAGAGGACAAAGAACGCATTAGCGAGATTCTCCAGGAGACCTGGGAGAGCGCTGATGACTGGTTCATCAATGAATAAAAAATGATATGCAGTGATGTATGTTTGCCGGGTCGCCCCGGCTTTTTTATTTGCGCAACTGATGAATATTTCGCCTGACCGTCAAAATAATTGCACAACATCCTAAAAAAATATGAATGAACTGCCGCTTTATTGTTCATATAATTCTTAAAAAGAGAAATTTATCCTCCGGTCTCTTTAAAAACGCAGTGAATAGCCTTATTAATTGGTATACTGAAGTTGCTTCAGAAGAAAAACACGCATTGAACCTCGAGAACCGTTGTCTTATAACACGTACCAGGGGGGCATGATGGAAAAGAATAATGAAGTCATTCAGACCCATCCGCTTGTAGGATGGGACATCAGCACCGTCGATAGCTATGATGCGCTGATGCTGCGTTTACACTACCAGACCCCAAATCGTCCGGAACCGGAAGGGACTGAAGTTGGTCAAACGCTCTGGTTAACAACAGATGTAGCCAGGCAATTTATTTCAATATTAGAAGCCGGCATCGCCAAAATAGAATCAGGCGATTACCAGGAAAACGAGTATCGTCGCCATTAGCGTGACGCGCTCCCCCTCTCTCAGGCACCGTAAGGTGCCTCACTTATTTCTGGCTTGTATATCTCAGCGCAGTTATTTACCCTGAAATCATCGCGATAGCAGAGAGAAGCTGATGAAATACGACCTTATTATTATCGGCAGCGGTTCGGTTGGCGCCGCCGCTGGTTATTACGCCACCCGCGCCGGGCTAAAGGTCCTGATGACCGATGCGCATATGCCGCCTCATCAACAGGGCAGCCATCACGGCGATACCCGACTTATCCGCCACGCTTATGGTGAAGGCGAAAAATATGTCCCACTGGTGCTTCGCGCCCAGGCGCTTTGGGATGAACTCTCCACACACAATGAAGAGCCTATTTTTGTCCGCTCCGGCGTCGTTAACCTCGGCCCGGCCGATTCCGCTTTCTTAGCCAACGTCGCACGAAGCGCGCAACAATGGCAATTGAACGTTGAGCGCCTGGACGCGACGGCCCTCATGACGCGCTGGCCGGAAATTCGCGTGCCCGAAAATTATATCGGGCTGTTTGAAGCTGACTCCGGTTTCCTGCGCAGCGAATTAGCCATTACCACATGGCTTCGTCTGGCCCGAGAAGCAGGCTGCGCACAGCTATTCAGCAGCCCGGTAAGCCATATTCACCATGATGATAACGGTGTGACGATAGAGACGAGTGAAGGCTGCTACCACGCCAGCAAGGCGCTGATTAGCGCAGGCACCTGGGTAAAAGCGCTGGTACCGGAGCTGCCCGTTCAGCCCGTACGTAAAGTTTTTGCCTGGTTTAAGGCGGATGGACGTTACAGCACTAAAAACCGCTTTCCGGCCTTTACCGGCGAAATGCCCAACGGCGATCAATATTACGGCTTCCCGGCGGAGAACGACGAGTTAAAAATCGGCAAACACAATGGCGGACAGCTAATACAGGCTCCGGAAGAGCGCAAGCCCTTTGCCGCCGTTGCCAGCGATGGCGCGGAAGCATTTCCTTTCCTGCGTAACGTACTGCCGGGTATCGGCGGTTGTTTACATGGGGCGGCATGTACCTATGATAATTCGCCGGACGAGGATTTTATTATCGATATGCTGCCTGGCCATGAGAATACGCTTGTCATCACTGGACTCAGCGGACATGGTTTTAAATTCGCCCCGGTGTTAGGAGAAATCGCTGCGGATTTTGCGTTGGGAAAAACATCCTCCTTTGATCTGACGCCGTTCCGGCTTTCCCGTTTTAGCCAATAATTTGTCGGCCCCGTAAAGGGGCTGTTTATTAAGGTAAGCTATGCGTCGTCTCTTTCATTTTCTGATGAATAATATTCGCGAACATTTCATGCTTTACGTTATTCTTTGGTCGCTGCTGGCGGTGATGGATATTGTTTATCTCCTTTTCTTCTGATTGCTTTTCATTGACGTTAACTGACACTTCCTGAAAGTTCCTCACTTTTTATTTCATAATGTTGAAGCACGGCAATAATGCCAACTCCTGCCGTTGTGCGGTTATCAGGGGGAAATATCTCGAAACTTCTGAAGCTGAACCGCAAATAACATCAAAATTATTGAAATAAAAATAAATATCATTCAAATTCTTATTTATAAGTTGCATTCGGCGCTTTTCCACGCCATTTTCATTCTCTCGTGAAATATTCATTGGTGTGTTTATGCAATTTAAAAATACTCCACAACGTTATGGCGTAGTTTCCGCCGCGCTCCACTGGCTGACCGCCCTGGTGGTCTATGGCATGTTTGCGTTGGGTTTATGGATGGTCACGCTCAGTTATTACGACGGCTGGTATCACCAGGCGCCGGAATTACATAAAAGTATTGGCATGTTACTGATGATGGCGCTGATCGTGCGTATTATCTGGCGGCTTTATTCTCCGCCGCCCGTTGCGTTGACCAGCTATTCCCGTTTAACGCGCATTGGCGCCGCCGCGGGTCATATCCTTCTGTATCTCCTGCTCTTTGCGATAATCATTAGCGGCTACCTGATTTCCACCGCCGACGGTAAACCGATTAGCGTCTTTGGCTGGTTTGAGATTCCGGCCACGCTTACGGACGCGGGCGCGCAGGCTGACATCGCCGGAACACTGCATCTGTGGTTTGCCTGGTCGCTGGTCATTATCTCGCTCTCGCATGGGGTTATGGCGCTAAAACACCATTTCATCGATAAAGACGACACTCTGAAACGTATGACAGGAATGTCGTCATCTGACTATGGAGCTCAAAAATGAAAAAAAACCTACTGGGATTCACCCTCGCATCCTTGTTATTCACGACCGGTTCCGCCGTGGCGGCGGAGTATAAAATTGATAAAGAAGGCCAACATGCGTTCGTCAATTTCCGCATTCAGCATCTGGGCTACAGCTGGCTATACGGCACCTTTAAAGATTTCGACGGCACGTTCACTTTTGACGAAAAAAATCCGTCGGCCGACAAAGTGAACGTGACCATTAACACCAATAGCGTCGACACTAACCATGCCGAACGTGACAAACACCTGCGTAGCGCGGAATTTCTTAATGTTGCGAAATTCCCGCAGGCAACCTTCACCTCTACCAGCGTGAAAAAAGAGGGCGATGAACTGGATATTACCGGCAATCTGACGCTCAATGGCGTGACTAAACCGGTGACGCTGGAAGCGAAGCTGATGGGCCAGGGCGACGATCCGTGGGGCGGTAAGCGCGCGGGCTTTGAGGCCGAAGGAAAAATTAAGCTGAAGGATTTCAATATAACTACCGATCTCGGCCCGGCCTCACAAGAGGTTGAGCTTATCATCTCAGTAGAAGGCGTTCAGCAGAAGTAACGCCTGGCGAAATGCCGGATAGCGGCCTTTACGCTGCTATCCGGCAAGATATTACTCAGCCGGATCGGGAATGCTCAGTTTGCTATTAAGCCGACCACGCGATTTATTAAAAATTTTGTTGCCGTTCTCGCGACCCGCACGACGTCGGCGCTGTTCTTCCTCCGGCAAGGCCAACTCTTCACAGCATTGTTCACTACAGCAGCCGTTAAATTTACTGGCGCACTGCGGACACTGGATAAACAGCAGATGGCAACCGTCATTTTTGCAGTTGGTATGGCTATCGCAGGGCGCGCCGCACTGATGGCAATGCGCGATGACCTCATCCGAGATTCGTTCGCCCATTCGCTCATCAAATACAAAATTTTTGCCGATAAAGCGAACGGGAAGCCCCTGCTCGCGCGCGCGACGGGCGTATTCAATGATGCCACCCTCAATATGCCAGACTTTATTGAAACCGTTGTGTTTCATCCAGGCGCTGGCTTTCTCACAACGAATACCGCCGGTACAGTACATCACTATCTTTTTATCTGCATGCTCCCGCAGCATTTCAACCGCTTTTGGCAACTGTTCACGAAACGTATCCGCCGGGATTTCCAGAGCATTTTCGAAATGGCCGACTTCATACTCATAGTGGTTGCGCATATCAATAAAGACCGCATCAGGATCGTCCAGCATCGCATTCACATCTGCCGCCTTCAGATAATCGCCGACATTACTGGCGTCAAAACTCGGATCGTCAATACCGTCAGCAACGATACGGTCTCGAACTTTCATACGCAGCACCCAAAATGACTTTCCGTCACCCTCCAGCGCGATATTTAAACGCAGCCCGTCCAGCGCGGGATCGAACGTATAAAGCTGTTGACGAAAGGTCTCGAGCTTGCTTTGCGGCACGCTGATTTGCGCATTGATGCCTTCATGCGCCAGGTAAACGCGACCAAAAACGTCCAACGCCGTAAACACCTGATACAACGCGTCCCGCGTCTGTTGCGGAGAGGCGATAGTGAAATATTTATAAAAAGAAATTGTCGTACGCGGCTCGCTTTCCGCCAGCATTTTGGCTTTCAGCTCGTCATTAGAGATGCGGTTGTGTAACACTGGCATGGTGTACGTATCCTGCAATCAGCAAAAAATAAAGTGGGCAGGCATGATAAGGCAAGTCTCGCCAATTTACATCCACACATTTTGCGCTACATTTCCTGCTTTACACTAAATAATTAACAACAATTGTCGATTTAATCGCCACTCTCCTGCTACATATTTTTGCTCAACGCAAAAAGATGCGAGAATACGGGGAATTGTTCGTTGAAAGACAGGATAGAAATGACGAAGTTGCCTAAGTTCTCCGTGGCCTTACTGCACCCGCGCTATTGGTTAACCTGGTTGGGTATAGGCGCGCTTTGGTTGGTCGTGCAACTCCCCTACCCGGTCATCTATAAATTGGGTTGCGCATTGGGCCACCTGGCGCGACGCGTAATGAAACGCCGCGCAAAAATCGCCTATCGCAACCTTGAATTATGCTTTCCGGAAATGAGCTCGCAGGAACGCCACACCATGGTGGTCAAAAACTTTGAATCCGTCGGTATGGGCGTGATGGAAACCGGCATGGCCTGGTTCTGGCCCGATCGGCGAGTGAACCGCTGGATGGAAGCGAGCGGTCTGGAGCATATCCGTGAAGTTAAAGCGCAGGGGCTGGGGTTCATTCTGGTAGGAATACATTTCCTTACCCTTGAGTTTGGCGCCCGCATGTTTGGTATGCATAACCCGGGCATCGGAGTTTATCGCCCGAATGATAATCCGTTGCTCGACTGGTTACAGACCTGGGGACGCTTACGCTCCAATAAATCGATGTTGGATCGCAAAGATCTGAAAGGCATGGTTAAAGCATTGAAAAGCGGTGAATTGATCTGGTATGCGCCGGATCACGATTACGGCCCGCGCGCCAGCGTCTTTGTACCGTTATTCGCCGTCGACCAGGCCGCTACGACCTCCGGTACCTGGATGCTCGCGCGCATGTCTAAAGCCTGTATTATCCCCTTCGTGCCTCGCCGTAAACCCGATGGGAAAGGCTACGAACTGATCATTCTTCCTGCGGAATATTCGCCTCCGCTGGAGAGCGCAGAAGCGACTGCCGCGTGGATGAATAAGATTGTTGAGCAGTGCATTATGATGGCGCCAGAGCAGTATATGTGGCTGCATCGCCGCTTTAAAACTCGCCCTGAAGGCGTACCGTCGCGCTATTGACAGGATTGCAGCCGTCAGGCTGCAATTTTTCCCCTCTTTTAGCTTTAAAAGCTCCCCACATTGCGAGGCTGGTAAGGTCGGCGCATAATTATAATTAGTACGCTCATAATTAAATTGATGATAGCGCAAAACGCGCATCATACTGTGGAACGCTATGTCACCCTCTGATGTCCCCATAAACTGGAAACGCAATCTAACCGTTACCTGGCTGGGCTGTTTTTTAACCGGCGCGGCATTCAGTCTGGTCATGCCTTTTCTCCCTCTCTACGTTGAGCAACTCGGCGTAACAGGCCATAGCGCGCTTAACATGTGGTCCGGGCTGGTCTTTAGTATTACGTTCCTCTTTTCAGCTATCGCTTCCCCTTTTTGGGGCGGTCTGGCGGATCGTAAAGGGCGTAAGATCATGCTGTTGCGTTCCGCTCTCGGCATGGCCATTGTGATGCTGTTAATGGGCATGGCGCAAAATATCTGGCAATTTCTGATCCTCCGCGCGTTATTAGGCCTGCTGGGCGGATTTATTCCCAACGCCAATGCGCTCATCGCCACTCAGGTGCCGCGCCACAAAAGCGGCTGGGCGTTAGGGACGCTCTCTACTGGCGGCGTCAGCGGCGCTCTGCTTGGCCCACTTGCGGGCGGTCTGCTCGCCGACCATTACGGCCTTCGTCCGGTCTTTTTTATTACCGCCAGCGTTTTGTTTATCTGTTTTCTGCTCACCTTCTTTTTCATTCGCGAGAATTTCCTGCCGGTGAGCAAAAAAGAGATGCTTCACGTTCGGGAAGTGGTCGCCTCGTTAAAAAATCCCCGCCTGGTGTTAAGCCTGTTTGTCACCACGCTGATTATTCAGGTGGCGACGGGGTCTATTGCGCCCATCCTGACGCTCTATGTGCGCGAACTCGCGGGAAATGTCAGTAATATTGCGTTCATTAGCGGGATGATAGCGTCCGTTCCCGGCGTGGCGGCATTACTTAGCGCCCCCCGGCTCGGCAAGCTTGGCGACAGAATTGGCCCGGAAAAGATCCTTATCGTCGCGCTGATTATTTCCGTACTGCTGCTGATTCCAATGTCTTTTGTGCAAACGCCGTGGCAGCTCGCGCTATTGCGGTTTCTGCTTGGCGCGGCGGATGGCGCGCTGCTGCCAGCCGTTCAAACTCTGCTGGTTTACAACTCTACCAACCAGATAGCCGGGCGCATATTCAGTTACAACCAATCTTTCCGCGATATCGGCAACGTCACCGGCCCTCTCATGGGCGCCGCAATTTCCGCGAGCTATGGCTTCCGCGCCGTATTCTGCGTCACGGCAGGCGTGGTGTTGTTCAATGCTATCTATTCATGGAACAGCTTACGACGGCGCAGACTGGCAATAGAATAATTTTTGCGCTTTCATACTTGCAATATTACAGAATCAGCTATTCTTTCCCTAAATACCTCATCAAATCAAAGGGAGACACTGATGACCATGTATGCCACGCTGGAAGAAGCTATCGATGCAGCCCGGGAAGAATTTCTGGCTGACCATCCAGGCCTCGAACAAGACGAAGCGAATGTGCAGCAGTTCAACGTTCAGAAATATGTACTGCAGGATGGGGACATCATGTGGCAGGTCGAATTTTTCGCCGATGAAGGTGAAGATGGCGAATGTCTGCCGATGCTGAGTGGTGAAGCCGCACAGAGCGTGTTTGACGGCGATTATGATGAGATAGAGATCCGCCAGGAATGGCAGGAAGAGAATACTTTGCATGAATGGGATGAAGGGGAATTCCAGCTTGAACCCCCGCTTGATACCGAGGAAGGCCGTACTGCGGCAGACGAATGGGATGAGCGTTAATTACTCATAAGGCCCGTGGTGAATATCGAGCGGCAGTAGCAGTGTATCGAAGATCAGTGAGAAGGGCAGATCGAGGATAGTGATATAGCGCCATGCGGAATCACGCATATCCCACTGCACGCCAGGGTAATACTGGTTGCCGTGTCCTTGTCCGGGGATCGTTCTGCTGATAATACTGCCGCAGCCGCTCAGGGTAATCACCATTATGCTCACCGCGAATATACGCACCTGATACCTCATTTCACTATAAAAATACCGGCATCACGCCGGTATTTTTCACCTCACTCCAGACCTGAAGACCTTATCTCGCTGACGATGTTCGTCCCTGCAACGCCTGCGGATTCAGGACGAGAGACTGATAATGGTTTACCCAGGAAGAGTATCTCTCTGGCGCATTCCAGACCCGATAGTGTAAACGCGCCATCGTCACCGGATCGCTGAGCAAAACCAGACGCCGATCGCGGTTCAGTTTCTCCGGCGTTTCGTTTAGCGCCTGCTCCACATGACGATCGCGGGCTATTTCCAGTACCTTACTGGCGCGGTGACGCGCAGTGGCCATCGCGGTCGCCAGCGCATTAAGCGACGGGTTAAATACCGCATGCATAAAGCCATCGTCCAGAATACGGCGGCGATTCATCTCCAGATATTTATCGGTATCGACCAACACCTGAGGCGGCGAATACTCTTCCGGGATCAGGAACAGCTTCCAGCGTTTGGTGCGTAATCCTACCGTTGAACGACTGGAGATCACCGAAACAAATGGCGACAGAATCAGCGAAAAGACAATCGGCGCCAGCCAGAACAGAAAGCGTAAATCCAGCCACGCCATACCCACCGCCCAGACCAGCCCCAGCAGCAGTTGAGAGCCGTGACGCATAAAGGCTTCTCCCCACGGCGTAGAATCATCGTCGCGTTGCGGTGAGTTCCAGACCACTTCCCAGCCGAGAAACGCGCTGACCACAAATACGGTATGAAACAGCATACGTACCGGCGCCAGCAACACGGAGAACAGCACTTCCAGCAACAGCGACAGCGTAACGCGCCAGAAACCGCCATACTCTTTGGTGCCTTTACACCAGATCAGCATAATACTGAGCAGCTTCGGCAGGAACAGCAGCACCATCGTTGACGCAAACAGCGCGATTGCCAGTTCCGGACGCCACTGCGGCCAGACCGGAAAAAGCTGGCGCGGCTGAAGGAAATATTGCGGCTCTGTTAACGCATGAACGACCTGCAGCGCGGTAGAAAGCGCGAGGAACATAAACCATAACGGCGCGGACAGGTATGACATTACCCCCGTCAGGAACACGGCGCGATGCACCGGGTGCATTCCTTTCACCAGGAACAGACGAAAGTTCATCAGGTTGCCGTGACACCAGCGGCGGTCGCGTTTAAGCTCATCCAGCAGGTTTGGCGGCAGCTCTTCATAGGAGCCGGGGAGATCGTAGGCAATCCAGACGCCCCACCCTGCCCGACGCATTAGCGCCGCCTCCACAAAGTCGTGGGAAAGAATCGATCCGGCGAACGAACCTTCTCCCGGCAGCGGCGCCAGAGCGCAGTGCTCGATAAACGGCTTCACGCGGATAATGGCATTGTGCCCCCAGTAGTGCGACTCCCCCAACTGCCAGAAGTGCAGCCCGGCGGTAAACAGCGGCCCATAGACGCGGGTCGCGAACTGTTGGCAGCGGGCATACAGAGTATCCATCCCCGACGCTTTCGGCGAAGACTGGATAATCCCGGCGTTTGGATTCGCTTCCATCAGGCGCACCAAGCCGCTCAGACACTCGCCGCTCATCACTGAGTCCGCGTCCAGCACCACCATATAGCTGTACTGATTGCCCCAGCGGCGGCAAAAATCGTCAATATTGCCGCTTTTGCGTTTCATACGGCGGCGGCGGCGACGGTAAAAAATTTGGCCTTCGCCCTGCACTTCCGCGATAAGCTCCATCCACGCCTTTTGCTCCGCCACGCAGATATCCGGGTTATAACTGTCGCTAAGGATATAGACGTCGAAATGCGCGGCGTTGCCTGTGGCTTTAACGGACTCCCAGGTCGCGCGCAGACCGGCGAAAACGCGACTAACGTCTTCATTACAGATAGGCATGATCAGCGCCGTCCGGTGTTCCGGATTGAGGGGCTCATCGCCAACCGTAGACGCGGAGATGCTGTACTTATCGCGCCCGATAAGCAGTTGCAGGAAGCCCATCAGCGCCGTCCAGAATCCGGCTGACACCCAGCAGAACAGCACGGCGAACAGAATCAGGATACCGGTTTGCAGCATGTAGGGCAGGAGCTGCATAAAAGAGACCCAAATATCCTGCCCCACCATATCCATAGGATTGATGAGCGCCCATCCCTGATAAGGCAGAATGGTCTTCATATACCAGGTCGCGACGACGGTTTGCGCCAGAGTCAAAATTAACAAAATATAGCGGCGTATAGTGCCGACGGTACGCCATTTTTGCTCGCTCGCCTGCTCTTCTTTTGTCAGACGAGAAACATAGCGCGGCGTTACATCCCGCCCACGCAGACGATCCCAGAAACGGCCAACCGGGTTGGTTCGCCAGGGATCGGGAAACATCGAAGAGCGCGTCGCTTTTGGCATAGCCTGCAACTGATCGCGCCCTTCATCATCTTTAATTAACTGCCCCTTCGCCAATGAATCCGGCCAGGCGTGTTCAAGGCGGGCTTTTACGGAACCCTGCGGTGAATCGTCTTCTCGCGAGTAAGTCCGATGCTCGGCATCCAGCGCCTGATGCACGGCGCGGATGTCAGTTTTCGGCAATGCCGCTTTCTCACGTTCAGAAAGCAGCAGTGCGTCAATATACTCAGTTGTTTTATTCATTGGCAGGTAACTGGTAGCTCCAGGTTTCACTTAGCGTCTGATCGGCATTCACCAATGCGGCACGCATTTCCGTGGTTTTCTTCGCGTCTTTGACTTTCACGCGCAGCATTAAACGCCAGCCTTTAGTGACTGGGTTATAGCGTACATTACTGTCAACGATTTCACCGTTATCGCCAATGCTGGTTTGCGCAGCGACGGGCGTATCCGGCGGCAGTTTTTTCATGTCGGCGCCAACGAAATCCACCACAAAGGCAATAGTGCCGTCGGGCTGGCGAATCAGATTTGACTGTTTAACGTCGCCCGTTGAGCGGCGTGTTTGCAGCACCCAGGCATTATCCGGCGCATGAAGTTTATCTTCATCGCGGCTGAAGGTCAGAGTGTACTTGAAGTTCATCTCTTTACCCGGTTCCGGCAGTTGATCCGGAGTCCAGTAAGCGACGATGTTATCGTTGGTTTCATCATTGGTCGGAATTTCAACCAGTTCAACCTTACCTTTGCCCCAGTCGCCTTTCGGGGTAATCCAGGCGCTTGGACGCAGGTCGTAGCGATCGTCTAAATCTTCAAAGCGCGAGAACTCGCGACCACGCTGCAACAGGCCGAATCCCTGAGGGTTTTCCATCGCATAGCTGCTCACAGCGAGGTGTTTTGGATTGTTCAGCGGACGCCAAATCCACTCGCCATTACCCGCATGAATGGATAAGCCGTTCGAGTCATGCAGTTCCGGACGATAGTTGGTCGTCGGCGACGGCTGGTTTGGCCCAAACAGGAACATACTGGTTAATGGCGCAACGCCCAGCTTGCCCACTTTATCGCGCAGATAGACTTTTGACTGCACGTCCACCACGGTATCGCGGCCAGGAATGATCACAAAACGGTAAGCGCCGGTCGCGCGCGGAGAATCCAGTAATGCATAGACGGTCAAACGCTTATCGGTGGGTTTTGGACGCTCAATCCAGAACTCGCGAAAGCGGGGAAACTCTTCACCAGATGGTAAGGCGGTATCAATCGCCAGGCCGCGCGCAGATAAGCCATATACCTGGCCTGCGCCGATAACGCGGAAATAGCTGGCGCCAAGCATACTGACGATTTCGTCGTTCTTATCTTTACTGTTGATGGGGTACAGAACTTTGAACCCGGCAAAGCCTAAATCTTTTACCGTGTCTTTATCGTGCTGAACATTGCCAAAATTGAAGTAATCCGGGCTGTATTTGATTCTTTTGACCGTCGTCGCCGTCACTTCGTTAATCTTGACCGGCGTATCGAAGTACATCCCCTGATGGTAAAATTCGAGCTTAAAAGGGGTCTTTAAGTTGTTCCAGTAGGCTTTATCGCTGTTAAACTGGATCTGCTGATAATCCGCATATTTCATGTCGCGGAAAACGGAGGGCAAGTTGCTTTTAGGCGCCTCATAGCCTTTCCCGGCTAAAGATTGAGCTTGTTTTGCCACGTCATCAATACTGAACGCCCAGCTTGATGATGCGTAGAGCGTTAACATAATAGCTGCGCCCAACCAACGCATTTTCATCATTTGTCGTTTATGTTTCATAATAAGTAAGCACTTCCCCCTTTGTGTGCTTATATCGATCCGATCCATTTTAATGGATAATCAGGCATTACGACAACTGAATCCAGGCTTTGTTCAGCGCGCTGGCTCATGGATTAAGCACCTCCCGCGCCTGTTTTCACTTTGCGTGCTTATCCTGGAGACAGGTTGTCGGAGTTGGTGTAGGGTTGCTACCGAATGTAACTATAATTCGCCTTATGGATAAGGTGAAAAATCTGAGAATACGTGACCTTATATGAGCTCTGTACCCGCGCCGCGTGAATATTTTCTTGACTCTATCCGCGCATGGTTGATGTTGTTAGGGATTCCCTTTCATATCTCGTTGATCTATTCCACTCACAGTTGGCATGTCAATAGCGCCACGCCATCGTGGTGGCTAACCCTGTTTAACGATTTTATCCACGCTTTTCGTATGCAGGTATTTTTTGTTATTTCTGGTTATTTTTCGTACATGTTGTTTTTACGTTATCCGTTAAAACGCTGGTGGAAAGTACGGGTAGAACGTGTGGGTATTCCCATGCTTACCGCAATCCCTTTGCTTACCTTGCCGCAATTTATCCTGTTGCAATATGTCAAAGAGAAAACAGAGAACTGGCCTACACTCTCTGCCTATGAAAAATATAATACGTTAGCGTGGGAACTCATTTCACATCTGTGGTTTTTACTGGTGCTGGTGATATTAACCACAGTCAGCATCGGGATTTTTACCTGGTTCCAAAAAAGGCAGGAAACAAGCAAGCCTCGTCCCGCCGCTATTTCACTGGCCAGGCTTTCGCTTATTTTTTTCCTGCTGGGGATGGCTTACGCCGCTATCAGGCGCATTATTTTCATCGTATATCCGGCAATCCTCAGTGACGGCATGTTCAATTTTATTGTGATGCAAACGCTATTTTATGTGCCGTTTTTTATTCTCGGCGCGTTGGCCTTCATTCACCCCGATCTGAAAGCGCGTTTCACCACGCCCTCACGCGGATGCACTTTAGGCGCTGCCGTTGCTTTTATCGCGTATCTGCTGAATCAACGTTATGGGAGCGGCGACGCCTGGATGTACGAAACCGAATCCGTGCTTACGATGGTAATGGGGCTGTGGATGGTGAACGTGGTATTCTCACTGGGGCATCGCTTGTTAAACTTCCAGTCCGCGCGTGTCACCTATTTCGTGAATGCTTCGCTGTTTATCTATCTGGTGCATCATCCCTTAACGCTTTTCTTTGGCGCGTATATTACGCCGCATATCTCCTCCAACCTGATCGGGTTCTTGTGCGGGCTGATATTTGTTATGGGTATTGCGTTAATTCTGTATGAAATTCATTTACGCATCCCGCTCCTGAAATTTCTCTTTTCAGGTAAACCGCCGGTAAAACAAGAAAGCCGCGCCGCGATCGGGTAGTTTTCCGCGCGCGGGTTCACAGCAACCATTCCACAGGTAAAATTGCCGCCAACCGTACCAGAACTCGCTGCCAGAAACGCGTAGCGGGTTCTTTCTTTAACACCTTTTCCTCTTCTTGCTGACGATCGATCCAGTTAATTCGTCCCCAGCGATCCAGCCGCAGTTGCCAGGCCGCATCGCGTTGGCTCTGCGTAAAACGCTTATGAATAAGCGTCGCCAGCGTTTCACTTTCAATGACAAAGCCCATTTCGGTATTTAAAAGCGTTGAACGGGGATCAAAATTAAGCGACCCGATAAACACCTTACTACCATCAATACTGAACGTTTTAGCATGTAAGCTGGAACCTGAGTTCCCGGTGAGTCCGCGATCATGTACGGCGGTTTCATGTTCGCGGGTCGGTTTCAGTTCGTAGAGCTCCACGCCATAGCGCAGTAATTTCTTGCGCCAGCGCGCGTACCCTGCGTGAACGACCGCCACATCGTTGGCCGCCAGAGAGTTAGTTAAGATGGCGATCTTCACGCCTTTCCTGACCAGATTAAGCAACTGCGCCACGCCTGCGCGCGTAGGGACAAAGTAAGCGGAAATAATGTCGATACGCTCCGTCGGCGACCCCATCACGTCAAATAATCGCTGCGGAAGAAGCGAATGGCGCTGCGCCTTCCCCTCGCCTTTAGAAGGGTCATCGCTAAGCAAGCGTGTTTTTGCCCAAATCAGCGGCAACGTTCCGCGATCGAGATCCGCCATAAACTGACTGGTTTCCAGCTTATGCAGATAACGGCGGGTGATCTCATCGTTATACCAGGATTCGGGAAGTTCGATACGCTGCGTCAGTTCCTGCTCAGAAAGGGATAATACTTGCTGCAATGTCGACACTGAACTACAGCGCCAGTAACGTTCAAAATCATTGGCGACATCATTGACCACCGGGCCAATGGCCATCACGTCCAGATCGGAAAATAACGGCTCCTCGCCAGCGCCGAAATAGGCATCGCCGATGTTGCGCCCACCGACCAGCGTCACTACGCCGTCGGCAGTGTAACTTTTATTGTGCATCCGCCGATTCAGCCGCGCAAAATCCGTCAAATATCCCAGCGCGCGTAGCGTACGAAAAGAGAAAGGATTAAACAGACGAACTTCGATATTAGGATGGCTATCCAGCAAGCGCAACGTATCATCCAGACCAGGCGTATTGTTATCATCCAGCAGCAGACGAACATGAACGCCGCGCTTCGCCGCCGACAGCAGTACCGAAAAGAGCAGCCGCCCGGACATATCGTCTTCCCAAATATAATACTGCACGTCCAGCGTCCGCGCCGCCATTTCAGTCAGGCGGTAGCGGGCGGCAAAAGCGTCCAGACTGTTATCCAGCGCAAGAATGCCGCACTCTCCGGGATGGCGCGCGCATAGCGGTTCAACGGCACGCTCCAGGCGTGTTTTATCAGGCAGGGTCGTCGCCTTGCTGAGTAAGTAATCTTGCGTAAAGCCGGGCAGTTTCTTCATCATAACAGACAAAGTATACCTGTTCAGGCAGAGCGTAACGGGTAATAAAATCTGAAACCGTCCTGACGGCGACTTCAGCGGCCTGGGCGCGTGGATAGCCATAAACGCCGGTACTGATTGCCGGAAAAGCGATGGAACGAAAGTGATTCGCCTCGGCAAGCAGCAAACAATTCCGGTACGCCTCTTCGAGTAGCTCAGCTTCCTGGTGTTTGCCGCCTCGCCAGACGGGCCCCACTGTGTGAATAACCGCCTTTGCCGAAAGCTTGCCAGCAGGCGTGATAACCGCATGTCCCGTCTGACATTCGCCCTGTTGCTGACGGATGAGTTTACAGGCGTCCAGCAATGCCGGCCCCGCCGCGCGATGAATCGCGCCGTCTACGCCGCCGCCGCCCATTAATGATGCGTTAGCGGCATTCACAATCGCATCGACGCTAAGTTGAGTGATATCACCCTGTATGACCTGAAGACGTGATGTCATAACCCCCCCTTTGTCTCACCTTATCTGCAAAGTGTACAGCAGGGCTTTCAACAGAGTCGCTCTTTTTATATCTATGACACCGCCGTTAACGGTACTCAATATTCATCACCGCCAGGCTTTTTTGCGCATCGAGATAATGCAGCCGTACCGTCGCAATGGACTGAATATCCTGCGGTAATCCAGATGCCTGCCGAAGGTCAATCCGGTGCATTTGCTTTTTACCTTCGCGTAGGCAGGTTAAATCAATATTTTCGGCGTGAGTAGAAATATCGCACAGTGGCTCAACAATCGCGCCGCGAAAATGGATAACGCCGCCCTGTACCGTTTGTTGCCCTACCGCAGAATGGATAAAAAAAGCGCAGATACACAGGCCTATGGCAGGGATATTTTTCTTGATTACGGACATGTTAACTCCTCAATGATTAGTCATCCTCGAGGGTTCGGCGTTACCTTTTAGCGACATGCCGAGACGATGAGACGCTTTTATCGCCTCTTTAATACCCAGGTCAGCCAATCCATTTCCGCCACCATCAAAAACTACTGTGCGGAAGGCGGCCATTGTTGTGATAAATGCAGTGATTGTCCGTCCGAAACAGTAACAATAATTTTAACCGAGTCCTCTGAAGATATATTTACACTAAGACGAGACAACTCAATCGGTTGATTAGCAGGTAAAGATAGCGTTTGTTTTTGCTGTGTATGGCTTTGTCCCCCGACGCCGTCGCGCACAGAGAGAATTTGCACCTGACAGACGCAGGGTTCGTTTAATGTGACCTGAGGGATCACCGTGTAAATATCGCCTTGCTGAGTCGTGGTAAACGTAATCTGATTTGAAAGTGCGGCAAGGAGCAATAAAGTATGCATAATTTCCTCCCGAAAAAAAAACAGGGCTTATGCCCTGTTTTTTTATTAGCGCAGACGCTAAATTAATACTGGTTAGCCGTGGCGTTGTTGCCAAAACCAACCTGACGCACCATTACGCTGGAATCAGATGCGGTCTGATTAACCAGCGCGGCGTTATTACCGCCGTATTGGCCGACAGTAATATCGGAGTTTTTAGCGTTCCACTGGTCGATGGTGGCATTGTTTCTGAAACCATTCTGAGTCAGTTCAATAGTACTATTATCCGCACCCTGGCCTACATCGGCGCCGTTACCATAACCGCTCTGGGTAATGGTCGTTTCAGATTTACGGGCATCGCTTTGCAGAGCAAGCGCAGCGTTAGCGGAACCGTACTGATAAATGCTCAACGTTGAGTCCGGGCCGGAACTATTGCCGCCGCCGTTATGATTACCGCCGCCGCCCCATTGTGGAACGACGCCAGCCAGAGCACTGCCAGAAACTACGATTGCTGCGAATGCTGCCACTTTTAAAAGTTTCATGGTAAAACCCCCATCGGATTGATTTAAAAGTCGTAACGGTATTAGCGTTGGGTGACGCGAATAGCCATATGCGACTGTTTCTGCACTACAACTGCTGTTTTCTGCGTACCGTACTGGGTAATATTGGCCTTATTTCCAGAACCTTTCTGGATAATAGCCGCACTATTACCGTAAGCGCTTTGCGATATGCTGGCATCGTTGGCATTGCCCGTTTGCTCAATATACGCAAAGTTATAATTCCCTGCTTGGTCGACTTTCGCCCGATTATTTCCTCCTTCTTGTGAAATAACGGACAATAGTTTTGATCCTTCCTGGCGTACTCTGGCACTATTATCCGTGCCGACTTGACCAATAATGGCCGCCTGATTAAATGAAGACTTGCTTAATTCATTTACCGCAAAATTATACTCTGAACGAGCCAGATCATAATTTGTCGCGGTTGCAATCCCAGGCGCACCCAGTATTGTCAACATCATAAATAACAATTTGTTTTTCATGCTGTCACCCTGGACCTGGTCGTACATAGCGAAAATTATCTATTACCTTGTTAGCGACATGCGTTTTTTGTTAACGCGTCATTACGATGAAGAGTATGTCCGTGGAAACATTTTTAATAACTCACCCACGCGTGGTATTTTGTTATTTAAGCTCATACCAAAGTGCTAATAAAACGATAGCCATGTGATTTTTTATAATTGATTTTTGGCCACAGAAGATAGTGTATCGCGCACCTAAAAAATGAAGTGTTGGTGTGTGTTATGCCGCCATGGGGATGTTCTTATGCTTCCCATGTGGGGCAATACGCACAAGACGTGACACACTTCGTTTTTTTTGTCTTTGTGCTGTCCAGGTTAATGCCACGTCTCAAATTTTAAGAAAAAATAAAATCAAAACATGACACACAATAATTAAAATGATTAAAAATCAATGAATTATTATAATTTGTATGATTTTTTAAATCTATGCAATAACAGCGAAATGTACAACTTTACTATCAAATCTAAACTTCAAAAAAACCCAAAAACAACATTTTAATATATATTTTTACATCTTGTTACAAGTTTAACACTTGCTTTAAGATTTGTAATGGCTAGATTGAAAACAGTTAAAAGTATTTTCGTAAATATTTTTCTCTTTCTGGATAATGGGCTATTTCAACCCACAGCAGTGCAACATCTGTCAGTACTTCTGGTGCCTTTATTTTGTGGGGGCAGCTGTCAGATGTGCGATTAAAAAAAGTGGAGTTTCATCATGTTTAATGAAGTCCATAGTAGTCATGGTCACACACTATTGTTGATCACAAAGCCATCTCTGCAAGCTACGGCATTATTGCAACATTTAAAGCAATCGCTGGCCATAACCGGAAAACTGCATAATATTCAACGTTCTCTGGAAGATATCTCAGCCGGTTGCATTGTTTTAATGGATATGATGGAAGCGGATAAGAAGCTTATCCACTATTGGCAGGATAATTTAAGCCGCAAAAACAATAATATAAAAACATTATTGTTAAATACCCCTGACGATTATCCCTACCGTGAAATTGAAAACTGGCCTCATATTAACGGCGTGTTTTACGCCACTGAAGACCAGGAACACGTGGTCAGCGGATTACAGGGTATTCTGCGTGGCGAATGCTATTTTTCACAAAAATTAGCCAGTTACCTGATTACGCACTCAGGAAATTACCGCTACAACAGCACCGAGTCCGCATTACTCACTCATCGCGAAAAAGAGATCCTCAATAAGTTACGTATTGGTGCCTCTAATAATGAAATCGCCAGGTCGCTATTTATCAGCGAGAATACGGTTAAGACACATCTTTATAATCTTTTCAAAAAGATAGCTGTCAAAAATCGCACCCAGGCAGTTTCATGGGCAAACGATAATCTCAGGCGGTAAGGCCATGAAACGCTATCTGACCTGGATTGTAGCAGCAGAGTTACTGTTCGCTACCGGAAACCTGCATGCCAATGAAGTTGAAGTCGAGGTTCCCGGATTGTTAACCGACCATACCGTCTCTTCGATAGGACATGAATTCTATCGTGCATTCAGCGACAAATGGGAAAGCGAATACACCGGCAATCTGACCATTAATGAAAGACCCAGTGCGCGTTGGGGAAGCTGGATCACCATAACGGTAAATCAGGACGTTATTTTCCAGACTTTTTTATTTCCAATGAAAAGAGACTTCGAGAAAACCGTCGTCTTCGCATTAGCGCAAACAGAGGAAGCATTAAATCGCCGACAAATAGATCAAACGCTATTAAGTACGAGTGATTTAGCGCGTGATGAATTCTAAAACATGATTTTTATCCGGAGGCTGTCATGCGTGTTAAACATGCAGTAGTGCTGCTCATGCTTTTTTCGCCATTAACCTGGGCTGGAAATATGACGTTCCAGTTCCGTAATCCTAACTTTGGTGGAAACCCCAATAACGGTTCCTTTTTATTGAATAGCGCCCAGGCGCAAAATTCATATAAAGACCCCGCTTATGATAACGATTTTGGTATCGAAACCCCCTCAGCGTTGGATAACTTTACGCAGGCTATTCAATCGCAAATTCTGGGCGGCTTGTTGACCAATATTAATACCGGGAAACCAGGACGTATGGTGACCAACGATTTTATTATCGATATCGCTAATCGCGACGGACAGCTCCAGCTCAACGTCACGGACAGAAAAACGGGAAGAACCTCGACCATCGAAGTGTCAGGTTTACAAACTCAGTCAACCGATTTTTAAGCTACAGTCACTAAAGGATATAAATCATGCCGCGCTTACTTATTTTGGTTGCCGTTTTATTGTTGAGCGGATGCTTAACTGCCCCGCCGAAACAAGCTGCGAAACCGACATTAATGCCCCGCGCACAAAGTTACAAAGATTTGACGCACTTACCTGCACCCACCGGTAAGATCTTTGTTTCGGTATATAACATTCAGGATGAAACGGGCCAATTTAAACCTTACCCGGCAAGTAACTTTTCTACGGCTGTGCCACAGAGCGCCACCGCTATGTTGGTCACCGCGCTGAAAGATTCGCGCTGGTTTATCCCACTGGAACGACAAGGCTTACAGAATCTTTTGAATGAACGGAAAATTATTCGCGCAGCCCAGGAAAACGGCACCGTGGCGATGAATAACCGTATCCCGCTTCAGTCGTTGACGGCGGCAAATATTATGGTGGAAGGTTCTATTATTGGTTATGAAAGTAACGTCAAATCCGGCGGGGTCGGCGCAAGATATTTCGGTATTGGCGCCGATACGCAGTATCAGCTGGATCAGATTGCTGTCAACCTGCGCGTGGTTAACGTCAGTACGGGCGAGATCCTTTCTTCGGTGAACACCAGTAAAACGATCCTTTCCTATGAAGTACAGGCAGGCGTGTTCCGTTTTATTGATTACCAGCGCTTACTGGAAGGCGAAATCGGCTATACCTCGAACGAACCGGTGATGCTGTGTCTGATGTCAGCCATTGAAACCGGCGTTATCTTCCTCATTAATGATGGTATCGATCGTGGACTGTGGGATTTGCAGAATAAAGCGGACAGGCAAAATGATATTCTGGTGAAATACCGTGAGCTGTCAGTACCGCCAGAATCCTGATGAATACGACAAAGCGTGGGGAAGAACCCCACGCTTTTTTATTTTGTGACCGCCGTATTCGCTGAATGTTGCTCGCGGCGTGATGCCAGCCATAGCCCACTATTTTTCATGGCATAGCCAAAGATTAGCCCCAGCGCCAGCGACGGTAATACCAACCGCCAGTCACCCTGCCCTGCAAATGTCGCGCAGGCGCCGATAAATGTTCCCGGAACAAAAGAAAGCAATAGCTGCTTTGCCTGGATACACATCAGGAATGCCACGATCCCCGTCAACACGTAACTGACAATTTCCAGATGCGGCGCCAGCGCGCTACCGTGAATAATGACCAGTGCCCACACCATACCGCTTAACAGCGTACAGGCGGAAATCAACAATCCCTTAAAGCCGCCCTGCGGACAGGCGAAATAAGCCGTACAACCTAAAAAACCGGCCCAGCTTAGTAACCCCAGGGAGACGGCCACCCATCCCCATATTCCAGAAAGGATGCCCGTCGTGATAGCAATAGAAAGAAGTATGTTCATGGCGCGCATCATAACAGAAAAGCGGCACATTAATGAGATCACGCACACATTTTATGCAATGATGTAAAACAAGTTGCAGTTAAAAGTGATTTACATCACATTATTCTTCATCTTCTTCCTGAAGTTCATCCCACATGGCCCCTATCGCATCACGCGTTAGCGGCGCCAGAGTGCGCCAGAATGGCGTAACGGCATGGGCTTCAACTTTACCGAGGAAGGTATTGCACCAGGGAAGCAGATAATCGGCAAATAAGGTTTCCAGCGCTTCACTTTCATCTTCGGCAGACTGATCTTCCAGCCAGGAAGCCGCGAGCAATAAAGTGCCAATGTGATCGGCAGGCGTATCGGCCAGCGGCATCCCTCGCGACGTTAAAAAAGCGCGCACCTCAGACTCTTCCGCGCCTTCGACCCACGCACTGCGGTATGGCGCTACCGCGCACTCTTCCCCAACAAATAACGCATTGTAATCAGTGGAAATCTGCGTGATATCGCAGCTTTTCTGTAAACGCGCCAGCATGTCATCCTGCTCCAGCGGCCAGTTTGCCGCCAGTTTACCTTCACGGATTAACGTAAACAGCGGAACCAGTAAAGGATCTTGCGGTTGGCGGTAAAACAACGATCCCAGCACACGGCACAGGATTGAAAACTCATTCATTGATATCTTCCCATAAATAACGATTAAAGTTCGGCAAATTCCGGTACAGGCGCCATACCGCGTGATTCGAGAAAGGCCAGTAAGCGCTGCGGCGAGACGTTCAGGATTCGATCTTCCGGAAAATTCACCGCATCCAGAATTTTCCGGCATTCGGTGAAATCGCCAAGCGTAAAGGCCGTATGGGAATCAGATCCTAACGCTACCCAGCCTCCCGCATCGCGTACGGCAGCAGCGACCGCGCGGCAATTATCTTCGCTTCCTTTACGCGAATGCAGAAAGGAAGAGTTGTTGATTTCCAGCGCTACATGGTGTTTCGCCGCCGCCTGCGCGATGGCTTTAACCTCCACTGGATACTTTGGATTTCCGGGGTGACTAATTATATGCACCTTGCCGCTGGCGATGGTCGCGATCATCGCCTGGGTATTGGTTTCTTTATCATGTGGCGCAAAAACGGGCTCATGGAAGCCTGCGATAATCAGATCCAGCGAGTCGAACATCTTTCCGGAACAATCAATTTCACCGTTAATGTTCTTGATATTCGCCTCAATGCCACGCAGTATCCCCACGCCGTCAACCAGACGCGGCCAGATGCGCATGTTAATAAAATGCCAGTGATGCGGCGCATCTTCCATGTCCGGACCATGATCGGTAATCGCAAAAAGTTTAATGCCTTTGCGTTTGGCTTCCGCGATATAATCGCTCAGAGTACTGTAGGCATGAGTGCTGGCGACGGTATGCATATGCAGGTCAACGGGATACATTGCTCTCTCCTGTAGTCATTTCCGACAAGGATAGCAGGTATCGCCAGCGTTTTTTAGCGAAACCCGGCCCGCGCCGGGTTGATGTCAATATCCTCTCGCCCGATCCACCTGCCCCGTCACCGGCTCTCCCTTCTCCAGCTGGGTAATGGTGCGGCTAATATAATCGATGGCTTCCGCTGGACGGGTGACTGCCGCAATGTGCGGCGTCATGGCGACTCGCGGATGGCGCCATAATGGACTTTCCTGCGGTAACGGTTCCTGGCTAAAGACATCCAACATCGCGCCTTTTAGCTTACCGCTATCAAGCGCAGCCAGCAGATCCACCTCCTGAACATGCACGCCGCGCGCGAGATTCAACACGTAAGCGCCATCCGGCAATTGATCCAACAATTCGCTATTAATAATTCCTACCGTTTGGGCCGTATTCGGCAGCAGATTAATCAGCACCCGCGTCTGGTTCAGGAAAGCGTGCAGCTCTTCACGCCCAACATAACTTTCCACGCCAGGCCAGGATTTGCGGCTACGACTCCAGCAACGTAACGGGAACCCCCACGCCTGTAGACTTTCTGCCACTTTTGCGCCCAGTACCCCTGCGCCCATGATACCGACGCTAAACTCTTCGCGGGTATATTCCGGCAACGGTTTCCATAGCGCCTGATTTTTCAGCGCCTGATAATCATCGAAACGACGGAACCAGTGTAATACCTGACTTACGGCATATTCCTGCATTTGCAGGCCCATTCCGGTATCTTCCAGACGGAATAGAGGAATGGAGGCGTCCAGCATTTCCGGATGCGCATTTAATTTACTCAGAATTGCATCCACCCCCGCGCCCAGCGCAAAGACGGCTTTTAAGCGTCTTCCGGCCAGCATTTCAACCGGGGGCTGCCATACAAGCGCATAGTCTGCGGGGTTGTTATCACCGACCTTCCATTCACGAACGCGCGCATGTGGGAGAGCCTTCTCCAGCGCATTTACCCACCAGGCGGCGTTAAATGTCGGGTGATAAAAAATTATCTCCATGTTATCTCCTGAGCAGTATGGTGCGGAATGTGATTGCGCCTGTTATCAGCGTTTTCAACGGGATGTGCAGCATAGCAAATTTCCCGGCGCGGGCAAAAAAAGCAGTTTTCGCTTATTAAAACCACAGATTGGTGGAAGTTTGTATAAACGCGCTTTTTTTTAAAAAAGTTGATTGACGTAGAAAGGATATTTCCCTACATTAGCGCCCGTTCCAGTAATGCTGGAGCGACAATTTGGTGAGGTGTCCGAGTGGCTGAAGGAGCACGCCTGGAAAGTGTGTATACGGCAACGTATCGGGGGTTCGAATCCCCCCCTCACCGCCATATTTAAGAAAGAGCTCGTACGAAAGTACGGGCTTTTTGCTTATATGTATCCCCCAAATCAAGGGGGGATGAGAACCACCGACCGGGGTTCGACAACTGGCGCAGCCAGTTGGACAGACGACGAGCTTGCGAGGAGACTGCCCGAAGGGCGAGCGCAGCGAGTCAATCCCCCCCCTCACCGCCATATTTAAGAAAGAGCTCGTACGAATGTACGGGCTTTTTCTTACATAATGACCCGTCCATTGCCGGATGGCGGCACAGTTCACGGGCGCCTTATCCGGTCTACATAAGCGCAGCGCCACCGGCCAATAACACCACCATCCGGCTTTCAATTTTAGCCAAGAATTTCAGTGAGTTTTACTTTGCGCCCCTCGTTTGAGGAAAGCGTCGCAGCATCAGCGGTAGCAATGGCATTTGTCGCCGCTTCTCCCGTTAGCAATTTAGCAAACTCCTCGCCTGGCTCCAGACCGTTTATCACATCATGCAAGTACTGCATCTCCAGTTTCATAATTGATGAGAGCCACATCGGCGTACGTTTACCGGGTTTACCATAAGCGATTGCGCCATCCATCTCGCTGGATATGTTACCGTTGCGACGATCATCATCCTCCGCCTGGCTTTCATGCACAAGAAAGTGTGTTTTTTTGCCCGCTTTTATTAGATAACCAGCCGTGTTTTGCATATCAATGAGAATTGCACCTGTCGTGCCCTCAATTAATACATAGTGCTCAGGGTAGTGGAACGATGATCCCCACTGAAGTGTCGCGAAACGACCGCTTTCAAACTCAAGGGTGATTAGGACAACATCATCTTCATCACCAAATTTTTCACCTTTGTGCGCAACATTCCCTGCAGCCATTGAAACCAGGGATGGGGTTTCATCCATGATGAACAGTGTACAATCTAGCTCGTGAATGTGATGGTACAGATGCCCACCTGACTTTGCGCGAATCTTCTTCCATGAGATCTCATCCTGCACGTCTTCAAAACCATTACGTTTAGTGTGAACTTGTGTAACTTCACCAATTTCACCAGCTTTGATGAGCGCTTTAGCGTGGCGAACCCCGTGAAAAAAGTTCATAACGTGACCCGCCATAAAGGTAACACCAGCTTCTTTGCAGGCATCAACCATATCCTTACAATCCTGGTAATTTAAGGCGATAGGTTTTTCACAAAACACGTGTTTACCCGCTTTAGCCGCCGCAATGACCGGCGCTTTATGTAAGTAATTTGGTGAAGCAATAATTACGCAATCCACATCAGGATGGGTACAAAGCGCCTCCATCGTTGCAGTGGCGACACAGTTCAACTCTTTCGCTATCGGAGCCGCATTTACCGGATCGTAAATCGCAGTGATTTTCGCCCCTTCAACCTTAGACATAAATCGCGCCAGTTCAGCGCCAAAATAACCTGTACCTACAACACCGTATTTCGTCATCATTTATCCTCTATTAAAATTCTTTTGTTGATTGAAAACTTTCACGACGTGCTTTTAGTCTATCCGGAATGGATAGGCCAATAATGAGTAGAATTGTTGCGGTCCAGAAAGCAACAATGAACGTTAGCGCAGCGCCTAGCCCCATTGTTATTCCAAGCCAGGTCGCCGCCATTGAATTGAATGTGCCTGATGTCGCAGCAAGATTATAAATCAGCCCGGTACCCAAACCACGAACCTCAAGAGGAAAGTAGTCGTAGAGAAATTTGGGAACCAACCCGCCAACACCTACGTTAGTCGCCATTAAACCGAATAAACATGCGCCCAGCAGTAAATAATTATCTTGCGGAATTCTGAATAACGGGAAAATGAATAAAAAGGACATGAGAAGACCAATGCTGAACGTTTTCTTCAAACCAATTCTATCTGCGCACAGACCCCAAACGATATTTCCCAATACAGTGCCGAATGCCGCCGCCGTCATTAAATTAGAGACCACACCCGTATCAAAGCCCTCTCCCGCCAAATATGTAGGCAGTAGACCAAAGATCGGCCAGTTTGCGCCGAAAATAGAGAACAGAACAATAAATACACATAATGTCAGTGGAAATTGAGCTCGATTAAATAGCCCTTTCATTGACAAAGAGAAAACTGACCAGGCACTTTGTGAATGCTTTCCGGGACCACTGAGTTTAGCTTCTTCCCACTCTTTAGATTCAGGAGCCCTGGCCCGGATGTAGATTACTAAAAGAACGGGTAGCAAACCGACAAAAAAAGCAGCACGCCAACCATACGCTTCGGCAAATGACGGCATAAAATAGGCTGCTATGATGTTACCAATACCGAAACCTGAAACCAGAAATGCGCTCGCTTTAGATTTTAAATGCTTTGGCCAACTTTCCACGGCATAAGTAGAAGCGCAAGCATACTCCCCCGCCATCCCCATACCGACAATGAAGCGACTAAGCGTCAGCATAATTACACCGGAAGCCAGGCCACTTAACCCTGTACCTACAGAATAGGCAACTATCGACCACATCATCAACGGCTTACGGCCAAATTTGTCTGCCAGCAGACCAAATAGCGCCCCGCCAAATGGTCGCCCAATAAAGGCCGCTGTGGCAAGGAATGCGCCCTCCATATCTGTCAATCCTAAGTCAGCCTTGATCAGATACATAATGTAGAAAATCAGCATAAAGTCGAAGCCGTCAAAAACGTAACCCAGCCATGCTGAAAATAAAGCATTTTTTTGTGGACGAGTTATCTCGCTATACCACGGGAAGAATTTTGCTATCACAATAAAACCCTTATTTGCTGTTACCGTCTGAAATGCTTACGGAATTAATTTTTAAGTCATATCAATTGCCGAATAAGACACTATCAATCGGCACTTTCCGACAACCGCCTGAGATCGTAGCTATGTAAGGCGTATATTCATTGTTTATCATCCTTGTTCGTAGCTACGTTAAGGACGTGAATACTCAAGACAAAGTCTAACGTTCTGTAACGTAGCTACGGGCTATAAGATTATCGATATGAATACTAAGCAAAGATTAGTACAGTAACTCTTTAACCTTTCTCAAAAGTGGTATTGTAATCCAACGCGATAACGGGTCTGTCTCTCATCGGTATTATTTCTCACCGCTACATTTCCGACCTCAACGTATGGTGTAAATGACTTATTCAGTTTCCAGGCTAAAGCCACATTATGTTCATAGTTTGTTTTTTTGTTATCAAATTTAATTTGATCGCTATCCATCCAGGTAAAGTTATATTCTAATTTCAATTCATCAAAAACATAACCTATATAAGTATCAAATCTATTCGTTTTCTCATCATCACTATAGTTAGCTGTCTTCCTTGCATAGTCATAACGGTAACGACCAGCCATATAAACACCAGAATCAAAATTATATTGCCCCCTTAAATAAGGCTTATAAATTGAAGTGTCTGGACCGCTTTCAAATATAAATCCAGGCTGCAAAACAAAATTGTCCGTAACTTTATAATTATAACTTACGCCCAGTTCTATAGCGTTTGCGACGAGATCGCTTAAATGCTTATCCTGCTCACCATCTACTCCTCCCGATTTAACGCTGGCATCGACATAAAAACCAATGCCGTTAGGAAGCTTTTCAATTATAGCAATACGGTCTTTATTAATTCTGGTTCTATCAGCATATTCATGCCGATAATCAAGGGTTGCCGCTTGTAGATATGATGAAAATGCTATAAACGAAACCATACCCAGAAGATATTTGTTGATTTTCATAAAATACTCCGCTCATCAATTAACTTTATTTTTGTATTTAAAAAATTATTTTATTAATAAATTACCATCACGCATGGTAAAGGAGGTTACAGACGAAACAGGTTTCCCTTTAGCATTTTCACCACCAATAAGGAAAACTTCATCACCATAACTTACTGATACACCATAGCCGAGAGGTTGTTTCATTTTACCCATATATTGCCAATGGCCATTAACCAAACCATAGACTTCATCTCGCCATTTTTTATTTATTCCTTCGTGGGAATAAAACTTTCCATTGGTATAATTTTGTTTTGCTCCCGGAAAATTCGCGCCACCACCGACAAGCAGGACACCGTGACTATAGCCCGAAAATGCTCCGGCCAACCCTTCTTGCTGTTGTTCTCCAGGCGATGGCGGTAACTGGCTGTTCTTCAACCATGTTAGCTTGTCGTTATCCCACATGGCGCGGTAAATCACATCGGTACGTAAACCCGGTTTGAGCTCACCATTAATCAGCATCAGGAAATTATTTTCCATTACCGATGACGATCCTGCCGTCCCCGCGTCTGGCAGCTCACCAGCATTCTTCCATGTGTTCTCTTTAGCATTGTAGATAAATACGATTTTATTAAAAAAATAATCTTTGGCAGGTTTATTAAAATAATTATAGATGACTTTATTTTTTTCACTTTCATCCGCAGCCGCAGCCGCTATATCAATAAAATACTTATCAAAGATATGCTCATTAACCCCTCCGGTAATAAGTACCATCGTTTCGTTTAATTTTACTCCCGTATGCCCTGTTAATCCAACTGGAGATATAGTGTCAACTTTTTGCCATGTATTTTTCACTGGTGAGTATTTGTACACATCGCTATAAACCTGCAACGGTGATTCACTGTTTTTTTTCCCTACGCCACCAAAAACATAAAGCTCATCATTTAAAAATACCGACACGGATTGCTCACGAGCTCCACCAGGAAACGACTTTATACGCTCCCAGTCTTTATGTTGCTTTTTAAGATCAATTTTATACCAGGATGTCCCTGCGGTACCTAGGCCGACATAAATCACGCCATTATTATCAATAGCGCCAGTACCATTTTTCAGTGGTTCTGGTATATCAGGAAGCGTCGTTGCATATCCTGATGTGGTGATAGCGACTGATAAACATAGCGCCATTAGCGTCATCATTTTCTTAAAATTTTTCATCTGCATCCCCATGCGAAGAAATACAACTGGAGTAAAGCTTCATCATTAGTGATCTTATGGTGCACAATTTCAACAATGATAATGACAAAATGTGACCAAGCGCTAAAAATAATTACATGGGGTTATCATGTGCGAGGTAAAAGCACACCATGGTGATGTTAGAAGTGATTATGGGTGACCTGTTATGGTCAAACTCATTAGTGATAGCATTCGAATAAATACAACAAGAATTATGTGATGCATTTCATACTGGCTATCCCGTGGCGTATAAGCTCCTTCTGAGCATTTTATCTTTATGCCGGAAGCAGTTAATAAAATACAGCATGCTGCCATCAGAGTGAATTGTATTTGTCTTGTAGCTTCAGGTTATAGCCTCAAATCCGCTGGCGCAGTAATTGAATGACAAACATACCTTATGACTGTGTTCACATTTTTCTATCTTTTTGCTTGATGCAGCAACACTCCACAACATAATATAAAACGGAGTAAAACTTCAAAATATATAAGGCGGAACTGGATGTCACTATTAGCCAGGCTGGAACAAAGTGTACACGAAAACGGTGGGCTGATTGTCTCATGCCAACCGGTACCAGGCAGCCCTATGGATAAACCTGAAATTGTGGCTGCAATGGCACAGGCAGCGGCTTCGGCGGGTGCGGTCGCTGTGCGCATTGAAGGCATTGAGAATCTGCGGGCTGTTCGTCCCCATCTTTCTGTTCCTATTATTGGGATAATTAAACGTGACCTTACAGGGTCGCCAGTCCGTATCACTCCCTATTTACAGGATGTTGACGCCCTGGCGCAGGCAGGTGCCGATATTATCGCTTTTGATGCCTCATTCCGCTCTCGCCCGGTTGATATTGATAGTTTACTGACACGTATTCGCCTGCATGGATTACTGGCGATGGCAGACTGTTCAACCGTGAATGAAGGCATAAGTTGCCATCAGAAAGGAATCGAATTCATTGGTACAACACTGTCTGGCTATACCGGCCCCATCACGCCGGTTGAGCCAGATTTGGCAATGGTGACACAACTGAGCCATGCAGGTTGTCGTGTTATTGCCGAGGGGCGCTATAACACGCCTGCACTGGCGGCCAATGCTATTGAGCATGGTGCCTGGGCAGTTACCGTTGGTTCCGCTATCACCCGTATCGAGCATATCTGTCAGTGGTTCAGTCACGCAGTAAAACGCTGAACAGGAAAAGAAAATGAACACGCTTACTATTGATATTTATGTCTCAGATAATAATCCGACGTTAATAATGCTATCGGCAAATACGATCCCCAGGCCTGAAGCCTGTTTGAACGCAATATCGGATATCTGCTATTTCAGGTATCCGGCAGGACATACGTCTGGGCATCACCATTGGTGGAGCATAAATGCTCTGCCTTTTACATCTCATGATTACCGTCATTGAGAGTAACAAAAACTATTACTTGATCTGAATATCGTATCGTCTGAATGATGGGAAGATAAAAATACACAGACGATGACCGCAACTCTACTCAAAACCATAAGCAGGAAAGAACTATGATTACACATTCTTTCGGCATCGTTAACTATCTTGTATTATTTGGCTACCTCCTGGCCATGATGTTAGTCGGTGTCTATTTTTCCAGACGGCAAAAAACAGCAGACGATTATTTTCGCGGTGGTGGCCGGGTTCCTGGTTGGGCGGCTGGGGTCAGTGTATTTGCTACTACGTTAAGCTCAATTACATTTATGTCAATTCCTGCCAAAGCGTTTACTTCCGACTGGACGTTTATCATTGGTCAGTATCTGGCTATCGCAATTTTACCGCTGGTTTTTTATTTCTATATTCCGTTTTTTCGGAAATTGAAAGTCACATCAGCCTATGAATATCTCGAAGCACGGTTCGATGTGCGCTGCCGTCTATTCGCCAGCATGTCATTTATGTTGTTTCATATCGGACGTATCGCCATTATCACTTTCCTCACCGTGCTGGCCTTGCGCCCCTTCATCGCTATAGACCCGGTGATTTTGGTACTGTTGATTAGCGTGATGTGTATCATTTATACCTGGATGGGTGGAATTGAAGGAGTAATATGGACTGATGTTATTCAAGGCCTCTTACTTTCTGGCAGCGCGATACTGATTTTTATAGTGATATGTCTCAAAGTCCAGGGCGGCATTGGTGAAATTTTTACGGTGACGCAGCAGGCGGATAAATTCTTTCCGGCTACGCAGTTCCACTGGAGCTGGACGGAAAGCACAGTACCTGTATTGATGATTGGTTTTCTGTTTGCCAATATTCAGCAATTTACTGCCAGTCAGGATGTGGTCCAACGCTATATCGTGACTGACTCCATAGAGGAAACGAAGAAAACATTACTTACAAATGCCAAACTGGTTGCTGTGATCCCTGTTTTCTTTTTTGCTATCGGCTCGGCATTGTTTGTCTACTATCAGCAACATCCACAATTATTACCGGCGGGATTCAACACTGGCGGCATTTTACCCTTATTCGTGGTCACCGAAATGCCAGTCGGCATTGCAGGGTTGATAATCGCCGCTATTTTCGCTGCCGCGCAGTCCAGCATCTCCAGCAGCTTAAACAGCATTTCCAGTTGTTTTAATTCCGATATCTATCAGCGTTTGAGTCATAAAAAAAGAACGCCAGAAAACCGTATGAAAATAGCTAAGTTAGTTATTCTGGTCGCGGGCCTGATAAGTAGCGCGGCCTCGGTATGGCTGGTCATGGCCGATGAATCAGAAATCTGGGATGCATTTAATAGTCTGATAGGTCTGATGGGAGGGCCAATGACCGGTCTGTTCATGCTGGGCATTTTCTTTAAACGAGCAAATGCCGGGAGTGCGGTTTTAGGAATTATTATCAGCGTCATTACCGTGCTGGGCGCACGCTATGCCACTGACCTTAACTTCTTCTTTTATGGGGTCATTGGCTCGCTAAGCGTGGTGATCAGCGGCGTTATTTTCGCCCCGTTATTTGCCCCGGCACCGCCATTGACGCTGGATGAAAAACCTGAACCAAAGGTGACATTATGATTTCATGATACCACGCTATACCGACACAGCACACGGTGACGCCAACGCCCGGGGCGACAATACCGGGCCAGATATAAACCATCCGACAGATGGCGCGCTATAAACACCGTAAGAGCAAACAGATTACTCTCCAGTGATGTTCTGTCATAAGTTGGCAACGCGATGTAAATATTCCCCCTCCTTTACTTACATCGCGCTTTTTTTCATGCCGCAGACTTGATAGGCTCTGCTCTGTTCGATATTGCAGGCTTTGTGCCGCAATCAGCCCTCAAGAGCAGGAACTATATGGAGCCTCAACCCCCACGTCTTAAACCCGGAAAAATCCTTGACACTCTGGGTGCTATGCAAAAAAGCCTGACACGTGCCTCCCAGCGTATTGCGCAATATATTTTAGCCTTCCCCAGACAGGTGACACAGTCATCTATTGCCGATTTGTCGCGCGACACACAGGCCGGAGAAGCCACGGTTATTCGCTTTTGTCGCACCCTGGGCTATAAAGGTTTTCAGGATTTTAAAATGGACCTGGCCATTGAACTTGCCACTACCGAGTCTGATGACAGTAGTCCTCTACTGGATGCCGAAGTTAGCGAATCCGACGATGCCCACGCCATTGGTTTAAAATTGCAGAACACCATTAGTAATGTATTATCTGAAACGCTAAATCTGCTTGATATGCAACAGGTTCTCGGTGTCGTGGACGCCCTACGTCACTGTCACTCAGTTTATATCTTTGGTGTGGGCTCATCGGGGATCACGGCGCTGGATATGAAACACAAGCTAATGCGTATTGGTTTACGGGGCGATGCGGTAAGCAATAACCATTTTATGTACATGCAGGCTACGCTATTAAAAGCAGGCGATGTCGCGATGGGTGTCAGTCACTCGGGCACATCGCCAGAAACAGTGCATTCACTCCGATTGGCCCGACAGGCTGGCGCCACCACAGTCGCCATTACCCATAATCTGGGTTCTCCATTATGTGAAGAGGCCGATTTTTGCCTGATCAATGGTAATCGGCAAGGAATGTTGCAGGGTGACTCGATCGGTACGAAAGCCGCGCAGCTTTTCGTCTTTGACCTGCTCTATACCCTTCTTGTACAGTCCTCGCCGGAACAGGCCCGAGAAAGCAAATTACGGACAATGAATGCCCTGGACATGACAAAATAATTCCCTTCACGTACAGGCGTCATTTTCCTTTTTTGTCCATGAGTCTGCTGGACGCTTTATAGACAACAAAGCCCGGTCTCCCGGGCTCTGAAAGTCAATGCTATATTAGCTGTATGCGTGGAGCGTTCGCTGACAAAGCGCCGAGCGCACGCAGTCGTCTTTGTTGAAATGCACAATCCCTACCATTTCATCTTCTTCAAAGCGTTCCAACGCATCGCTCAATCCGGAACGCACGCCGCGCGGCAGGTCGCATTGCGTAATATCGCCATTGACAATGACCGTGACATTTTCGCCTAGTCGCGTCAAAAACATTTTCATTTGCGCCGCAGTCACATTTTGCGCCTCGTCGAGGATCACGACCGCATTTTCAAAAGTACGCCCACGCATATAGGCGAACGGGGCAATTTCTACCTTACCGATTTCCGGGCGCAAACAATATTGCATAAAGGACGCGCCCAACCGTTTAAGCAGGACATCGTAGACGGGACGAAAATAAGGCGCGAATTTTTCAGCGATATCACCGGGCAAAAAACCAAGATCTTCATCAGCCTGCAATACCGGACGCGTCACAATGATCCTCTCGACGTCCTTATGAATCAATGCTTCTGCCGCCTTTGCCGCACTGATCCATGTTTTTCCGCAGCCGGCTTCGCCGGTCGCAAAAATAAGCTGTTTACTGTCGATAGCGTTCAGATAATGCGCCTGTGCTTCATTTCGCGCCTTAACAGGAGAGGTATCGCGACTATCGCGCGCCATGCCAATGGCTTCTACTCCGCCCATCTGTACCAGTGACGTGACCGATTCTTCTTCACGTTGCTTATGACTACGCGAATCTCGTCTCAACACACGCTTTGCTTCACGACGAGCTTTGATCACTGCTTTTTGTCTTCCCATGGATAGCACCTTGAGTTGTAGGTATACATCACCCGCGTTCTCTTGAACGCGATTATGCGCACACACATCTGAGGGTTGGCTTCCTTGTAAGCCTTAGCTTGCTTTTTGAAACGACGCCACACACGGCTACGCGCACCACATATGACGTCATGGGTATGGACAGTAAGGGAAATGATGAGAGCTTTTAAGGTGACAAGACCACCACCGGAGAGAGAATGTCCGTACAGGGTGTTGTAACTACTGTAAACAATGTGTCCTGGTGCGGACATTACCATTCGCGATCTCCATAGTGAGTGACCATCACTGCCGGGGAACTACCGCTATTACTACTAAGTACAACACAAAACATCAATAATGCAACAATATATTCACCAAGTATTAACCAAGCATTATTGCGTCATTGTCAGTCTCTTACAGAAAGATTACACGATTATTTCATCGGCAGGAGACTAAAAAAGATAATCATTAGCTACTGCGGGTATCAATGGTGAAACCACCCATAACCCATTGAATATTCAACATATAAAAGGTTAAAATGGAGTAATTAACGTGTCCTCTCTCCCATCGCTAAAACGGCATTATTTATGCAAAATTTTGTGCGGCATACTTACGCCGGTAACGCTGACTCGTTTTAATTTTTGTCATTACTCTATTGCGCCAAGGCTATTGGTACCATTAACAGGCGATTTCATATATGGCCAGTTAGTGATTACTCGAGACGTATTACGCCCGCGTTAACGGCGCTCAAGGGCTAAAAATAGTTTGAGAGTGCGTCCTCATTTACCTGAACATCTTCAGTCATTCGGTCCGGGACTTATCAGAGGACCAGGCAGGCGTATAACGCCGCCTGGTAAAATATGTCCGATGGCAATAATGCTATCGGACATGTCGGTTATTCCGCCTGTAGCTTCGACGGCGGCGCGGAATGATAATGCGCGTCCGCTTTTGCAAAGCGTTCCTGCATCGCTGCTGTCGGCGCTTTGCCAAGCAGGCTAAAGATTACGATCCCCAGGCTGCCGAAAATGAAGCCAGGGATGATCTCATACAGATCCAGCCAACCATATTGTTTCCAGACGATAACCGTCACCGCGCCAATAATCATTCCCGCCAGCGCGCCGTTACGTGTCATACGCGACCACATCACAGAAAACAGGACAACAGGTCCAAATGCCGCGCCGAATCCAGCCCAGGCGTAGCTCACCAGCCCCAGCACACGGTTATCGGGGTTCGCCGCCAGCGCAATGGCGATCAGCGCTACCACCAGCACCATCACTCGCCCTACCCATACCAGCTCTTGCTGGCTGGCGCTTTTACGCAGAAAAGCCTTATATAAATCTTCCGTAATCGCGCTGGAGCATACCAGCAACTGACAGCTCAACGTCGACATCACCGCCGCCAGGATAGCAGACAGCAGAACACCGGCAATCCACGGATTAAACAGGATCTGCGCCAGTTCTATAAATACGCGTTCTGAGTTTTGGTTCACCGCCCCGGCCAGCGCGGGGTTATTGTTAAAGTACGCAATGCCAAAGAAGCCCACCGCCACCGCGCCCGCCAGACACAGAATCATCCAGGTCATACTAATACGACGCGCATGAACAATGCTGTGATGGGAATCCGCCGCCATAAAGCGCGCCAGGATATGCGGCTGACCGAAGTAACCCAGTCCCCAGCCCATCAGAGAAATAATAGCGACAAAATTCAGCCCCTTGAGCATGTCGACATTCTCGATGCTCTTTTGCTTGATCACTTCCAGCGACTCGCTAAAACCGCCTACGCCGACAATAACCATCACCGGCGTCAGGATTAGCGCAAAAATCATCAGGCTGGCCTGAACGGTATCCGTCCAGCTAACGGCAAGAAACCCGCCGATAAAGGTATAAATAATGGTTGCCGCGGCCCCCGCCCACAGTGCGGTTTCATAGCTCATACCGAAGGTGCTTTCGAACAGTCGTGCCCCAGCGACAATACCTGATGCGCAATAGATAGTGAAAAACAGCAGAATGACCAGCGCGGAAATAATACGCAGGACTCGGCTCTTATCTTCAAACCGACCGGTAAAATAGTCCGGTAGCGTGAGCGCGTTATTGTTAAATTCGGTATGCACGCGCAGGCGCCCGGCCACCAGCTTCCAGTTAATCCATGCGCCTAACGTCAGGCCAATGGCGATCCAGCTTTCAGAGATCCCCGACAGAAAGATAGCGCCAGGCAGCCCCATTAACAGCCAGCCGCTCATATCCGACGCGCCGGCTGATAAAGCCGTAACAAACGGCCCCAGGCTGCGACCGCCAAGAATATAGTCATCAAAGTTTTTGGTTGAGCGCCAGGCGATAAACCCAATCAATATCATGCCAAAAATATAGACACAGAATGTCACCAACATCGGTGTGCTAATAGCCATCAAGGTTCTCCAAATTTATTTATTGGCACTACCGTAGCGTGCCGTTTTGTACCCTGCCGGAACGTGGCAAGGGTGTTATGTTTACCAGGGCGACCGTATCCTGCCGGAAGCGGTGGTTATTCACAATCGATTTAACACACCATTTACATCAAATTTGATTGCAGAGGGATACTATTTTTCTCCAGGTTGCACTCTCTCACATTTTTTGCGGTTGCACCTTTTAAAAGTGTTAACTACCGCAGAGAAAATAAATCCAGATGGTTTTCCCCGTCAGACTCCCACTTTCTTTTTTTAACAATTTATTCATTTTTAAGCTTGCAACGCAGGTCACATTTAACGCGGTTGCACAAAGTTGCAACATAGTGGATATTTTCCGCTAACTATTGGTTAGCAGACAGAGCGAATAACAGGAGTAGAGGGTATGGGAACCACCACGATGGGGGTTAAGCTGGACGACGCCACGCGCGAACGGATCAAAATGGCCGCGTCGCGTATCGATCGCACGCCGCACTGGTTAATAAAACAGGCAATCTTTAGCTATCTGGACAAGCTGGAAAATAGCGATACGCTACCGGAGCTACCTGCGCTGTTTGCCGGCGCGGCAAATGAAAGCGAGGAGCCGGTCGCGCCGCAGGATGAGCCGCATCAGCCCTTTCTGGAGTTTGCCGAACAGATTCTTCCCCAATCCGTCTCTCGCGCCGCCATCACCGCCGCCTGGCGCCGCCCGGAAACCGATGCGGTGTCAATGCTAATGGAACAGGCGCGCCTGTCGCCGCCTGTCGCTGAGCAGGCGCATAAACTGGCGTATCAACTGGCGGAGAAATTGCGCAATCAAAAATCCGCCAGCGGTCGCGCGGGTATGGTACAAGGCCTGTTGCAGGAGTTTTCCCTCTCTTCGCAAGAAGGCGTAGCGCTGATGTGTCTGGCGGAAGCGCTGCTGCGTATTCCCGACAAAGCTACGCGCGATGCGTTAATTCGCGACAAAATCAGTAATGGCAACTGGCAGTCGCATATTGGCCGTAGCCCGTCGCTGTTTGTAAATGCCGCCACATGGGGGCTGCTCTTTACCGGCCGGCTGGTCTCAACGCATAACGAAGCCAATCTTTCGCGCTCGCTGAACCGCATTATCGGCAAGAGCGGCGAGCCGTTAATCCGCAAAGGCGTCGACATGGCGATGCGTTTAATGGGCGAGCAGTTCGTGACTGGCGAAACCATTGCTCAGGCGCTGGCGAATGCCCGAAAACTGGAAGAGAAAGGGTTCCGCTATTCTTACGATATGCTGGGCGAAGCCGCGTTAACCGCCGCCGATGCGCAGGCTTATATGGTCTCTTACCAGCAGGCGATTCATGCCATCGGCAAAGCGTCTAACGGTCGCGGTATTTACGAAGGGCCAGGCATCTCAATTAAGCTGTCCGCCCTGCATCCACGCTATAGTCGTGCACAATACGATCGGGTAATGGAGGAGCTTTATCCGCGCCTGAAATCCCTGACGCTGCTGGCGCGCCAGTATGATATCGGTCTCAATATCGACGCCGAAGAGGCGGATCGTCTGGAGATCTCGCTCGATCTGCTGGAAAAACTCTGCTTCGAACCCGAACTCGCAGGCTGGAACGGCATTGGCTTTGTGATCCAGGCTTACCAAAAACGCTGTCCACTGGTCATTGATTATTTAGTCGATCTGGCCTCCCGTAGCCGCCGTCGGCTGATGATTCGTCTGGTGAAAGGCGCCTACTGGGATAGCGAGATCAAACGCGCGCAAATGGAAGGGCTGGAGGGCTATCCGGTTTATACCCGCAAAGTGTATACCGATGTCTCTTATCTGGCCTGCGCGAAAAAACTGCTCGCCGTACCTAATCTGATCTACCCGCAGTTCGCGACCCATAACGCCCACACACTGGCGGCGATTTATCATCTGGCCGGGCAAAATTACTATCCGGGTCAGTACGAATTCCAGTGCCTGCACGGCATGGGAGAACCGCTGTATGAACAGGTCACCGGTAAAGTGGCGGACGGAAAACTTAACCGTCCCTGCCGTATTTACGCGCCGGTGGGAACACACGAAACCCTGCTGGCCTATCTGGTACGACGCCTGCTGGAAAACGGCGCCAACACCTCTTTTGTCAACCGTATCGCCGATGCCACCCTACCGCTCGATGAACTGGTGGCGGACCCGGTCGAGGCCGTGGAAAAACTGGCGCAGCAGGAAGGTCAGGCTGGCATACCGCATCCGAAAATTCCGCTGCCGCGCGATCTGTACGGCGAAGGTCGGATAAACTCCGCCGGACTTGATTTAGCGAATGAACATCGCCTCGCCTCGCTTTCTTCTGCCCTGTTAAGCAACGCCATGCAGAAATGGCAGGCAAAACCTGTGCTGGAACAACCGGTGGCCGACGGTGAGATGACGCCGGTTATCAACCCGGCGGAACCGAAAGATATTGTCGGCTGGGGACGCGAAGCGACAGAAAGCGAGGTTGAACAGGCATTGCAAAACGCGGTCAATCAGGCGCCGGTTTGGTTTGCGACGCCGCCGCAAGAACGCGCCGCCATTTTGCAGCGGGCGGCGGTATTGATGGAAGACCAAATGCAGCAGTTGATTGGCCTGTTGGTGCGCGAAGCGGGGAAAACGTTCAGCAACGCCATTGCCGAAGTGCGCGAAGCGGTAGACTTCCTCCATTATTATGCCGGCCAAGTGCGTGACGATTTCGATAACGAAACGCATCGCCCGTTAGGGCCGGTGGTCTGCATCAGTCCGTGGAACTTCCCGCTGGCCATTTTCACCGGCCAAATCGCCGCCGCGCTGGCGGCAGGTAACAGCGTTCTGGCGAAACCGGCAGAGCAGACATCGCTGATTGCCGCCCAGGGCATTGCCATTTTGCTGGAAGCGGGCGTACCGCCGGGCGTCGTGCAACTGTTGCCGGGACGGGGAGAAACCGTCGGCGCCCAGCTTACCGCCGATGCGCGTGTACGCGGCGTGATGTTTACCGGCTCCACGGAGGTCGCGACGTTGTTGCAGCGCAACATCGCCACGCGTCTTGACGCCCAGGGCCGCCCTATTCCGTTGATTGCGGAAACCGGCGGTATGAACGCTATGATTGTCGACTCTTCCGCGCTCACCGAGCAGGTGGTCGTGGATGTGCTGGCTTCCGCTTTCGACAGCGCCGGACAACGCTGTTCCGCGCTCCGCGTGCTGTGTTTGCAGGACGATATCGCCGAACATACGCTGAAAATGTTACGCGGCGCGATGGCGGAGTGTCGGATGGGGAATCCAGGCCGTCTGACGACCGATATCGGGCCGGTGATCGATAGCGAGGCCAAAGCCAACATTGAACGTCACATCCAGACGATGCGCGCCAAAGGCCGCCCGGTTTTCCAGGCCGCACGTGAAAACAGCGATGATGCGCAGGAATGGCAGACCGGTACGTTTGTTATGCCCACGCTTATTGAGCTGGAAAACTTCGCAGAACTGGAAAAAGAGGTCTTCGGGCCCGTGCTGCACGTCGTGCGTTATAACCGTAACCAACTGGCGGAGCTTATCGAACAGATTAACGCTTCCGGCTACGGGCTAACGCTGGGCGTACATACCCGTATTGATGAAACCATTGCGCAAGTCACCGGTTCCGCCCATGTCGGCAACCTGTACGTTAACCGTAATATGGTGGGCGCGGTCGTCGGCGTCCAGCCGTTTGGCGGCGAAGGCCTGTCCGGCACCGGGCCAAAAGCGGGAGGACCGCTCTATCTCTACCGCCTGCTGGCACACCGCCCGCCCAATGCGCTCAATACGACGCTGACTCGTCAGGATGCGCGTTACCCGGTGGATGCGCAGCTTAAAACCACGCTACTCGCGCCGTTGACCGCTCTGACGCAATGGGCGGCGGATCGCCCGGCGCTACAGACGCTCTGCCGACAATTCGCCGATCTGGCGCAGGCCGGCACGCAGCGCCTGCTACCGGGACCGACCGGCGAGCGCAATACCTGGACGCTGTTGCCGCGTGAACGGGTATTATGCCTGGCTGATGACGAACAGGACGCGTTGACGCAGCTTGCCGCCGTTCTCGCCGTCGGCAGTCAGGCGCTATGGTCAGACGACGCCTTCCACCGCGATCTGGCGAAACGTCTCCCCGCCGCCGTTGCGGCGCGTGTCCAGTTTGCGAAAGCGGAAACGCTGATGGCGCAGCCGTTTGACGCGGTGATTTTCCACGGCGACTCCGACAAGCTGCGAACCGTGTGCGAAGCCGTCGCCGCCCGCGAAGGCGCGATAGTGTCGGTACAGGGGTTCGCCCGCGGCGAAAGCAATATACTGCTGGAACGGCTCTATATTGAACGTTCGCTGAGCGTAAACACTGCCGCCGCTGGCGGTAATGCCAGCCTGATGACAATTGGCTAATACTGTGGTTAATTAAGGCTCCGTCAATGGAGCCTTTTTACTCGCGTCAGAGGACCGTATGAAACGAATTTTCCTTACCTGCGCGGCGTTGTTGTTCAGCAGTCAGGCGTTGGCCGATGAGTGTGCCAGCGCCAGTACGCAGCTGGAAATGAATCGCTGCGCCGCCGCGCAATACCAGGCGGCAGATAAAAAGCTGAACGAAACCTATCAAAGCGCGCTTAAGCGTGCGCAACCGCCGCAGCGCGAGCTGTTGCAAAAAGCGCAGGTGGCATGGATTGCCCTGCGGGACGCCGATTGCGCTCTGATTCGTTCAGGTACGGAGGGCGGCAGCGTGCAACCCATGATCGCCAGCCAGTGCCTGACCGATAAAACGAACGAACGCGAAGCGTTTTTAGCCTCGCTGCTGCAATGTGAAGAGGGTGATTTGAGCTGCCCACTGCCGCCAGCCGGTTAACGCACGCGAATCCCTTCAATAATAATGCGCTGAACGCTTTCGACCGTTTGGTTAAAAAAGGCTTCATCGCGAAGCGTCGCGCCGGTTACCGCCTCAACCTGAGGGGCAAAATCGGCGTAATGTTGCGTGGCGGCCCAAATCATGAAGATCAAATGGTGCGGGGAGACGGGCGCCAGTTTCCCGCTGTGCACCCATCCGGCAATCAGCGCGGATTTTTCATCTATCAACGCTTTTAGATCGCCGGTCAGTTCCTCCATTAAGAGCGGCGCGCCCGCCAGCATCTCCATGCAGAAGAGCCGCGACGCCTGCGGATAATCACGCGAAACCTCCAGCTTGAGACGGATATACTCTTTGATGGCCTCCAGAGGGGAAAATTCTGCGCGAAACGCCTTGAGCGGCGCCAGCCAGACATCCAGAATCTGTCGCATTACCGCGACATACAGCGCCTCTTTCGAGGGATAATAATAAAGCAGATTGGTTTTGGAGACGCCTGCCCGCTCGGCGACCTGCTCAAGACGCGCGCCATGAATGCCATACTGGGAAAAAACAGCAAGCGCGGCAGTTAAAATAAGCTGCCGTTTTGCACCGGTGGCCTGCGAGCGTTTCCCGATTTTTTTCTCTGTGCGTTGCGACATGCGCCCTCTCCTTTTTGTCAGGACGCAAGCATACCAAATCCGGCTTATAAACAAAAAAACCGCCGGAAATCCGGCGGCGGTGGCGCATGACGCTTTTTAGCGCGAAACGCTCAGCGTCTTGCTGTTGTGACGCAGGCTAGCTATTACGGTTACTGCTTTTGCCCCCTTTTTTGCCTGCTTCGGATGCACGCTGCGGGTCATTCTTAAAATTGCCCCCGCTGTGCTGACCACCTTTACGACCTGCTTCTGATGCTCTTTCGCGGTCTTCCGCAAAATTACCGGAACCGCCACGATGGTTTGCCATTACTGACCTCCGTCATAGATTAGACATCATATTGCATAGGTAATGAGGAGTATCTCCTCGCGCCGCGTATGAACGATATCATCAGTAACGCCGCGTAACATTAAGCATAGTGAAAAACGTCGTGGTAGGCCGCTTACCGAAATATTCTGCAACATTGGAAGCCGAATACGCAGAATAATAACCATAAGAAATAAATAAGTTATTCTTATATTTGGGAAAATCAAAGCGCTTAAAAATGTATCATTTTGCAACAAAGGTCGCCAAATTAATTATTGTTATAAATCAAAGAAATGGCGCTGAAATTTGCACTCTTCACAGGAGAGCATATCTTTAAATAGACGTAGCGAATCGCTACACACCTGATTAATCTGAGGAGTAGTACAAATGGCAAAGATTCTGGTGCTCTATTATTCCATGTACGGACACATTGAAACCATGGCGCACGCGGTGGCGGAAGGGGCAAAGAAAGTCGACGGCGCAGAGGTCATTATAAAGCGTGTGCCAGAAACAATGCCGCCTGAAATCTTCGCAAAAGCTGGCGGTAAAACGCAAAACGCACCGGTTGCCACCCCACAGGAGCTGGCGGATTACGATGCCATTATTTTTGGTACGCCAACCCGGTTTGGCAATATGTCAGGCCAGATGCGTACCTTCCTGGATCAAACCGGTGGACTGTGGGCATCCGGCGCGCTATACGGCAAGCTCGGCAGCGTGTTCAGTTCTACCGGAACGGGCGGCGGCCAGGAGCAGACCATCACCTCGACCTGGACTACGCTTGCCCATCATGGGATGGTGATTGTCCCGATAGGCTATGCCGCACAGGAACTGTTTGACGTCTCCCAGGTTCGCGGCGGCACGCCTTACGGCGCAACGACTATCGCCGGAGGCGACGGTTCACGTCAACCAAGCCAGGAGGAACTCTCTATCGCTCGCTATCAGGGGGAATACGTCGCCGGTCTGGCAGTCAAACTCAACGGCTAATCTTCAACAGGAGGATTCGAATGCCAACTCAAGAAGCAAAAGCGCACCGCGTCGGCGAATGGGCAAGCCTGCGTAATACGTCGCCGGAAATTGCCGAAGCCATTTTTGAAGTCGCTCACTATGACGAGAAACTGGCAGAAAAAATATGGGAAGAAGGTAGCGATGAGGTGCTGATCAAAGCCTTTGAGAAAACGGACAAAGACTCGCTCTTCTGGGGCGAACAAATCATCGAACGTAAGAATGTATAACACAAACGCCCCCGCCTGCGCGGGGGCATACGGCTATTTTGCGGCAGTGTTCATGACGTTATCGAACTTATCCAGCGGACAGAAGCCGTTCGCATCCACCGGACATCCTTTCAGTTCCAGCGTTACCCTTTGCGCGGGCGATTTGAGCGTTAACGCTTCCGCGTTACGTAACTGCCGGGCGCTCTGGTAGACATACTCGATTTTCATCAAATCCCGGTTAGCGTTGCCGTCATGCCAGCGTTGGAAGACAAGCTGACCGCCAATCGGCGTTCTCTCATACTGGTCATGGAGCTGATAGGGTTTAAAATCCAACGCCGTCAGCAGCGACGCGATATTGGAATCATGCCCCACCAGCACGGTAACCTTCGGCGCGCTAACGCGATCGGCAACCAGCACCTTATCGATATATTTCACCAGCGGCGCAGCGACATTGCGCGCCACCGTGGGTGAGGTAAACAGGCTGTCCTGATAGCCGTTTTTCAGTTTTGACAGCACCTTCCACTGCCGATCGGTGTGGATCCCGCCCCAGGCGACCTGATCCATCGGAAACCCTTCGTAATATTGCAGGGTAAACGCATCCACCAGCGAGTTCCCTACTTTCAGCGGCCCCTGCACGCCAGGCTCTTGCTGATAGTTCGCGCTGAAGGTATCTTTCGCGTCGATTAGCGAACACTGATGCTTCTCTTTGCAGGACGGCGAGTCCTGATAATGCGTTATCTGCTCAAGCAGTTTATAACTCTCATCAAGATGTAGCTGACTACGCGCCTTTTCCATCGCCTGTACGGCCTGTTGCCGGAACGCGGCGGAATCATCGGTAATTACCGGATTGAAGGTAGGGTCCATAGTGCCCATTTTTTCCTGATGATGAACAGGAATATCACAGCCGGGGAAAGCGCCGGTAATGAAAAATTGCGCGGTGGCGACGGTGCGCTGCAAACTATTCGCATAGGCATATACCGTGTCGGGCGCCGGACATTCTCCCGACGGTATCAGCCCCTGCGCGACCAGCCATTCACGTGTGTAGTGTCCCATATAGACTTCCAGCACGCCGCCTTTCGTCGTCAGTTGCCCGCCGGGAACGTCCCACGCCGGCCAGGCGTTCGGCGTCGACTGCGCCAGTACGCTGCCATTATTCGCCAGCGGCGCCCGCAGATTATGGCGGCTCATCATCAGCACCTGTTGTAATTGATAACCCTCCGGCGTTGTCTGCGCCTGTACGGCGGATGACAACAAAACAGCCCCTGCCACAGCAACAGCGAGTAATGATTTTTTCATCCCTATGACCTCTTGTTGTTATCAAATCGTTCTGAGTGTGACAGAAATGGATCATTTTTCCGGGAACGATTTCGCAAAACGGGGGTTTTTCTTACAGTAAACGCGTTAGCGCCGGGAAACCCCGGCGCATATTCAGAACGTTTTTGCCCACCACAGCCGAAGCTTCATGCCCCAATAGCTGGTCCAGCCGCTGGTGGTGAACACAACCCGACCTTGTGAAACCACCACCAGCGTTGGCGTCACGCTGATTTCCCATCCAGCGGATAAGGCGCCGTTAGCATCATTGATGACCGGGAAGTCAACGCCCTTGCGCGCCAGCCAGCGGGCAACCTCAGCGTCATCGCCGGAGCGGAGCGCAACGGTCATGACGTTTTCCCCTTCCGCCGCCAGGCGAGCGACCGCAGGCGTAGTAAAGCGGCATACCCCGCACCAGCTGGCCCAAAAATAGAGCAGTACGGGGCGTTCTTCGCTCAATGTCGCCAGAGTTGTCGACTCTCCCGTCAGCGTACGTAATGGTGTCGCGGCAAACGCCGGAGGCGCCTGCGGCGCGCGCCAGACGTCCATGACCACCATTATCGCGATGAGGAGCGCCAGAAAAACCGCGGCTTCACGCAGCCAACGCCGCAGTTTAGCCGCCATTGGCAGCCGCCAGTTTTTCTTTCACCACCGCTTCCAGCGTATCCCAGGGCACTGCGCCCGGAATCAGCTCGTCGCCAATGATCGTCGCTGGCGTTCCTTGCACGCCGACCAGCCTTGCCAACTGCAAATTAGTGCGTATCGTTTCCATGCTTTTTTCATCCAGCGTCACTGGCGTAGCCCCTGCTTTCTGCTGGGCCTGTTTAATACTGTCATCCGTATGGTAACCGCGCTTTTGCATGAGTTTTTCATGTAGCGCGAGGAACTGTTGCGGATGCTCGCGCCAGGTGGTCAGCGCAATACGCGCCGCCAGTACGGAACTCTCTCCTTTGAATGGCAGCGGTTTAATAATGACCGCAACGTCAGGATATTTCTGCACAATCTTTTCCAGCATCGGATCAAGCTGTTTGCAGTACGGGCAGTTGTAATCCGTAAAGTTCACCAGCGTCAGCTTAGGGTGTTTAGCGCCTATCCGCGGGCTGGCAGGATCGTTAAACAACGCCGCATGGATCAGATTTTCAATCTGCTTTTCCTGATCCGGCGTAAAAGGAGCGGTTTCTTGCGCGATGCTCAGCGTCGAAAACAGCGCCAGCAGTAAAACAATCATGTATTTCATTGGGTTATTCCTTTCGCTTTTTTCAACGTTTGTAATACCGCATCGCGGGTCAGCAAAGTGGGCAGTGCCTCCCCTTCCGGCAAGCCGGGGCCATATACCTGATTAAACGGCACGGCGACCTGGCCGCGCGTTTTCAGAAAATCTGTAATGGCATCGGACGGCAGCGTCCAGTCTCCCCGCAGCGCCACAACATCCGGCTGTTGCAAGGCGGCCTGTACATCCTCTTTTTGCAGGACGTTGTATTTATTCACTTTACAGGTAATACACCAGTCCGCAGTGACATCGACAAATACCCGCTTATGCTGCGCCAGCGCCGACTGGATTGCCTGTTCACTCAACGGTTGCCACTGAACCGTGTCTTGCGCGCTCTTTGACGCAGTGAAGCCGAAATGCGGCAGGAGTAACGTCGCCAGCCAGATAGCCGACCCCAGCATCATCAGACCGAGGATCCTGCGCAGGACATTCATCCAACGTCCGGGGCGCGGTAAACGTAGCGCAAGTCCTGGTCGTAGCGCGACCAGTAGCCACGGCGCGCTCATCCCCAGGCCAAGCGCAAGGAACAGCCCCCACAGCGTCGGCAGCGACGCCGTGAGCGCCACCGCGACCGCCGTGCCCAGAAACGGCGCGCTACAAGGCGTCGCCAGCAGCGTGGCGAATGCCCCCTGCCAGAAATGTCCTGACATACCATTACCGCCGTAAGTGGCCAGTTTCGTGGTCATAGATGAGGGAAGCCTGAACTCAAAAAGCCCGAACAGGCTGGCGCTAAACAACAACATCACCAGCGCCATAAAACCAATAAACCATGCATTCTGGAACTGGACTCCCCAGGCCAGCGCATGGTTTGACAGGCGAAGGAGGGTCATAAACGCCGCCAGCGCCATAAATGACGCAATGATACCGGCGACCGAGGCCAAAAATTGTCGCCTGATGTGAGAGCGGCTTTTTTCCTCTACCAATAAAATAGAGCCAAGTTTCATGCCCAGAACAGGCAGTACGCAGGGCATTAAATTAAGAATCAGTCCGCCGATTAGCGCCATCATTACAACTTGCCAGAAAGGTAGCGCCGCATTGTCCGGCGTTTGCGCTGGCGCAGCGCCAATGGTTTGCGTGCTCTCCTGGGCGATAGCGCCATCGGCTAACACGAGGGTCAGCGATTTGTCGCGCAAATCGAGCGCCTTTTCGCCCCAACTGTCCGTCACCGGCACCGTCGCCTGTAACCTGTCGCCCTCTACGCGCAGGCGAGGCTTCGCAAAATCGACGTCATCTATGGTGTCAAGATAGAGCCCGGGCGATGACCAGCCCGCCGCTCGCGTAGCAGTGACCACCAGTTCTCCCGGGCGATAGCCGACGTCAAGTGAGTCCGTTAGTCCACTGCGGAGCGGAACTTTACCCATCGCCCGCGCATAGTCATGGGCAAAATCGGCATTCTGCACAGTGGGCGTCACGGAAAAGGGGTAATCGGTCAACAGACAAACATTGCTGCAGGTTGATAACGTCAACACGCCGCTCAAGGTCGCGGGCGGCGTACCGCGCACGATCATCGGAAAGGTCACCTCGTCGTGATATCCTTGGGTGGTGATATTCGCCACATCAAAGCGCGAGGGGGTTGGCCAGAACCAGCTTACCTCAGGCATGTCGCCTTTCCAGGCGATAGAGGGTGCCACGCCCCCTTCCCCCGGCGCGCGCCAGTAGGTTTTCCAGCCGTTTTCCAGTTTGACATCCAGTAACAGCCGGGTCTCGCCGTTAGCGGACGTATCGGCACGTAGCCGTATGCTGGCATGGTCGTTATCGGGCGAACGCAGCCAGCCGCTTTCCGCCGCCCAGGAGACGGGCAGCCAAAGCCATAACAGGCAGAACAGTATCCGCCTGAACAAAATCATCATATTTTTTCTCCGTGAATGAGTAATTAACCGTTAGCAATAACCGGTCTGTCATTCACGGAAGACACAAAATCGTAGATGTACCCGTAATGTGGGCGGCGAAATAGCCCGTGGAGGCGAAAACGGCAGGCGCATGACCCGGACAGGCGCCAGTAAGGAAAGCAGTAGACAAAGCGCAAGGATAGCGCCTTCAAAGAGTACCGGAGGCGCCGCCAGCAGCGACTTGGCGCTTAATTCACAGGGAGTGACCGGCGAGCCGTCATCTGTCGAGGAGGGAGCGCTGACCACCGCAGCAGAGGCCGTCGCCTGCATCTGCAAGGCGTGCAGGCCCGCCATGCGTTGCGCGGTACAAACCATTACCACGACACATGCAAGGCAAAGAAACCACCAGCCCATCCGTTGTTGTTTCGCCATTGCGCCCTCACTGTTTAACGCGAGTTATCTTAGCCACTGGCGCGGTTTTGGCAACCTTTCCCCTGTAAAGTTATGTCGGCGCGCTGCGCAACCTTCTGATAGTCGAACAACGTAATTTATTCTTACTAATGATATAACTGGTGTTTTCATACGCACTTTTCAGGTTTACCCTACACTTAGTGGAGAAACCTTTTTGGGGTCCCTTCTGTATGTATTGATTTAGCGAGATGATGCTATGGAACTTAAGGATTATTACGCCATTATGGGCGTGAAACCGACGGACGATCTCAAGACGATTAAGACCGCCTATCGCCGACTGGCCCGCAAGTACCATCCAGATGTCAGCAAAGAACCCGATGCCGAAGCCCGTTTCAAAGAGGTTGCTGAAGCATGGGAAGTGCTGAGTGATGAGCAACGGCGCGCCGAGTATGACCAGTTATGGCAACACCGTAACGATCCACAATTTAATCGCCAGTTCCAGCAACACGAAGGCCAGCCGTATAACGCCGAAGATTTTGATGATATTTTCTCGTCTATTTTTGGTCAGCACGGTCGCCATTCGCACCACCGCCACGCCGCACGCGGTCATGATATCGAAATTGAAGTGGCGGTATTCCTGGAAGAAACGCTGGAAGAGCACCAGCGTACGATTAGCTATTCCGTCCCCGTTTATAACGCGTTCGGCCTGGTGGAGCGGGAAATTCCCAAAACATTGAATGTGAAAATCCCGGCTGGCGTCAGCAACGGGCAACGAATCAGACTGAAAGGCCAGGGCACGCCGGGGGAAAACGGCGGACCTAATGGCGATTTATGGCTCGTTATCCATATTGCCCCGCATCCGCTCTTTGATATTGTCAATCAGGATCTGGAAGTCGTCCTTCCGCTTGCCCCATGGGAGGCGGCGCTCGGCGCTAAGGTGTCTGTGCCAACGCTTAAAGAGCGTATTTTGCTGACCATTCCCCCCGGCAGCCAGGCTGGTCAGCGGCTGCGTATCAAAGGAAAAGGATTAGCCAGTAAAAAGCACACTGGCGATCTCTATGCCATCATCAAAATCGTTATGCCGCCGAAACCTGACGAGAAAACAGCTGCCCTGTGGCAACAACTGGCGGACGCGCAGTCGTCCTTTGACCCACGCCAGCAATGGGGGAAAGCATAATGGCTAACATCACTGTCACCTTTACCATCACCGAATTTTGTTTGCACACCGGCGTGACGGAAGAGGAGCTAAACGAAATCGTCGGACTTGGCGTAATTGAGCCTTACGAAGACGATAACGCCGACTGGCAATTCGACGATCGCGCAGCGAGCGTGGTACAACGCGCGCTACGCTTACGCGAGGAGCTGGCGCTCGACTGGCCTGGGATCGCGGTCGCGTTAACGCTGCTGGAAGAGAATTCACGGCTGCGCGAAGAAAACCGGTTACTGCTGCAACGCCTTTCTCGCTTTATCTCGCATCCCTAATCCACGATAAAGGCAATAAACCGAGGGTGGGCTTTCTGCCCACCCCGGATTTACATGCACCCGGTATAATACCAGAATGCCTCTGACATACTTCCCCCAACGGAAGAAATATAGCCTTTCACCGCTCACACCCCGATCAACGAACCGCCAATGTCAGCCATTAATGCGCCATTGCGAAGATCATCGTTTAAATAAAGACCAGCCACACGTTCACATTTTTTAGATACGTCGGTTATTTTTACACGTTAGCGATCATTTATTGCCTGAAGAATATATTCTTTCACTGTTTTGTACTCTCTGGTTGATACGTACCTTCTCCCTGTCAATGCCGGGTAAAATGTACCGCTGCGCTTACAGGTTGCGGTATTTATAAATAAGAAATACAACAGTCACTTACAGTTTAATAATTGAGCGTTATAACATCCACTACCGCCCAATATTTACACCACGCCTAAAATACAAAAATGTAATAGAATGTAAACAAAATAAGAGCATAAAATAAATAACTTATTAAAAAATCAATATAAATAGAGTGGTCAATAAAAAACGATCGTTTTCAACGAGTTATGTTTCTCAGATTTTCATCTATCCTGAATAGGCTTGCGGAAAATGTAATTTACACCATTGACTATTTCACTTAAAAGGTTTCTGTAATGGAATGGAAGGTCGTTGATACAGTTATAAGTCCCTCTACCGGAGTGTCGTTCTCATGCATACATAGCCTAAAAAATCTTAGATTGACCTTATGGTATCAGGCAGATGTTTACATGCCTCCAGGTAGCATTATCATCCCCTTTAATAAGGGGGTCTTAATAAACGATAAACTTTATCCCGTTACTGTTTACAACGTTACCAGGTTTAATCCTGTTCTATGGAAATCGCTTAAAGAAAATAGCCACTGTCCTGGTAACTGCAATCCTAAACCAGAAGCCTGCAGTTATCCTTTCGAGTGTCTGGTATCCGTTTGTCCATTTGGTTTAACCAGAAATATTCAAATAGATAATAAGAAAGTTTAGGAAATAAAGTATGCATTAGCCATACTACTGATTAAGTGTATTCGCGCACGTTTGCAGTATTTTGCAGTTAAATATGTTTGATATAAAAATTGTACAGTTCGGATATTTTTTGATTCGTTTAATCTAACCTTCACTTTGGCAACGAGGAGCCGGTACAGAGGATATTACTGATGGCCGGCAGACAAAGAAACGCATTGCTTTTAACACTGTATAAATTCCATCCGTGACATTCTTATTTAGTGATATTTCACCAGAGCAATCATCTTACCTTTATTGTGCATAAAAATCAGCAAGTAGTGTTTAGAAAAAATAATGTTTTAGACAAAAGCTCTGCGCGTCATGCTGATCGCCAAAAGCATAACGGGCTGACATCATGTCAGCCCGTGGGTTTATCCCTGCTCTGATACCTACGGTACGCTTATCGTCATATTGTCATGACCGACAATGACAGGGCCCGGGTAATTTTTCATGGCTTCCTGTTGCCAGACGCCATCCGCAACCGTCGCAGGCACCAGATGACTTAACACCAGTTTTTTCACGTGGGCCTCGCGAGCAATCTTACCGACATCTTCAATCGTGGTGTGATGCGACGCAATCGCTTCAGCCAGCGTTTTTCCGTTGCCAATACTATTAGCCAGTTTTGCTACCGAAGGGACATGTACCGCCTCATGTACCAGGATATCCGCCCCTTGGGCAAACGTTGCAAGCGGCGGAAACCAGGACGTATCGCCAGAGAAGACGATTCGCTTACCCTGGGTATCAAAACGGTAAGCAAACGCTTCACCGTCCGGAAAAGGGGAATGAGGCACTTTCAGCGCGCTTATTGTGACCAGTTCATCTTTATAGATGACGCCCTGGCCAATATCGGTCGCCTTAACCAGGTTGCGCGGATCGGGTTTCCCCTCTTCTTCCATGCGTAACGTGATATCCCTGTCAAAGACCTTCCAGCTAGCCTTCGTCATCGCCTGGGTTCCCGGCGGGCCATAAACCTGTATGGTATGGTCTTTCAGACCACTTGCCCAGGCATTCATCAGCAAGGAAGGATAATCCAGTATGTGGTCGCTGTGCAGATGGGTGAGCAAAATAGTATTGATGTTGCGCAGTGGAATGCCGTTTTTCACCAGTTGCAGACTGGCGCCGTAGCCGGCATCTATCAGCCATATTTTATCGCCGATAGTGAGCGCCGTCGCTTGCGGTAGTCTGGCTGTATTGAGCAAAGAAGGCCCGCCTTTGGTGCCCAGTAAAACAATGTTGATCTCTTGAGGCGCAGGAGTACCGGCAGCAATGGCAAGGTGGCTTTGCGCCAGCATACAAACCGCCAGCATAGCGACGCTTTTTTTCATCATGTTTTTACTCTTCTTAGTTGAGAAAAGAGGGAACTTCACGTTGGCGAAACTGCGAAGGAGAACAGCCAGCAAGGCGATTAAAGAAACGGGCGAAATAAGCCGGATCTTTAAAACCTAATTGCCAGGCGATCTCGTTGACAGCATTGTCGGAAAAAAGCAGCAGTCGTTTCGCCTCGCGTAATTGCCGATCAAAAATCAGGCGTTTAGGCGGGCGATTAGCAAAACGTCGGCAAATATCGGTCAAACGAGATTCGGTAATATGCAGCTCGCAGGCATAATCGGGCACCGTCCAGTGCTGATGGAAGTGGTTGTCAATTAACAGGGTAAAGCGCTGAAAAAGTTTCAGTTCACCGCGCATCCCGGTTGCGGCGTGATCGTCCAGCTTCGCATTACGCAACAGCAAGGTAAATACCGCCTGCGCCAGTAGCACCAGGGTATGTTCGCAGCCAGCCAGTTGTTCCGTGGACTCCCGCTCAATTAGCTGCCAGTAATGTTTGAGCGCCGCCAGCTCGTTGGGTTTATCCGCCAGCGACAGACAGATTCCCGGCAGGCCGAAGGCCTCTCTGGTGCCGGGATAAAGCACCTCCAGCAGCGGCCAAACCAGCTCTTCGCGTACCGTCAGAACATGACCATCGCTATCCGATTCGGTAATAAAAGCATGTGGCACCGAGGGCGGCGTAAGCACAAATAGCGGCGCCTGCACCGAATAGCGATGATCGTCGAGCTGTAGCTCAATCTGCCCGGTATCAAGAAAGTGCATTTGAAAAAACTGGTCGTGGCGATGCGCCTGCATATCACGACCAAAGAAATCCGCCATACGAGCAAACGACTGATAATGCACATCGTTACTGCCCATGCTTTCGTCATACTCTTTGCTGATATCAATATTGGCGATCGCACGTTGGCACATAGTTTCTCCTCAAGGGGTGGCGCGCGGACGCGATGCTTTCATGGGAATGAGCCAGATAATGGCGGCGCCGACGACTAACAGAGAAGCGACAAACCAGAGTCCGCTATTGAAGCTACCGGTGATATCTTTTAGCCAGCCAATCATAAACGGGCTGAGCGCGGAGCCAATATTGCCGGTGGCATTGATGACCGCAATGCCTATCGCCCTGGCGCGTAAACTGATCGACTGATCCGGCGTGGTCCAGAAGATCGCCATCGCGCTAAAGGAACCCGTGGATGCCATCACGATCCCCAGGAGCTGGATCAGGTTATGGTCGGTCGCCGACGCCAGCAGCCAGCCCGCGGCGGCAAACAGGAACGGTAACGCAGTGTGGTGTTTACGCTCCTGATGTTTGTCCGAATGGCGGCTCCAGTAAATCATGCCCAGAATAGTACAAATCTGCGGGATCGCCGCCAGCAGGCCGATGGTGATATTGCTGCTGCCTTCATTAAAACTTTTCAGGATTTGCGGCGTCCAGATACTAATGGCGCTAAGCGTATTGGTAAGGCAAAAATAGGCCAGCGTATACATCAGTACAATTGGCGTGAATACTTCGCGCCACAGGCTACGCTGCTGCATGGCGTTATGGCTGATGGCCCCCTCAGGCTGAACCAGCGTCAGGCGATCATTATCCATCATCTCCTGCAAACATTTTTTATCCTCTGCCGTCAGCCATTTGGCTTTTGCCGGGGTATCATCCAGGTAAAACCAGACCATAATGCCTAACAAAACTGACGGAAATCCTTCCAACAGGAATAACCACTGCCATCCATGCAGATTGAATATGCCGTCCAGCGATAAAATATAGCCGGAGACAATCGACCCCAACGCGGTAGTGGCTGGCATGGCAATCATAAATAATGCGTTGGCGCGGGCGCGGAAAAATGCCGGGAACCAGTAGGTTAAATAGAGCAATATTCCTGGCAAAAAGCCCGCTTCGGTAATGCCCACCAGCATTCGCAGCACATACAGGCTTTTCGGTCCCACCGCGAACATCGTGGCGGTAGATGCAATGCCCCATAGCACCATAATGGTCGCAATCCAGCGGCGGGCGCCGACGATGCTCAACATCACGTTGCTGGGAATGCCGAAAATGACGTAGGTGGCGTAAAACAGCGTCGTGGCAAGGCCAAACATGGTGGCGCTTAACCCCAGATCCTGCCCCATCGTCAACCCGGCAAAACCGATGTTGATACGGTCTAAAAACGAGAAGATAAACAACACGAATAAAAATACAATCAGTCGGCGGAACAGTTTATTTATGACGGTTTGTTGACCCGTGCTGAGCGCGTTGTGCGAACGGACAGACTCGGGGCTTTCCGGAAGTGCAGATGATGTGTCGCTCATTTTTTTTCCTCTGATGGGAATTTTGTAGGGTACTACGGTTGCCCGGTAGCGCTGCGCTTACCGGGCCAGGCTTAATAGACGCCGGACGCACCGGACAGGTTTTTTTCTGCGCCAAAGCGCGCCGCCAGCGCCTCCGCTCCGCGCGCCAGCAGCGTGGTGTCAACGCCGACGGCGACAAATAGCGCCCCCAGTTCCAGATAACGTTTCGCCAGTGCTTCATTGGCCATCAGAATCCCCGGCGCTTTTCCCGCCGCGCGTATCTGCACGATGGCGTTCTCAATCGCCGCCTGCACTTCCGGGTGCTGCGGATTGCCGGCAAAGCCCATATCGGCGCTGAGATCCGCCGGACCAATAAACACGCCGTCAATGCCATCCACGTCGAGAATTGACGCCAGATTGCTCATCGCCTCACGCGTTTCAATCTGCACCAGTACGCACATGGCGTCGTTGGCCTGGTGGAGATAGTCCGGAATGCGGTTCCAGCGCGATGCCCGCGCCAACGCGCTGCCCACGCCGCGAATACCAGCAGGCGGATAACGCGTAGCCGCCACGGCGTTTCGCGCTTCATCGGCATTCTGCACCATCGGTATCAGCAGCGTTTGCGCGCCGACGTCGAGCAGTTGCTTAATCTGTACCGGATCGTTCCATGACGGACGCACCACCGGCTGGCTGGGATAAGGCGCAATCGCCTGCAACTGGGTCAACACCGTCTGCACGTTGTTTGGCGCGTGTTCACCGTCGATCAGTAGCCAGTCGAAGCCAGCGCCCGCTAACAGTTCAGCGCTGTAACTGTTGGCAAGCCCCAGCCACAAACCGATTTGCGGGCGCCCCGCTTTTAACGCGTCTTTGAAAGCATTTTTCATCGTTTTTTCCTTACACAAACCGGCAACTGATCGCGCCCATGTTGCCGTAATCGACATGGAAGGTGTCGCCCTTGCGCGCCGGCACCGGGCGGGTGAACGAGCCGCCGAGGATGATCTGCCCGGCTTCAAGCTGGACATCGTAGGGGGCAAGCTTGTTCGCCAGCCACGCCACGCCGTTGGCCGGATGATTCAGCACGCCTGCGGCGACGCCGGTTTCTTCGATCACGCCGTTGCGATAGAGCAGCGCGGAGATCCAGCGCAGATCCAGCTCGTCTGGTTTAATGGGGCGACCACCGAGGATCACCCCGGCGTTGGCGGCGTTGTCGGAAATGGTGTCGAACACTTTGCGCGGACGCTGGGTTTCCGGGTCGATGTTGTGGCTGCGGGCGTCAATCAGTTCCAGCGCCGGAATCACATAATCCGTGGCGTTGTAGACGTCGAACAGCGTGCAGTGAGGGCCGCGCAGCGGTTTCGCCAGCACAAACGCCAGCTCCACTTCAATACGCGGGACGATAAAACGGTCGGTGGGGATATCGCCGCCGTCATGGAAGAACATATCGTCAAGCAGCGCGCCGTAATCCGGTTCGCTGATTTGCGAGCTGGCCTGCATCGCTTTTGAGGTCAGGCCGATTTTGTGGCCTTTGAGCGTGCGCCCTTCGGCAATCTTGATATTGACCCATTCACGCTGTACGGCATAGGCATCTTCAATAGTGATGTTGGGATAATCCAGCGACACTGCGCGAATCTGTTCACGCTGTTTTTCAGCCTGATTAAGTCGCTGAGCGATCAGGGTATGGGTCTGTTTATCGAGCATAGTTGCTTCCTGTTACGTCATTCGGTGCTGCTGCGCCGAGTGGCGACGCGGGTGCGTCTTACCCGGCCTACGGTTCGGTATTGCTTCGTGCATCGTTTTTTTTGTAGGCCCGGTAAGCGCAGCGCCACCGGGCGAAAGAGTGTGCTATTTAAATAACGCGTGTACGTTGTTTTGTTTGTAATTGAGCGTCGGATGTAACTCGGCAATCTCAAACGACAGCGCCAGATAGCGGTTCTCCATCAGGTCGGCGAAGTGGGCTTTAATCAGCCCAAACAGCATTTCGCCGACTTCCTGACGGCTCTCCAGGCTGCGCCCGGCGCCGATTTTCAGCGTCATATGCACAAACGCGTAATCATGCTTACCGTCAGCCATCTGCCAGGTACCCAGCCAGTGGGCGCGACTGCGGATACCACCGATGGGGAAAATCCCGCTGGCGGCCAGCGCCTCGTTTACTTTGCTGAACAGGCCGGGTAAATCAGCCTGCTCGCGAATATTTTCAGTACATTCAGCAATAAAGTGCGGCATAAACACCCCTTACGCAGGCAGCGGGAAAACAGCGTTCACCTGGCCGGTACCGGAGCTGGCGAACAGGTCGGTGATGAACTCCACCTTGCCGTCGTATTTGTCCCAACCCAGCATTCCCAGCAGCATGACCGTGTCGTGCATGTTGCCTTCGCCGTAGCAGTAGTCGGCGTACTCCGGCAACATGGTGCAAAACTCCTTGAATTTGCCTTCGCGCCACAGCTTGACCACGCGCTCGTCCATCTGGTGATCGAACTCGCGGGTGTAGCTGTTCATCCCCTCTTCCGCCCGTTGGTCGTCAATAAAACGGTGCGACAGAGAACCACTGGCGAATACCGCTACGGTACCGTCATATTTCTCAATCGCCTTGAGAATGGCTTCGCCCAGTCTGCGACTGTCGGCAAAGTCATGAACAGTACAGAACGCCGAGATGGAGACCACTTTGAAGTGCTTGTCGCTGTTCATGTAGCGCATCGGCACCAGCGTGCCATACTCCAGCTTCAGGCTCGGGATGTTGTGCGCTTTGGCGCGCACGCCCAGTTTGACCGCCTCGTCGGCGATCAGATGGCCGAGCTCCGGATTACCGTCATAGTCATAGGTCATGTCGCGAATAAAGTGCGGCAATTCGTTGCTGGTATAGACGCCCTGGAAATGGTCGGCACAATTAATGTGATAAGCGCTATTCACCAGCCAGTGGGTGTCGAATACGATAATGGTGTCAACGCCCATTTCGCGGCAACGCTTGCCAATTTCAATATGCCCATCAATGGCTGCCTGACGGCAACCGTGGTTTTTTCCCGGCAGTTCAGAAAGATACATCGACGGCACGTGGGTAATTTTTGCTGCTAACGCTAACTTGCCCATATCAAACTCCCCATTTTGGGATAGGATGGTCGCCCATTGAGATGCAGACGTTTTTCATTTCCGCAAACACTTCGAAGCTATATTCGCCGCCTTCGCGCCCGGTACCGGAGGCTTTCACGCCGCCGAACGGCTGGCGCAGGTCGCGGACGTTCTGGGTGTTGACGAAGACCATGCCGGCTTCAATCCCACGCGCCAGGCGCAACACTTTGCTCACGTCCTGGGTCCAGATATAAGAGGCCAGACCGTATTCCACGTCGTTCGCCAGGCGTAACCCTTCCGCTTCGTCTTTGAATGGCAGCAGGCAGGCAACTGGCCCAAAGATCTCTTCCTGCGCGACGCGCATACGGTTATCGACATCGGCCAGCACGGTTGGTCGCAGGAAGTTACCGCCTTTCAGATGCGCAGGCAGGTCAGTGGGTTTTTCCGCACCGCCCGCCAGCAGCGTTGCGCCCTCTTCAATGCCGAGGCGGATATAACCGGAGACTTTTTCCCAGTGCTGTTGGCTAATCAGCGCGCCGACCTGAGTGTTCGGGTTGGTCGGATCGCCGACACGCAGGCGATTCGCGCGTTCGGCAAAGCGCTTCACGAACTCAGGGTAAATGCTCTGCTGGATAAAGATGCGCGACCCGGCGGTGCAGCGTTCGCCGTTGATTGAGAAGATGGTGAACAGCGCGGCGTCCAGCGCGCGCTCAATGTCGGCATCTTCAAAAATCAGCACCGGCGATTTGCCGCCCAGCTCCATCGAGTATTTTTTCAGGCCGGCATTTTTCATGATATTGCGACCGGTGGCGGTACCGCCGGTAAACGACACCGCACGCACGTCATGGTGGCGTACCAGCGCATCGCCCGCCGTCGCGCCGTAGCCCTGCACCACGTTCAGCACGCCTGCCGGAATTCCTGCCTCCAGCGCCAGCTCGCCCAGCCTGTCGGCAGTCAGCGGCGACAGCTCGGACATTTTGAGCACCGCGGTGTTACCCAGCGCCAGGCACGGCGCAACTTTCCAGGTCGCGGTCATAAACGGCACGTTCCACGGCGACACCAGCGCGCAGACGCCGACGGGCTGCACCAGCGTATAATTGAGCATTTTATCGTCAACCGGGTAGGTCTTGCCGTTCATCTGCTGGCACACTTCGGCGAAGAATTCGAAGTTATGCGAGGCGCGCGGGATCAGCACGTTTTTAGTCTGGTGAATAGGCAGGCCGGTGTCGGCGGTTTCCATCGCTGCGATTTCCGGCACATGCTGGTCAATCAGATCGCCAAGGCGACGCATCAGGCGCGCGCGCTCTTTCATCGGCAGGTTGGCCCATTTCGGGAACGCCTCTTTTGCCGCCGCGACAGCCTGGTTCACTTCTGCTTCACCGCCGGAGGCCACTTCCGCCAGCACGTCACCGGTCGCCGGGTTAGTGGTCTGGAAGTAGTCGTTACCTGCAACGTTTTTGCCGTTAATCCAATGATTTATTTTCTTCATTTTGCACTCTCCTCACTGACGATTCGGTTAACCAGGCGACCCACGCCTTCTACTTCCACGACAACTTCATCCCCCGGCACCACATCGGACAACCCTTTCGGCGTACCGGTGGCAATCATGTCGCCCGGCTGCAACGTCATAAATTCGCTCAGATAAGAAATCAGGAACGGGATGCTGAAGATCAGATCGGCGGTCGTCCCTTCCTGGCGCAGCTCACCGTTAACAAAGGTGCGTAACGTCAAGTTGTGCGGATCAGAAACCGCCTCTTTATCCACAATCCACGGGCCTATCGGCGTCAGGCCGTCGCGGCTTTTTACCCGCAGATTCGGACGGTAGTAGTTTTCCAGATAGTCGCGGATCGCGTAGTCGTTACAGACGGTGTAACCGGCCACATACTCCATGGCTTCGGCTTCGCTCACCTTACGCGCCGTTTTGCCAATCACCACGACCAGTTCGGCTTCGTAGTGCATATATTCGACGTTGTTCGGGCGCACCGACGTTTGGTGATGTTCGGTAAAGGTGTTTGGCGCTTTGATAAATACCAGCGGCTCTTTCGGCGGCGTAAATGCCAGCTCGCTGGCGTGATCGGCGTAGTTCAACCCCAACGCAAATAACGTACCCGTCGCTGACAGCGGCCACGTAAAAGTCTGGTGGCGGGCGAATTCATCTTCTGCGACAACCGGATTTTCCAGAGCGGGTAAACCTTTCGCCAGAATACGCACCCGATCGCCGGGACGCAGCGCAACGCGATTCTGCGGCGTACCGAGTAAGATCGCATCGCCAGGGTTAAGCGTAGCGAACTCACTTAACGCGCTAAGCAGTTGTGCGGCGCTACGCTGTAAATCGGCAGTATTCCAGTGGTCCGCTTCTCGTCCGTTGATTTCCGTGATAATGGTGAGGTTATCCACATCACTCAGCGGCGCCATTTCACCCAGCGGGCAAAAGCCATCGCGACATTTCGCTTTAATCGCCGGGCGATAAAAGCTCTCTTCCGGCAGGCTGACCTCGTTAGCCAGCGCATACCCGGCGATATAGTCCGCCGCCGCTTCAGGGCGTATCCGGCTGGCGGTTTTCCCCACAATGAGCGCCACTGTCGCGCCGCTCAGTACCTTTTCTCCCTGCGGATAAGGAATGGGTTCGCCGTGACGAATCACCGTATTACGCGGTTTGATGAACCACACTGCGGTTTTAGGCGGCGCATTATAGGGAGGCTGAGAGAAAGCCTCTTGCCAGGCATCAAGCTGACTGCGATGGTTTAACGCAACGGCGAAAACAGTACCCTTCATACATAAACTCCTCAGGCCGCTTCAACGGGCTGTGATTTCATTAATATATTAATGATTAGATTTATGCTTTCGCTGTACATTTAGCAAGCTGAAGTAAAGTATTTGTGATGTGATTAACAATATTTTCACAAATTTATTATTAAATGCATACATATCAAAGAGTTAAATAAAAGTCCTTGTTTCTGTTAAACTTTGGACATAAAACAGATGTCATAGCTCACATCGGTAAACACGAATTATTCAGGTATTAATAATTCTGCAAAAGAGAAACGCTTATGCATGATTCATTAACCATCGCATTGCTTCAGGCGCGCGAAGCGGCAATGACCTATTTCCGCCCCATCGTTAAAAGCCACAATCTGACCGACCAGCAATGGCGCATTGTGCGAATCCTGGCCGATAGCCCCTCTATGGATTTTCACGAGCTGGCCTTTCGTTCCTGCATTTTGCGTCCAAGTCTGACCGGAATATTGACGCGCATGGAGCGAGACGGACTGGTGTTGCGACTCAAGCCGGTTAACGATCAGCGTAAGTTATATGTCATGTTGACGGAGCAGGGACAAACGTTGTACGCCCGTGCCCGAAGCCAGGTAGAAGAGGCTTATCGAAAAATTGAGGCCGATTTCACGCCCGAAAAAACACAGCAATTGATGCTGCTGCTGGACGATCTTATTGCTCTGGGACGCCAGCATCCTGATAGCGAAGCGGAAGCATAGTATTCTTTCCTTCCCACGCCGCCGACACGGGAATCCCCTCCCGCTTACAACGTTGACGGCGATCGCATTTTACTCTTCTTCTTCGACGTTCATCTGAAAAGTACCCGCCGTTGTCCTGAAAGTCTCTTCACAGTTTACGCTTCTGCCTATTCAATTGAACAACAAATAAGAAACATATTATTAACAAAACATTCCGATTAACGAGGAAGAGGCCGCAATGAAACCTGAAGATTTTCGTACTGATAACAAGCGTCCGTTAACGGGCGAAGAGTATTTAAAAAGCCTGCAGGACGGGCGGGAAATTTATATTTACGGCGAACGCGTTAAAGATGTTACGACACATCCGGCATTCCGCAATGCCGCAGCCTCTGTCGCACAACTGTATGACGCATTACATAAACCGTCGATGCAAGATACCCTATGCTGGAATACCGATACCGGCAGCGGCGGTTATACGCATAAATTTTTCCGCGTGGCGAAAAGCGCAGACGATCTGCGCCAACAGCGTGATGCTATCGCCGAGTGGTCACGCCTGAGTTACGGCTGGATGGGACGCACACCGGATTACAAAGCCGCCTTTGGTTGCGCCCTGGGCGCTAACCCAGCCTTCTACGGCCAGTTTGAGCAGAACGCCCGCAACTGGTACACCCGTATTCAGGAGACCGGCCTGTACTTTAACCATGCAATCGTCAACCCGCCCATTGACCGCCACAAACCTGCCGACGAAGTGAAAGACGTCTATATCAAGCTGGAGAAAGAGACGGACGCCGGGATTATTGTCAGCGGGGCGAAAGTCGTCGCCACTAACTCCGCCCTGACTCACTACAACATGATTGGTTTCGGCTCAGCCCAGGTGATGGGCGAAAACCCGGACTTTGCTCTGATGTTTGTCGCGCCAATGGATGCCGAAGGCGTAAAACTTATTTCGCGCGCCTCGTATGAAATGGTCGCGGGCGCGACGGGCTCGCCGTTTGATTATCCCCTCTCCAGCCGTTTTGATGAAAACGATGCCATTCTGGTGATGGACAAGGTGCTGATCCCGTGGGAAAACGTATTAATTTACCGTGATTTCGATCGTTGTCGTCGCTGGACGATGGAAGGCGGCTTTGCCCGTATGTATCCACTGCAAGCCTGTGTTCGTCTGGCGGTTAAACTTGATTTCATTACCGCGCTGCTGAAAAAATCGCTCGAATGTACGGGTACCGTAGAGTTCCGGGGCGTGCAGGCCGATCTCGGCGAAGTCGTGGCCTGGCGCAATATGTTCTGGGCATTGAGCGATTCTATGTGTTCTGAAGCAACCCCGTGGGTAAACGGCGCCTGGCTACCGGACCACGCCGCGCTGCAAACCTATCGTGTGATGGCCCCAATGGCCTACGCGAAAATTAAAAATATTATTGAACGTAACGTTACCAGCGGCCTGATTTACCTGCCTTCCAGCGCCCGCGATCTGAATAATCCGCAAATCGACCAGTACCTGGCGAAATACGTACGCGGCTCTAACGGAATGGACCATGTTGAACGTATCAAAATTCTTAAATTGATGTGGGATGCCATCGGCAGCGAGTTTGGCGGTCGCCATGAGCTGTACGAGATTAACTACTCGGGCAGCCAGGATGAAATTCGTTTGCAGTGCCTGCGTCAGGCCCAGAGTTCCGGCAATATGGATAAGATGATGGCAATGGTCGATCGCTGCCTCTCCGAATACGATCAGAATGGCTGGACGGTTTCGCATTTGCACAATAACGACGACATCAATCAACTGGATAAGCTGCTGAAATAACGCGGCAGGAGGTTCTCATGCAAGTAGATGAACAACGTCTGCGTTTTCGCGATGCGATGGCAAGTCTGGCGGCAGCGGTCAACATCGTAACCACTGCGGGTCACGCCGGACGCTGCGGTATCACCGCAACAGCGGTCTGTTCCGTCACCGATACGCCGCCCTCCGTGATGGTATGTATTAATGCCAATAGCGCCATGAACCCCGTTTTTCAGGGCAACGGCAGGCTGTGCATTAATGTACTTAACCATGAGCAGGAGCTGATGGCGCGCCACTTTGCCGGTATGACGGGGATGGCGATGGAGGAGCGTTTTCACCAGCCATGTTGGCAAAACGGGCCGCTGGGCCAGCCGGTACTTAACGGCGCGCTGGCCGGTCTTGAAGGCGAGATCAGCGAGGTACAAACCATTGGCACGCATCTGGTGTATCTGGTGGCGATCAAAAATATTATCCTTAGCCAGGATGGGCATGGCCTGATTTATTTCAAACGCCGTTTTCATCCGGTCAGACTTGAGATGGAAGCGCCTGTTTAACCGTCACTCATGCCCACAAGCGGGATAACCACCGCTTGTGGGAGAAGAGTCGATACGCTGAAGATTTTTATTCCCGCCGCGATGTTTGCTCGCCATAAATCCCGGCGATTAATAAAATCTAAGAGCCTGTCCCACCAGGCGTTATTGGCGCAGCCAGTTTGGACACGGACAGCGCGCAAAAACCGGAGCGTACACGTAGTACGTGAGGTTTGACTCGCTACGCTCGCCCTTCGGGCCGCCGCTAGCGGCGTTCAAAACGCTAACGCGTTTTGGCGAGCACTGCCCAGGTCCAAAATGGCAAGTAAAATAGCCCTAATGGGATAGGCTCTAAATTAGCTCCCGCGATAGGTTGAATAACCATACTGACTTAATAACAGCGGCACATGATAGTGCTCATTCGTTTTGCTGATATGAAACTCGACGGGAATCTCCGGGAAAAACGTGTCCAGTTTTTTACTTTCAAAATACTGGCCGGTTTTAAAAATAACGCGATAATCCCCCGGCGCGGCAGCTTTTTCGGGCCACAGTGCTTTAATTCGTCCATCCTGGTCGGTATGCCCGGTGTTTAATTGCGTCCATCCGTTATCCTTTTTCTGCTCCAGTACCACCTCCACGCCGGGCGCCGGTTTGCCTGTTTGCTGATCGAGAATATGTACGCTGAGAATATTGTTGCCAGCGGCCAGCGCCATTGCCGGGGCTGCAACAAGAGATGCTATCACGGTAGCCAGTATATATCGTTTCATGCTTCACTCCTTTACGGTATTGATGCAGGAAAATATATCTGGCGCGTCCAGGATTAACCTTACACGGACATGACAATTATGTCATCTTGTTGGAGATTTACGGATTCGCTAACAAGCCTATGGCATACTGCGTTGATGAAGATTTTATTGATTGAAGATAACCAGAAAACCATTGAGTGGGTACGTCAGGGACTCACGGAGGCAGGCTATGTGGTTGATTATGCCTGTGATGGACGAGACGGATTGCACCTGGCCCTTCAGGAACATTATTCATTGATTATTCTTGATATTATGCTGCCGGGGCTTGATGGATGGCAGGTTTTACGCGCGTTACGCACTGCATATCAGCCCCCTGTTATTTGCCTGACGGCGCGCGACTCGGTTGAGGATCGCGTCAAAGGTCTTGAGGCGGGCGCTAATGATTACCTTGTTAAGCCTTTTTCCTTCGCCGAACTGCTGGCCCGGGTGAGAGCTCAACTCAGACAGCACGTCCCGGTCTTTACCCGACTGACGATCAATGGTCTGGACATGGATGCCACAAAGCAATCGGTGTCACGAAATGGCAAACCGATTTCCCTGACCCGCAAAGAATTCCTGCTCCTCTGGTTACTGGCGTCCCGGGCAGGAGAAATCGTGCCCCGAACCGCGATCGCCAGCGAAGTTTGGGGAATTAACTTTGATAGTGAAACCAACACCGTTGATGTCGCGATTCGTCGGCTGCGCGCCAAAGTAGACGATCCATTTGAAAAGAAGCTCATTATGACCGTCCGGGGGATGGGTTATCGATTACAGGCGGAAACGTCGCAGAATGGTTAAGTTATCAATGACGCTGCGCCTGACAATTTCTTTTATCGCCATACTTATCCTCGCCTGTACCGGCATTAGCTGGACGCTCTATAACGCGCTGAGCAAAGAATTAACGTATCGGGATGATATGACGCTAATAAATCGGGCGGCGCAAATGCAGCAACTGTTACTGGATGGCGCCAGACCGGAAAATCTGCCGCTCTATTTCAATCGGATGGTGGATACGAAGCAGGATATCTTATTGATCCATTCAGCAACAGGCCACAATGTTGCGATTAATCATAGCGGCATCCCCGACCAACGCTTTAACGAAATTCCGCTGGCTAAAAACATCACCCGCGAAACCTTATTTCGCCAGGCGGTACAAGGCACGGAGCTGACCGCGGTACGAGTAAATGCCAGAAGCGGCGATGACCCGCTGACCCTTACTATTGCCAGGCTGGCGACGGAAAGGCGGCAAATGCTGGCGCAATATCGCCGCAACAGTTTGCTGATGAGCCTTATCGCGATCCTCGTCTGTTCGGCGCTCAGTCCATTAGTCATCAGAAACGGGCTGCGGGCCATTACGTCGCTCAGCCGACTTACCGCGGCGACAGACAGCGGCACACTTCGCCAGCCGTTGGCGGAACAGGCGTTACCCGTTGAGCTCAGGCCGCTTGGACAAGCGCTAAATACCATGCGCCAGAAGCTTTCCGACGATTTTGAACGCCTGAACCAATTTGCCGACGATCTGGCGCATGAGCTGCGCACGCCGGTTAATATTTTACTGGGGAAAAACCAGGTGATGCTGAGTCAGGAACGCAGCGCCGAAGAGTATCAACAAGCCCTTGTCGATAATATTGAAGAGCTGGAGGGACTGTCGCGACTGACAGAAAATATTCTCTTTCTGGCACGCGCGGAGCACCAGAATATAGCGGTAAAAAAACAGCCTGTTTCGCTCAATGCGCTAGTCGAAAATATGCTGGATTATCTTAGCCCCCTTGCCGAGGAGAAGCGCATCTGTTTTATAAATCAATGTCAGGGAACGGTATGGGCTGACGAAATATTATTACAAAGAGTGCTCTCAAACCTGCTGACGAATGCCATCCGTTATTCTGATGAAAACGCCGTGATACGTATTGAAAGCGCTTATGATGATAACGTTGCAGAAATTCGGGTCGCTAATCCGGGCAGCCACCCCGCCGATGCGGATAAGCTTTTCCGGCGTTTTTGGCGAGGAGATAATGCCCGCCACACTGCCGGTTTCGGCCTGGGGCTATCGTTGGTTAACGCGATTGCTCTATTACACGGTGGCTCGGCATCTTACCGCTATGCCGATGAACATAATATCTTTTCGGTTCGTCTGCCTGATAGTGGTGATAGCTAAGGTCAGGACAGGTTCTGTTCCCCTTCCCTGCCACAGGGCTGTGGTTATCAATACAACCTCAATAAAGAGAAAATAAAGGATGCCGGCAAAGAATATTGCTGGCTCGATCACTTTCTCGGTTTTCAATCCAGGGTCAATTCATCCCATAACGCGTTATTCAGTGGGAACCTTTATGAAAAAGTATCTTGCATTCGCCGTTACGCTGCTGGGTATGGGTAAAGTCATCGCCTGTACTACCCTTTTGGTAGGCAATCAGGCTTCGGCTGACGGCTCCTTTATTATCGCACGCAACGAGGATGGCTCGGCAAATAACGCCAAGCATAAGGTTATTCATCCCGTCGCGTTTCATCAACAAGGCGAGTATAAAGCACATCGGAACAATTTTAGCTGGCCGCTTCCGGAGACAGCGATGCGCTATACGGCGATTCATGACTTTGATACTAACGATAACGCCATGGGTGAAGCCGGTTTCAATTCGGCGGGCGTCGGAATGAGCGCAACGGAAACCATTTATAACGGCAGAGCGGCGCTGGCTGCCGATCCTTACGTGACAAAAACGGGGATCACGGAAGACGCCATTGAGTCCGTGATCCTGCCAGTGGCGCAATCGGCGCGTCAGGGCGCCAAATTACTGGGAGACATTATTGAACAAAAAGGCGCAGGCGAAGGTTTCGGCGTCGCGTTTATTGATAGCAAAGAGATATGGTATCTGGAGACGGGAAGCGGACATCAATGGCTGGCAGTACGACTTCCGGCAGATAGCTATTTCGTTTCCGCCAATCAGGGACGTTTACGCCATTACGATCCGAATGATAACGCGAATTATATGGCGTCACCAACGTTAGTAAGCTTTGCGAAAAAGCAGGGATTATATGATCCGGCCCGCGGCGAATTCGACTTTCATCAAGCCTATTCGCAGGATAACAAAAACGATACCACCTATAATTATCCGCGCGTCTGGACGCTACAACATCAGTTTAATCCGCATCTGGATACGGTCGTTAGCGAAGGGGAAACATTTCCTGTTTTTTTAACGCCAATAACGAAGATCAGCGTGGCGGCAGTAAAAAACGCGTTACGCAATCACTATCAGGGAACGTCGCACGACCCTTATGCCAGTCATAATCCACAAGAACCATGGCGACCCATATCCGTTTTTCGTACCCAGGAGTCACATATTTTACAGGTCAGACCGAAATTACCGCAGGCTATCGGCAACGTAGAATACATCGCCTATGGAATGCCATCTCTTAGCGTCTATCTCCCCTATTATCAGAGGATGCGTCATTATCAACCCGGAGATGATAAAGGAACCGATCGGGCGAGCAACGACTCTACCTACTGGACATTCCGCACGCTGCAAACGCTGGTTATGCAGGACTACAATGCGTTTGCGCCAGATGTGCAACACGCCTGGAAAACATTTGAACAGCAAACAGCTAAGCAGCAGTATAAGATGGAGCAGAGCTATCTGAGATTATATGCGTCGCATCCGAAAGAAGCGCAACGCTTACTGCAAAATTTTGAAGATAAAACGATGCAAAATGCGCAGACGCTCGCCCGTCGCCTGACCAATAATATTATTACGACAATGACTTACCGTACAGATATGAAATATCACTTTTCAAGTACGCAACCATAAATTTAATGACAATCTATTAGCCACTCATACACAATAAGATAAAGCGGTACCAGAATTAGCCAGATATAAAAGACAATAATTATTATGGATTCATAGAGAGGATAGTTTATGACACTCCAGGCAAATATCAGCAAAGAGATAAAAGCGGCAAAGACCCAGGAGGTATATAAGCACGTTGTTCTTTTCAAAATGGCCGCCCCCTCTTACATAAGACGATAACTACAGCTTATGTCCCGTGTTACATAACTTTTCCCGACAGGCCTCTTTTACCCATGCTGAAAAATTCCGCGTCTTTTCAGATTTCAACGCGAATTCTATCTGTTCAAGCATGGAATAGGAAAAACGAATGTTCTTCGTCACGGTCTTACTTGTCCGGGGCTTTGCTGGCATACACACACCTGTATAACATTTGATGTAACGCCGTTACTTTACGCAGGAGTAAATCGGTGAATTTGATCTGAGTCAAGAAGGTGGGTTTTCAATAAAAGTTGTGCCCTAAATTGTGAAGTTTGTAGATTTTATGAACATTTAATGTACCGATCTCCCCCCATGATCGCCACTACGTATGGACGTCAGGATGCCTCCCCGCCTGATCAGAAGCGTTTCCTCATTAAAAAGGACATTTTTTTAAAGTTCCTGGCGCATAAAAGTCACATCCTTTTAAAGGGTTGTTAACCCTGTTGAATGTTCCCACTCCCCTATTCAGGAATATTAAAAACGCTATGCAAATACAGAGCTTCTATCACTCAGCTTCACTAAAAACCCAGGAGGCTTTTAAAAGCCTACAAAAAACCTTATACAACGGAATGCAGATTCTCTCAGGCCAGGGCAAAGCGCCGGCTAAAGCGCCCGACGTTCGCCCGGAAATTATTGTCCTGCGAGAACCCGGCGCGACATGGGGGAATTATCTACAGCATCAGAAGGCGTCTAACCACTCGCTGCATAACCTCTATAACTTACAGCGCGATCTTCTTACCGTCGCGGCAACCGTTCTGGGTAAACAAGACCCGGTTCTAACGTCAATGGCAAACCAAATGGAGTTAGCCAAAGTTAAAGCGGACCGGCCAGCAACAAAACAAGAAGAAGCCGCGGCAAAAGCATTGAAGAAAAATCTTATCGAACTTATTGCAGCACGCACTCAGCAGCAGGATGGCTTACCTGCAAAAGAAGCTCATCGCTTTGCGGCAGTAGCGTTTAGAGATGCTCAGGTCAAGCAGCTTAATAACCAGCCCTGGCAAACCATAAAAAATACACTCACGCATAACGGGCATCACTATACCAACACGCAGCTCCCTGCAGCAGAGATGAAAATCGGCGCAAAAGATATCTTTCCCAGTGCTTATGAGGGAAAGGGCGTATGCAGTTGGGATACCAAGAATATTCATCACGCCAATAATTTGTGGATGTCCACGGTGAGTGTGCATGAGGACGGTAAAGATAAAACGCTTTTTTGCGGGATACGTCATGGCGTGCTTTCCCCCTATCATGAAAAAGATCCGCTTCTGCGTCACGTCGGCGCTGAAAACAAAGCCAAAGAAGTATTAACTGCGGCACTTTTTAGTAAACCTGAGTTGCTTAACAAAGCCTTAGCGGGCGAGGCGGTAAGCCTGAAACTGGTATCCGTCGGGTTACTCACCGCGTCGAATATTTTCGGCAAAGAGGGAACGATGGTCGAGGACCAAATGCGCGCATGGCAATCGTTGACCCAGCCGGGAAAAATGATTCATTTAAAAATCCGCAATAAAGATGGCGATCTACAGACGGTAAAAATAAAACCGGACGTCGCCGCATTTAATGTGGGTGTTAATGAGCTGGCGCTCAAGCTCGGCTTTGGCCTTAAGGCATCGGATAGATATAATGCCGAGGCGCTACATCAGTTATTAGGCAATGATTTACGCCCTGAAGCCAGACCAGGTGGCTGGGTTGGCGAATGGCTGGCGCAATACCCGGATAATTATGAGGTCGTCAATACATTAGCGCGCCAGATTAAGGATATATGGAAAAATAACCAACATCATAAAGATGGCGGCGAACCCTATAAACTCGCACAACGCCTTGCCATGTTAGCCCATGAAATTGACGCGGTACCCGCCTGGAATTGTAAAAGCGGCAAAGATCGTACAGGGATGATGGATTCAGAAATCAAGCGAGAGATCATTTCCTTACATCAGACCCATATGTTAAGTGCGCCTGGTAGTCTTCCGGATAGCGGTGGACAGAAAATTTTCCAAAAAGTATTACTGAATAGCGGTAACCTGGAGATTCAGAAACAAAATACGGGCGGGGCGGGAAACAAAGTAATGAAAAATTTATCGCCAGAGGTGCTCAATCTTTCCTATCAAAAACGAGTTGGGGATGAAAATATTTGGCAGTCAGTAAAAGGCATTTCTTCATTAATCACATCTTGAGTCTTGAGGTAACTATATGGAAAGTCTATTAAATCGTTTATATGCCGCGTTAGGCCTGGATGCACCAGAAGATGAGCCACTTCTCATCATTGATGATGGGATACAGGTTTATTTTAATGAATCCGATCATACACTGGAAATGTGCTGTCCCTTTATGCCATTGCCTGACGACATCCTGACTTTGCAGCATTTTTTACGTCTTAACTATGCCAGCGCCGTCACTATCGGCGCTGACGCAGACAATACTGCTTTAGTGGCGCTTTATCGCTTGCCGCAAACCAGTACCGAAGAAGAGGCGCTCACTGGTTTTGAATTATTCATTTCAAACGTGAAACAATTGAAAGAGCATTATGCATAATTTAATACGTCAACATACTTTCTTAATGAGATAAAACGCGATACGTATGCCCTTTACAAGAGACAAAACCAGAATCTTTGGTGGAAATGTAAGGGGCAAACGTTCCTCTTTCTCATTTTGCTCTGTTTGCGGGAGCATTTTTAGTGTGTAAGTATTCCTGCTCATCAGGTTTTTACGCCATCTACGCACATTTATTCTGCTATAAGTTGAAATTCTGCAAAAAATATTGGTACTTATTATTTTTTCTTTAAGTAAATTTTCGCTCAACAAACTTAATTGTTTATTCAATGATGATGAAGCGTAAGCTATGCTGGAAATGAAGGAAGTCAATAGCAAGGATAATCTTATTATTCACGGGTGATATTACTTCTGCTTCACCGTTATGGCAGATATCATCGCCTCTTGTCAGATGCCAGACACCTACTCATACTCAACCAAAGCTCTAAATACAAAAATCACCTTATATCTTTTTTTATTATTCCTTGTATAAATGTGACTTGACTCACACCTATAAGGAATCGGCTCACTTCCATAAGAAGGAATCAAAATGCCAATAACTAACGCGTCCCCAGAAAATATATTAAGATATTTGCATGCGGCCGGTACCGGTACGGAAGAAGCAATGAAAAGTGCAACTTCACCACGCGGTATACTGGAATGGTTTGTCAATTTTTTTACCTGTGGTGGAGTAAGAAGAAGCAATGAAAGATGCTTTCGGGAGGTAATTGGAAAACTGACCACATCATTATTATATGTAAATAAAGATGCTTTCTTCGATGGTAATAAAATATTTCTGGAGGATGTCAACGGGTGTACTATATGTCTGTCATGTGGAGCAGCATCCGAAAATACGGATCCCATGGTCATTATTGAAGTGAACAAAAATGGAAAAACTGTAACGGATAAAGTTGATAGTGAGAGATTTTGGAATGTATGTCGAATGTTAAAACTGATGAGTAAACATAATATACAACAGCCTGATTCACTTATAACCGAGGGTGGTTTTCTGAACCTGCGCGGAGTAAACCTGGCTAATAAAAATTTCCAGGGGGAAGATTTGTCAGAAATAGATGCTTCTAATGCAGATTTCCGTGAAACAAATCTTTCTAATGTAAATTTAGTCGGTGCAAATTTGTGTTGTACAAATCTACACGCTGTAAATCTAATGGGTTCAAACATGACTAAAGCAAACCTGACTCACGCAGACCTGACTTGCGCTAACATGTCCGGTGTAAACTTAACCGCTGCAATTCTATTCGGCTCAGACTTAACTGACACCAAACTAAATGGTGCGAAATTAGATAAGATAGCTCTAACTTTAGCGAAAGCATTAACAGGAGCCGATCTGACAGGTAGTCAACATACCCCTACTCCACTCCCGGATTACAATGATAGAACTCTTTTCCCCCATCCGATATTTTAGTCGAGATAAAGGGATTTTATAAACAAGAAGTATTCAAACAGAGGCCCCCTTGTTTTATTAAATAAACCCCGCCCCTAAGTTTCATTATAAATAACATTTTCAGCGTATTACTTGTTGGCTTTGTCTGAATCATAGCGTTATCTGTATGTGGCACATTAACTAAAAACACTATTATTGTTTAATTTAAATAATTCATAATTGTAGTCAGGAAATAAGAAGTTATGCTTCCGGTCACCTACAGATTAATACCTCAAAGCGGAGTATCCACATATGGATTAAATACCGCAGATACACCTGTTTTCCCCGATATTCCCGAACATGCACCAAACCCCTCATGGCTACGCCTTGCTCATGACAGCCTTGCCATAAACAGTGAATTCCGTCTGGAGCCAGAGTGTGTGGTGGAGTACCTTATCTCAGGCGCGGGTGGAATAGACCCTGATACAGAAATTGATGACGACACTTATGACGAATGCTACGATGAACTATCCTCCGTACTTCAAAATGCGTATACCCAAAGCGAAACATTCCGCAGACTGATGAATTACGCATATGAAAAAGAACTACATGATGTGGAGCAGCGCTGGCTACTGGGGGCAGGCGAAGCCTTTGAAACTACCGTGGCTCAGGAACACTTCAAACTTTCAGAAGGCAGGAAAGTTATTTGTCTCAATCTGGACGATTCTGATGATTCATATACCGAACATTATGAAAGTAACGAAGGAAGACAACTTTTTGACACAAAACGTTCATTTATTCATGAAGTTGTACATGCACTGACCCATCTTCAGGATAAAGAAGAAAATCATCCAAGAGGCCCTGTTGTCGAATATACCAACATTATTCTGAAAGAGATGGGGCATCCTTCACCTCCCAGAATGGTCTACATCTTCAATAAATAGACACATCAGGAAACGAAAAGAAACTAAAAACCCACGTAGTCCCTTTTTTCGGGAAATATTCTAGCAGTATTTTCTAACTATATTCTAAGCGCCCAAAAAACAAAGGGGCTACCTTTCGGTAACCCCTTGTTTAATCTGGCGGAAGCGCAGAGATTCGAACTCTGGAACCCTTTCGGGTCGCCGGTTTTCAAGACCGGTGCCTTCAACCGCTCGGCCACACTTCCGGAATGAGGCGCACTATAAACATCCCGGTGCGTCATGTAAAGACCGAATGTGTTCGTTTGCGTGAAAAACAGGCAAAACTTTGTTAATTGCCTGAAATAGCAGCACATTGACCATTTCTTCAACACAAAACTGGCTGAATACGTATTGATCGCCTCCACTGTTTCACCGCTGTGATTAGCGATTTTTTTATCGGTAACGCGTGGTTGGCGCTGCCGCCTGTTTTATGGCGTAGCGCCAGGCATGAGCAGACCGTTTTAACGACGGTAATCACCTGAAATCTCTAAAGGAAACTAAACGTAAACGAATGCGTAAAGATGGGTAAAACCACTGGGTGACAGTGACTGTTTTTATTATTCTCCTTTATTAATTACATCTGTCATAAGAGAGTGACTAATGGATCGTATCATTACATCATCGCGTGATCGTAGCTCGCTACTGAGTACGCACAAAGTACTGCGCAACACCTATTTTCTGTTGAGCCTGACGCTGGCTTTCTCCGCAATTACCGCGACAGCCAGTACGGTACTGATGCTGCCCTCCCCCGGCCTGATTCTGACGCTGGTCGGTATGTATGGGCTGATGTTCCTGACCTATAAAACCGCCAATAAGCCGGTCGGTATCCTGTCTGCTTTTGCGTTTACCGGCTTCCTCGGGTATATCCTGGGCCCGATTCTTAACGCCTATCTGTCAGCAGGCATGGGCGATGTGATTGGCCTGGCGCTGGGTGGTACCGCGTTAGTATTTTTCTGCTGCTCCGCTTACGTTTTGACCACCCGTAAGGATATGTCTTTCCTGGGCGGTATGTTAATGGCCGGGATCGTCGTCGTGCTGATTGGTATGGTGGCGAATATTTTCCTGCAACTGCCTGCATTGCACCTGGCGATTAGCGCGGTGTTTATCCTGATTTCCTCGGGCGCTATCCTGTATGAAACCAGTAACATCATTCACGGCGGTGAAACCAACTATATTCGTGCGACCGTCAGCCTGTACGTTTCGCTGTACAACATCTTTGTCAGCCTGCTCAGCATTCTGGGCTTCGCCAGCCGCGACTAATCGACATTCCCCTCTTCCAGCCCTGCTTATGCAGGGCTTTATTTTTTGCTACACTGCCGTCCGTGTTGATTACGCAGTGAAACGTTATGTTGATCTTTGAAGGTAAAGAAATCAGTACTGATAGCGAAGGCTATCTGAAAGAGACGACGCAGTGGAGTGAAGCGTTGGCAGTCGCTATCGCCGCCAATGAAGGCATTGAGCTCTCTGCGGAACACTGGGAAGTCGTGCGCTTCGTGCGCGAATTTTACCTGGAGTTTAATACCTCTCCCGCCATCCGAATGCTGGTAAAAGCGATGGCGAATAAGTTCGGCGAAGAAAAAGGCAATAGCCGCTATCTGTATCGTCTGTTCCCGAAAGGCCCGGCAAAGCAAGCGACCAAAATCGCCGGTCTGCCCAAGCCGGTAAAATGTATTTAATACCGAATACTAAAGCCTGTTAACGTCTCGCGAGGGCTGTGCGGTTCAGTGAGGATTTTGTCCACACGAGCAGAGCGCGGCCCGCCCTCTTTCAGCCACTTGATGAGCTTTTCTACCTGCGCCGCGTCGCCACAGGCCACCACTTCTACGCTTCCGTCATCCATATTCTTCGCATAGCCGGTTAACCCCAGCCGCTGCGCCTCATGCTGCGTGGTATAGCGAAACCCGACGCCCTGAACGCGACCATAAACCCAGGCGATAATGCAGACGTTCGACATGATGGTTCTCCTTTCATAATCAACGGTGAAGACGCATACAGGACATACTTAACGTACCTGACTAGGCAGACACCCATAATGTTGGCGGAATCTGGCCGTAAATCGCGACCCCGACAGGTAGCCGCACCGTAGCGCTATTTCGCCGATCGGCAGCGTCGTCGATTGCAGTTGAGAAAGCGCGCAGGACATGCGTACCTCTTCAATAATTTGCCGATAACTCTGCGATTCGCGCTGCAAACGCCGACGCAGCGTCGATGTTCCCATAGCAAGACGGCGGGCTATCTCCTGGGCTGTCCATAGCTTAGCAGGTGAGAGCATAATCAGTTGCCGCACCTGCTCCGTGAGGGTGTAACGCCGTTCAATAAGCAGCGGTCCCGCCGCGCCATCATGCAAAAGCGCTAACAGTAACCCCATCGCCTGATGTTCCTGTAGCCCGACAGGTAAGCCCTGACGCACAGCATCCAACACGTTCTCCCACATAAATGTCAGGCTACGGCTCATCGGGGTACACAGCGATGTCAGGTTTGCCGGTGGATAATCCTGAACGTACATCGTTTTAAAGCGAGCAATAATCTCCGGTGAAAGTAACAACAGGTCGGAGCGAAAACCGTTCTGCGCAGGCTGATTAATAATCTCCAGCGGCGTGTTCGCCGGAATAATAATCAACTCGCCCGGCCCGGCGACAAGGCGGCTATCATCCTGAATGATGACTTTACTGCCCTGCGTAATATGGCAGATAGCGGCGGAAAAAAGCGTAACACGATGCAAACGGTGCAGATGACTGGAACGCACCTCTGCCGTCGTAAGATCCTGATGTCGAATATGCATCTCCTGCACCGTGCCGTCCTCTGTTTTATCTTCCGTATGTGGCCGTGAATTTTGCTTTCGCAATCACATGCGCGTTAAGCATAAACCCTACCAACGCGCCACTCGACTCACTGTCGAGCGGCAGTGTTGCCGTATTCAGCGCCCACACAGTAAACTGATAGCGATGAGGCTTATCGCCCGGCGGCGGACAGGCGCCGCCAAAACCAGCATAACCGAAATCATTCCGTCCCTGCACCACTCCAGCGGGTAACGTTTTTTTATCAGCCCCCGTCGGCAGGTCGTGAATCTGCGCAGGAATATTCACCATCGTCCAGTGCCACCAGCCGCTTCCGGTTGGCGCATCAGGATCGAAGACGGTAATAGCGTAGCTTTTGGTTCCGGCAGGTGGATTGCGCCAGCTCAGCTGCGGCGAAATATTTTCTCCGCTACAACCAAATCCTTTAAAGACGTGCTGTTGCGTTAAACGAAAATCCGCCGGAATATCCGCGCTACTGAGGCTAAACGCCGACGCGGCAGATACGCCGCCACTCAATGCCATCATTGCGGCTGCGGTCAAAGAGAAGACTGTTTTCATTGTATTTCCTTCTTCATGTAAAGAAATAACACTATAAAAAGCGTCCGCAGAAGAAACTGTGCCTTTACGATTCTATTTTGTGCAGAAACGCTCACCGCCATACGCTGGTGATTGCCCCTCTCATCTGTGCTACCCTACGCGCCATTTCGTTTTCACGGTCCCTGGCTGGAACTATCATCCGGCTCGCGTCACTGTTTGTGAGAGGTTACTCCGCATGACTGAATCTACATTTCCGCAATATCCCCGTTTAGTCCTCAGCAAAGGGCGAGAAAAATCTTTACTCCGCCGCCACCCATGGGTCTTTTCCGGCGCCGTATCCCGTCTGGAAGGCAAAGCCAACCTCGGTGAAACTATCGATATCGTCGACCATCAGGGAAAGTGGTTAGCACGCGGCGCCTGGTCACCAGCCTCCCAGATCCGCGCGCGCGTCTGGACATTTGATAAAGCAGAATCCATTGATATTGCGTTTTTCACCCGCCGCCTGCGCCAGGCGCAGCAGTGGCGCGACTGGCTGGCGAAAAAAGACGGCCTGGATAGCTATCGTCTGATCGCCGGTGAGTCCGATGGCCTGCCTGGCGTCACTATCGATCGTTTTGGTCATTTTTTGGTGCTGCAACTGCTCAGCGCCGGGGCCGAATATCAACGCGCCGCATTAATTAGTGCGCTGCAAACATGCTATCCGGATTGCGCTATTTACGATCGCAGCGACGTCGCCGTGCGGAAAAAAGAAGGGATGGCGCTGACGCAAGGTCCGGTCACTGGCGAACTGCCGCCTGCGCTTTTGCCAATTGAAGAACACGGTATGAAATTGCTGGTCGATATCCAGGGCGGCCACAAAACCGGTTATTATCTTGATCAGCGCGACAGTCGTCTGGCGACGCGCCGCTACGTGGAAAATCAGCGGGTACTGAACTGCTTCTCTTATACCGGCGGTTTTGCCGTGTCGGCGTTAATGGGCGGTTGTCGCCAGGTTGTCAGCGTGGATACCTCACAGGATGCGCTGGATATCGCCAGGCAAAACGTTGAACTGAACCAACTGGACTTGAGCAAAGCCGAATTCGTGCGCGACGACGTATTTAAGTTGCTGCGCGCTTACCGTGAACACGGCGAAAAATTCGACGTCATCATCATGGACCCGCCCAAATTCGTTGAAAATAAAAGCCAGTTAATGGGCGCCTGCCGGGGCTATAAAGACATTAACATGTTAGCGATTCAACTGCTCAATCCGGGCGGCATACTGCTGACATTCTCTTGCTCCGGACTGATGACCAGCGATTTATTTCAGAAAATCATTGCCGATGCCGCAATAGATGCCGGTCGTGATGTACAATTTATAGAGCAGTTCCGTCAGGCCGCCGATCACCCGGTGATCGCCACCTACCCGGAAGGGCTGTATCTGAAAGGGTTTGCCTGTCGCGTCATGTAACTTGAAAAGTGGAATAGTATCCTCATATAAAGGGTATCTATTTCCCGGGAGGTGACTATGATAGCCAGCAAATTCGGTATCGGCCAACAGGTCCGCCATTCCCTGTTAGGTTACCTCGGAGTGGTCGTCGATATCGACCCGGAATATTCGCTTGATGAGCCGTCGCCTGATGAACTGGCGGTTAACGACGAACTTCGCGCCGCTCCGTGGTACCACGTGGTAATGGAAGATGATGATGGTCAGCCAGTGCATACTTATCTGGCCGAGGCCCAGTTGCGAAGCGAAATGCGGGACGAGCATCCAGAACAGCCATCGATGGATGAACTGGCGCGTACCATTCGCAAGCAGCTTCAGGCACCGCGACTACGTAACTGATTGTATTTAAAAGGCCGGAAAGCGATATCCGGCCTTTTAAACTTTTATTTCGCCAGCCCCAGGCGAGGGATCTCAATCGCCGGGCAGCGATCCATCACCACGGTCATGCCTGCATCCCGCGCCAGCACCGCCGCCTGTTCGTTGATCACGCCAAGCTGTAGCCACAGCGTTTTTGCGCCGATGGCGATAGCTTCCTGCGCGACGCCCCATGCAGCTTCAGAGTTGCGAAAAACATCCACCATATCGACTTTTTCGGGAATGTCCGCCAGCGTGGCATACCCCTGTTGCCCCAGCAATGTCTTACCCGCGACTTTTGGCGCAACCGGAATCACATGGTAGCCCTGTTCAAGCAGGTATTTCATTACCCGATAACTTGGACGATCGGGTTTATCGCTCGCACCTACCAGCGCGATAGTGCGAGTGGACGTCAAAACATCAGCAATATCGGTCTCTTTCATCATCTTTCTCCTGGCTGTTTTGCAAAGTGTACGACAAACCTGACATAGCAACCATTCATCCCATACCGATGTATGAGAGCAAAACGCCAAAATATGTCTATATGTTAGTAAACATGATCTAAGAAAAATTTCGATACATTATTAGCCAGACGGCCTTTGGACAGGAGAACCTTATGAAAACCGGCGCGCTAGCCACCTTCCTTGCTCTCTGTTTGCCGGTGACTGTTTTTGCCACAACGCTCCGTTTGTCTAATGAGGTTGATCTGCTGGTGCTGGACGGCAAAAAGGTGTCCAGCTCTTTATTACGCGGCGCAGAGAGCATTGAACTGGAAAACGGGCCGCATCAACTCGTTTTCCGGGTGGAAAAAACCATCCGCCTGCCCGGTAATGAAGAGCGGCTTTATATTTCTCCGCCGCTGGTGATAAGTTTCGATACCCAACTGATAAGTCAGGTCAATTTCCAGCTCCCGCGGCTGGAAAACGAGCGCGAAGCCTCGCATTTTAACGCGGCGCCGCGTCTGGCGCTTTTGGACGGCGACGCCATGCCCATTCCGGTAAAACTCGATATTCTGGCCATTACTTCTACGGCTAAAGTGGTCGATTATGAAATAGAGACCGAGCGTTATAATAAATCGGCGAAACGCGCCTCGCTTCCTCAGTTCGCCACGATGATGGCAGACGACAGCACATTACTTTCCGACGTCTCAGAGCTTGATACCGTACCGCCGCAATCACAAACTCTGACAGAACAGCGGCTGAAATATTGGTTCCGACTGGCCGACCCGCAGACACGCCATCATTTTCTGCAATGGGCGGAAAAACAGCCGCCCTCTTGATATGAGTTGTCCCAGCGCGCAATTTTTTTCTCTTTCTCTTGCAGCATCAAGCGCTTCCAGTAATCTGTAGACAGGTTAACTACGGAATCGAATTATGGAACTGACGACTCGCACCTTGCCGACGCGCAAACATATCGCGTTGGTTGCTCACGACCACTGCAAACAGATGTTAATGAACTGGGTGGAACGCCATCAGCCGTTGCTGGAAAAACACGTTCTTTATGCAACCGGCACCACGGGGAATCTGATCCAGCGCGCAACCGGTATGGACGTTAATGCGATGCTGAGCGGCCCGATGGGCGGCGACCAGCAGGTTGGCGCACTCATTTCAGAAGGGAAAATCGACGTGTTGATTTTCTTCTGGGACCCGCTTAACGCGGTACCGCACGACCCCGATGTCAAAGCGCTACTGCGTCTGGCCACCGTATGGAATATCCCTGTCGCCACTAACGTCTCAACGGCGGACTTTATCATCCAGTCCCCGCATTTTAATGACGCTGTAGATATTCTTATTCCGGATTATGCGCGTTATCTGGCCGAGCGCCTGAAATAACCGCTACGCGGGCGGGATGCTGTACCGCCCGCGCTTTAGGGCTTCCTCGCCACTGGCACATCCAGCTGTTTAAGCGCCTCCACAAAGCGCGAGGGATTATCTTTATTGAAAAGCAGCCAGACCCGCGCACGCGCGCGCGTCAACGCCACATATAACAAACGCCGCTCTTCAGCGTCCGGAAAATCCTCAACCTGAGGAAGAAGCGCACTTTCCATAATGGATTCTCGCGCCGGGGCGGGGAAACCGTCGTTACCCTCCTGCAATCCGACAAGAATCACGTAATCGGCCTGTTGGCCTTTGCTGGCATGGATAGTCATGAAGTCTATCTGTAACTTCGGCCAGCGAGTCGCCGCTTTTTGTAGACTCGCGGGTTTCAGATGGTGATAGCGCGCCAGCACCAGGATACGTTCATCCTCCTTCGCATAGCCGGATAATTTATCCAGTAACGCGTCCAACTGGCTTTCATCCAATAACGTAACCGCTTTTTTATCGCCAGGGGTCAGACTATTTAACGGTTTTTTAAGCTGGTGCGGATTCTGCTGTACAAAGCGATTGGCAATATCGCCAATCCGACTGTTAAAACGGTACGTGGTGTCCAGGTGGCAATGCTCGCCCTCGCCGAACGTCTGATGAAACGCCGTCGTTAAGGAGAGCTGCGCCCCGCTAAAACGGTAAATCGCCTGCCAGTCATCGCCAACGGCAAACAGCGTAGTCTGGCTATTCTGCTTGCGTAGCGCCTCTAACAGCGCCGCCCGTTGCGGGGAAATATCCTGAAATTCATCGACCAGAATATGCTTCCACGGGCTAATAAAACGCCCTTTTTCGAGGATCACCATTGCCTGATGGATCAGCCCGGAGAAATCAACGGCATTTTCCGCTTTCAATGCGCTTTTCCAGGCCTTCAGCAGCGGCGCCATCAACTTAATGCGTTTGCCAAACAGCTCGCGGCACTCCTCTGGCGCGCCAGCGATCATTTCTGCCTGCGCGCCGCCGTGCATACGCATCAAACTGACCCAACGATCCAGGCGAGGGGCCAGACGCCGCTGCAATGTCTCATCGTCCCAGAAATTACCTTCCGGCACCGCCCACTGCATCTCCTCTTCCAGCCACTGACGCCAGCCTTTGGCCTGCGCTTTTTTCTCGCTACACTGCTGACGCCAGGTGCGCAGAAATAGCTGATGCCGCGCGGTGGCGTCACTTTCCAGCTTACTGACAACCGGCGCTTTTTTACTGCCTTGCTGAATAATATACAGCGCCAGCGAATGGAACGTACGGGCAGTAATCTCTTCCGTATGTAAGCGCTCGCGGATACGCTCATCCATCTCTTCTGCCGCCTTGCGACCAAACGCCAGTAAAAGAATTTGCCCCGCATCGGCTTGTCCGCGCGCCAACAGCCAACCCGCGCGCGCCACCAGCACCGAGGTCTTACCGCTTCCCGCGCCCGCCAGTACCAGTAACGATGATTCGCCGTTAACCACCGCCCTGGCCTGGGAAGGATTAAGCGGAGAGGATTCTATCTGCGTAAAAAAGTCGGCATGCGCTTCCAGCATGGCATCAGCATACGCCTGATTATGCTGCTGCCGACTTCCCTCGCTATCCTGTAACCATGCCAGACACTTACGCCATATCTCGCGACAGTGAGCAAACTCCTCCAGACGTGAGACCGGCAGCGGCAAGGCGGCAAACGTCTGGCGAATTTCGTGTTCCAGCCCCCGAACGCGTTCACGGGTAAGCCATTGGTTTCCGCCCGTTCGCTCACTAATACGCGCCCATTGCTCCTGTAATGCCTGCGCGGCGACATCACTCATCTCCTGGCTCCAGCGACGCCAGTGCGCGTCCAGATAGCGATGGAATTGCTGGGTTTCCGACCACTCGGTACCGTGCAAACGCACGACTTTATCCTCCGGCAGGACAAACTCCAGCTCGCCCCATACCAGCCCACGCTTACAGTGAATCGCCAATAACTGATTGAATGGAATAAGATATTCATGCCTGTCGCCAGACACTTTCACCCCAGCGTTGAGGATCTCGGCACGATCATACGGGTGTTGCGCCAGACGTTTTCCAAGAGAAGTTGCTTTCAGTTCCATGACTCAGCGAATCCAGACGTAAAGATGTGCTTATCAGTGTAACCGCCAGAGAAAACGTGCTCCAGTCTAAAAAAACGTTACAATTGCCCGCAGTGATAGAAAACCGGAATGAACTGAGGGTTTATGCGTACCGTTCTGAATATTTTAAACTTTGTACTGGGCGGCTTTGCCACTACGCTGGCCTGGCTGCTGGCGACGCTGGTCAGTATTGTGCTTATTTTTACCCTGCCGTTGACCCGCTCCTGCTGGGAGATAACCAAACTGTCCCTGTTCCCTTACGGTAATGAAGCCATTCACGTTGACGAACTTAATCCGGCGGCGAAAAGCGTATTAATGAATACTGGCGGTACCTTGCTGAATATTTTCTGGTTACTTTTTTTCGGCTGGTGGCTATGCCTGATGCACATTGCCTCCGGTATCGCGCAGTGTGTCACTATCATCGGGATACCTGTCGGTATTGCGAACTTTAAAATTGCCGCGATTGCGCTTTGGCCTGTCGGTCGCCGCGTCGTCTCTGTAGAAACCGCTCGCGCCGCGCGAGAAGCTAACGCGCGCCGCCGTTTTGAATGATCGGGACAAATAGCCTTTATGTTAAGTCCGTTGATTCGCCGTTATACCTGGAACAGTACCTGGCTGTATTACATCCGCATTTTTATCGCTCTGTGCGGCACCACCGCCCTGCCCTGGTGGCTGGGCGACGTCAAACTGACCATCCCGCTCACGCTCGGTATGGTTGCCGCGGCGCTAACCGATCTCGACGACCGCCTTGCCGGACGCTTGCGTAATTTAATCATTACCTTAATTTGCTTTTTTATCGCGTCGGCTTCTGTGGAGCTGCTCTTTCCCTGGCCGTGGCTATTTGCGTTGGGCTTAACGTTATCCACCAGCGGGTTTATTCTGTTGGGAGGACTGGGGCAACGCTATGCCACCATCGCGTTCGGCGCGTTACTCATTGCGATTTATACGATGCTGGGCGCTTCTTTATACGATCACTGGTATCAGCAACCACTGCTCCTGCTGGCAGGCGCAGTATGGTATAACCTACTGACGCTAACCGGGCATCTGCTATTTCCGATCCGTCCGTTGCAGGATAATCTGGCACGCAGTTACGAACAGTTGGCGCACTATCTGGAACTGAAATCACGTCTGTTTGATCCTGATATTGAAGATGAAAGCCAGGCGCCGCTCTATGATTTAGCGTTAGCGAACGGGCAGTTAATGGCGACGCTGAACCAAACGAAAGTGTCGTTGTTGACTCGCCTGCGCGGCGATCGCGGTCAACGCGGTACGCGCCGCACTCTCCATTACTATTTTGTGGCGCAGGATATTCATGAACGCGCCAGTTCTTCGCATATTCAATACCAGACGCTGCGCGATTATTTTCGCCATAGCGACGTCATGTTCCGCTTTCAACGTCTGATGTCGATGCAGGCGCAGGCCTGTACGCAGCTGGCGCGCTGTATCTTACTGCGTACGCCGTACCAGCATGATCCGCGCTTTGAACGCGTCTTTACCCACATTGACGCCGCGCTTGAACGTATGCGCGCCAGCGGCGCTTCTTTAGAGCTGCTGAATACGCTTGGATTCTTATTAACCAACCTACGCGCTATTGATGCGCAACTGGCGACGATCGAGTCGGAGCAGGCCCAGGCAATGCCGCGCAATGAGTCAGAAAACCAGTTGGCTGACGATAGCCTGCACGGGTTTAGCGACATCTGGCTGCGTCTGAGCCGTAATTTTACCCCGGAGTCCGCTCTCTTTCGCCATGCGGTACGCATGTCGCTGGTATTGTGCATCGGTTATGCTCTCATCCAAATTACCGGGATGCGCCACGGGTACTGGATATTGCTCACCAGCCTGTTCGTTTGTCAGCCTAACTATAACGCGACCCGCCATCGCCTTGCGCTCAGGATTATCGGTACGTTGGTAGGCGTTGCGATCGGCCTGCCGATTTTATGGTTTGTCCCTTCGCTTGAAGGACAGTTAGTTCTGCTGGTGATTACCGGCGTGCTTTTCTTCGCATTCCGTAATGTGCAGTATGCCCATGCGACGATGTTCATCACCCTGCTGGTATTACTCTGCTTTAACCTCCTGGGCGAAGGCTTTGAGGTAGCGTTACCGCGCGTCGTCGACACGTTAATTGGCTGCGCTATCGCCTGGGCTGCGGTCAGCTTTATTTGGCCAGACTGGCGCTTTCGCAACCTTCCCCGGGTACTCCAGCGCGCCACCGATGCTAATTGCCGCTACCTTGATGCGATTCTTGAGCAATATCACCAGGGACGGGATAACCGCCTGGCCTATCGCATTGCCAGACGCGACGCGCACAACCGCGATGCAGAACTGGCATCCGTGGTTTCTAATATGTCGAGCGAACCCGACGTCACGGCTGAAACCCGGGAGGCGGCGTTCAGGCTGCTTTGCCTCAATCACACTTTTACCAGCTATATCTCCGCCCTCGGCGCGCACCGCGAAAAGCTCAGTAATCCGGACGTGTTGGGGCTTCTGGATGACGCGGTCTGCTACGTTGATGATGCGCTTCATCATCAACCTGAAGACGAACAGCGCGTACACCAGGCGCTGGAGGGTTTAAAGCAGCGAGTTCAGTCGCTGGAAACACGTCCGGACAGCAAAGAACCTCTGGTTGTTCAACAAATTGGTTTGCTCATTGCCTTACTGCCCGAGATTGGACGCTTGCAACGGCAAATTTCACCGCCGACTTCTACATTAATTACCCAGCCGTAAGCGAATGAGCCCAGTCGGCAAGCTCCTGGCGACGACTCGCCGGGAGCGCCGCTTCATGTACGCCGACAATTGCGCCTTCCAGGGCATACAAAACTTTCACCGTCAGCAAGGGATTGCTTTGTCGCAACCTTAGCCAGCACATTTTCGCGCCCAGTATGCGTAACATATTTTCGTCCTTTATCCCTGACTCATTGAGCAATGTTTCCAGATGGAAGGTCATATTGGGGAGATCTTTGAGCCTGTGTTGTAAAATACGGCTGTGTTTTTCCTTCATTGCCGCGTCAAGCGAATACTTCGATAAACGTACCAGCTGCTGCTGATCGCGCCACAGGCTTTCATCCACCCGGTAATAGTTGAGCATAACGGGACGTCCACATTTCATAAACATGAGCCAGGCGGGAGGATGCTTCACACAGTAGGGTACGCTTTCTTCACAGGCGCGGAGATAAAGCTCGCCATTAGCCACCATCGCAAAGACGGTATCCTCCACAGTCAGACTATAGCTACCGAATAAAGATCGATACTGGATCGTCCCCAAAGAGGCCAAATATTCTTGCGATTTATAGATCCTGTCATAAGAGAGTGCTCTCATAAAATTCCTTTTAAATCATAAAGTAAAAGAATGATTTGCAGTAACGGATCCGTTAATGACGAAAATAGGCAACTTATACTCCGCGAGCAAGATGATTTTTATTTTTGACGCCACTAAGAATAAAAATTGCGAGACAGTTTCCGAAAATAGAGTTGATCTTTCATCGCCACAGGGGTACTGTATGAATATACAGTAACTCACAGGGCTGGATTGATTATGTACACTTCAGGTTATGCAAATCGTTCTTCGTCATTTCCTACCACTACCCACAACGCTGCGCGCACCGCTACGGAAAATGCCGCGGCAGGACTGGTCAGTGAAGTTGTCTACCACGAAGACCAGCCCATGATGGCGCAACTCCTGCTTTTGCCTTTACTCCGTCAGTTAGGCCAACAATCACGCTGGCAGCTCTGGCTCACGCCGCAGCAAAAGCTCAGCCGTGAATGGGTACAGTCTTCAGGTTTGCCATTAACGAAAGTGATGCAAATTAGCCAGCTTGCGCCTCGTCATACGCTGGAGTCGATGATCCGCGCTTTGCGTACAGGAAATTACAGCGTGGTAATTGGTTGGATGACTGAAGAACTGACAGAAGAAGAACATGCCAGCCTGGTTGAAGCAGCGAAGGTAGGTAATGCGGTAGGGTTTATCATGCGCCCTGTACGTGCGCACGCTTTACCCAGGAGACAGCATTCCGGGCTAAAAATTCACTCTAATTTGTATCATTAAGTAAAATTAGGATTTATCCTGGACTTTTTTTTACGCGAACGTATCTCCTTTAAGTGCTAACGTTTTTTTTGCGAGAACGCTTGTCAGAAGCGGTTTCCGCAATTTTTGCTGTACGATTTATCATCTGAAACTGTTAAATGATGTGTATATCCGTCATGTTTTTTTCACATGTCTGACGGAGTTCACACTTGTAAGTTTCCAACTACGTTGTAGACTTTACATCGCCAGGGGTGCTCAGCATAAGCCGTAGATATCGGTAGAGTAACTATTGAGCAGATCCCCCGGTGAAGGATTTAACCGTGTTATCTCGTTGGAGATATTCATGGCGTATTTTGGATGATAACGAGGCGCAAAAAATGAAAAAGACAGCTATCGCGATTGCAGTGGCACTGGCTGGTTTCGCTACCGTAGCGCAGGCCGCTCCGAAAGATAACACCTGGTACGCTGGTGCTAAACTGGGCTGGTCTCAGTACCATGACACCGGCTTCATTAACAATGATGGCCCGACTCATGAAAACCAACTGGGCGCAGGTGCTTTTGGTGGTTACCAGGTTAACCCGTACGTTGGCTTTGAAATGGGCTACGACTGGTTAGGCCGTATGCCGTACAAAGGCGACAACATCAATGGCGCTTATAAAGCTCAGGGCGTTCAGTTGACCGCTAAACTGGGTTATCCAATCACTGACGATCTGGACGTTTATACCCGTCTGGGTGGTATGGTATGGCGTGCAGACACCAAGTCTAACGTCCCTGGCGGCCCGTCTACTAAAGACCACGACACCGGCGTTTCCCCGGTATTCGCGGGCGGTATCGAGTATGCCATCACCCCTGAAATCGCAACCCGTCTGGAATACCAGTGGACTAACAACATCGGTGATGCCAACACCATCGGCACCCGTCCGGACAACGGCCTGCTGAGCGTAGGTGTTTCCTACCGTTTCGGCCAGCAAGAAGCTGCTCCGGTAGTCGCACCGGCACCGGCACCGGCTCCGGAAGTACAGACCAAGCACTTCACTCTGAAGTCTGACGTACTGTTCAACTTCAACAAATCTACCCTGAAGCCGGAAGGCCAGCAGGCTCTGGATCAGCTGTACAGCCAGCTGAGCAACCTGGATCCGAAAGACGGTTCCGTTGTCGTTCTGGGCTTCACTGACCGTATCGGTTCTGACGCTTACAACCAGGGTCTGTCCGAGAAACGTGCTCAGTCTGTTGTTGATTACCTGATCTCCAAAGGTATTCCGTCTGACAAAATCTCCGCACGTGGTATGGGCGAATCTAACCCGGTTACCGGCAACACCTGTGACAACGTGAAACCTCGCGCTGCCCTGATCGATTGCCTGGCTCCGGATCGTCGCGTAGAGATCGAAGTTAAAGGCGTTAAAGACGTGGTAACTCAGCCGCAGGCTTAAGTTTCCGTCTGATAAAAAACCCCGCGTCGCGGGGTTTTTTGCTCTGGTCTGGATGACAACGCCTTTCAGCGTTACTTCTTGCCTAATAACGCCTGTAAATCCTGCTTTAACGTGGTCATTTGCGTGGCATATTTCTCTTTATGCTCCGCGTCTTCTATCAGTTGCACTATCGTTTCGGATAATGTTTTACCGCGTCGCTGCGCAAGGCCCGCCAGACGCTGCCAGACCATAAACTCTAAATCGATAGATTTTTTGCGCGTATGCTGATGTTCCGCATTGAAGTGTCGTTTGCGTCTTGCCCGAATGGTTTGTTTCATCCGATTAAGCAAGGCAGGATTCATATGCCTGTCTATCCAGACATTTACCCGCACCGGTTCATTTTCGAGGGCCAACAACAAATTGACGGCTTCCTGGGCTGCACTGGCTTCCACGTAGCGGGTGATCAACTCCCCTTCGCGGTGCTTTTTCACCAGATATTTCCATTTCCAACCGCTTTCAAGATTTTCAAGTTGTTGATATTTCATTGCGATCCCAATGTTACCGTGTAACTGTTATCAGAATATCAGTTTTTTAGCCATCTGAAGAAAAGAATCTCGAACCTGTGAATGGTTACACGTCTTCATATTACTTTGCATTCGCTTTCCGCGTGTGCAGCGTGACGGGTTAGGCTATAATCCCCCCTTTTACAACAGACTAAAAAACCTCAACTTTGACCATTACGAAACTTGCATGGCGTGATCTGGTTCCGGATAGCGAAAGCTATCAGGAGATATTTGCACAGCCACACGCGACTGACGAAAACGACACCTTACTCAGTGATACTCAGCCACGACTGCAATTTGCGCTTGAGCAGCTTATACAGCCGTGGGCATCATCCTCTTTTATGCTGACTAAAGCGCCTGAAGAGCAAGAGTATCTCACTTTACTTTCAGATGCCGTCCGCGCTCTGCAAACCGATGCCGGACAATTAACCGGCGGACATTATGACGTTTCCGGGCATACTGTTCATTACCGCGCCGCGCAGAATGCGCAAGACAACTTTGCCACCGTCACACAAATCGTCAGCGCGGACTGGGTCGAAGCCGAACAGCTCTTTGGTTGCCTGCGGCAGTATAACGGCGACATTACCCTGCAGCCGGGACTGGTTCATCAGGCGAACGGCGGCGTGCTGATTATTTCCTTACGAACCCTTCTGGCGCAGCCGTTACTGTGGATGCGTCTGAAAGCCATCGTTAGCCGCGAGCGTTTTGACTGGGTGGCCTTTGACGAGTCGCGTCCATTACCGGTCTCCGTGCCATCAATGCCGCTCAAACTGAAGGTGATTCTGGTTGGCGAACGTGAATCACTGGCTGATTTTCAGGAGATGGAACCAGAGCTCGCGGAACAGGCTATCTACAGTGAATTTGAAGACAATTTACAGATAGCGGACGCAGAAGCTATGACCCTGTGGTGTCAATGGGTGACGCGTATCGCTTTACGCGATAATTTGCCCCCTCCGACACCGGACGCCTGGCCCGTCCTGATACGCGAGGCTGTGCGCTATACCGGCGAACAGGATACGCTGCCTCTTTGCCCACTGTGGATAGCCCGCCAGTTTAAGGAGGCGTCGCCTTTATGCGAAGGCGATACCTGCGGCGCAGAAGCGCTCAGCCTGATGCTTGCCCGACGCGAATGGCGAGAAGGCTTTCTGGCGGAACGGATGCAGGATGAGATTCTGCAAGAGCAGATCCTGATTGAAACCGAAGGCGAACGCGTTGGACAAATCAATGCGCTTTCCGTCATTGAATTTCCCGGACATCCGCGCGCCTTTGGCGAACCGTCGCGAATTAGCTGTGTTGTGCATATCGGCGATGGCGAATTTAACGATATTGAGCGCAAGGCCGAACTTGGCGGGAATATCCACGCTAAGGGAATGATGATTATGCAGGCCTTCCTGATGTCGGAGTTGCAGCTGGAGCAACAAATTCCCTTCTCTGCCTCGTTAACCTTTGAGCAGTCCTACAGCGAAGTGGATGGCGACAGCGCCTCAATGGCGGAATTATGTGCGCTTATCAGCGCGCTGGCCAATGTGCCAGTGAATCAAAATATTGCGATTACCGGCTCGGTCGATCAGTTTGGTCGTGCGCAACCGGTGGGCGGGCTAAACGAAAAAATTGAAGGTTTCTTCGCCATCTGCGAGCAGCGGGAATTAAACGGTAAACAGGGCGTGATTATCCCTGCCGCCAATGTCCGCCATCTCAGTCTTAAATCTGAACTGCTACAAGCGGTTAAAGAAGAGAAGTTCACTATCTGGGCGGTAGACGACGTGACCGACGCCTTACCGCTACTGTTAAATCTGGTGTGGGATGGCGAAGGTCAAACGACGTTGATGCAGACTATCCAGGAGCGTATCGCGCAGGCGACGCAACAGGAAGGCCGTCATCGTTTCCCGTGGCCATTACGTTGGCTGAACGCTTTTATTCCGAACTGATCGGACTTGTTCAGCGTACACGTGTTAGCTATCCTGCGTGCTTCAATAAAATAAGGTTTACATAAAACATGGTAGATAAACGCGAATCCTATACAAAAGAAGACCTTCTTGCCTCTGGTCGTGGTGAACTGTTTGGCGCTAAAGGGCCGCAACTCCCTGCACCGAACATGCTGATGATGGACCGCGTCGTTAAGATGACCGAAACGGGCGGCAATTTCGACAAAGGCTATGTCGAAGCCGAGCTGGATATCAATCCGGATCTATGGTTCTTCGGATGCCACTTTATCGGCGATCCGGTGATGCCCGGTTGTCTGGGTCTGGATGCTATGTGGCAATTGGTGGGATTCTACCTGGGCTGGTTGGGCGGCGAAGGCAAAGGCCGCGCTCTGGGCGTGGGCGAAGTGAAATTTACCGGCCAGGTTCTGCCGACAGCCAGGAAAGTCACCTATCGTATTCATTTCAAACGTATCGTAAACCGTCGCCTGATCATGGGCCTGGCGGACGGTGAGGTTCTGGTGGATGGTCGTCTGATCTATACCGCACACGATTTGAAAGTCGGTTTGTTCCAGGATACTTCCGCGTTCTAAGTGTTGAATTGATATTCCGCGCTATCGGTATCATGCTTGCAAAGCCCATAAAGGCGAAACCTCCGCACTGCGGAGGTTTCTTTTTCTAAAGAGACAGAATCAGGCCATTACCGCCCTGTCCTCCATGGCTTGTCGCCAACCTCCCAACCAGTATGACCGTTGATTCAGCGTCTGATAGGGACACATTTCTTTTGATCGTCCGGCGATGCCGGCCTGATATCCACGTTGATGTGCCCGTTCCAGGCGATCTCGTTTTTGTCTCTTCATGCCTCGTTTCCCTCATATTTGTATCTGGTGGAAAAGAAAACAGTGATTACAAAATGTGCAATCACACTACACGAATACCTCTAAATGGATCGCCCGTCAATGCGCAAAATTCACACCAATGTCATATTTGTGAGCTATACGGTAAATCATTTGTACAAAAAATGTGAGCCATAACAACTATTTTTCCGGCGTCAAAAATAAAAAAACCGCCTCAGGCGCACGACCTGAAGCGGTTAAATTTACATTACTTTTATCTCAGGGAAGGCGCTTTATCTCATCTGCGATAGCGGCTGCTTCCTGACTCCATGCGCTTGCCAGTACTTTGACCATCTCATCATAGCCATCTTTCTGCTGGCTGGCTTCGATATGGAAAGGCCGCTTAATCAGTTGTCCGTTGTGGTTTAATAGCCACTCCCCGCTGACGATAACCTTACCATCGTAACGTCCATGGAATCCGGTTACGGTAACGTTCAACGTATCCTGGGTGGTTCCCAACGGCTGGGAAGCGACGACCCAGCCAGGAAGCCGGGCGCTAAGATTCGCCACCAGCGTGTTACGCAATTGCTGATCCAGCGGGCTGGCCCACAGATTGTTATTGGCAATCACATACTGGACATCACTGGTTTGATACACCACGCCGTTACCTGCCAGATAGTCAGGTACGGAAACCTGCTCTACCCATAAGAGACGGTTGCCCTGGCTTGCGGTGCTTTGCACACCGCTTTGCGCTATCGGGAGCTGATAATAGCTTTTATTCTCTCCGCCGGAGCTACATGACGCCAGCCAGAACGCCATTATCACGACTAGCCATTTTTTCATTGTTTCGCCCTCTTAGGCTCAGGATCTTTTTTATCCTTCGCTTCAAATACCAGCGCGTTGCTCTTCTCGTTCAGAGTTTTCAACACCGGTTGTAACTCACGAAGCACCTGATCGAGACGCTGCATATCCGCCACCATTTTGTTATACGCCGCCGATCCAGGCTGGAAGCCTTGCATACTGCGGTTAAGTTCGCGTAACGTCGTTTGCATATCCGCCGGAAGCTGCTGCATCGACTGACTGGAGGTAATCTTGTTCATATTATCCAGCGTGGTTTGCAGCCGACGCATAGTACGCTGGCTTTCCGACAGCGTATTGGTCGCTTGTTCAATCATCGGATTCAGCGGCAGGTTGTTGATCTTATCCAACGTTTCCACCAGTCGCTGTTGAATTTGCGCCAGACCGCTGCTGACGGTGGGAATAATTTCATAACCATCAAATTCGCGTAGCCCGGTAATCGGCGGCTCCTTAGGATAAAAGTCCAGATCGACATACAGCGCCCCGGTCACCAGGTTACCGGTTTTAAGCGAAGCGCGTAAACCGCGCTTAAGCAGTTCCGTCAAATGCGCGCCAACATCCGCATTTTCTCCCAATTGCGCTTTCAGACGCTCCGGTTCAATGCGCACCAGCACAGGAATACGGTAATCGTCGTTAAATACCTGGCGCATTTTAGACGCAAAGAAAGGCACTTTGCTTACCGTCCCCAGACGAATACCGCGGAACTCCAGCGGCGCGCCGGGTTGTAATCCGCGCACCGAATCTTTAAAGAACATCAGGTAATCGATATGATCGGTATACAGCGAATCCTGAATACTTTTTTGATCGTCGTAGAGATTAAACGCCGTTTTTTCGGCGACGGGTTGCCCCTGCTCAAGTCCTTCCGGCACATCAAAACTCACGCCGCCGCCAAACAACGTCGTCAACGATCCCATTTCCACGCGCATTCCCGCCGATGTCAGATCCACAGCGATACCGCTATCTTTCCAGAATCGGACATTACTGGTGACCAATCGATCGTTTGGCGCCTTAATGAACAACTGATAACTCATTGTCCGTTTTTGCGGATCGAAAGAGCTGGTTTCAACGGACCCTACCCGATAGCCCCGGAACAGAACGGGATCGCCAGGACTGAGCTGACCGGCCTTTTTGCTGTCCAGAATCACACGAATACCTTTGGCATCGGGCGGCGCCAACGGCGGTGAGTCAAGAAGCTGATAGCTTTCCGGCTGACTGCCCTTACTTCCTGGTTGTAGTTCAATATACGCGCCTGATAGCAGCGTCCCAAGCCCGCTGATGCCTTCACGCCCCACCTGCGGTTTTACGACCCAAAATACCGAGTCTTTATGCAGCAACTTCTCCATACCGGAATGAAGCCGCGCTTTGATTTGTACATGGGTCAGATCGTCAGTCAGCGTCGCGCTTTCAACCACGCCGACATCCACGCTGCGACTTTTGATCGTCGTTTTTCCGCCTTCAATGCCTTCCGCATTGGTGGTAATTAAGGTAACTTCCGGTCCCTGGTGGCTGTAGTGATAAAACAGAATCCAGGCTCCGATAAGCGCAGTAACAATCGGGAATATCCAGACAGGCGACCAATTTTTCACCTTTTGTACTTTGGCTTCCCCTTTTTTAGGTTCCATGCTATCAGGACTCCTCATGGCCTGGTTCGTATTCACGATCCCACGACAGACGCGGATCAAAGGTCATCGCAGAAAACATTGTCATTATGACGACTAAAGCAAACATCAACGCACCCATCGCAGGATAAATATTCATTAACCCTCCCATACGCACCAGCGCAGAGAGTACGGCAATGACAAAGACATCAATCATTGACCAGCGCCCCACAAACTCCACTACTTCATAAATAAAATGCATCCGTTCACTGTCGCGCTTACCGTGGCCTTTCGCATCCCAACAAAGCCAGGCAATGGCGATCATTTTTAGCGTCGGCACCATAATACTGGCGAGAAAGATAACCGCCGCCACCGGATAAGACCCCTCGCTCCACAGCAAAATCACGCCAGCCAGAATGGTCGACGGCATTTTCGAGCCCAGTAAGTCGGTAATCATAATCGGCAAAATATTGGCGGGCAGATAAAGCATGATCGAGGTAAATAATAACGCCAGCGTCCACTGCAAACTGTTTTTACGCCGGACATAGCCTTTCGTATGGCAACGCGGACAGACGAGACTCTCCGCAGGCAGGATCGCCGTGCAGCAGGCGCAAGAACGCAAAGACTGCCTGATACCGGTAATCCCCGGCGTTAACGGCTGCGCCAGTGCAGGCTGCGGGGCGATATCATCCCACAACCAGCGGCGATCGACACACTGGAACGCCCGCAGTTGAACGAGACAAAATAAGCACCAGGGAATAAAACTGCTGCCGATGCCGATATCGCCGTAGGCCATCAGCTTAACAAAACTGACCAACACCCCGGCGAGAAATATTTCCGCCATTCCCCACGATTTGAGGAGGAAAAAGATCCTTGCCAGCGTTTTTTTTACCGACAACGGCAGACTGGCGCGGTTGACAAGTAATAGAATGGTCACCAGGCAAAATGCCGGCACCAGTTGGACAAATAATAAAAAGAACGTGCCGAGGCTGGCGTAATCTTCAGAAAACATGACGCCGGGGATTTCCAGAAGCGTGACTTCGCTGGTGACGCCCGCGACATTCATATTCACGAAGGGAAAAAGGTTAGAAAGCAGCAACATAAATAGTGCCGCTAACGCATAGGCGGTAGGGCGCTGCCGGGGCGCGTCCCACTCGGTCGTTAACGTTGCGCCGCATCGTGGACATGCTGCTTTTTGCCCATGCGAGAGGCGGGGTAAAGCCACCAGCATGTCGCATTGCGGGCACAATATGTGCTTCGCAGCATGGTGATGTTCACACATAGGCGCTCCTTTCGTTATGCCCCGTTTTTCAGGCCTTCAAGATACTCCCAACGTTCGAAGGCTTGCTCAAGTTCTTGCTCCGCCTGACTTAAATCGGCCAGAACTTTCTGCGTTTGCTCATGGGGTTGGCTAAAAAAGGCCGCATCCGCAACCTGCGCCTGTAGCGCTTCCAGCTTCGCTTCCAGGTCTTCAAGCTGACCGGGTAACTGCTCCAGCTCGCGCTGCAGTTTATAGCTTAGTTTGCTACTGCCACGTTTTACAATTTCTGCTTTAGGGGCAATAACTTCCTCATTTTTTTTCGCCACTGGCTGTTTCGTCGCCAGATGCTGCTCTTGCTGCGCGCGCGCATCATGGTAGCCGCCAATATAACGTCCGATTTTGCCGCCGCCCTCGAAAATCCAGCATTCCGTCACGGTATTATCGACAAATTGCCGATCGTGGCTGACCAGTAGTACCGTGCCCTGATAGCCATCAATTAATTCTTCTAATAGTTCCAGCGTTTCGACGTCAAGATCGTTCGTTGGTTCATCGAGAATTAAAAGATTGCTCGGCTTGAGGAACAGTCGCGCCAGCAGCAGACGGTTACGTTCGCCGCCGGAAAGCGCGCGGACGGGCGTCATCGCCCGTTTGGGGTGAAACAGGAAGTCCTGCAAATAGCCCAGTACATGGCGCGGCTTACCGTTTACCATCACCTCTTGCTTGCCTTCCGCCAGGTTATCCATCACGGTTTTTTCCGGGTCCAGTTCGGCGCGATGCTGATCGAAGTAGGCGACTTCCAGCTTCGTTCCTACGTGGATGCGCCCACTGTCAGCCTGAAGCTGTCCCAGCATCAGTTTCAGTAGCGTGGTTTTACCGCAGCCGTTCGGGCCAATTAACGCAATCTTGTCACCGCGCTGTACCTGAGCGGAGAAATCTTTTACCAGTTGTTTTCCTTCTACCTGGTAATCGACGTTTTCCATCTCAAAAACGATTTTACCGGAGCGCGCCGCCTCTTCGACCTGCATCTTCGCCGTGCCCATCACTTCCCGGCGCTCGCTGCGTTCACGACGCATCGCTTTTAACGCCCGCACGCGCCCTTCATTACGGGTGCGGCGCGCCTTGATACCCTGGCGAATCCAGACTTCTTCCTGCGCCAGTTTGCGATCAAATTCCGCGTTTTGTAATTCTTCTACGCGCAGCGCTTCTTCTTTCTCCAGCAGGTATTGATCGTAATTTCCCGGATAAGTAACCAGTTTGCCACGATCGAGATCGACAATGCGGGTCGCCATATTGCGAATAAACGAACGATCGTGAGAGATAAAAATAATCGTTCCGTTAAAGGTTTTCAGAAACCCTTCCAGCCAGTCGATAGTTTCGATATCCAGATGGTTAGTCGGTTCATCCAGTAACAATACGCGCGGATTGCTGACCAGCGCCCGACCCAGCGCGGCTTTACGCAGCCAGCCGCCGGAGAGCGACGACAGCGCGGCGTTAGGATCGAGTCCAAGCTGCGCCAGCACTTCATTAATACGGTTTTCCAGCTGCCAAAGATTATGATGATCGAGCTGTTCCTGTACGCGCGCCATTTCATTGAGGTTTTTCTCGCTGGGATCGGTCATCACCAGACGGGAAATCTCATGATAGCGCTTGAGGTATTCCGCTTGTTCTTCGATACCTTCGGCGACAAAGTCATAGACGCTGCCCGCAATATTACGGGGCGGGTCCTGTTGCAGACGCGCGACGATCAGATCCTGCTCATAAATAATACGCCCATCGTCCAGACCCTGTTCGCGGTTGAGGATCTTCATCAAGGTGGATTTCCCGGCGCCGTTACGCCCCACCAGACAGACGCGTTCGTTATCTTCGATATGCAACTCTGCGTTATCGAGAAGCGGCGCGTCGCTGAACGACAGCCATGCGCCATGCATACTGATTAATGACATTTACTTTTCCTTTCAGGCGGCGCGGATCAGCCAGCAGTTATGAATCTGACGGTTACGGGCAAAATCCGGGGAGAGCGTTTTTTGCGTAATTTCTTGTGCGGTAAGCCCCAGTTCCGCCAGCCCTTCCAGATCCATACGGAATCCGCGCTTATTATTTGAGAACATGATGGTGCCGCCTTTACGCAGCAGGCGTTTTAAATCTTTCATTAACGCGACATGATCGCGCTGAACATCAAACGACTCTTCCATACGTTTTGAGTTAGAGAACGTCGGCGGATCGATAAAGATCAAATCGAACTGTTCATTCGCCTCGCGCAGCCAGCCCAGGCAGTCGGCCTGAATCAGGCGATGCGCGCGGCCGCTCAGTCCGTTCAGACGCAAATTACGTTCGGCCCACTCCAGATAGGTGCGGGACATATCCACCGTTGTGGTGCTGCGCGCGCCGCCCAGACCCGCATGTACGCTGGCGCTGCCGGTATAAGAAAAGAGATTCAGGAAATCTTTGCCTTTGCTCATTTCTCCCAGCATTCTGCGGGCAATACGGTGATCGAGGAACAGACCGGTGTCGAGATAATCCGTCAGATTTACCCATAAGCGCGCATTATATTCGCTGACCTCAAGGAACTCGCCCTTCTCGCTCATTTTCTGATACTGGTTTTTTCCTTTTTGCCGTTCGCGGGTTTTTAACACCAGTTTATTCGGCGGAATACCGAGCACTGACAAGGTTGCCGCAATAATATCGAACAGACGTTGCCGCGCTTTTTGCGCATCCACCGTTTTCGGCGGCGCATATTCCTGAATCACCGCCCAGTCGCCGTAACGGTCTACCGCCACGTTATATTCCGGCAGGTCGGCATCATACAAGCGATAGCATTCAATCCCTTCCTGGCGCGCCCATTTCTCCAGCTTTTTAAGATTTTTACGCAGGCGATTAGCGTAATCTTCCGCCACCGTCGCCGGCTTACTGTCCGCCGTGGTTTCCGCAATATGATAGTTTTTCTGCACGCAGTCCAGCGGGCCATTCTTGGCTTTAAACTGTTTGTCGGCACGTAATTGCAGGCTGCCCAGCAAATCGGGCGAAGCGCTGAACAGCGACAGGTTCCAGCCGCCAAACTGATTTTTCATGGTACGGCCCAGCAGGCTGTGCAACGCAATCAGCGCCGGTTCGCTGTCCAGACGTTCGCCGTAAGGCGGGTTACTGATCACCGTACCATACGGGCCTTTCGGCAATGGATTACTCAGTTGCGCCACATCTTTCACTTCAAAGGTGATAAGCTCGCCGATACCGGCGCGACGGGCGTTGCTGCGCGCCCGCTCAATGACACGCGCATCGCTGTCGGAACCGTAGAAATGAGAGGAATACTCCGCCAGCCCCTTACGCGCCCGGGTCTGCGCTTCGGCTTTCACTTCCTGCCAGATAGTCTCGTCATGCTGCGCCCAGCCGCTAAATCCCCAGTGACCACGGTGCAGGCCCGGCGCGCGATCGGTCGCCCACATCGCGGCCTCAATCAACAGTGTCCCCGAACCACACATAGGGTCGAGCAGCGGCGTACCTGGCTGCCAGCCGGAACGCATAACAATCGCTGCCGCCAGCGTCTCTTTAATTGGCGCCAGCCCGGTGCGATCGCGATAACCGCGCAGGTGCAGGCCATCACCACTGAGATCCAGCGCAATGCTGGCAGTTTCTTTATTCAGCCAGACGTTAATACGGAGGTCCGGCGATTCGCGGTCCACATTTGGACGCGGAAGATTTTTCCGCGTAAACGCATCAACAATCGCGTCTTTAACTTTCATCGCGCCATACTGACTATTACGGATGGTGTCGTTCAGGCCGCTGAAATGCACCGCAAACGTCGCGCGAGGATTAAAAATCTCTGTCCAGTTTATCGCCTGAACGCCGAGGTAAAGATCGAGATCGCTGTAGACCTTGCACTCACCCATCGGCAGGATAATACGCGAGGCCAGGCGGCTCCACATCAGGCTCTGGTAAATAAGCCGCGTGTCGCCCTGAAAATGGACCCCACCCTGAACAACCTGACACCCTACGGCGCCCAGTTTTTCCAGTTCAGTTTTTAACAGCTCTTCCAGCCCGCGGGCCGTACTGGCAAACAGAGAATTCATATTGTCACTTTTACGCTAAGAAAATTGTTGCGCATTATAGCTAATCTCACGCCCATGTCATAAAGTTGAAGGCTTATTTTCATTTGAGGGACTGTACGGTGGCGACGTTATCACGGCTCTTTATTCATCCGGTCAAATCCATGCGCGGCATTGGCCTCACTCATGCGCTGGCAGATATCAGCGGCCTGGCTTTTGATCGCATCTTCATGGTGACCGAGCCTGACGGCACATTTATTACCGCCCGCCAGTTTCCACAAATGGTACGTTTTACCCCCTCTCCCTTACACGACGGCCTCCATTTGACCGCGCCAGACGGCAGTAGCGCGCTGGTTCGCTTTACGGATTTTACCCCGCAGGATGCGCCGACCGAGGTCTGGGGAAACCATTTTACCGCTCGCGTCGCCCCGACGGCGATTAATCAATGGTTGAGCGGCTTTTTCTCCCGCGATGTCCAGTTGCGCTGGGTTGGGCCGCAGTTGACGCGCCGGGTCAAACGACATAACGCGGTGCCGCTGGGATTTGCCGATGGCTACCCGTATTTATTGACCAACGAAGCCTCGCTGCGCGATCTGCAACAGCGTTGTCCGGCAGGCGTACAAATGGAACAATTTCGCCCAAACTTAGTGGTTTCCGGCGTAGCGGCCTGGGAGGAAGATAGCTGGAAAGTGCTTCGCATTGGCGATGTGATTTTTGACGTCGTGAAGCCCTGTAGCCGCTGTATTTTTACGACCGTCAGCCCTGAAAAGGGGCAAAAACATCCTTCCGGCGAACCGCTGGCGACACTGCAAGCTTTTCGTACCGCCCAGGACAATGGCGATGTGGATTTCGGTCAGAATCTGATTGCCCGCAATAGCGGCGTCGTTCGCGTCGGCGATGAAGTGGAGATTCTGGCGACAGCTCCGGCAAAAGCTTATGGCGCCACAACGGTCGACGACAGCGTTACGCCAGAGAAACACCCGGACGGGAGTGTAACCATCGACTGGCAGGGGCAAACCTTCTGCGGGAATAATCAACAGGTGCTACTGGAACAGTTGGAGAATCAGGGAATTCGTATTCCGTATTCTTGCCGGGCTGGTATCTGTGGTTGCTGCCGGATACGTTTGCTGGAAGGCGAAGTAAGTCCGCTGAAAAAATCGGCTATGGGTGACGATGGTACGATTCTGAGCTGTAGCTGCGTGCCTAAGACCGCGTTACGACTGGAGAATTAAACCGCTTGTTCAAGGCTGAAACTGTGACAGTGAACCTGCGGTTTCAGCCTGTCGTTCATAATTTTAATCGCATCGCCAAGCTGCATGGTTCGGCCTGCTATCACCACGCCCGGCTGGGCCAGCAGACACAACGCGGCATTTTCTCCCGGCTCAACGACCAGCAAATTAACCTGTTCCGCCGTATCGCTTAACCAGACGCTTGCGGCATCGCCCGTTCCCGGGGTCCACATTTCGCCATGCGCTACAAAATGCCAGCTTTTTGGCATCTGCGGTTTGAGATAGCGAATCGCCACCAGCGCATTCAATACCAACTCCGCGCGTTGCTCTTTGGTTAATTCGAAATCCCGGCATTTTTCTTCAAAGGAAAAATAGAGCGCGGCATCATCCACACAAAAACCGGTCGGGCAAAACGCGTCCGGCGTAAGCATTTTACGAGAGAAGCGCGAGCGAAAAAGCATACCATTGGCGAGATCGAGCATCATACGATCGTGCTCTTCATCATAATACCAGCGCCAGTTATCGTCAGGTTTAATTCGCATTACCTCTCTCCCGCTTTTAAGCAACTCGTAACAGCATTGTCCTTTTGCCGCTTCGTTTATTACCCCAATAATAAAAGCCTAAAATGTCTAAATAAGCAACAGTGGAGAAATATAAAACAACCAGCGCCGGAAATAAAGCCCTGGTTGTCTGATAAAGGCTAAAGTTTAGATGTGCGTTACGATTTCTTTAATCAATGGCGGGCCTTTAAAAATAAAGCCGGAATAAATTTGTACCAGCGTAGCTCCTGCCGCTATCTTCTCGCGCGCGGCGATAACTGAGTCAATGCCGCCGACGCCGATAATAGGCAATTGTCCCTTTAACTCCTGGGATAAACGGCGAATAATTTCTGTGCTTTTTAATTGTAATGGCCGGCCACTTAATCCCCCCGTTTGCTGGCAATTTTTCATTCCTTGTACCAGAGAACGATCGAGGGTGGTATTTGTCGCAATCACCCCATCAATATTATGACGAAGCAGGCTATCGGCAACCTGGATCAATTCTTCTTCACAAAGATCCGGCGCGATCTTTACTGCCACCGGCACATATTTATGGTGGATCGCCTGAAGATCGTTTTGCTTATTTTTAATGGCAGTTAACAGATCGTCCAGCGCATCGCCATACTGGAGCGTACGTAGCCCTGGCGTATTCGGCGAAGAAATATTAATGGCGATATAACCCGCATAAGCATAGACTTTTTCCATACAAATCAGGTAGTCATCTTTGCCATTTTCGACAGGCGTATCTTTATTTTTACCGATGTTAATTCCCAGAATACCATCAAAATGGGCTTTTTTAACATTCTCGACCAGGTTATCGACGCCCAGATTATTAAAGCCCATCCGATTGATCAGACCTTCAGCATCCACCAGACGAAAAAGACGCGGCTTATCGTTACCCGGCTGTGGGCGCGGCGTCACGGTGCCGATTTCCAGGGAGCCAAACCCCATCGCGCCTAACGCGTCGATGCACTCCCCGTCTTTATCCAGACCGGCAGCCAGCCCCAGTGGATTTTTAAAGGTAAGTCCCATGCAGGTAACCGGCTTTGTCGGTACTTTCTGGCGTACCAGCGCTTCCAGCGGCGTACCTGTAATGCGGCGTAATTGTTGAAATGTAAATTCATGAGCGCGCTCTGGATCGAGCTGGAAAAGGGCTTTACGAACGAAGGGATAGTACATGAACTCTCCTGGATTCCCGGTGTGCAAACCGGGGGCGTATTATGGGCGATAACAAAGCAAAAGGGAATTGACCTACGGCAATAAATAGCAATCGTTTTCCTTCATTCTCACTTCACGTTTCGCCAGCGAGCGTCATCATCCGGCAAAAAAATACCCGGCAGCGCTAACGCTTACCGGGCATGTCTTACCTCTTTATAACGGATACTGTCAGGCTAACGCTTTAGTTATCTTCTCGTACAGATCGCCGGAAAGATTCTCCAGTCCTTTTAACTGCTCCAGCGCCGCACGCATTTTCTCCTGACGCTTATCATCATAACGTTTCAGACGAATCAGCGGTTCAATGAGGCGAGATGCTACCTGCGGGTTACGGCTATTCAGATCGGTCAGCATCTCGACCAGGAACTGGTATCCGCTACCGTCTTGCGCATGGAACGCCGCCGGGTTGCTGCCAGCAAACGCGCCAATTAATGAACGGATGCGGTTCGGGTTGCTCATACTGAAAGAACGGTGTTTGAGCAGGCCGCGTACGGTTTCCAGTACATTTTCCGCCGGGCTTGTGGATTGCAGGATAAACCATTTATCCATCACCAGGCCGTCCTGATGCCACTTATCGTCATACTCCTGCATCAGCGTATCGCGGCACGGCAACTGCGCCGCCACCGCAGCAGACAGGGCCGCCAGCGCATCGGTCATATTATTGGCGTCGCGATACTGTTTGCTGACCAGCGTATTAGCCAGCTCCGTCTCGCCGAACGCCAGGAAGCGCAGGCAAGCATTGCGCAGCGTGCGCTTACCGATATCGCCGTGATCAACACGATACTCATCCAGATGATTGGCGTTATAGATAGCTAAGAACTCATCCGCCAGTTCTGCCGCCAGCGTACGCGTTAGCGCTTCACGAACTTGCGCAATGGCGATCGGGTCAATGACCTCAAACAGCTCCGCAATTTCATTGGCCGAAGGCAGCGTTAAAATTTCTGCGGCCAACGCCGGATCGATTTTCTCATCCAACAGTACTGCGCGGAACGCATCAGCGACATGCACCGGAAGCGATAGCGGTTGCCCCTGCTGATGACGCGCCACATTCAGTTTAATGTATGTGGCCAGCAGGCTTTGCGCCGCATCCCAACGGGAGAAATCATTGCGCGCATGGCGCATCAGGAACGTCAACTGCTGATCGCTCCATTTATATTCCAGTTTCACCGGCGCTGAAAACTCGCACAGCAAGGCCGGAACAGGTTGGAAGTAAACATTATCGAAGGTAAATGTCTGCTCCGCCTGCGTGACGTTCAGCACGGCATTGACCGGATGACCACCTTTTTGCAACGGAATGACGTTGCCTTCGTTATCGTACAGTTCGATGGCGAATGGAATATGCAGCGGCTGCTTCTCCGCCTGATCCGCCGTCGCCGGAGTGCGCTGGCTGATGGTCAACGTGTACTGCTCGGTTTCCGGATTATAATCATCTTTTACCGTTACAATCGGCGTGCCGGACTGACTGTACCAGCGGCGGAAATGGGACAAATCGACATTAGAAGCATCTTCCATCGCCTGTACGAAGTCATCACACGTCGCGGCGCTGCCGTCATGGCGCTCAAAATAAAGCTGCATCCCCTTCTGGAAATTTTCCTCACCCAGCAACGTGTGGATCATGCGAATGACTTCCGCACCCTTTTCATAAACGGTGAGGGTGTAGAAGTTATTCATTTCGATTACTTTATCCGGGCGGATAGGATGCGCCATCGGGCTGGCGTCTTCCGCGAATTGTAAACCGCGCATGGTACGCACGTTACTGATGCGGTTCACCGCGCGTGACCCCAAATCAGAGCTAAACTCCTGATCGCGGAACACGGTTAGCCCCTCTTTCAGGCTCAACTGGAACCAGTCGCGGCAGGTGACGCGGTTGCCGGTCCAGTTGTGGAAATACTCATGACCTATCACGCGCTCAATATCGAGATAATCTTTATCCGTCGCGGTATCGGTTCGCGCCAGCACGTATTTGGAGTTAAAGATATTGAGACCTTTATTCTCCATCGCGCCCATATTAAAGAAATCCACCGCGACAATCATATAGATGTCGAGGTCATATTCGAGCCCAAAACGCGTTTCATCCCATTTCATGGAATTTTTCAGCGAGGTCATTGCCCACGGCGCGCGATCCAGATTGCCACGGTCAACGTACAGTTCTAATGCGACTTCACGCCCGGAGCGGGTGGTAAAGGTATCGCGCAGCACGTCAAAATCACCGGCCACCAGCGCAAACAGATAACACGGTTTCGGGAACGGATCTTGCCACTGAACCCAGTGACGGCCATTCTCCAGCTCGCCCTGTGCAACACGGTTGCCATTGGAGAGCAGGAACGGATATTTGCTTTTATCGGCAATAATTTTGGTGGTAAATCGCGCCAGTACGTCCGGGCGGTCAAGATACCAGGTAATATGGCGGAAGCCCTCCGCTTCACACTGGGTACAGAGCGCATCGCCTGACTGGTACAATCCTTCCAGCGCCGTATTCGCCGCCGGACTTATCTCGTTGACAATGCGTAACGTAAAACGCTCTGGCAGGTCGCTGATGATAAGCGCGCCCTCTTCTTCCTTATATGCTGTCCACGGCGCATCGTTGACGTGGATAGATACCAGCGTTAAATCTTCCCCATCAAGGCGAAGAGGCGCATCAGGCGCGCTATGACGAACAGCCTGGCTTATTGCGGTGACCACGGTTTTTTCGGCATCGAGGTCAAAGGTCAAGTCAATATCAGTAATCTGGTAATCCGGCGCGCGATAGTCATGGCGGTATTTGGCTTGTGGCTGTTGTGTCATAAAAAACCTTTCGCATCTTTGTGTAGAGTGTCGACTCCAGTCTATTCCTGTTGCGCAAATCGCGCTACGCAGAATGTTCATCTTTTCAGGCACAAACGGCCTATTTGCTACATTTTTATAACATGGGGCACGAAATGCGCTCGACCCTAAAGACAGCTTATGGTGTGATCGGGGTTCAATAAATCGCTAAACAAGGTATACTCCAGCGGTTTTCTTAGTTGTTTATTGTACTAAACGCTCCCGTGAGAGGACGCAACAGCGCACCTATGACACAATTCGCTTCTCCTGTTCTGCACTCGTTGCTGGATACAGATGCTTATAAGTTGCATATGCAGCAAGCCGTTTTTCACCACTACTATGATGTGCAGGTAGCGGCTGAGTTTCGTTGCCGTGGCGACGACCTGCTGGGTATTTATGCCGATGCTATTCGCGAGCAGGTGGACGCGATGCAGCACCTGCGCCTCCAGGAGGACGAGTTCCAGTGGCTCTCCGGCCTGCCCTTTTTTAAACCGGATTATCTGAACTGGTTACGCGAGTTTCGCTATAACCCAGATCAAGTCTGTGTCACCAACGATAACGGCAAGCTGCATATTCGCTTAACCGGCCCGTGGCGTGAAGTCATTATGTGGGAAGTGCCGCTGCTGGCCGTGATCAGTGAGCTGGTTCATCACTACCGCTCGCCAAACGCGGGCGTTGATCAGGCGCTCGACGCGCTGGAAAGTAAGCTGGTTGATTTCACTGCGTTAACCGCCGATCTCGATATGTCCCGCTTCCACCTGATGGACTTCGGCACCCGCCGCCGTTTCTCTCGTGAAGTGCAGCAGGCGATAGTTAAACGTCTCCAGCAGGAGTCATGGTTCGTCGGCACCAGCAACTATGATCTCGCGCGTCGCCTGGCGCTGACGCCGATGGGCACTCAGGCGCACGAATGGTTCCAGGCGCATCAACAAATCAGTCCGGACCTGGCGACTAGCCAGCGTGCCGCGTTGGCCGCCTGGCTTAACGAATATCCGGACCAGCTTGGTATCGCATTGACAGATTGCATTACAATGGATGCGTTTTTACGCGATTTCGGCATTGAATTCGCCAGCCGTTATCAGGGGTTACGCCACGACTCAGGAGACCCTGTCGCATGGGGCGAAAAGGCGATTGCCCATTATGAAAAGCTGGGGATTGATCCGCTGACAAAAACGCTGGTCTTTTCAGATAACCTTGATCTGCCAAAGGCGGTCGAGCTCTATCGCCATTTCGCCTCTCGCGTGCAGTTAAGCTTCGGCATCGGTACCCGCCTGACCTGCGATATCCCTCAGGTAAAACCGCTCAATATCGTGATTAAACTCGTGGAATGTAACGGAAAGCCGGTGGCTAAACTTTCCGACAGCCCCGGTAAAACGATCTGTCATGATAAAGCGTTTGTGCGCGCGCTGCGTAAAGCCTTTGATCTCCCGCAGATCCGCAAAGCCAGTTAATTCTTCCCAGGGAGCCTGCCAGGGCTCCTTTTTCAGGTTTATTTCCGAAATCTTTCACTTCAGCTGCGATTTCTGCTTGTCTGATTGCAGATGCCAGGTAACATAGGAATACCCCCATTTCGGGTGGACAAGTGTTTATTTTTTCCGACTATTAACTAGAGAGAATATTATGAGCGTTGTGCCTGTAGCCGACGTACTCCAGGGCCGCGTAGCCGTTGACCAAGAAGTCACCGTGCGCGGATGGGTGCGTACCCGCCGAGATTCAAAAGCTGGCATCTCCTTCCTCGCCGTTTATGACGGCTCCTGCTTTGATCCTGTACAGGCTGTCATTAATAATTCTCTGCCCAATTATAATGAAGAAGTATTACACCTGACGACAGGCTGCTCCGTGGTAGTAACAGGTAAGGTTGTCGCGTCGCCGGGACAGGGGCAAAGTTTCGAAATCCAGGCCACGAAAGTAGAGGTCGCAGGCTGGGTGGAAGATCCGGATACCTACCCGATGGCGGCAAAACGCCATAGCATTGAGTATCTGCGTGAGGTCGCGCATCTGCGCCCGCGCACCAACCTGATTGGCGCGGTAGCGCGCGTCCGCCATACTCTGGCGCAGGCGCTGCATCGCTTCTTCGATGAGCAGGGTTTCTTTTGGGTCTCTACCCCGCTGATTACCGCTTCCGATACCGAAGGCGCTGGCGAAATGTTCCGCGTCTCAACGTTGGATCTGGAAAACCTGCCGCGTAACGACCAGGGCAGAGTAGATTTTGACAAAGACTTTTTTGGCAAAGAATCATTCCTGACCGTCTCCGGCCAGCTCAACGGTGAAACGTATGCCTGTGCGCTGTCCAAAATCTATACTTTTGGGCCGACCTTCCGCGCGGAAAATTCCAACACCAGCCGCCACCTGGCGGAGTTCTGGATGCTGGAGCCGGAAGTGGCGTTCGCCGATCTGGAAGACAACGCCCGTCTGGCGGAAGCCATGCTGAAATATGTCTTCAACGCGGTTCTGGAAGAGCGTGCGGATGACATGAAGTTCTTTGCCGAACGCGTGGATAAAGACGCTATCGCTCGTCTGGAGCGTTTTGTCTCTACCGACTTCGCTCAGGTGGATTACACCGATGCGGTCGCCATTCTGGAACGCTGTGGTAAGACATTTGAAAACCCGGTGTTCTGGGGCGTCGACCTCTCTTCCGAACACGAACGTTATCTGGCGGAAGAGCATTTCAAAGCGCCGGTAGTGGTGAAAAACTATCCGAAAGAAATTAAAGCGTTTTACATGCGCCTTAACGAAGATGGCAAAACCGTGGCGGCCATGGATGTGCTGGCGCCGGGAATCGGCGAAATCATCGGTGGTTCCCAGCGTGAAGAGCGTCTGGATGTGCTGGATGCCCGTATGGCCGAAATGGGGCTGAATAAAGAGGATTACTGGTGGTATCGCGACTTGCGTCGCTACGGTACTGTACCGCATTCCGGCTTTGGCTTGGGCTTTGAACGCCTTATCGCTTACGTCACTGGTGTGCAAAACGTGCGTGATGTTATTCCGTTCCCACGGACCCCACGCAACGCCAGCTTCTGATTTTTACGTCACACTCAAGGCCAGCTATGCTGGCCTTTTTTTCGCCTGAATGTCAGTTTTATTATCAATAAGTAAATAAATTTAATTACAACCATCTGAATTACCACATCTTGTTACTGTATATTTCACGAAAATATTTACACATAAAAATTAATCCTTAATTTTATTGCGGATTAGATTTTTCTGCTCTAATAGCACAATTTTTCACCACAATTTCGGACATCAAGACTTCTAAATGGCTATTTTTATGAAATAGCTCGTCTGCTGCTTTTTCAGGCACAACGGTGCTACAAGCCAATAATTACAATAAAATCATAGTGATAAAAGAAAAACGATCAAATCAAAGCGAGAACTCAGGGGAAGTTTGACGTTGTTCACAAAGTTCCGCGAAAATAACATTTGTTTACATATTTTTTCCTTTTGAAACCAAATCTTCATATTTGTAGCACTTTCACGGTAGCGAAACGTTAGTTTGAATGGAAAGATGCCTGTCAGACACATAAAGACACCAAACTCTCATCAATATTTCTGTAAAGTTTTATTGACGGAATTTATTGACGGCAGTGGCAGGTGTCATATAAAAAAACCAATGAGGGTAATAAATAATGATGAAGCGCAAAATCCTGGCAGCGGTGATCCCTGCCCTGCTGGCTGCTGCAACCGCAAACGCAGCAGAAATTTATAATAAAGATGGTAATAAGCTGGATCTGTACGGTAAAGCCGTGGGTCGTCACGTATGGACAACGACCGGCGATAGCAAAAATGCCGACCAGACTTATGCCCAGATTGGTTTTAAAGGGGAAACGCAGATTAACACCGATCTGACCGGTTTCGGTCAGTGGGAATACCGTACTAAAGCAGACCGCGCTGAAGGCGAACAGCAGAACTCGAATCTGGTCCGTCTGGCTTTCGCGGGTTTGAAATACGCGGAAGTGGGTTCAATCGATTATGGTCGTAACTACGGTATCGTTTACGATGTTGAATCCTATACCGATATGGCCCCCTACTTCTCCGGCGAAACCTGGGGCGGCGCCTATACTGATAACTACATGACCAGCCGTGCTGGCGGTTTGTTGACCTACCGTAACTCTGACTTCTTTGGTCTGGTGGACGGTCTCTCTTTCGGTATCCAGTATCAGGGTAAAAATCAGGACAACCACAGCATTAACTCTCAGAATGGCGATGGCGTAGGTTACACCATGGCATATGAGTTCGACGGCTTTGGCGTCACCGCAGCGTACAGCAACAGCAAGCGTACTAACGATCAGCAGGATCGCGATGGTAATGGCGATCGCGCAGAATCATGGGCCGTTGGCGCGAAATATGATGCAAACAACGTCTACCTGGCTGCCGTATATGCTGAAACCCGCAATATGAGCATTGTTGAAAATACGGTTACCGATACCGTGGAAATGGCAAACAAAACGCAGAACCTGGAAGTGGTCGCTCAGTACCAGTTTGACTTCGGCCTGCGTCCGGCAATCTCGTATGTGCAGAGTAAAGGTAAGCAGTTGAACGGCGCCGACGGCTCGGCCGATCTGGCGAAATATATTCAGGCAGGCGCGACTTACTACTTCAACAAAAACATGAACGTATGGGTTGACTACCGTTTCAACCTGCTGGACGAAAACGACTACAGCTCCAGCTACGTTGGCACCGACGATCAGGCGGCTGTCGGTATTACTTACCAGTTCTGATCAGCAGACCCCTTTGTTTTATGCCTCAAAAACAGGACTTCGGTCCTGTTTTTTTATCTCTCTTAGAGAAAATGTGCGTCTTTCAAAAACAGGCGGGCTTTTTAGCGCTAACGGTTGGCATTTTGTAAATCTGCCGTTAACCTGATAGCGGATTTCCCTTCTGTAACTATAATGGAACCTCGTCATGTTTGAGAACATAACCGCCGCTCCTGCCGACCCGATTTTGGGCCTGGCCGATCTGTTTCGCGCCGATGACCGTCCAGGGAAAATTAACCTTGGCATTGGCGTATATAAAGATGAAACCGGCAAAACACCGGTGCTCACCAGCGTTAAAAAAGCCGAGCAGTATTTACTGGAAAATGAAACGACGAAAAACTATCTCGGCATTGACGGGATTCCGGAATTTGCTCGCTGCACTCAGGAACTGCTGTTCGGCAAAGGCAGCGCGCTGATTAACGATAAGCGCGCACGCACGGCGCAAACACCGGGTGGTACCGGCGCGTTACGCATTGCCGCCGATTTTTTGGCAAAAAATACTCCGGTAAAACGGGTGTGGGTGAGCAACCCCAGCTGGCCGAACCACAAAAGCGTGTTTAACGCTGCCGGCCTGGAAGTTCGGGAGTACGCTTACTACGATGCGGAAAATCACACGCTGGATTTTGAAGCGCTACAAGCCAGCCTGAGCGAAGCACAGGCCGGCGATGTGGTTCTGTTCCACGGTTGCTGCCATAACCCAACCGGCATTGACCCTACTCTGGAACAGTGGCAGGTTCTGGCTGAGCTTTCCGTTGAAAAAGGGTGGCTGCCGCTATTCGATTTCGCCTACCAGGGCTTTGCCCGCGGCCTGGAAGAAGATGCGGAAGGTCTGCGCGCCTTTGCCGCGCTGCATAAAGAGCTTATTGTCGCCAGCTCCTACTCCAAAAACTTCGGCTTATATAATGAGCGCGTCGGCGCCTGCACCCTCGTTGCCGCCGATGCGGAAACCGTGGATCGCGCTTTTAGCCAGATGAAATCCGCCATTCGCGCTAACTACTCCAACCCGCCAGCGCACGGCGCGTCCATCGTCGCGACTATCCTGAGTAATGACGCCCTGCGAGCTATCTGGGAACAGGAACTGACGGACATGCGCCAGCGTATTCAGCGTATGCGTCAACTGTTCGTGAATACCTTGCAGGAAAAAGGCGCGAACCGTGACTTCAGCTTTATTATCAAGCAGAACGGGATGTTCTCATTCAGCGGTCTGACCAAAGATCAGGTGCTGCGTCTGCGTGAAGAGTTCGGCGTTTATGCCGTGGCTTCTGGTCGCGTGAATGTGGCGGGCATGACCCCGGATAATATGGCGCCACTGTGCGAAGCCATTGTCGCGGTACTGTAAAAAGCTGCCGACTGGCGTGACCGATAAAAAAGCCTGCAATGTGCAGGCTTTTTCATTCTGCTTACCAGACCGGCATCTCATCTTGCAAGAAGGGATTATGCAGACGCTCGTACCCGAGCGTAGAGAGCGGGCCGTGGCCAGGAATAAAGGTCACATCATCTCCAAGCGGCAATAATTTACGCTTAATGGCGTCAATCAACTGGGTGTGATCGCCGCGAGGAAAATCGCTGCGCCCGACGCCACCTTTGAAAATCACATCGCCGGAGATCAGCAGTTGCGACTGTTCATCAAAGAAAACCACGTGTCCCGGCGTGTGTCCCGGACAATGTAACACCTGTAACGTCACATTCCCTACGCTGACGCGATCGCCGTCGTTCAGCCAGCGATCAGGCGTCAGCGGCTGACACTCATCCAGACCAAACATGCGGCTTTGCGCCGGCAGTCCTTGCAGCCAGAACTCATCTTCTTTTTCCGGACCGATAACAGGAACGCCGTAATGCTGCGCCAGTTCACTCGCCGCGCCGACATGATCGAGATGCCCATGCGTGAGTAAAATTTGCATCAACGTCACGCCGCTGCCGTCCACTTCCTGTTTAATTTTTTCCGCGTCGCCGCCCGGATCGACCAGTGCCGCCAGCCGGGTTTGTTCGCACCAGATTAATGAACAGTTCTGGGAGAACGCGGTGACCGGAATAATACGATAGTTCATACTGCTCCTTTGATTAAGCCTCGCTGATTACCAGTGCCGCGCCGGCCCGGTATCAATATGCACAAAGTTACTACGTGGGTAATATCCTACACCACCTGCGCGCATAGATAACGCCGCTTTGCGAATATTGCTCAGCGCCACGCCTTCAATATGAAAATCCATCGCCTGCCCTTTTGTATGGTAGCTTTTTTTCGCTACGCCGCTGCTACGGGCGCGTAATTCATTATTGGTATCAAGAGAACGGTAGCCTGAGATGAGCTGCACAGGTTTACGCGTCCCTAACAGCCCCTGAAGTCGGTAAAGTTGGTCAAACAGGCGGGGATCGATTGATCGGACTTTATTCGCGCGATAGTCACGGAAAAAATGGTTTAACTTTGCTAATTCATCCTGAATGTAGGCTCTTCCATCGAAAAACTCCGCCTTGATTGACTCTCCGGTATGGAGATTGTTTAACGTCAAAATGCGCGGGCGTGGGGTCGAGAGTGTGGCAAACGCTGGCGCGGGCAGGATGGCGGCGCCGAGAGCGACACCACCAAGCGCCAGCAGCTTGCGGCGATTAGCGTCAAATTTGTCCATGATAATCAGGTCTACAGGTCAATGTTATCGTTAATACACTTCTACCTTTAAGCAGACATGATACCGGCTGGCACAGACTTCTGAACGGCCCGGTCGACTTAAAGGTTGTTGTATATGCACTTCTGGCGCACGAAAGGCACCTTAACTGCCGATAAAGCCCGCGTCAAGATGGCCCTCCCCCAGCCACAACGGGGGTCTACAGCGAAACGCCCCGTTGAAGCCAAACATTAGGACAACATATTTACCAGAACTTCTTCATTTACCTGATTAATTGTTCAACCTTTGGCACAATTTGTGCGCTGGATCGCGCTGTGAGATCGTAATTGTAAATATCTGTACGATATTGCATACGTCCATCTGCGCCGACAAACGCGGTCAGATAGTAAAGATTTACTGGAATGTTCTGCCGGATATTGACATACCGCGTGTCGCCTTGCTTCAGGGCGCCTGAGATCCGCGCATCGTTCCAGCCAGCATCCTGCAAGAGCATATTCGCCAGTTCAGAGGCCTTATTGACCCGCACGCAGCCGGAACTTAACGCCCTGGCGTCACGCTGAAAGAGAGTATGGTTAGGCGTATCGTGCAGATAGATAGCATCTGAACTCGGCATATTAAATTTATAACGCCCCAGCGAATTGTGCGCGCCTGGCGCCTGCTGGAAACGGAACGGAAGATTCGATGGCGTAATGGTGGCCCAGTCAACCTGCCACGGATCGATCGCTTCTTTGCTGTTCCAGCCGCGCATCACGGTGTAGCCATGGCGCTCCAGATAGCCTGGGTCATTCCACACCTTCGGTAAAATGTCTTTACGCGCAAGCGTGGGCGGAACGTTCCACGGCGGGTTCACCACCACATTATTCAGCGCGCTGCTCATCATCGGCGTTTTACGATCGGGACGCCCGACGATCACCCTTGAAGCCAGCACCTGGTTGCCATTCTGATAGTAGACCAGCGAATAAGCGGGAATGTTTACCATAATACCGGTAGAGAGTTCCGCCGGCAGCAGGCGTAAACGTTGGATATTCAGTGCCAGTACGCCTGCGCGTTGCGCGGGGGTCATATTAAGCCAGTTACGCGTCGCCGGGCCAATAACGCCATCCGCCCCCAGCCCTTGCCATGCCTGAAAACGCTTTACCGCCTCGACCAGCTCACGATCGTAGGCGCGTGCCGCCGGAGCCGACTTACTACGGCGGGCCGTTGGTTCGTCGACCGGCTGCGCCACCGATGTTTCGACTACCGCGGCGGAGGGGCTGACGACGGCGCTATCAGCAGTGTTATCGCCGGGTAAGGCTATCTTTGGACCGCCATCCAGCATCCCCGTACGCTGTAATATTTCGCGCAGCGCAGGCACATCGTTACTCCATTGCCCCGGGCGCAGCGTCGCGGTATTGGTCAACTGCGGCCACGGGCGAGAGTCCGCCACCAGCTTCAGCAGCGCATCATGCATGGGCGCATACTGTGGATGCTGCGGCGCCAGGCTGGCGACAAACATCGGCAACTGCCCCTCTTCCAGCGCGATTTGCCACTGGTTAATCACCGAGACTGGCGGCGTCGCCAATGCGTAAGGTTTGTTGCTATATAACCAGCGCTGGCCTTTGACGGGGATATTCGCAATGAAATGGAGATAGCCCATCATGGCGTCTGACAACACAACATCGCGCGCCATACCGTTTACGGCGGGATCGGTCAACAATGCCACCCAGGCGGTAAACTGCGGCTGGAATCCGGCAATCGCCACCTCCGCCAACTGTTGCTGGAAGGCTTTCACCGCATCGCGATTATCCCACATGGGCTTCATGTCGCGCGCGGCATACAGCAATGTCAGCTGGCTCATATAGACCGGCGTATAGCCGGAAGGAAGCTGCGACTGTAAATCAGCCCGGACTTTCTCGGCTGAAACGCCCTCCGGCAGCGGCTGAATCCCGGCCATAATCGCCGTCGCGGCTGATTGTTTCTGCGGCCCAGCCTGATCCGTCGCGGCAACGGCGCTATCGCCAGGTATCATTTCAGGCTCATCGGCCTGCGCATTGAACAGTGGAGCGAATGTTACGGCCAGGCATAAACTGATTGCCGACAGACAACGACCACACATCTTATTAAGCAACATCCCTTGCCCCCTGTTTTCGTTATCATACTCCGCATGACTGTGCTGCCCGCAGCGCGGGTCAACCGCAACCAATGCTTTTGTTTAGTATGACGAGTCAGCCTGCTCACTCGTCAGGCTTAACTCCAGTATATAAAGTTCGTTACGTTTTTGCCTAACCTAATGTAAAGAAGTTTAAAGAAAATGCACTACCCGGAGAGATTTTTCAGATAAAGAAAAAGGCGGCTTTCGCCGCCCCAGGCTAATGATAAAGCAGAACTTGTTGTGCCGGATGGCGGCGTAACCGACTTATCCGGCCTTGCCTGATAAGCGAGGCGCCATCGGGCACGTCATCGTTTCTGCCGTGTTTAACTCGCTTCTGAAGGCGTATCTTCCGCCTGCGTACCGGGAAGCGTTTCCGGAAGCTGCGGCGCAAAGCCACGCAGCCCGACAACATGAACATGCTCAGTATTCTGAAACACTTTACGCACCAGTTTATAGGTCGTGCCCTTCTCCGGACTGATGTTTTCCGGCGCAGCGATGATGAGCTGCATCTGCAAACGTTCGCATAGTTCAAACAGCGTGGCGATAGAGCGCGCATCCAGACGCGCCGCTTCATCGAGGAACAGCAGACGACATGGCGAAATATCTTTCCCGCGCAGTCTGCGCGCTTCGTCTTCCCAGCTTTGCACCACCATCACCAGAATTGACATCCCGGTCCCGATAGCTTCCCCCGTTGATAGCGCGCCGGATTCCGCACGCAGCCAGCCGTCGGACCCACGGTTAACTTCAACTTCCATTTCCAGATAGTTACGGTAGTCCAGCAACTCCTCGCCGATGGTCTGCGGCGTGCGTTGCCCCATATCGATCTGCGGATTCAGGCGCTGGTACAGTTTCGCCAGCGCTTCGGAGAAGGTCAGACGATTGCTGTTAAACAGATCCTGGTGCTGCTCCTGCTGTTCTGAAAGCACATCCAGCAAGGTGGCATGCGTTTCACGCACGTTGACGTTTAACCGCACGCTATTCACCTGGCCAAACGAGACGCTTTGCAACCCCTGGTTCAGCATACGGATACGGTTCTGCTCACGCTGGATAGTCTTGCGGATAATGTTTGCCACGCTGCGGGAACTGATCGCTAGCTTTTGCTCACGCGATGTCAGCTCTTCCGTCAGACGGCTCAGCTCAATCTCCATTTGTTCAATGGCTTCAACCGGATCGTCGGTACGAATAATATCCTGACGAATACGTTCGCGCAGATGCTGGTAAACGGCCACAAAGAACTGGATTTTACGTTCCGGGCGTTTCGGATCTTCCGACAGACGCAATACGTCGCGCAGATGTTCGTTATCCGCGACGGCCAGGCGCAGCGCGCCCAACGCCTTATCCGACATGGAGCGCAGTTCATCCGCCGACAGATAAGCCAGCTCACGACGGTGCAGACGGCGTTCCACGCCATTGTCTTTCACCATCCGCATGACTGCGCACCAGCCGGCTTTCGCGGTCACGACCTGCTCGCGCATTTCATGATAATCACGCTCCAGCTTGCGCAGCTTACGGGTCAGGTTCTCCATCTCCGCTTCGCAGAAGGTGAGCGCTTTCTCAAGCTGATTGCGACGCGAACGGTTATTGCTCAACTGGGCGTGCAGTTCATCGCGACGCTGGCGGGCACGCTCTTCCGCCCCGCTGTCGGCGCGAACGCCAATATCCTGTAATTCGCGCTGCAAATCGTTAAGCAGCTCTTTTTTCGTGTCGTAAGAGCTTTTTAGCGAGGCCAGGACCTGGCTGTACTGACTTAACTGCGCGGCATGGCTGCGCAGCGCTTCGCGGGCGCGGGTACGCTCGGCTTCCGCCTGCTCCAGCCGCTGGCGCAGCTTTTCGTTGAGATCGCTGTTGCCGCTCAGCATTTCCGCCGAGTCGGAATAGCTGAAATGCGCCCGACGTTCGACGACTTCAGCCAGCGCAAAAGCCTGCTGGCGCGCGTCGCGCTGCATTTGCTGCGACCATGCATAGTCTTCTTTTAACTGCTCAAACTGTTCCGGATCGCTTTGCAGAACGGAAACCATTGGCTCCAGTTTGGCTAACTGGTTGCCATATTGCTGCACAAATCGCGCCGCTTCCTGCGCCTCATCCAACCGCTCCTGAATTTCATCGACCCGATCGGCCAGCGTTTCATCGGCCAATAAATTCAGCCGCGGCAGCAAACGGTTAAGCGCGGAAACGCCCTCTTTCGCCTGCTCAAACTGAAGGCGCTGCTGCTGGTTGTCGCTTTCATGCGTCGCCAGCGCGCGCTCCAGCTCGACGCGACGCCCGTTCAGTCGGCGAATTTCCGCTTCCGGATCGTCCTCAAAGGCAACGGAAAGGTGGCTACCGATAAAACGGCTGAACGCCTGGTGCAAACGCTGGGTTTTCTGCACGTCAAACGAGAGCGTGGCAAAGCGCTCGGAAAGCACTTCCCGTTCCGCATGGAGACTTTCAATACGGTTCTCGCGCGCCGCACGGCCAAAAATAGGCAGCGACGGGAAACGCGAATAACGCCACTGACGGTCGGCAATTTTCACGACCACCGCCTTTTCCAGCTCGTCAACGCTGAATACGCTGTCATCAAAAGACTGCGGATCGCCTTCGATCAGGTACAGATCTTCCGGGCAGTCGGTCAGACCTTCAAGCTGTTCGGCTATTTGCGATAAATCCGGTACGACGATCGCATGGCGCGACGGGCCATACAGTGCGGAAAAGTACGGCGCATCTTCAAGACTGACATCGTCGTAGATTTCCGACAGCAGTACCCCGCCAAAACGCTCCGCCAGCGCATTCAAACGCTGATCTTCCGCGCCGCCCGGCTGGCTTAAACGTTCGATCTCTTCATCAACCGCATTTTTACGCGCGCCCACTTCGTCGCGTTCGACAATGGCTTCGCGCTCACGCTCCAGTAGCTGTTGCAGGTATTCGGTCACTTCCTGGCTGGACGTAAACTCCTCGCCGCACTGTTCGCTAAGCTGGTTCAGGCTATTCTGCGCCGCCAGCCAGACAGGAGCGCGTTGCATCAGATGCTGGATACGGGATTGCAGCTGTTCCTGTTCCTGACGCAAGGCCATACGCTGTTCGCTGGCTGACGACACGCTATCAGACAAGGACGCGATGCGGGCTTCCAGCTCCTGATGCAGCGCTTCCAGTTCGTCAATATCAAAATTTTTGCCCTGTCGCTTACAGAACTCAGCCAGCAGACGTTCCGCCTCTTGCTGCTCGCGCAGCCGCTGTTCCAGTTCGCTCAGGCGCATCCGCAACGGCTGTACCTGTTCCGCCAGATGACGCTGGTTCACGCCGTCCCGTAACAGCTCGCGCGCCACGTCCCAGGCTTCGCTACGCGCCAGCGGGCCGTTGATCGCCGCTACCAGCTGATAAGCCTGCTCAAACTGACTGTGCGCGGTTTGCGCCACGCTCATTTTTTGTTCCAACGACAGCAGTTTTTCCGTAGCTTCCTGCTCTTTTGCCTGGAAAGTATCCAGCCATTCGGCGGCGCTTTCCGGCGTTAGATCCGGCAGATGGCAAAGTTCTTTAGCGCGGGAAAGCGCTGATATCGCCTGGTTATACTGAATCGCGCGCGTTTGCTGTACATCCAGCGCCTGCTGGTAATCCGCAAGCTGGCTTTTGAGTTCATCGACTTCCAGCTCGGCGGCTTCGGCACGCGCTTCATTTTCGTCCTGCATTTCGGCGGCTTCCGCCACCACTTCGTTTTGTTCTTCGAGTCGAATCTGCAGCTCTTCAAGATCCGCTTCGTAGCGTTCAATTTTTTCCTGCTGGCGCAGCGCGGTTTGCACCAGATTCAGGTGATCGCTCGCCGCCTGGTAATCCGCCTCAAGAGAACCTTCGGCGCCGTTATGTTCGCCCAACTCACGGGCCATATCGACGTGCTTGTACTGCTCCGCCGCCAGTTGTTTGCGCGATGTGTACAGTTCGCGTCGAAACGCCAACGCCTGATCAAGGTGAACCCGACGCTCATTGGCGTGGCGCATATAATCTGCCGCCACATAATCGGTGGCTTCGCTGATCAAATGCTTAAACAGATCGCGATCGGATTGGGTAACACGAATCGCTTCCAGCGTGAGTCGGTTCTCGCGCAGCGCCGCTTCCATATCCTGGAATGCCTTGCGCACGCCGCTGTTTTCCGGCAATAAATAATCGCGTAGCGATCGGGTAATGGCGCTGGAGATCCCGCCGTACAGCGAGGCCTCTATCAAACGATAGAATTTACTGCGATCGGAAGCGGAGCGCAGACGACGGGCGATAATCCCTAAGTCAAACATCAGCGAATGATAATCGGTGATGGAGTTAAACTGCTTAAACTGCACGCCTTCCATCTCGTCAAGCTTGTCTTTCAGCTCAGCAAGCGACAGTACGCGCGCCTGACGTTCGTTTAATGTCTCCGTCACCAGTTGTGTCGGCTGTACCGACATCGGCAGCCCCTGGATAGCGAACGGTTTGATGTCCACTTTGCGATCGCGCCCAGCGACCTGCTGCAGACGCACGCCGACCACCACCCGCTGATGGCGGGAATTAATGGTGTCGAGCATGGAGTAACAGACGCCCGCCTTCAGCTTACCGTGCAGACCTTTATCGCGCGAACCGCTGGTGGCGCCGGCTTCCGTGGTGTTACGAAAGTGCAGTAATGTGAGATCCGGGATCAGCGCCGTGACGAACGCCGCCATCGTCGTGGATTTCCCGGCGCCGTTGCCCCCGGATAACGTCGTGACCAGTTCATCCAGGTCAAAAGTGCGGGCAAAAAAACCGTTCCAGTTAATCAGCGTTAGCGAGCGAAATTTACCGCGTTCAATCATTATTCTTCCTCTCCACTGTCCGGCTGACTCTCTTCGGTCTCATCATTAAGTTGCAGATGGTTTTCAATGGGCATCGCTTCCCCGTCGCGGATGAGACGACGCTGCGCCTCGCGAGGATCGTCGCCGGCACGGACATCCGCGCCAAAGCGGAAGACCGATTCGGTAATGCGGAATTTGCTGCTGTCGTGGCCCATAAACCATACCATGCCCAAACGACGCAGGCGGTTTAAAGAAGAACGCACCTTTTCCTGCAGTTTCTGACGATCAACGTCAGATCCCGTCGAGCGGTTATTCACCAGCTTTAGCAGTTTGGCTTCGTCCGCAAGGGTAAGCAGCTCGTCGTACAACTCCTGCTGAGTAAAGATCCCTTCGTTGGCCAGACGCTCCGGGCTAAGATAGAGGTAGCAGAGAATTTTACCGACCATCATATCCAGTTCGGATAACACCGAGCGCGGGATAAGCGTGGTAGAACGCGGACGCAGGTAGAAGAACCCCTCCGGCGCGCGAATCAGTTCCACGTTATAACGCGCGTAAAACTCTTCCAGGTATTCCTGAAAATCCATCAGAAAGGCATGATTATCCAGTTCGTCCAGCCCGATGTGGCGGCCCGAACGTAATGCGCTATCCAGCGCCGGAAATAACGGATTCGCCAGCGCCTGCGCCAGCTTAACCGGCATCACTTGTTCAATATTTGTCAATGACATGCGCCTGTACCTTGGCTCCGTAATCATTAATCGGCTGCCATTTGGCTGGCAGTCCGGTGAAATCTGCTTGCGCTACGCCAAGACGTACCGCTTGATCGATAACAATACGCGCCACGTCGAAATGACGCGCGCGCGGGTATTGCGCCAGATACTCGCGCACCACCAGCCCAAGATCCAGTGGCGTTTGTCTGGTTTTGTAGATAGCCAGCTGTTCCTCAATGATGGCCGCTAACTGCTCGCGGATCTCGTTAAACTCTTCATATTCCAGATCCGGCGGCAACTCCCCGGTGACTTCATCGTCACGCAACGCCATCTCTTCATCGCGCATATCCAGCAGACGATCGGCATTCGCGTAGGTTAGCGCCCACGGATCGTCAAAATAAGTCTGCACGGACTGGCGCAACCGCTGGGCGAAGACACGGTTTTTATCCATATCGATCGCGGTACGGATAAATTTATGCACGTGACGATCGTAGCCGATCCATAAATCAATAGACTGTTGACCCCAACTGATAATGCGGTCAAGTTTACTTTGTAAGTCAAACACCAGCCTGTCGACAAAATGCAGATCGTCGTGCGTCATCGTGGCATCCTGAATGCGCAGCAGGTTAGCCTGCAGCTTATCGCCCGCCGCCTCCAGCGTATCCTGCAACTCGCGCAGAGTACCGGACGTTTCGGAAAGCAGCAGCTCACAGCTGGAAATCGCCGCCCGCCAGTCTTTATTCAGCAGTTGTGCGATATCGTCTTTCACCTGCTGCTGCTGTTCATCCATGATGCGCTGGGTGAGATCGATACTGTCGAAAATCTCCGCCACCGAATATTTCAATGGCGCGTAAACGTTGCGATGCCAGTGGAACTCATCGCCCCCCTCCGCTGCCGCATCCGCCGCGCGCTTCAATTCGCCGGCCACAATCGACAACTGCATAGAAAGACGCAGCGTAGAGAATTCGCGTTGACGAATGTAGTAATCGGTGATGCCAATCCCGAGCGGGGTTAATCGGTAAATCGCATTGCCTTCAGCCTGCTCGCTGGTAAAGCGGTTCAGCAGACGTTGACGCACCATATCGTTAATCGCGTTGTTCGCGCGCACGCCGATGGTTTCGCTGGTTTGCTCAAACGCATCACTCACATGGCGGAATGCATCCACCAGCTCGCCTTCACTCATCTCGCCGTCAAGGCGTTCGCCGTTCAACGTGGCGACCGCCAGCAGAAAGGAAAGTCTGTCTACCGGCAGCGAGATGGAAAAGTCGTTTTTTCTGGCCCAGGCAACCAGTTCGGGGACTGTCTGGGAAAATTCACTCATAGGTTATCCTTGCATCTGCGGCTAGCGCCGGGCTTTTAATCGCGGTGACATGAATGTAGCGCCCAAGGCTAATATACGGCTCCTGGCGGCAATAACGCGTTTCCAGTTCGACCAGGGTCTCATAACAGTCACGCTGCTGGTGTTTTTCACGCAGATAATCATGAAACACACGCACGCCGGTTTTACCGGTAATCTGCCAGCCAATCGCCTCCAGCCACTGGTACACCTGCGCGGGGTCGCGCGGGTAGTCAGGCGACAGCGTGCGCTTCTTGCGTTTAGGCATCCCCGCCTGCACGTAGTCAAAATTACCCGCCACCATATTGTGCATCAGCAAACCGTTAGCGTTATAGAACATCAACGACAGCGCGCCGCCAGGGCGCAATACTGACCAGAGCGTTTCTAATACGCCGACAGGATCGGCTACCCACTCCAGCACAGCATGAAACAATATCAGATCAACCGGGCTTTCCAAATGCGAAGCGACGTCCTGAGCCGGGCATTGTATAAAATGCATGTCTTTGCTCACACCTTTTGCCTCGGCCGCCTGCCGCGCGCGGGCGATCATTTCGCCAGACAGATCGCATAATGTTACCTGATGGCCGCGTTCCGCCATCTTAATCGCCGTTTGCCCTTCGCCGCCGCCGGCATCCAGCACCCGCAGTTTCCGCCCGCCAATCTCCTCCAGCACGCGATCCAGGTCTTGCCACAGAATGGCTTGCCGCAGTTGTCCTTTGGTCGTGCCGTAAATGTTACGGGAAAACTTTTCAGCAATGTCATCAAAATTGCGATCCTGCATCGGACTCTCCACAGGCTGGCTCAGGCGTTATCTGATAAAACCGCTATTTTGTCACAGCCGCGGCCAGAATGAACCTGTCTGGTGTAATATCACCGTTAATCCTCCGCTATATGGTTAAAAAAGGAACCAAAAAGGATGCTTTTTACGCTAAAGAAAGTGATTGGCGGTATGTTATTGCCGCTTCCGCTGATGTTGCTGATGATTGGCGTCGGCCTGGCGCTGCTCTGGTTTAGCCGCTTTCAGAAGACCGGAAAAGTATTTATCAGCGTAGGTTGGCTGGCGCTATTGCTATTAAGCCTGCAACCCGTCTCTGACCATCTGCTGCGTCCGATAGAAAACCGCTACCCTACCTGGCAGGGTCCGCAAAAGGTGGAATATATTGTGGTTCTCGGCGGCGGCTATACCTGGAACCCGCAGTGGGCGCCGAGCTCTAATTTAATTAACAACAGCTTGCCGCGGCTGGCGGAAGGCATTCGGCTGTGGCGCGCGAATCCGGGAGCCAGGCTGATTTTTACCGGCGGCGTAGCAAAAACCAATACGGTAAGCACGGCGGAAGTCGGTGCGCGGGTGGCGCAGTCGCTGGGCGTACCGCGTAGCGATATTATTACGCTGGATAAGCCAAAAGATACGGAAGAAGAAGCCGCCGCCGTTAAGCAGGCCATCGGCGACGCCCCTTTCCTGTTGGTAACCTCCGCCTCGCATTTGCCGCGTGCGATGATTTTCTTTCAGCATGCCGGGCTGAATCCGCTTCCCGCACCGGCGAATCAGTTGGCGATCGATTCGCCGCTCAATCCCTGGGAGCGGGCAATTCCGTCCCCGGTCTGGCTGATGCACAGCGATCGCGCTGGGTATGAAACATTAGGGCGACTTTGGCAATGGCTGAAAGGCATATCAGGCAAGCCAGGGGAGTAATGATTTCGCCGCCAGATCAAAATTGGTACGGTTAAAACGTCCGGTATTGACCAATTGCGCAACCTCGTCCCACAGCACATAGAGCCAACGCCGCCAGATGAAGGACTCCGCCACTGGCGCGCGTTGCAGATAATGCCAAAGCAATCCCTCCGCCAATGGATTATCCATCAGGCGAAACAGTTCGAACTCTCTCGGCGCCCACAGCATCAGCCCGGGGCCGACCATTGCCAGAAGCTGATCGCTACGGGCGTCTTTAAGCATACTGCGCAGGCAGAAGTTGCCATGCACCAGTACGCAGTTATCGTTAAACCCTTCAAATAACGAAGGAAGACATTCTCTGGTACGAAACAGAATACGTCTGTCCTGCATCGTCAGGCCGGTATTGCTGAACTGATTTAGCGTCGTCCACAGCACCTCCACCCGCTGACGATACCAGGAAGGCCAGATATTCTCCTGAGTATGGTCTACAGCGCCCACGCAACCGCGGCTATCCTGCCGATGCCAGGCTAACAATCCTTCGACAATCTGATCTTTTAGCTGTTCCCAGCGTTCCGGAGTGCGCGCCGGCGCCTCGACCGGCACACCGCGCAGTCGTTCCAGTAGCAGCACATCCGGACCAGGATGCTCTTCATGCGTCAATACGCCATAGATTACCGGCATCCTCACCGTACCGCTACGCGCCAGCATTGAGGTTTTCCATGCCAGTTGCTGCGCAACGCCGGGAGTGGTAAAACTTCGCGCCATCAGCGGCATCGGAATTCCCTGGCTGTCATATAATGACCACAATGCGGAATCCGCTTTCTCATTCACGCACTCTATACGGCTAAGTTTTTCACCCAACAAATGACTGAGTTCGGCCCGCAACTGTTCCATTCCAGATTACCCCCATTAGTGCTACTGCTTTAATAATGAGCGTCGTATGGACAGATGTCACCCGTATCAGATCAAGGGAAGAAAAGAAAAATGAGGAAAATCGTAACGGTACGAGAAAGCCGCCACTGATGAGCAGACGTGAGTATTCATCTTTGCGCTATCATACCGCGCTGTTCATGACCGTCTAAGACGATCATGAACAGGATCATGTTAACGCATTTCAGCGCGCACGCGCTCCAGGTCGTCGGCGGTGTCTACGCCCGTGCCGGGCACCGCTTTGGCGACGGCGACATGAATTTTTTCGCCGTACCACAGCACACGGAGTTGCTCCAGCATTTCAATATGTTCCAGCGGGCTGGGTTGCCAGCTCACGTAACGGCGGATAAATCCCGCGCGATAGCCATAAATGCCCAGGTGACGAAGGCAAGTATCCCCTACCGTTTCCAGACTTTTTGCAAAGCGGTCGCGATCCCAGGGAATCGTCGCCCGGGAAAAGTAGAGCGCATAGCCTTCAGCATCCAGCACGACTTTTACCGCATTCGGGTTAAACGCTTCTTCGGCGCTGTGAATCGGCACCGCCAGCGTCGCCATGCCAACCTGGCGCTGCGCCAGATTTTCCGCGACCTGGCGAATAATAACCGCCGGGATCATCGGCTCATCGCCCTGAACGTTCACAATAACGGTATCGTCGCTGAATCCGCACTTCTCTACCACTTCCGCCAACCGTTCGGTGCCGGACTGGTGATCGGCGCGCGTCATGCACACTTCGCCGCCAGCCGCTTCTACCGCACGAGCCACGTCTTCATGATCGGTGGCGACAATAATGCGTTCCGCGCCAGATTCGCGCGCCCGCTCCAGGACATGAACAATCATGGGCTTACCATTAATATCCACTAATGGTTTGCCTGGCAGTCGGGTAGATGAGAAACGGGCCGGAATGATGACGACGAAACTCATGATTTACTCTCATCAGATGTCAGGGCGCGAGCTTCATTTTCCAGCAATACAGGAATGCCGTCGCGTAACGGGAAAGCGAGATTATCCAGTTTGCAAATTAATTCTTGCTGTTCCTGGTTATACCAGAGTTTGCCGTTACATACCGGGCAGGCGATGATTTCAAGCAGACGATGATCCATAGTTCCTCCAGATGGACCGGATTGTGAATCCTTCAATATTAACATAATCGGTTATGGTGCAGGGTCTATTTCCCAGCCATGACGCATGGCGCTAAACAAGCCTGGAGGACATTGTCCCAGCGTCACGCGCGATGCCCGTTGCCAGGCAGCAAACGCGCTAATGGCCTGCCAGATTCCTTTTTGCAGACTAACGCCAGGGCGAATATCGTCCTCCAGATACAGCGAGATAACCTCAAGCACCCCGGTTTTACGGTGCATTTTGGCATCCATTCGCCCGACTAAACGGCCCCGGTATAATAACGGCAGCACAAAATAACCGTACTGGCGCTTCGCCGCGGGCGTATAACATTCCAGCCGATAGCTAAATCCGAAGAGCTGCGCTGCCCGCTTGCGATCCCATACCACAGGATCGAAAGGCGACAGTACTGCGCTATGGGTCGCCTTTAAGGCGTTATTCAGCGCCGGTTCCAGCTGCGAAAGAAGATCGGCATGAAGCCACATCCGCCCCAACGTTTCCACCTCGACCGGAATAATCTGCTGCTGTTCCGCCCGGCTCTCCCGCCATCCCTTCAGGTCAGGACGTTTCAGGCGGTAGTAATCCGCCAGCCACTGTTCACGGAAAATCCCCAGACTGTGCGCGCTATTATCCAGCATCAGGCTTTCCGCCTGCGGCTGTGACAGTCCATCGCGTTCATCATCCCAGTGCGGCATCACACGGGGCGTTAAATCATATACGCGTTGAAAATTACGCCGCTCAACAACCATGACTTTTCCGGCGGTAAATAAACCCTCAAGGTGGCGTTTATGTGGTTTCCATTCCCACCAGCCGCTGACGCCTTTCTGCGCATGTTCAAAATCGGCAGAACGCACCGGACCGTGCTCCTGAATATGCCGCACCAGCTGTTCTATTTCTTCCGCGTGCTCATGCATCCATGCCGCGCGATATTTCCAGCCCATTTTTTCCGGCGACAGCATACGATGGCGGATAAGTTTAAAGTCGCGGCGTGGTAAGAAACAGGCCTCATGCGCCCAGTATTCCATTAACTCACCGCGTCGCAGCGCCTCATCCATCCAGGCCTGCGGGTACGAACCGAGACGGCTAAACAGCACCAGATAGGGGCTACGTGCGACAACATTGATGGTATCAATTTGCAGCAACGCCATGCGTGAGATGGCGGCAAGAACATCGCCAGGCATCGCGTTACGGCGCGGCTTTTTCAATAGCCCCTGCGCAGCAAGGTGAAGACAACGGGCCTGGGAAAGAGAAAGGTACGGCAATGACATTCATGACTCCATAAATTCATCACTGCCGCTGCATTGGGGTACGCTAGCGAACCAGCGAGGTGATATGTTCAAGCAACTTATCAGGCTGCTCACCGGACAAACGCGCATCAACCGGTAAGAACCACCAGTTATCTTCGGCAAAAGCACGGCATTTCACCGCGTCTTTTTCCGTCATTACCAGGGTCTGCCCTTCACCGACCAACGCCTGAACGTCAGCAGGGGCGAGCGTTTGATGATCCGCCAGCGGGACGCACTTTTGCGGATGCGCGCCACAGGCTTCCAGCGTGGCGAAAAAGCGCGGCGGATGACCGATGCCCGCCATCGCCACAATATTGCTCAGTTGCGCCACATCGCAACGCGCTCCCGTACGTAAGTTCACCGCCAGTCCAGGCGCTAGCTGCATGGGGATTTCGCCCGCCCGGGCGACGCCGCCATTGACGATAGCGGCGTCCACGGTTTTCAGGCGACTGGCGCGTTCGCGCATAGGACCGGCAGGAAGCCACCAGCCGTTGCCAAAACGGCGCACGCCGTCAATCACCACAATTTCAATATCTCGCGCGAGCCGGTAATGCTGCAACCCATCGTCGGTGATAATAATCTGCACATTATGCGCCGCCAGAATCGCTTTCACCGCCGCGGCGCGTTCAGGCGCCACCGCGACAGGCGCGCCGGTCCGCTGATAAATCAATACCGGTTCATCTCCCGCTTCTGCGGTTGTCGTCTCAGGCGTCAGGAGCAGCGGATAAGCGGCAGCTTTCCCGCCGTAGCCGCGGGAAACGACCCCCACGCGCACGCCACGCTGTTGCAGCTTTTCCACCAGCCAAATGACTACGGGGGTTTTACCGTTACCGCCAGCCGTAAGATTCCCTACCACAACCACCGGTACCGGCGCTCGCCAGGCGCGTTTAAAACCAAGCTTATAGCTCAGACGAATCGCCCCGCTCACCAGGCCATACAGCCAGGAGAGCGGCAGCAGTAACCGCCATAGCGGGGATTCACCCGACCAGATACGCGCAATCATTGGCCAAATTGCATCTTATGTAGCTGGGCGTAAACGCCGTGTTGCGCCAGCAGCTCGCTATGAGTGCCGCGCTCAACGATAATACCGTCTTCGACTACAACGATCTCATCCGCCTGTTCGATGGTGGAGAGACGGTGCGCAATCACCAGAGAGGTACGGTTTTTCTGCAGCTCATCCAACGCTGCCTGAATCGCACGTTCAGATTCGGTATCCAGCGCGGACGTAGCTTCATCAAGGATCAGAATCGGGCTGTCGCGCAGTAAGGCGCGGGCAATCGCGATACGCTGGCGTTGACCGCCGGAAAGCAGTACGCCGTTTTCGCCGATAATGGTATCCAGGCCATTATCCATCTTGTTGATAAAGTCCATGGCATAGGCCATGCGCGCCGCCTCTTCAATCTGCTCGCGGCTGTATTCTTCCGTCCGGGCATAAGCAATGTTATTAGCGACCGTGTCGTTAAACAGATGCACGTTTTGCGAAACCAGCGCCACCTGATTACGTAGAGAGGCCAGAGTGTATTCGCGTAGATCGTGACCATCCATCAGGATGTGTCCTTCATCAATATCGTAGAAACGGGTGATCAGACTGGCGATAGTTGATTTACCCGATCCGGAACGCCCCACCAGCGCCACGGTTTTCCCGGCAGGAATTTTCAAATTGATGTTACGCAATGCCGGCACTTCACGGCCCGGGTAAGTAAACGTCACATTGCGGAATTCGAGATCGCCGGTCGCGCGGTCAATGACACGTTTACCTTCATCTTTCTCCTGTTCGCTATCCAGAATCGCAAACAACGTTTGACAAGCCGCCATCCCACGCTGGAACTGCGCGTTAACGTTTGTCAGCGATTTTAATGGACGCATCAGCGCGATCATGGAGGAGAACACCACGGTGATGGTCCCTGCCGTCAGGCTATCCATTACGCTTGGGAAGCTCGCAGCATAGAGGACAAACGCCAGCGCCAGCGAGGCAATGAGCTGAATGATAGGATCGGAAATTGACGAGGCAGAGACCATTTTCATGCCTTGCAGTCGCATCTTATTGCTGACTTTATCAAAGCGTTTAGTTTCGACTTCCTGACCGCCAAAAATCAGTACCTCTTTGTGTCCTTTCAGCATTTGTTCAGCGCTGGTAGTCACTTGTCCCATCGTGTTCTGCATATTTTTACTGATGCTGCGGAACCGCTTTGAGACAACGCGAATCGCAATCGACACAATCGGCGCTAAAACAACCAGGATGATCGACAACTGCCAGCTGTAATAGAACATCATGATAAACAATCCGATGATCGATGCCCCTTCACGCACCACGGTAATCAGCGCGCCAGATGAAGAAGAGGCAACCTGTTCTGAATCGTATGTAATACGCGACAGCAGCGTACCGGTAGACTGTTTATCAAAGAAGGCGACGGGCATTCCCATCATATGGCCAAACAGGCGACGGCGCATGGTCATTACCACCTTGCCTGACACCCATGAAATACAGTAGCTGGAGATATAGCTAGTGATGCCTCGTAATATCATCAGCCCAATAACCACCAGCGGCATCCACAGCAACACTGAGCGATCCGTTTTACCGAAACCATCATCCAGTAATGGCTTGAGGAGCGATAGCATGAAGGTATCGCTGGCTGCGTTGAGAATTAACGCTATGCCCGCCACGATCAGACCTGCTTTAAAAGGCGCTATGGTTGGCCACAGTCGGCGGAAGGTCTGCCACGTAGAGAGATCTTTATCGTTATGCATTCAAAAAACCAGCATTTGTTGAAATAGCCGCATATTCTACCCGTTATCCTCGGACACGCCAAACCACTGATGATACCAGCGAGGTAAAATTTGATCCCGTAAGCCTTGTATGCGCCAGCCCTGCGGAGAAAACCGCAGCGAAATTTGCCCCTGGTGGGGTGTATCAAACCACTGATACGCCTGCTGTCGGTAGCGCTGTTTTACCTTGCGGGACGGCAGCCGCCATGCGTTATAGCGCGATGCGGACGCCAGCGCCGCTTCACCATGTACGCGCTGAATAAATGGTAGCGACGACGACGTATTACTACCATGATGCGGCACCTGGATAAACGTCGCCGCAAGATGTCGCCAGTAACGACTTAGCATTTTTTGTTCAGCGCCCGCTTCGATATCGCCCGTGAGCAGGATGCTATGTACACCGTCATCCACTTTGACCACACAAGAACGGTTATTTCCTCGATCGGCACTTTCGCGTAACGGCCAGTGCGCCTGAAACGTTAGCCCCTGCCATTGCCACTGCTCGCCACGAAAACAGGGCAAATGTCCCTGCCAGCCTAACGGGCTGCGAATCCACATTGACGGCCAGACCTGCTGTAGCGAACGCAGCCCGCCCCGATGATCCAGATGCTCATGACTCAAAATAACGCCCTCCGGCGTCAGATTATGCCAGCGCAACCAGGGAATAATAACCTGTTGCCCGCTGTCGCCCTCCGGCCATGCCCGACCGGTATCGTAGAGTATTACTTTATCGCCCCTGACGATCGCTATCGCCAGCCCCTGACCGACATCCAGCATATGCACCTGCCATCCGCTGGCGTTTATCGGCCGCCAGAGTGGCCAGCTCATCAACAATAACCCGCATAAACAAACCGCCGGCCAGGTACGCCAGACGTTTAATCGCCACGCGATAAGCGTTAACCAGGGTAAAAGCGTCAGCCACTGCCAACGGTTATCAATATTGACCCAGCCCTGCGGTAAAGCATTCAACAGGTAAAATAGCGCGGCTAACGCGCGATCGGTCAGGTACCATACCCACTCTTCAAGAAAAAACGGCCCGGTTAAATGCAGAATCATTCCCGCCAGGATGAGTGGAACCGTCACAAATGTGACCCAGGGTACGGCAAAAAGATTCGCCAGCATTGCGGTAACGCTTATGCCATGAAAAAGCGCCACCTGGAGAGGCAAAAGCAGAAGTGTAATGCCTGCCTGTAGGTGAAGCAGGTTAAGCAACCAGCGTAAGCCTCGTGGAAAATTTCCGTTTGGCGCAGGAAACCACTGATACCAGAATAACAGGCCGGCAACCGCAAATGCTGACAGCCAAAGACTTTGTGATATAACCGCCACAGGATCGGCGAAAATAATCGCGGCCAGACAGCAGCACCAGACTTGCCAGCCGCTCCACTGTCGTCCGCTTAATTTTAATCCTCCCCAGACGCTCAGCGCCGCCACCGTGCGCAGCGCAGGCGGTTGTAAGCCGGTAAGCCAGGCATAACATATCGCGCAAAGAATGCCGCCCAGCAATGGCGTCTGCCAACGAATCCATCTGACCGGCAAAAAGAATTGTCCGCCACGGATTAATCCGGCAGCCAATAACGCAGCAAAAGCGATATGCAGGCCGGAAATCGCCATCAAATGGGCAGTCCCCGTATCGCGCATAACGGCCTTCACCTCCTGCGACACCGCTCCCCGCTCCCCCATTCCCAACGCCAGAATAACCTGCTGCCACGGATAAGGCGCAAGCGTAGCGCGAAGCGAAGCAAGATAGCGCCCACGCAAGCTACACTCAGGGTTAATCGCTTTAGCCTGTAGAAAACGCCCGGTCAACGGTTGGTGCTGCGCTAGCGCGTAACGCTGGCTATCAAAACCGCCTTCGTTAAGCTGTCCGTGTACCGCTCTGACCTTCAGCGTCATCGCCCACTGTTGCCCGGCACACACTTCCGTGGGTAAGTACTGACCATGCAGGACAATCCCTACAGCAGGAAAGAGCGGCTTTCCGCGCAAATGGGTGATTCGCCCATAATGAGTGGTCATATGATCGGTGGCAGTAATGACCACTGTCGCCTCCTGCGTCGCGGCGGGCAGGACGTTTCCCGCCCAGATGGCCTGCCTGGCGGCAAATATCCCCCACATGAAAAAGAGCAAGGTTAATGCCGCGTAGCGCGCATAGTGATGGGGTATGAGGCAAAGCAAACATGCCAGACAAAACAGCACCGCGAGAATCCACGTATCAGGTAATACTGGCAATATCATGAGTGGAAGTATGCCGCATACTACGCATACGCTGACCGTCGTTATCTTCATAGACACCTCCCTGTGCGGGAAAGTGTGCAGGTTCAGGACGCCATTGTCTGGAGGGGATTTTGTGCTATACGGCGCGGATTCCAGGTTTTTTACCTGATAAATGTAAGACGCAGCAAAAAATGCGAAACGTTTTCCAGTTTTCGGTCGAATAGCGTTTGCGCCTGACGGCGTATAAATGAAAAAAGCACCCTGACGGTGCTTTTTTCGGGTTCAAGTTTTGCGTTAAAACTTAACCGTAAATATTGGCGCGATCGCGCAGTTCTTTACCCGGTTTAAAGTGAGGAACGTATTTTCCTTCCAGTTCCACTTTATCGCCGGTCTTGGGGTTACGTCCGGTACGAGGCGCGCGGTAATGCAAAGAAAAACTGCCGAAACCGCGGATTTCAATACGCTCGCCCTGCGCAAGAGTCGAGGCCATATGCTCCAGCATCTCTTTTACCGCGTCTTCAACCGCCTTAGCGGGAATGTGAGATTGCTGGGTTGCAAGTCTTTCAATCAATTCTGACTTGGTCATAATTCCTCCGGTTCCTTAAAGGCAAATTGGCTGCAGCCGTGAGATTGATTAAGGGCGGCCGTAGCCGCCCTTAGTGCTTGATTACAGGCCGAAACCTGCAATCTGTCAAGTAATCTCGTTATACTTCGGACTAAAAGACCCGAAGTTTCAGAGGATTACTCGCCTTTAGCTGCTTTGAATGCTTCAGCCATTGCGTTGTTAGAGAAGTTTGCATCTTCCTGTTTGTTAACAGTTGCGATGGCATCTTTCTCGTCAGCTTCGTCTTTCGCACGAACAGACAGGCTGATTGCGCGGTTTTTACGATCAACGCCTGTGAATTTAGCTTCAACGTCGTCGCCAACGCTCAGAACCAGAGTCGCATCTTCAACGCGGTCACGGGATGCTTCAGAAGCACGCAGGTAACCTTCAACGCCGTCAGCCAGTTCTACGGTTGCGCCTTTCGCGTCAACTGCAGTGACTTTACCGGTTACGATAGCGCCTTTCTTGTTCAGAGCAACCCAGTTGTTGAACGGATCTTCTGCGAGCTGTTTAACGCCCAGGGAGATACGTTCACGTTCTGCGTCAACCTGCAGAACAACTGCAGCGATTTCGTCGCCTTTTTTGTATTCACGAACTGCTTCTTCGCCTGCAACGTTCCAGGAGATGTCAGACAGGTGAACCAGGCCGTCGATGCCGCCGTCCAGGCCGATGAAGATACCGAAGTCAGTGATAGACTTGATTTTACCTTCAACGCGGTCGCCCTTGTTGTGGGTTTCTGCGAACTGCTGCCACGGGTTAGATTTGCACTGCTTCAGACCCAAGGAGATACGACGACGTTCTTCGTCGATATCCAGAACCATCACTTCCACTACGTCGCCAACGTTAACCACTTTGGACGGGTGGATGTTTTTGTTGGTCCAGTCCATTTCGGAAACGTGAACCAGGCCTTCAACGCCTTCTTCGATTTCAACGAAGCAGCCGTAGTCGGTCAGGTTGGTCACGCGACCGGTCAGTTTGGTACCTTCCGGATAACGTTTAGCGATAGCAACCCACGGATCTTCGCCCAGCTGTTTCAGGCCCAGGGATACACGGGTACGCTCGCGGTCGAATTTCAGCACTTTCACGTTGATTTCGTCGCCAACGTTCACGATTTCGCTCGGATGCTTAACGCGTTTCCAGGCCATATCAGTGATGTGCAGCAGGCCGTCAACGCCGCCCAGATCAACGAATGCACCGTAGTCAGTGAGGTTCTTAACGATACCTTTAACTTCCATGCCTTCCTGCAGGTTTTCCAGCAGCTGATCGCGTTCTGCGCTGTTTTCGGATTCGATAACGGCACGACGAGAAACCACAACGTTGTTACGTTTCTGGTCCAGCTTGATTACTTTGAATTCAAGCTCTTTGCCTTCCAGGTGCAGAGTGTCACGCACCGGACGAACGTCTACCAGAGAACCTGGCAGGAACGCGCGAATACCGTTCAGCTCAACAGTGAAGCCACCCTTAACTTTGCCGTTGATAACACCGGTAACAGTTTCAGCATCTTCGTAAGCTTTTTCCAGCGTGATCCATGCTTCGTGACGTTTAGCTTTCTCACGAGAGAGCAGAGTTTCACCGAAGCCGTCTTCTACTGCATCCAGAGCAACGTCAACTTCGTCACCAACCTGGATTTCCAGTTCGCCCTGGGCGTTTTTGAACTGCTCAGCCGGAATGGCAGACTCAGATTTCAGACCGGCGTCAACCAGTACTACGTCTTTGTCGATAGCAACAACAACACCACGAACGATGGAACCCGGGCGGGTTTCGATTTCTTTTAAGGATTCTTCAAAGAGTTGAGCAAAAGATTCAGTCATGTTTAATCTTCAGGTTTCATATTTAACGTCCACCTGGCTCCGTGCCGGATGGGGTTGTTTAACATACCCGCTGTCAATCCTTTGCAACGGGGGTACTACAAATTCGGTCGCATTTAAGCGAGAGCCAATTTTTGGCGCGCATATTGTAACGCTTTTTCAATCACTTGCTCAATGCTTAATCGGGTAGAATCCAAAACTAATGCATCAGCAGCAGGAACTAACGGCGCTACAGCGCGATTACGATCGCGATCGTCGCGTTCCTTGATCTCGGCCAAAAGGCGTTCAAAGTTAACACTAAAGCCATTCTCCTGCAACTGTAGCATACGTCGATGCGCACGTTCCTCCGAGGAGGCGTCAAGGAAAATTTTTACCGGCGCATCCGGGAAGACCACGGTCCCCATATCGCGTCCATCGGCGATTAAACCAGGCGCTTCGCGGAATGCGCGTTGGCGGCGAAGAAGCGCTTCACGCACGCGTGGGAATGCCGCCACCTGGGATGCCGCGTTCGCGACTTCCTGCGTACGGATTTCGCCGCTAACGTCCTCGCCTTCCAGGATAACTTCCAGGTTGCCGTCCGTTGAGACGAAACGCACGTCCAGATGGGACGCCAGCGGCACCAGCGCATCTTCAGAGGCGAGATCGACATGGTGATGCAATGCCGCCAGCGCCAGTACGCGGTATATCGCGCCGGAATCCAGCAGATGCCATTGCAATGCTTCCGCCATTGCTTTGCACAAGGTGCCTTTACCTGCACCGCTTGGGCCATCAATGGTTATTACCGGGGCAATTGCCGTCATCTTTATCTCCTTAAACAGGCGTACCGTTAACGTAAACGCCGCGCATTATACGCGCCAACGCTCGCGACCGTTAACGTTGCGTGCAAAAACCAGTTTTGTCTGTAATCAGATGCGGAATAATTGCGCAATTATAGCGGGCTGGCGAGAAACCAGCCCGAAAGATGACAATGATTTACTTTTTATCTTCGGCAATTCTGTCGCGCATATGCTGCGCGCGATCGGCTGAAGCCGGGTGGGAGTCCATCAATGATTTTGCATGACCTGCGTCCATTGTGGCGAATTTATCGAATGCCGTGACTAAGCCCTGGGTGTTAATCCCGCGTTTTTTCAGCAGATCGTAAGAGAAGTCATCTGCATCCGACTCCTGACTGCGAGAAAACGCCGAATTGATGACGCCTTCCGCCAGATCGCCCAATTGAGACTGGGAAAGCTGCGCTGCGACGCCGCTGGTGGCGGAAATCGCATCGCGAGCCGCCAGCGTGGCATAAGCGGTCTGCATTGCCTTGCGAGAGTGCCCTAAAGAGACATGGCCCAGTTCATGGCCCAGTACGCCTTCAATTTCATTATCGGTCATCAGATCCATCAGGCCGGAGTATACGCGAACGCAACCGTTCGCCATCGCCCATGCGTTGATATCGCTGGTCATATAGACTTTATAGCTAACCGGCGTACCGTCAATGTTGTTACCCAGCGCTTTGGCGATTTTGCTCAGACGTTTGGTGTATTTGCTTTTCGAACCTGCCAGTTGATTCTCGCTGTCCATTTGTTTACAGGCATTATTAGATAATGCCTTAACATCCGCATCGGACAGTGTGGCGGCTTTGTAGGCTGACATGCCTGAACTGGCGATTAAATTGCCATTCACGCCATTTTTACATCCTGCCAGTAGCGTGGCGGAAATCGCCACCGCCAGTAGTAATGATTTATTTTTCATACTAATCTTCCGTTGATAACTATTATAAAAAACACATAAATCAATGTGTTAAATCATCAACAAATTAGCATTAGTCATAATTATAAAAATAGTGCGAATACGGACTCGGCGCGCCAGCCCGTCGACTGGCGCAACAGAAGACTTAGGCAGGCGTACTCATTCGCGCCAGTTGTTCGAAATAATCAGGGAACGTTTTTGCGGTACATTTAGGGTCCAGGATCGTAACTGGCGTATCGGACAGTGCGACCAGTGAGAAGCACATCGCCATACGGTGGTCGTTGTACGTGCCAATATCCGCGTGTTGGAGCTTCGCCGGCGGCGTGATACGAATATAGTCGTGCCCTTCTTCGACTTCAGCGCCCACTTTACGTAGCTCGGTCGCCATCGCGAACAGGCGATCGGTTTCTTTCACTCGCCAGTTATAAATATTGCGCAACGTCGTGGTTCCTTTCGCAAACAGCGCCGTGGTGGCAATCGTCATCGCCGCATCCGGAATATGGTTCATATCCATATCTATGGCGTGCAATTCACCGCGCGTGCAGGCAATAAAATCATCGCCCCAGGTAATGGTCGCGCCCATTTTCTCCAGCACATCGGCAAAACGAATATCGCCCTGCATACTTTTGCGGCCAATTCCGGTCACTTTTACCGTGCCGCCTTTTATCGCCCCGGCGGCGAGAAAATAGGATGCTGACGAGGCATCGCCCTCGACCAGATAGCGACCTGGAGAGTGATACTGTTGACCGCCCTTCACGACAAATTGTTGGTAGTGATGGTTCGCTATCTCCACGCCAAAGGTTTTCATTAAATTTAGCGTGATATCGATGTAAGGTTTTGATACCAGTTCGCCTTTAACGCGAATAATTGTGTCTTTAGAGGCCAGCGGCGCCGTCATCAGCAGAGCGGTCAGGAACTGGCTGGAAACGCTACCATCAACCTCAATGTCGCCGCCGGTAAAACCGCCGCGCAGACGCAGGGGCGGATAGTTTTCCTGCTCCAGGTAATCAATATTCGCCCCACCCTGACGCAGCGAATCGACCAGATGGCCTATCGGACGCTCTTTCATACGCGGTTCGCCGGTTAACACTATCTCATTTTGCCCCAGACATAGCGCTGCCGCTAACGGACGCATCGCGGTTCCGGCATTACCGAGAAACAGTTCCAGAGCGCCTGGCGCACGTAATGCGCCGCCATTACCCGTAATGTCACAGCGGGTGCGATCGGCAGAAAGGGTGTAATTGATCCCCAACGCGCTCAGGGCATTGAGCATATGGCGGACGTCATCGCTATCCAGCAGATTCGTCAGAACGGTTTTACCACAAGCTAAAGCCCCCAAGAGCAAAGCACGGTTTGAAACACTTTTGGAGCCAGGTAAATTAATGGCGCCGTCGACCCGCGCGATGGGTTGTAACGTCAGGGATTCCATGAAACTCAACTCTCAAAAAACAGAAATAAAAACCCCACAGACTGGCCGTGGGGATGAAAAAAGAAACGTATTAGCCGTGGCGACGCTCAAAATCGATCATGAAATCGGTCAGCGCTTTCACCCCTTCAATCGGCATGGCGTTATAGATAGAGGCGCGCATACCGCCAACAACACGGTGCCCTTTTAAGGCGTGCAGACCGGCGGCGAAAGACTCTTCCAGAAAGACCTTGTCCAGCGCATTGTCCGCTAACTGGAACGGAACGTTCATCCGCGAACGGTTGGCCTGTGCGACATCGTTACGGTAGAAATCGCTGTTATCAATCACACCGTACAGCAACTCCGCTTTTTGCTGATTGATTTTGTGCATCGCCGCCACGCCGCCCTGCGCTTTCAACCATTTGAACACCAGACCGGAAAGATACCAGGCGAAAGTCGGCGGCGTATTAAACATCGAGTCGTTATCACTCAGGACGGTGTAGTCGAGGATGGACGGGCAGCTCTCATGCGCCTTGCCTAACAGATCCTCCCGGACGATAACCAGCGTCAGTCCTGCCGGACCGATATTCTTCTGCGCGCCAGCATAAATTACGCCATAGCGAGAGACGTCCAGCGGCGCAGACAGGATGGTAGAAGAAAAGTCCGCCGTGACGACCACCTCCGGGCCAAAATCCGGCGTTTCATCGATGGCGATGCCGTCAATGGTCTCATTCGGGCAATAGTGTAAATAAGCGGCGTTATCGGAAAGCTGCCACTCGCGCATCGGTTTCACGGCACGTTTGCCGTCCACGGTGATTTTGGCGTCGATAATCTGCGGCGCACAGTATTTTTTGGCTTCTTTGATGGCGCTCGCCGCCCAGTAACCAGCATCGACATAATCCGCCGTGGTTTTATCGCCCAGCAGATTGAGCGGCACGCCAGCAAACTGCCCGCGACCGCCGCCGTGACAAAATAAAACTTTATAGTTGGAGGGGATATTAAGGAGATCGCGAAAATCCTGCTCCGCCTCTTCAGCGACCTGGATAAACTCTTTGCCTCGATGGCTAATTTCCATTACCGACGTACCAAGACCGTGCCAGTCACGCAGCTCCTGTTGCGCCAGTTTAAGTACTTCCGCCGGTAGCATCGCCGGACCTGAACTAAAATTAAAGACCTGAGCCATTTCCCCTCACCACGCTGCATTGTTTCCTGCCTGATAGACATCAGGCAAACGTTATTCATGTGAATATCGGTTTTATCATTCAGTGACACGCGCCGCAATGGGTAAAACAATGCGAGGAGAAAATGCGGCATGTGTCACACAACAGAATCTTCCGGATTAACCGTATAAATCCGATATTTTCGCTGTTAAACAACGCGTTTAGCCCGGCTTGCCTTCGTCCATTCTGGATTTGCGCAGCGCGGACATAATTGCTTTTCCCCGGCGTTCATGCGTATCACTTCACTGCAACGTACGCAGGCATAGTCGCCAGCCTCCGGCGCCACGATAAAGCGTGGCGTACAGTGCTCAGGAAGAATGCTTAACCCCGGCTTAACGTCTTTATTTTCAAAGAAATAGACGCTGATTTGTCCGTTTGTCTCCAGAATGGCCAGTCTGACCTGCCCCAGTTGCTCAACGCCATTCAAGCGAAGCTCCATAAAAAACTCAAACTCCGTCATGTTCGAGCGCTGCAGTTTTTCCCACGCCAGTTCGCCGTCTTCAACAATGACCACCGACTTGCCTTCCAGCAGATCTTCCAACTTTTCACTATGCGCCATCAGCCACATGACCAGGCGATAGAGCAGCGCCAGGGTGATGAATACCACCAGAACAGGGAGCATCGGAACGTCATCATAAAACGCGACGTCGCCTGCCGCCGATCCCAATGTCAAAATGATCAGCACTTCAAAAAGCGACATTTGCCGTACGCCGCGTCGTCCTGTCACCTTTAAGAAAAGAAACACCAGAACAAAGGTGTAAAAGCTACGCAGCGCCACTTCCCCCAAAAACGCTACCGGCACGTTATCCAGCGCCATTCGTTGCAAATCAAATGCTTTCATTTTTTATGCTCTTCCTGTGAATGCCAGTGTAAAAGCATAGCCAATACTTTTATTTCCGCCGATGTCCCGGCGAGATAGCGCCCGTCACATAAAACCCGTATCATTGCGCGCTTTCCGTACGACAAAAGTGATTTTCATGACGCAAACATTTATTCCCGGCAAAGACGCCGCGCTGGAAGACTCCATCGCCCGCTTCCAGCAAAAGTTACTCGACCTCGGCTTTCACATCGAAGAGGCCTCCTGGCTGAACCCGGTGCCAAACGTCTGGTCAGTGCATATTCGCGATAAAGAGTGCGCGTTATGCTTTACCAACGGAAAAGGCGCGACCAAAAAAGCGGCGCTGGCCTCGGCGCTGGGCGAATACTTCGAGCGTCTGTCAACCAACTACTTCTTTGCTGATTTCTGGCTTGGCGAAACGGTCGCCAATGGGCCATTCGTGCATTACCCGAACGAAAAGTGGTTCCCGCTGACTGAAAATGACGACGTACCGGAAGGCTTGCTTGATGCCCGTCTGCGCGCGTTTTACGATCCGGAAAATGAACTCACCGGAAGCCAGTTAATTGATCTTCAGTCCGGCAATGAAGCTCGCGGCGTCTGCGGCCTGCCATTTACCCGTCAGTCCGATAACCAGACCGTGTATATTCCGATGAATATCATCGGCAACCTGTACGTCTCTAACGGAATGTCCGCCGGCAATACGCGTAATGAAGCCCGCGTTCAGGGACTGTCGGAAGTCTTCGAGCGTTATGTGAAAAATCGCATCATTGCGGAAAGTATCAGTCTGCCGGAGATTCCCGCAGAGGTGATGGCGCGTTATCCGGCGGTAATGGAGTCAATCGCCACGCTGGAAGCCGAGGGTTTCCCGATTTTCGCCTATGACGGCTCGCTGGGCGGTAAGTATCCGGTTATCTGCGTCGTGCTGTTCAACCCGGCTAACGGTACCTGCTTTGCTTCTTTTGGCGCCCATCCTGACTTTGGCGTTGCGCTGGAGCGTACAGTGACCGAGCTACTCCAGGGACGCGGTCTGAAAGATCTTGATGTCTTCACGCCACCAACGTTCGATGATGAAGAAGTCGCGGAGCACACTAATCTGGAGACCCACTTCATCGACTCCAGCGGCCTGATTTCCTGGGATCTGTTCAAACAGGACGCCGATTACCCGTTCACGGACTGGAGTTTTTCCGGCACTACCGAAGAAGAATTCGCCACGCTGATGGCCATCTTCGCTGCTGAAGATAAAGAAGTTTACATTGCCGATTACGAGCATCTCGGCGTATACGCCTGTCGTATTATCGTACCGGGAATGTCTGATATTTATCCTGCCGAAGATCTGTGGCTGGCCAACAACAATATGGGTAGCCATCTTCGTGAGACTCTGCTTTCGCTGCCCGGTAGCGCCTGGAATAAAGAAGATTATCTCAATCTGATTGAACAATTGGATGAAGAAGGTTTTGACGATTTCACCCGCGTGCGTGAACTGTTGGGTCTGGCGACCGGAGCGGACAATGGTTGGTATACACTGCGCGTCGGCGAATTAAAAGCAATGTTAGCGTTAGCGGGCGGCGATTTGGAGCAGGCGCTAATCTGGACAGAATGGACGATGGAGTTCAATTCGTCGGTCTTTAGTCCGGCACGCGCAAACTATTACCGTTGCCTGCAAACTCTGCTGCTCCTGTCGCAAGAAGATGCGCGTCAGCCACTGCAATATCTCAATGCTTTTATAAAAATGTATGGCGCAGAGGCTGTAGAAGCCGCCAGCGCCGCGCTTAGCGGTGAAGCGGCTTTTTATGGACTACCGGCTGTCGACCACGATCTACAAGCGTTCCCGGCGCATCAGTCCTTGTTAAAAGCGTATGATAAATTACAGCGCGCGAAAGCGGCATACTGGTCAAAATAAGGCCATATGAGTGACTTAGGGTAGGTTTACCCTCTCGGCTGCGTTATATTACGGGGCGCCTTTGCGGCCCCGTTTTATTTATTTTCGCTAAACGGCGAAAAATGTAATAACAAGGTTAAATATTGGTTGTTGATATTAAATTAATTGACATAGTGATGTTACTTTATTTGTTGATTACTCCATATTAATTAACCGTGCAGCAGGAGGAGTCAGGAAAAAATTCAACTCTATTTATAATTTTTAAAATTTATTTTTATTAGGATAATCAAAAAGTTACACCGTAATTGCATAAAAGCCATGCGACTTACGGGCCTATAAGCCAGGCGAGATATGATCTATATCAAATTCTCATCTATAATGCTTTGTTAGTATCTCGTCGCCGACTTAATAAAGAGAGAGTTAGTGTGAAAGCTGACAACCCTTTTGACCTTTTACTCCCTGCAGCAATGGCCAAAGTGGCTGAAGAAGCAGGCGTCTATAAAGCAACGAAACATCCGCTTAAGACTTTCTATCTGGCGATTACCGCCGGCGTATTCATTTCAATTGCCTTTGTTTTTTATATTACTGCGACAACCGGTACTGGCGCGATGCCTTATGGCATGGCGAAACTTATCGGGGGTATCTGTTTCTCTTTGGGACTGATTCTCTGTGTTATTTGCGGCGCTGATCTTTTCACCTCTACTGTTCTGATCGTTGTAGCTAAAGCTAGCGGTCGCATCACCTGGGGGCAACTGGCTAAAAACTGGTTAAACGTCTATTTTGGTAACCTGATTGGCGCTCTGCTTTTCGTGTTACTGATGTGGCTTTCCGGCGAGTATATGACTGCCAACGGTCAATGGGGACTTAACGTCCTGCAAACCGCCGACCACAAAATGCACCACACTTTTATTGAAGCTGTCTGCCTCGGTATTCTGGCGAACCTGATGGTTTGTCTGGCCGTGTGGATGAGCTACTCAGGTCGTAGCCTGATGGACAAAGCGTTCATCATGGTACTGCCCGTCGCCATGTTTGTCGCCAGCGGTTTTGAGCACAGTATCGCAAACATGTTTATGATTCCTATGGGTATTGTAATACGCGATTTCGCTACACCGGAGTTTTGGACCGCGGTTGGTTCGTCTCCGGAAAGTTTTTCTCACCTGACCGTGATGAGCTTCATCACTGATAACCTGATTCCGGTCACGATCGGTAATATTATCGGCGGCGGTTTGTTGGTCGGGTTGACATACTGGGTCATTTACCTGCGTGGTAACGAGCATCATTAATCTGTTGATGCCCATTACACGCAGTAAATAAAAAATCCACTTAAGAAGGTAGGTGTTACATGTCCGAGCTTAATGAAAAGTTAGCCACAGCCTGGGAAGGTTTTACCAAAGGTGACTGGCAGAATGAAGTAAACGTCCGTGACTTCATTCAGAAAAACTACACTCCGTATGAGGGTGACGAGTCCTTCCTGGCTGGCGCTACTGACGCGACCACCAAGCTGTGGGACAGCGTAATGGAAGGCGTTAAACAGGAAAACCGCACTCACGCGCCTGTTGACTTTGACACCTCCGTTGCTTCCACCATCACTTCTCACGACGCTGGCTACATCAACAAAGCGCTTGAGAAAATTGTTGGTCTGCAGACTGAAGCTCCGCTGAAGCGTGCGATTATCCCGTTCGGCGGCATCAAAATGGTTGAAGGTTCCTGCAAAGCGTACAATCGCGAGCTGGACCCAATGATCAAAAAAATCTTCACCGAATACCGTAAGACTCACAACCAGGGCGTGTTCGACGTTTATACTCCGGACATCCTGCGTTGCCGTAAATCCGGCGTTCTGACCGGTCTGCCGGATGCGTATGGCCGTGGCCGTATCATCGGTGACTACCGTCGCGTAGCGCTGTACGGTATCGACTACCTGATGAAAGACAAATTCGCACAGTTTACGTCTCTGCAATCCGATCTGGAAAACGGCGTAAATCTGGAAGCGACTATCCGTCTGCGTGAAGAAATCGCTGAACAGCACCGCGCTCTGGGTCAGATCAAAGAAATGGCAGCTAAATACGGCTGCGATATCTCTGGTCCGGCGACTAACGCTCAGGAAGCAATCCAGTGGACTTACTTCGGTTACCTGGCTGCGGTTAAATCTCAGAACGGCGCAGCAATGTCCTTCGGTCGTGTATCCACCTTCCTGGATGCGTACATCGAACGTGACCTGAAAGCAGGCAAAATCACCGAGCAAGACGCACAGGAAATGATTGACCACCTGGTCATGAAACTGCGTATGGTTCGCTTCCTGCGTACTCCTGAATATGATGAACTGTTCTCCGGCGACCCGATTTGGGCAACCGAATCTATCGGCGGTATGGGCGTTGATGGCCGTACTCTGGTCACCAAAAACAGCTTCCGTTTCCTGAACACCCTGTACACCATGGGGCCGTCTCCGGAGCCGAACATCACCGTTCTGTGGTCTGAAAAACTGCCGCTGAACTTCAAGAAATTCGCCGCTAAAGTCTCCATCGACACCTCTTCTCTGCAGTACGAGAACGATGACCTGATGCGTCCGGACTTCAACAACGATGACTACGCTATCGCATGCTGCGTAAGCCCGATGATCGTTGGTAAACAAATGCAGTTCTTCGGCGCGCGTGCAAACCTGGCGAAAACCATGCTGTACGCTATCAACGGCGGCGTTGATGAAAAACTGAAAATGCAGGTTGGTCCGAAATCCGAACCGATCAAAGGCGATGTTCTGAACTTCGACGAAGTGATGGATCGCATGGATCACTTCATGGACTGGCTGGCTAAACAGTATGTCACCGCGCTGAACGTTATCCACTACATGCACGACAAGTACAGCTACGAAGCCTCTCTGATGGCGCTGCACGACCGTGACGTTATCCGCACCATGGCGTGTGGTATCGCAGGTCTGTCCGTTGCTGCTGACTCCCTGTCTGCCATCAAATATGCGAAAGTTAAACCGATTCGTGACGAAGATGGTCTGGCTATCGACTTCGAAATCGAAGGCGAATACCCGCAGTTTGGTAACAACGACGCTCGTGTAGATGACATGGCGGTTGACCTGGTAGAACGTTTCATGAAGAAAATTCAGAAACTGACCACCTACCGTGGCGCTATCCCGACACAGTCTGTTCTGACCATTACTTCTAACGTTGTGTATGGTAAGAAAACCGGTAACACCCCGGATGGTCGTCGCGCTGGCGCGCCGTTCGGACCAGGTGCTAACCCGATGCACGGTCGTGACCAGAAAGGCGCTGTCGCTTCTCTGACCTCCGTTGCTAAACTGCCATTTGCTTACGCGAAAGATGGTATTTCTTATACCTTCTCTATCGTTCCGAACGCACTGGGTAAAGACGACGAAGTTCGTAAGACTAACCTGGCAGGTCTGATGGATGGTTACTTCCACCACGAAGCGTCCATCGAAGGCGGTCAGCACCTGAACGTCAACGTCATGAACCGTGAAATGCTGCTGGACGCGATGGAACATCCGGAAAAATATCCGCAGCTGACCATCCGTGTATCTGGTTACGCAGTACGTTTTAACTCCCTGACGAAAGAACAGCAGCAGGACGTTATTACTCGTACCTTCACGCAGACCATGTAATGGGTTTGACTGAAATTACGCCATAAAAAGCGTACAAAAAAGGCTCCATATCAGTGGGGCCTTTTTAATGACTTTTTATATAAGCATATTGCGACAACTCGACTTTTCACTTATAAATAAAGTGTTATTATGTGATCTATATATTCTTCTTAGAATAGCATCAATTTCTCTTTTATTATTTTGATAATCATCATAATCCTTATTTAATACATCAGAAAACAGCATGGTGTTAGTTTCTATTAAATCAGATGACAATGACGGTTTATATGCTTGTAGCAGATAGCTAAGTGTTGGATGAACCATATCAAACAGGACTTCCCCCTCTAATTCCCAGTAACCTATTTTAAAAAATTGGGTAGTAATATTAAAAGACCCCATTTGAAGACAGCGTAGTTTATTCTTCTCCTCTTCAGTAAGAGTACCATTCCATTCAACACATTCCATTTTTCGATCTTCTCCAGATCGCATAAGCTTATAAACTTCATCCTTAACGTCATCATCCTCATTAACTGCATCTTTAAGTTTATTAGCAAATCCTTCTAATAATTCTGGATAGCGGGCAATTTTTTCTCCATACTTAATACATACTTTAAAAAACAACTCTTCTTCATCTTCTTCCATCACTTTAAAAATACAGTTTTCTGAAACATTGAGGAGACGATGCAAATTACATTTATCAATAACCTTGCCATCAATCTCAAATAAAACTTGTGTCTGATTCATATCAAAACGCATAACAAAGCGGTCTTGTTGAGATGGATTAGCATATTCTTTTAATTGTGTAAAGGCATGTATCTTCTCCATGCCGGTTATATCAACATTAAGTTCAGCTTGATTTTCACGTTCACATCCATGGATGAGTGTATATAATACCTCCAGCACCTCTTGTTTTTTGTGTGTTCTGAAGCAGTCCTTAAATCTATCCCATACCCCCATGTATAGCGCTTCTTCTTTATCAGGACTCATCAAACGGGCTAGCCGTGAATGATTAATTTCATAGTTATGACGATTACCAAAACTTAACGTAACTGGCATAATAACTCCCTTGATTATTTACCGCGAAAGCAAGATCCAATCCGTTGCTCTCATTTTTTGATTAAAACCACACTCTATTTAAGAGATTGAATCAGCCTGGGTTTAGAAATGACATCAGATTTACACCTGATTGCGCGTTGAATGCGACGCCAGGCGCTGGACAGCGCATAACGTTCTTTGGACACATCTGAATTATGTTGAGAATTATTTTCGTTCTGACCACAACAAAACGGCGCCAACCATTCGAAAAAAGAGGCGGATCATAAACAGTAAAACCAAGGCGCTATGGATGATACACTTGCAGTATGTATTGCGGTTGAGGCGTTACGAGCTGATGAATGAGCCAGAATTTCTGGCGGTGCGAGTTATGCAGCATAGATTTGCCGTATATTTTATACTGAATAGAGGTAAAATAGCTCCATTGCAGCACATTCTGGAACAGCCACACATTCTGTAGTCCAAAATTTACGCTCGCAGTACCGCTTTTTTACAGGATGCACCCCCCTTACCAGGGTGCTCAACATGCCCGGAATGTGTCCATAAACCCCATGTTATTTAGAGCTAGCCGAAGCGATATGAGTAACTTAACCAATTGTATTACAAATGAAAGTGTTGCAGTAACTGCTGATAAAAAGCCGGTTATTGGTCGCATTCACTCCTTTGAGTCCTGTGGCACCGTTGATGGCCCAGGCATCCGCTTTATTACCTTTTTTCAGGGCTGCCTGATGCGCTGCCTGTATTGCCATAACCGCGACACATGGGATACGCATGGCGGTAAAGAAATCACCGTTGAAGACTTAATGAAAGAGGTGGTGACCTATCGGCATTTTATGAATGCTTCTGGCGGCGGCGTGACGGCATCCGGCGGCGAGGCCATTTTGCAGGCAGAATTTGTACGCGACTGGTTTCGCGCCTGTAAAAAAGAAGGTATCCACACCTGTCTCGACACCAACGGCTTTGTGCGCCGTTATGACCCGGTGATTGATGAACTGTTGGACGTTACCGATCTGGTGATGCTCGATCTCAAGCAGATGAATGATGAGATCCACCAGAATCTGGTCGGTGTCTCTAATCACCGGACGCTGGAATTCGCGCAGTATTTATCAAAGAAAAATGTGAAGGTCTGGATCCGTTACGTTGTCGTTCCCGGCTGGTCTGACGACGATGATTCCGCGCATCGCCTGGGCGAGTTTACCCGCGATATGGGTAATGTCGAAAAAATCGAACTGTTGCCCTATCATGAGCTGGGCAAACATAAATGGGTGGCAATGGGCGAAGAATATAAACTGGATGGCGTGAAGCCGCCTAAAAAAGAGACCATGGAGCGTGTAAAGGGTATTCTTGAGCAGTATGGTCATAAAGTGATGTATTAATCGCCTGCTATCTTACCGCTTTTAAACGGCTACCCATGACGGTAGCCGTTTTGCTGTCTGGATAACGCTCTTACCGCTAAAATACCCGACCCCGCCATCAGACAGGCATGGTTAACAATATTGCGCTAACCAGGTATTAAATACAGAGTCGCTTATCTGCTGCTGGGTTGAAGGTCTGACAACTATTGCTGCCCCCGGCGCCTGTTAATACCGTGGTCTCCGCCTGGAACCCAGGCACCTGTAACCTTAAAAGGCGCTCGCCTGACAGGAGCGCCGTGGAAAAGAGCGTCGTTATGTGTTTCTACGCGCCAGCAGTGGGAAAATTAATCCCAACCCGACCAGGACAAAAGGCGTCACGATGTTCAACGTCAGCTGGAATGTCCACTCCGGCGTGAACGCCTCCATTTTGGGGAAAATACCGGTAAGGCAGGCAAACGCGGTGAAGGCAAAACACCATATTCCCACAGTTAACGCCAACGCCCTGTTGCGAATAAACACATATTCGGGTTTGTACTTTTGCGCCAGTCGAATGACGGCAATAAAGGCGACGAATACCCACAGATAGCGCAGCGGCATGACGACTGAGTTGAGATTAAGCAGCCATTTGTACAGGTTGTTCATATCGCCGATGCCAAGCGTTGGCAACATAATCAAGATAGCGACCAACACTAATGTCAGCAAATAACCGTTAACAGGCGTACCTGAAGCGTTAGTACGACATAAGCGCTGCGGGATATATTTAGTGTCTGCATCACCCAGTAAAACTTTCAGTGGCGCATCAATAGAAAACACCAGCGCGGCGATTTGCCCCAGAGTATTGGCAATGGCATAAATCACCATTAATGAATTACCCATATGGTAATACTCACCCAATTTCTGGAATGCATAATATTGCCCATTGGTCATTAAATCGTCAGGTATATGCCGGGAATCAAACATCATTCCCATCGCCAACGAACCGAGGATAGCGCAGACCGCAACCATGACGGCTAAAAAGAGCATCCCCTTCGGAAATTCTTTTCCTGGATTCCGCGTCTGGTTGACATAAGGCGAGATCTTCTCTGCCCCACCAACCGCAAAGACCAACATAGAGATGGTGGTGATATAGGTAAAATCGATATGAGGAATAAATGACTGCCAGGTGATGTTAGTGGTCGCAATTTCAACGTTTGTAATTGCTGGCGCGGTCACTGCCATCACAACATATAAAATTGACATGATAAACATGGCAATTCCGGCCACAGACCCAACAACCTTTAGCGATTTCATCCCCCGGGAAGCAACCCACATAAAGAAAACAAACAATGCCAGCGTCAGCCCCTGCAAGGCAACGACGGTATATTCTTTTATCAACGAGCCGTCGCCTTTTAAAGCCCATCCCAATGCAATGAGTATCGCCTGCGGCTTTTGCGCCAGGTAGGGAATATGCACGACCCAATAAGTCCATGCCGCAAGGTAAGCCAACCCCGGCCCCATCGTATGCTTAATCCAGGTACTGACGCCCCCTTTTCCCTCTTTGAAGGTTGAGCCCAGTTGCCCCACGATTAAGGCATAAGGAATAAAATAGAGCGCAAAAATAAACACCCAGGAGAAGACAACCACTAACCCCTGGTTAGCATAGTTATTGACAACATTGCCGAATCCCCAAACGGTAATAAACGACATCAAGGCGATGTTGTACCATCGCAACTGTTTTTCCTGCACATTCGGCATAACGCGATCCTTCGTGAACACAATGCTATTACTATAAATGAAGCGGGGGATTATGCGCGGTAAAGACGAAGAGAGAAAATAGAGGAGCGCAAAATTATAACCTTCGGCACATTTTATTTTTCAGTAAAGCAAGAAAATTATGCAGGTCAATTATTTTACGTAAAACATAAACAAAGAGTATGCAAGACTCACGTCCTGCATACGATTCAGAGAACAGTCAGATGTGGGCGACAGGATTAGGCGTCTGGCCGGCGTTACGTAACAGCATCAGCAGATAAATAAACGATACGCTGGCGATCATAATAAACAGCAGATTATCTGAATAATTCTGCATTAACATCGCAGCAAAAGACGGCCCCAACAGGCTCCCTACCGTATAACTTAACAACAGCGCCTGGTTCATTGCCACAAGCTGGTGGTGTTCGACTTTTTCACAGGCCCAGGCCATTGCAACGGGATAAAGCGTAAAACCCGCCGCCCCCAGAATAAACAGAGCTGGCGCCATCGCCGCCTGGGTTAACATGGCAATACTACCGAGTATGACAACGAATACCTGTACGCGTAACACCAGCAAGCGACCAAATTTGTCCGCCAGACGTCCCATTGGCCATTGCCCCAAAATGCCGGCGCTCACCAGCACCGCCATCCAGAAACCGATGCTGGCGTTAGCCATCCCCTGATGCTTCAGATATAACGGCATCAGGCCATATAATGAACCAAGAACAATGCCGGAAATAATACAACCATTCACGCCAAGACGCGCCTGGCGTAGCTTCAGCATGGCGCTAATGGAAGAGGAATGACGTGTCTGCGTTTGCTGATTTACAATTCGGGTAAAGAGTAGCGGCAGAATTCCCGCCAGAATCATTCCGGTCACCCAGGGAAGGACGTGCAGCAATTCACCAGATACTTTACTGACCAATAATTGTCCAAGGAAGGTCCCCATGTAATAGACCATCATATAGGCAGCCAGCAGGCGCCCGCGATTATGCGAGGTTCCGCTGCACATCAACGCGCTTTCGACAACCACCCAAATCATGGCGCAGCCGATACCGGCAATAAAACGCCAGCTCATCCAGCTCCAGAACCCCACCATCACCCCCAATCCGACACAACCCGCGGCGAAGATCAGCGAGGCAAGATAATAGCTACGGTTAAACCCAATGCGTTTAATTAAATACCCGGTAAATAACGTCCCGACCAGATTGCCGGTAAAATAAGACGAGCTGACCATCCCCACCTGCCAGGTCGGAAGGTTTGCCTGAGCAAGCCACAGCGGCACAAGCGTATTCAGTACCGCAATGGCCAGAGTCAACAAAAGTAGCCCGCACAGCAAAAGCATGACGGGACGGGTATAGGTGGACATGAATAAAAACCGTGAGGAAGTTCAAATTTCATGCGCATCATGCCATCGCCAAAAACATTGTCAATCGGCTCCGCATGGGCGATCCGCAAGTTTTGAGACTATCGATTTGATTTACTTATTCTGCACGTGAATATATTGAAAGGCTAAAAATTCATCCCCTTGTTTTTATTGATCTGACCTGCAAAATCGGCGTTTTGTTCAGTCGAAAAATTTCATGGTTCCTTTAGCTTCGTTTTCTTCTCTATAGATTTATATGCGCCTTCTCCGCCCCGGTTATATTCCTTAGATTGATGGCGGCTAAAGGCGAATTCGGCCTGCACGTTCTGCAGGCCGAATGCGCGTCAACGCGTTAGCTGGCTACCGCCATGCCCACGGTCATATGCAGCCCATAGAATACGCCGCGGCCAATCAATTCCCCCGCCAGCATCAGAATGAAGGCGACAGAGAGCAACGGTACCGCAGGTTGATACCCTTTTAACTGTGGCACAATCCAGCAGCACAACGCCGCCGCAAGCAGCACCATACGCCAGGCCATCAGCGAACCATAATCCGGCACCAGAGCAGACGCCTGCTGAATGGAACTATGAATCGTCGCCAGTTCCGCGCCCTGCATGGCCACCATAATGGCAATAACCACCAGCGCCAGCACCGAAACCGCAGGCAACAAACGCATCGCCCAACCGTTCACGCCCGCGATGCGCAGCAGCAGATAACCCAGTAGCGGGCCACCCATAAAGAGCGTCAGGAAGAAGCCCAGCGGCGTCCAGACGCTATACCAGGTCGGTACTGTATCGATGCTGTTATAGACGCGTACCATCATCCAGACGAAGACGACGCCCAGTACCATCGTGATAATCAGCCAGAGTGTGCGCAGTGCCGGCGGCAGCTTTTTCAGTACCGCCAGCAGCCAGCCAATCCCGCCGACCGCAAAAAACACCGAGCCGCTGGCAATTTCATTGCTCAGTGCGGAAGCACCTACGCGGTTAAGCGAGTTAAACGCGCGCATCGGCGAGCCCAGATGCAGCATCGAGGCGATAAAGCCAATCCCCATCAGCACCCACAGACCAAACATACAGGCGATCACCCGCTGCTGCGTTTCCGCGCGCAGGTCGCCCTTCATCAGCGCCAGAGCCAGAACAATAAAACCACCGGCCACGCACTGACCAAAGACCGTGAAGATCATCAACGGCCATTCATGCCATCCACTTCCCATCTTATACCTCCTTCGGATTGGCCAGATAACCGGTGGTGTCCCCGGTCGGGCGGCTGTTGGCGTTGGGTTTAATCACAATATTCGGCTTCGTGAAATGCGCGCGCGGCAACGGCGCGACGGCAGCCAGCTCACCGTGTTTTTTGCGCAGTTCGTCTATCGGGCCGAAATCCAGCGCCCGCAGCGGGCAGGATTCGACGCAGATCGGCTTTTTGCCTTCCGCCACCCGGTCATAACAGCCGTCGCACTTGGTCATATGACCTTTGGCCGCGTTGTACTGCGGCGCGCCGTACGGGCAGGCCATGTGGCAGTAGCGGCAGCCGATACAGACCTCTTCGTTCACCACCACAAAACCGTCATCGCGCTTGTGCATCGCGCCGCTCGGACAGACTTTGGTACAGGCCGGGTCTTCGCAGTGGTTACAGGAGATGGAGAGATAGTAGGCAAAGACGTTCTGGTGCCAGACGCCGTTATCTTCCTGCCAGTCGCCACCCGCATACTCATAAATGCGGCGGAAGCTGACATCCGGGGTCAAATCTTTGTAGTCCTTGCAGGCCAGTTCGCAGGTTTTGCAACCGGTGCAACGGCTGGAATCAATAAAAAATCCATACTGGGTTGTCATCGGTTACTCCTTACGCCTTTTCAACCTGAACGAGGTTCGTATGTGACGGGTTCCCCTTCGCCAGCGGAGAAGGACGTTGGGTCGTCAGTACGTTAATACATCCGCCCTGATCCACGCGTTTTGCATCCGGGTCATACCATGCGCCTTCTCCCAGGGCGACCACGCCCGGCATCATGCGCGGCGTCACTTTAGCCTCGATGTGTACTTCGCCGCGATCGTTGAAGATGCGGACTTTATCACCATTGTTGATACCGCGTTTCTGCGCATCCATTGGGTTAATCCACATTTCCTGGCGACAGGCGGCTTTCAGTACGTCTACGTTGCCATAAGTGGAATGCACACGCGCTTTATAGTGGAAACCCGTCAACTGCAGCGGGAATTTATCCGTTAGCGGATCGTTATAGTTTTCAAAACCTGGCGTGTAGATCGGTAATGGATCGATCACGTCGCCTTCCGGCAGCTCCCAGGTAGCGGCGATATCCGCCAACGCCTGTGAATAGATTTCAATCTTGCCCGATGGCGTTGTAAGTGGATTCGCTTGCGGATCTTCGCGGAAGTCTTTATAGGCGACATGGTGGCCTTCGGGGTCACGCTGTTTGAAGATGCCTTGCTTACGGAACTCCTCAAAGGTGGGCAGATTCGGAATGGATTTACGCGACTGTTCGTACAGATGACGCATCCACTCTTCTTGCGTCCGTCCTTCGGTAAACTGTTGTTCCACGCCAAGACGTTTCGCCAGTTCGCTGGTCATCTCATAAATCGTCTTACACTCGAAGCGCGGTTTAATCGCCTGGTCAGTGAAGATAACGTAAGACATGTTTCCGCAGGAGGCATCCAGCGCAAAGTCCATCTGCTCAGAAGCAGTGCAATCCGGTAACAGAATATCGGCGTATTTTGCCGACGAGGTCATATGACAGTCGATAACGACGATCATTTCGCATTTCTTGTCATCCTGCAGGATTTCGTGGGTGCGGTTAATCTCAGAGTGCTGGTTAATCAAACAGTTGCCAGCATAGTTCCAGATCATTTTGATCGGCACGTCCAGCTTATCTTTCCCCCGCACGCCATCACGCAACGCTGTCATTTCCGGGCCGCGTTCAATGGCATCGGTCCACATAAACATGGAGATGCTGGTTTCAACCGGGTTTTCTAACGTGGGCATACGTTCAAATGGCAGGGCATAAGACCCTTCGCGCGCGCCGCTGTTACCGCCGTTAATCCCAACATTACCCGTCAGGATCGCCAGCATCGAGATGGCGCGCGTGGCGATTTCTCCATTAGCATGACGTTGTGGCCCCCACCCCTGGCAAATATAGGCGGGTTTAGCGCTGCCGATTTCTCGCGCCAGCTTAATAATGCGATCCGCCGGGATACCGGTAATTTGCGCCGCCCACTCCGGCGTCTTCGCAATACCGTCTTTACCCTGGCCCAGAATATAGGCTTTGTAGTGACCGTTTTTCGGCGCGCTGGCAGGCAAGGTTTTTTCGTCATAACCGACGCAATATTTATCCAGGAACGGCTGATCGACCATGTTCTCGGTGATTAAGACATATGCCAGACCATTGACCAACGCCGCATCGGTACCTGGACGAATCGGAATCCACTCATCTTCGCGACCGGCGCCGGTGTCGGTGTAACGAGGATCGATAATGATCATCCGCGCGTTTGATTTCTGCCGCGCCTGTTCAAGATAATACGTTACACCGCCCCCGCTCATGCGGGTTTCGCCAGGGTTATTACCAAACAACACCACCAGCTTACTGTTTTCAATGTCGGATGGACTATTGCCATCCGCCCAGCCGCCATAGGTGTAATTCAGACCCGCTGCGATTTGCGCGGAAGAGTAATCACCGTAGTGGTTCAGATAACCGCCACAGCAGTTCATCAGACGAGCGACCAGCGTTTTTCCCGGCGGCCATGAACGTGTCAAAGTGCCGCCCAGCGTTCCCGTGCCATAGTTCAGATAAATGGACTCGTTGCCATACTCTTTGATAAGACGCTGCATATTGGTGGCAATGATATCGTAGGCTTCATCCCAGCTAATACGCTCAAATTTACCTTCGCCGCGCGCGCCGACGCGCTTCATCGGATACTTGAGCCGATCCGGGTTATAGACGCGACGACGCATAGAACGACCGCGCAGGCAGGCGCGAACCTGGTGCAGGCCATCGTAATCATCGTTTCCGGTATTATCCGTTTCTACATATTTGATTTCGCCATCCACAACATGCATACGTAGCGGACAACGGCTGCCACAGTTTACCGTACAGGCGCTCCAGACGACTTTCTCGCCGGTTTTCGTCGGGCTTATCGCCTCTGCGGCGTTAGCGATGCGGGTAAATGGCAGGGTAAATGCGCTACTGGCCATCGCCAGGCCGCCTATCGCGGTGGTTTTGACTAAACCACGACGGCTCACCTCGGCTGCCAGCACGGCATCAGGGATCTTAGTTTTCATAAGGGCTCACTCTGCTGCTCACAATAAAAAAAACAATAAAACGATGTATAGAATTTTATATAGCGATAGCATCGCTATAAAGTCTGATATATATCGAAAAAGTAGAAAAATAGCGTTAAAAACTGACCTTCATTCGAAATCAGTATTACCCCTAATAGGGTAGGGATTATTGTCCGGTATCAAACTGGCATAAAAAAAGCGCCCGAAGGCGCTTTTTAGAAGAGGAGAAAGCGAGGATTAGCCGATATATTCCAGTCCGTTCATGTACGGACGTAATACTTCCGGCACTTCAATGCGGCCATCAGCCTGCTGATAGTTTTCCATCACGGCCACCAGGGTACGACCTACCGCCAGACCAGAACCATTCAGGGTATGGACCAGACGGGTCTTTTTGTCGGACTTGCTGCGACAGCGTGCCTGCATACGACGCGCCTGGAAGTCCCAGACGTTAGAGCAGGAAGAGATCTCGCGGTAGGTATTCTGCGCCGGAACCCAGACTTCGAGGTCATAGGTTTTGCAGGCGCCGAAGCCCATATCGCCAGTGCACAGAATGATTTTACGGTACGGCAGTCCCAGTAGCTGGAGCACTTTTTCCGCGTGGCCGGTCATCTCTTCCAACGCAGCCATAGAATCTTCCGGGCGAACGATCTGCACCATCTCAACTTTGTCAAACTGATGCATACGAATCAGGCCACGGGTATCACGACCATAAGAACCTGCTTCAGAACGGAAACAAGGCGTATGCGCCGTCATTTTAATCGGCAGTTGATCTTCGTCGATGATTTCATCGCGTACCAGATTGGTCAGCGGAACCTCCGCCGTCGGGATCAAAGCATAGTTGCTGCTGTCTGCTTCTTCTTCCAGCGGACGGGTATGGAACAAGTCGCCTGCGAATTTCGGCAGTTGACCGGTGCCATACAGCGTGTCGTGGTTAACCAGATACGGCACGTAGTTTTCGCTATAGCCGTGCTGTTCCGTATGCAGATCCAACATGAACTGCGACAATGCGCGATGCATACGCGCAATCTGTCCTTTCATCACCACAAAACGGGAGCCGGTCAGCTTAACCGCGGCGGCAAAGTCGAGGCCGGAGTGCATTTCCCCTAAGGTGACGTGATCGCGGATTTCAAAATCAAACTCACGCGGGGTACCCCAGCGGCTGACTTCAACGTTGTCGTTTTCATCTTTACCTACCGGCACTTCATCCGCAGGCAGGTTTGGGATGGTCAGTGCGATATCGCGGATCTCCGCCAGCAAGGTATCCAGCTCGGCTTTCGCCGCATCCAGCTCTTCGCCCAGTTTATTCACTTCCAGGCGTAAAGGCTCGATATCTTCCCCGCGCGCTTTCGCCTGGCCGATGGATTTCGATCGAGAATTACGCTCCGCCTGCAGGTTTTCCGTGTTGACCTGCAAAACTTTACGACGCTCTTCAAGAGCGCGCAGCTTATCTACATCCAGCTTAAAGCCCCGGCGTGCCAGTTTTTCAGCGACTGCGTCTGGCTCATTACGCAGCAGATTGGGATCGAGCATGCTTATCCTGTGCTTATCGAATAATAAAAGGAAACGCGATCAATTGATGATCGCCTCTGATTGTATTGATGAACGTAAACCGCGTTTACGTAATAGCGACGTTTTCGCCTTACCTGACCGACGACAGCAACAACGCATCCATTGCGCTATACCCGCGGACCTCATAAGCAACGTGCTATCAGGCATAACGAGATTCATCATCAACGCCATGATACCTGGAGCATCATATTTAGAGATAACCTTACCGCAACGTTTACACTAGCGGTAGCGTTTTGTGGGGCTATTTTGATCCTGTTCAGCCAGCCAGGCGAGCTTTTCGCCAATCTTGCCTTCCAGACCACGATTTGTCGGATGATAATAGCGCGTTTGCGCGATTTCCGGCGGGAAGTACACTTCACCCGCAGCATAGGCATTGGGCTCATCGTGGGCATAGCGGTACTCCTGGCCATAGCCCATCTCTTTCATCAGTTTGGTTGGCGCATTACGCAGATGGACAGGAACGTCATAATCAGGACGTTCGCGCGCGTCGGCCAGCGCAGCCTTAAAGGCGGTATAGACGGCGTTGCTCTTCGGCGCGCAGGCGAGATAAACGATAGCCTGCGCGATCGCCCTTTCGCCTTCAGCCGGGCCAACGCGGGTAAAACAATCCCATGCGGCAATGGCGACCTGCATCGCGCGCGGATCGGCATTACCCACATCTTCCGAGGCAATCGCCAGGCAGCGACGCGCCACGTACAGCGGATCGCCTCCCGCGGTAATGATACGGGCATACCAATAGAGGGCGGCATCCGGCGCGCTGCCGCGCACTGATTTATGTAAGGCGGAAATAAGATCGTAGAAGCGATCGCCTTTGTTATCAAAACGCGCGCTGCGCTCGCCGGCGATCTCGGTCAACAAGGCGGGCAATAAAACGCGTTTGCCGCTGTCATCCGCCTCCGCCATATCAGCCATCATTTCCAGCGTATTTAAGGCGCGCCGCGCGTCGCCATTGACCAACTCAGCAATCGCTCGCCGTGTCTCATCTGGTAACACGATATCCTGATCGCCGTAACCACGCGTTTTGTCCTGCATCGCCTGGTCCAGTACTTGCTCAATATCGTCAGTGGTCAACGATTTCAGCAGATAGACCCGCGCTCGCGACAATAGCGCCGAGTTCAGCTCAAAAGAGGGATTTTCCGTGGTCGCGCCGATAAAGGTGATAGTGCCATCTTCGATATGCGGTAAAAAGGCGTCCTGTTGGCTTTTGTTAAAGCGATGCACTTCATCGACAAACAGGATGGTACGGCGTCCGGCATTACGATTCTGGCGGGCGCGCTCAATAGCTTCGCGAATCTCTTTTACCCCAGAAGTGACGGCGGAAATACGCTCGACATCGGCGCTGGCGTAGCGGGCGATCACTTCAGCGAGCGTGGTTTTCCCCGTCCCTGGCGGCCCCCATAAAATCATGGAGTGCAGATGCCCGGCCTCAATAGCGCGAGGCAACGGTTTACCTGCGGCCAGCAAATGCTGCTGGCCGATATACTGTGCTAAATTTTCCGGCCGCATTCGCGCGGCCAGCGGTTGAAACGTATTATCAGAAAAATCGAGCGACAGATTGCTCACTCATCGCCTCTACTTACGTTGGTCGTCTATCGTTACCCCTTGCGGCGGAGTAAACGTAAATTTTGACGGATCAACCGCGCCGTTTTGCTGGGATTTTAGCTGATAGGCGCTACGCTGATCGTCTTGTTCTACGGCGCTAAACTGGTGGATAGTCCCGTCGCGTCCCACATTGATGGTGAACTGTTTCAGATTGCCGTTGCTGGCTTTCGGCGTCAGCACAAAATTATCGCCATCCTGCTTAATATTATACTGCTGCCAGTCGCTGGCCTGGTTGCGGGCAATCAGCATAAACGGTGTATTTCCGGTGGCATCTTTCAACCACGTGGCGGTAGCCTGTTCTACAAACGGGTTATAGAACCATAACGTTTTGCCGTCAGAAACCAGAATACTCTCGTCAGGTTGCGTCATATGCCAGTTGAATAGATTTGGCCGCTTAACCCATAAATCACCCTGTCCCTCCTGCACCGCGGCACCGCTGCCATCGGTGACTTTTTGAGTAAAGGTGGCATGAAAGCTGCTCACTTTATCCAGACGGCTTTTCAGAGAGCTGGCGGCGTCAGCCCATACGCTGCTGGCTACAACGCTTGAAAGTAATGCACAGGCGATTGCCATTTTTTTCATCATTATTCCTCAGGTTTCGACACTCCCGACCAGGAGCTCCTTTTGCTTTCTATTCCAGGCCAAAAATCAGCATGAGGAAAGAAGAAAATACTGAATTTTGTTACCGGATGGCAGCCTGAACAGCGCTATCCGGTTTACAGGTTTACTCAAAAGGCGGCGGAGCCAACACTTCGCGATTACCGTTATGCCCCTGAGCGCTGACAATACCCTGCGCTTCCATCTGTTCGATAATACGCGCCGCACGGTTATAGCCGATGCGGAACTGACGCTGAACGCCGGAAATGGACGCTTTACGCTTCTGGGTGACGAAATTAACGGCCTGATCGAATAGCGCATCTAATTCTTCGCCGCCGTCAAAACCGCCACCGCCACCTTCGCTTTCGCTGTCGGAGGTAATGCCATCCACATATTGCGGACGACCGCGCGCTTTCCAGTCCTGCACCACCGCATGGACTTCCTGGTCACGCACAAACGCCCCATGGACACGTACCGGCATGGTGGAGTTTGGTCCGGAGTAGAGCATGTCCCCCATACCTAACAGCGACTCAGCGCCACCCTGATCAAGAATGGTGCGGGAGTCGATCTTGCTGGATACGGTAAAAGCGATACGGGTTGGAATGTTGGCTTTAATTAAACCAGTAATCACATCGACCGACGGACGCTGCGTCGCCAGTACCAGGTGAATCCCCGCAGCGCGCGCTTTCTGCGCCAGACGCGCGATCAACTCTTCAACTTTTTTACCGACGGTCATCATCAGGTCGGCAAATTCATCAACCAGTACCACGATATACGGCAGTTTTTCCAGAACCGGATGCTGAACATCCATACTGTCGCCCGGCTTCCAGTACGGGTCCGGAATCGGGCGTCCCATGCGGGCCGCTTCGGCGATTTTCTCGTTATAACCAGCCAGATTACGCACGCCGAGCGCGGACATCAGCTTATAGCGACGCTCCATCTCATTGACGCTCCAGCGTAACGCGTTAGCCGCGTCTTTCATGTCGGTAACAACTTCCGTCAGCAGATGCGGTATACCTTCATAGACCGAAAGTTCTAACATTTTCGGGTCGATCATGATAAAGCGAACGTCTTCCGGCTGCGCTTTATACAGCATACTGAGGATCATGGCGTTAACCCCGACCGACTTACCGGAACCGGTCGTACCGGCCACCAGCAGGTGAGGCATTTTCGCCAGATCCGCCACTACCGGATCGCCCGCGATATCCTTACCTAACACCACGGTAAGCGGCGACGGATTCTCGCGGAATTTGGCGTTATCCAACACTTCGCGCAGATAAACGGTTTGCCGTTTCTTGTTCGGCAATTCCAACCCTACGTAAGGTTTGCCTGGAATGACTTCCACAACACGTACGGCTACCGTTGACAAGGAGCGCGCCAGATCCCGGGAAAGGTTGGAGATACGCGCCGCTTTAACGCCCGGGGCCAGATTCAGTTCAAAGCGAGTAATGACCGGGCCTGGCGAATAGTTCACCACATCAGCTTTAATGCGGAAATCCGCCAGACGCGCTTCAACCAGACGCGCCATTTGTTCCAGCGCAAAGGTATCTACCGGTTCAACTTCGCTCGGCGGCGGCGTCAGAAGATCTAACGAAGGCAGCGGCGTCGTCGGACGCTGTAATGGACGACTGTCGCCGTTACGCATCAACAGCGGGTGGATCAGGCTGTCTTGCGGCGCTGTCGGCTGTTGCGGCTGCTGATACTGCGGCTGCGGCGCTACCGGCTGTTGCGGCTGCTGATACTGCGGCTGAGGCGCTACCAGCTGTTGCGGCTGCTGATACTGTGGCTGCGGCGCGACCGGCTGCTGCGGCTGTTGATACTGCGGCTGCGGCGCTACCGGCTGTTGCGGCTGCTGATACTGCGGCTGTGGCGCTACAGGTTGCTGCGGCTGTTGATACTGTGGCTGTGGCGCTACTGGCTGTTGCGGCTGCGGCGCTACCGGTTGCTGGACAGGCGTTGACTCGGGCATGACACCCGGCGTGAACAGCGGTTCGTGCGGGCCTTCATCAACCAATACTTTCATTGGCGAGAAATCCAGATCGTCCAGTGAGAACGGCTGTGCGCCAGCGGGTTGCTCGCCGGAATAGCGCTGCTGTTGCGAAGCGGCAAACTGGCGGGCTAATTCAGCTTCCGCAGCGGTATCGTCATCTTCTGCCTGTTGAGTATCGTGCTGATACGCCTCACCATAACGATGCTGCTGCGACTGCGCAAACTGACGGGCTAACTCGTCCTGATGCATTGCATCTATTTCTTCATCGGTTAGCTGCGCGCCCGTCTCGTACTGATTGCGCTCCGCCTCGCGGGCTTTTTCTTCTGCAATCCTCTGTGACGGCAGCTTAATACCGTACGATGCCAGTTCCCGTCGGGTCGGCACGCGAACGCGGTTCGGACGCGGCAGTTGCGGACCAATCCCCTCTTTCACCTGCGGACGCGGCGCGCCGCCGGTAGCCAGACTAAATGCAGGCGCAGCGGCCGCGGCGCCAGCTGCCAGGGCGCCACTCTTAATACCTGCGTCAAGCGACGCTGCGGCGGCTACCGCTTCCACTGGCGGTATGGACGGCGCGACAGATACCGTAGGTTTGACCGCCACGTTCTCTTTTACCGGCTCCGGAATCGGTTGATACCATGCCGCCAGTTGTTCGCGCTCACGGGCGCGTTTCTCTTCCACCTCTTCAAAATAGTAAAGCGGAGGACGGGCGGGTCTGGTCTCTTCTGTGTCAGGTTCAGGCTCGGTGGCAACCGGCTGTTCGATAACCGGCGGCGGCATGTGGGAAGGTTCAGCCGCTATCGGCTCCGGCTGATAAACCGGCGTCGGCTGATGGGTCGGCTCCGGCTGCCATTGCGGCTGTGTTTCCTGCGGCGCAAGAGAGTCATATTCTGCTGCGGTCGCTGGCGTCGCGGCGTATTGCGGCGCGGAAGCGACAGGCACAGGTTGCTGCCACGGCGCACTTTGCGCCTCCTGCGGTTGAGCATATTGCGGATGCGGCTGATACCCCTCCGGCGCAGGCGCGATAACCGGTTCGCCGGTTTGCGGTCCCGGTACGGGCTGCCACTCCACGGTCGGTTGCGCGACAACCGGCTCAGCCCCCGGCATGGGCGGCGTTTGCATTATGGGATCGGCGGACGCTGCCCACGTCTGGGTGACGGCGGTTGCAGCCGCAGCGGCGGCGACCGGTTCGGTGACAGAATGGCCGTTTAACAGCGGATCATATTCATCATATTCCGGCTGCGTCGCACGGTTGCCCGAAAACAGAACGTCGTCCGGATCGGCAGCGACGCCGCGCGCGCTATACTGAATATCCTCGTCATCATCCATCCGTTTGCCGGAAAAGAGCGCGGCATCGGTCTGACGGCCCCGTGGATTGCTGAATTTTTCAGCCAGCCGCTTACGACGCGCCAACGCGCCGCGCAAAATACGCGCCCGGCGAGATTCACGCTGCACGCCGTCGGTTTCTTCATCGTATTCGTCATCATACTCTTCGTCGTCAACCCACGTATCATCACGCCGGGTACGGTTGCTGGCGAAGGTCAGTATATTAAGCAGCCAGCCGCCTAATTTTTCGGCGATACTGACCCAGGACCAGCCGGTAAAGAGCGTCAGCCCGGCAGCCCAAATACAGAGAAGCATTATCGTTCCGCCGCTGCTATGCAACAACGGCTGCAGCGTGGTGCTTAACAGGCTGCCAATTACGCCGCCGGAGGCGAAATACCAGATATCGTCGGCATTAATGGCCGCCAGACCGCAGGAAGTGAGAATCAGCGCCAGCACGCCAATAAGGCGTAGCGACACAGCAAAATAGTCGATGTAATCATCCGTAGACTGATGACGCCACGCAAACCAACACCCGCCGACAATAATGACAGGGATGGTGTAGGCCATTACGCCAAAAATAAAGAACAGTGTATCGGCCAGCCACGCGCCCGGCGCGCCACCTAAATTATGGATGGGTTCATGCCAGGCGGTTTGCGACCAACTGGGGTCCGAAGGGTTAAAGCTCAACAAGGCCGCCATCAACCAGACGGCAAAAAGGGCAATAAGTATCAACAACGCTTCCAGAAGTCGGCGCCCGCTGCTTAACTTCGTCAATGTGACGTCTTTGTCTTCAGTATATTCCTGGCTCAAAAAAGGCTCTCCAGGTTCCAGGCTTTTCCCGCCCGATGCTAAAACGGACAACAGCACCGGGTTGCCCCGGCACTGTTGCTGTATGGATTAACAGGAGTGTAATCAAACTACGGCGATTTTGCACCTGTTCCGTGTTAGCGTGTCTTAATAACCAGACGATTACTCTGTTTTACCTCTTCCATCACTACGTAAGTTCGGGTGTCGTTCACACCTGGCAAGCGCAGCAACGTCTCTCCCAATAGTTTTCGATACGCTGACATATCCGGTACACGGGTTTTCAACAGGTAGTCGAAATCGCCGGAAACCAAATGACACTCCTGAATCTCTTCAAGCTTTTGCACGGCGGCATTAAACTGTTCAAACACATCCGGCGCGCCGCGATTTAAGGTAATCTCAACGAATACCAGAAGTGACGCATCCAGATAATGCGGGTTCAACAGCGCCGTATAGCCCTGGATAAACCCCTGTCGCTCCAGCCGACGCACACGCTCAAGGCAAGGTGTCGGCGAAAGTCCTACTCGTTTAGAAAGCTCGACGTTGGAAATACGCCCATCCTTTTGCAGTTCATTAAGAATGTTACGATCGATACGGTCGAGATCTTTGCCAGGGCGCTTCTTGCTATCTACCATTATTATTGTCTCTCTGTATTCCTTCCCTACTCCTGCCTGACTCTACTCACATCACTGTTCAGAGTCGCTGCCCATCACAATAGACCGAAACCCAGAGGGATTAACGGCGCGCAATGCCTGGTCTATGGTGAGAAGACCGTTGCCTCACGGCAGCTATCGACATCACGAATGGCGTCTGTCCACGCCATGCGTAGATTTCACTAGCCCGGTAAACATGGTATTTACATGCATGATTATGCAGCACATACATAACACAGTTTTTTTCTTCCTCGAATGTTTTCGCAAAACAGCAGGTGATTGTCAAAGCAAAACATCGATTTTTAGTACAACATGCCAGTTATTCATTAGAGAGGGCGGTAAACTGTCATTTCGTCACCTTATAAGTTACCGATTTTAATTAAAATTTGTGATGATAACGTCGCTGTCGCGGTCGTTCATCGGTTCATGCTATTACACATATTGTTAACAAAATCGTTATGCTCTTTTTTTACGTCTGTAAATTCCCTACAATTCTGCTCATTGTCTGCCAACAACTATGGGGATCTCATGGGCACGACCAAACACAGTAAGCTGCTTATTCTGGGCTCAGGACCGGCGGGATATACCGCGGCGGTGTATGCCGCACGCGCAAATTTACAGCCGGTACTTATTACCGGTATGGAAAAAGGCGGTCAACTGACTACCACGACGGAAGTGGAAAACTGGCCCGGCGATCCAAACGATTTGACCGGCCCGCTGCTAATGGAACGCATGCATGAACATGCGGCAAAATTTGAAACCGAGATAATCTTTGATCACATCAACAAAGTGGATCTGCAAAATCGTCCGTTCCGTCTGACAGGTGACAGCGCAGAGTACACTTGTGATGCGTTGATCATTGCGACCGGCGCTTCCGCGCGCTATCTGGGGCTGCCATCGGAAGAAGCCTTTAAAGGGCGCGGCGTTTCCGCCTGCGCAACCTGCGACGGTTTCTTCTACCGCAATCAGAAAGTGGCGGTGATCGGCGGCGGCAACACCGCGGTTGAAGAAGCGCTTTATCTGTCCAACATCGCTTCGGAAGTGCACCTTATCCATCGCCGTGACGGTTTCCGCGCTGAAAAAATCCTCATTAAGCGCCTGATGGATAAAGTCGAAAATGGCAATATCATTCTGCACACCAACCGGACGCTGGAAGAAGTGACCGGCGATCAGATGGGCGTTACTGGTCTGCGTCTTCGCGACACGCAGCAGAGCGATAATATCGAGACGCTGGACATCGCCGGACTTTTCGTAGCCATCGGTCATAGCCCAAACACGGCGCTCTTCGAAGGCCAGCTTGAGCTGGAAAATGGTTATATCAAAGTTCAGTCCGGTACCCATGGCAACGCCACACAAACCAGCATCCCTGGCGTATTCGCGGCGGGTGACGTCATGGATCATATTTACCGTCAGGCGATCACCTCTGCAGGCACGGGTTGTATGGCGGCGCTGGATGCTGAACGCTATCTCGATGGTCTGGTCGACGCGAGTAAATAGTTTTTACAAATCAGTAACAAAAGTAAAAAAGGCGACTATAAGTCGCCTTTATTTTTGCGTCGTTGTAACATTGCCCTGCCTGAAATTCCAATAACTCACCTGCTAAGCGTGCAATGAATAAAACCCGTCAAAAAGAGCTGACCCGCTGGTTAAAACAGCAAAGCGTAATCTCCCAACGGTGGTTGAATATTTCCCGCCTGTTGGGGTTCATGAGTGGCGTATTAATTGTCGCTCAGGCCTGGATCATGGCGCGTATCCTGCAACATATGATCATGGAGAACATTCCACGGGAAGCGCTGTTGCTCCCTTTTATCCTGCTGATACTGGTCTTTGTCCTCCGCGCCTGGGTGGTGTGGTTGCGCGAGCGCGTCGGTTTTCATGCCGGACAACATATTCGCTTTGAGATCCGCCGTCAGGTGTTGGATCGTCTGCAGCAAGCCGGCCCAGCCTGGATTCAGGGCAAGCCCGCCGGTAGCTGGGCGACGCTGGTGTTAGAACAGATTGACGATATGCATGACTATTATGCGCGCTATCTGCCGCAAATGGCGCTTGCCGTTTGCGTACCGCTCTTAATCGTGGCGGCGATTTTCCCGTCAAACTGGGCGGCGGCGCTGATTCTGCTGGGCACCGCCCCGCTCATTCCCCTATTTATGGCGATGGTGGGGATGGGCGCGGCTGACGCCAACCGCCGCAATTTCCTGGCGCTTGCCCGGCTAAGCGGCCATTTTCTTGACCGTCTGCGCGGGATGGAAACGCTGCGAATTTTCGGTCGTGGAGAAGCGGAAACCGAGAGCATTCGCGCAGCATCGCAGGATTTTCGTCAGCGCACGATGGAAGTACTGCGCCTCGCCTTTTTATCTTCCGGCGTGCTGGAATTTTTCACCTCGCTTTCTATTGCGCTGGTCGCCGTTTATTTTGGCTTCTCTTACCTGGGCGAGCTGAACTTTGGTCATTACGGTACCGGTGTGACGCTCGCCGCCGGGTTCCTCGCCTTGATCCTCGCGCCGGAGTTTTTCCAGCCATTACGCGACCTCGGCACGTTTTATCATGCTAAGGCGCAGGCGGTTGGCGCGGCGGATAGTCTGAAGACATTTCTGGAAACACCCCTTGCCCACCCGGCGCGCGGCGAAGTTGAGCTGGCGGAAAACGAACCTGTAACCATTGACGCAGTCAATCTTATTATCACCTCGCCAGAAGGCAAAACGCTTGCCGGGCCGCTGAATTTCTCATTAGCGGCAGGAGAACGCGCCGTCCTGGTAGGACGCAGCGGTTCCGGTAAAAGCTCTCTGTTGAATGTATTATCCGGTTTTCTCTCCTATCAGGGATCTTTGCGTATTAACGGTGTCGAGCTTCGCGATCTCTCGCCGGAATCCTGGCGCCAGCATCTCTCCTGGGTTGGGCAAAACCCGCAATTACCTGCGGCGACGCTACGCGAAAATGTATTACTGGCGCGCCCGGACGCCAGCGAGCAGGAACTTTATGCCGCGCTTGACGCCGCATGGGTAAGCGAGTTTTTACCGCTGCTGCCGCAGGGAGTAGACACCCCGCTCGGCAATCATGCCAGCAGACTTTCCGTCGGCCAGGCACAGCGTGTAGCGGTCGCCCGCGCGCTACTTAATCCCTGTCAACTGCTACTGCTGGATGAACCGGCGGCAAGCCTGGACGCTCACAGCGAGCAACGCGTCATGCAGGCGTTAAAAGCGGCGTCAAAACGCCAGACCACATTAATGGTGACGCATCAGTTGGAAGATCTCGCCGACTGGGACGCTATCTGGGTTATGCAAGATGGCGCGATTGTCGAACAAGGCAGTTATGCCGAACTTAGCGCCGCCAACGGCGCTTTTGCGACGTTATTGGCTCACCGTCAGGAGGATATTTAAATGCGCGCGCTACTCCCTTATCTGACGCTTTATAAACGCCACAAATGGATGCTAACGCTGGGAATTGCGCTGGCAATCCTGACCCTGCTTGCCAGTATCGGGCTGCTGACGCTTTCCGGCTGGTTCCTGTCCGCGTCCGCTATCGCAGGCTTCGCGGGAATTTACAGTTTTAACTATATGCTCCCGGCGGCCGGCGTGCGCGGCGCGGCCATTACCCGTACCGCTGGTCGTTATTTTGAACGTCTGGTAAGTCATGACGCCACGTTCCGCGTGCTGCAACATCTGCGTATTTACACCTTCAGCAAACTTCTACCGCTCTCCCCCGCGGGTCTGGCGCGATATCAGCAAGGTGAACTGCTGAACCGCATCGTTGCCGACGTCGACACGCTGGATCATCTCTATTTACGCGTCATCTCCCCGCTGGTCGGTGCTTTTGTAGTGATTATGATTGTCACCCTGGGGCTTAGCGTTCTCGACGTGACGCTGGCGATCACGCTGGGCGGCATTATGCTGTTGACGCTGTTTATTATGCCGCCGGTGTTTTATCGCGCCGGCAAAAATACCGGCCAAAATCTGACGCATCTACGCGGTCAGTATCGCCAGCAGCTCACGTCATGGTTACAGGGCCAGGCGGAACTCACCATTTTTGGCGCCAGCAAACGCTATCGGGCGCAAATGGAAGCCACCGAATTACAATGGCATGAGGCCCAACGCCGACAGTCTGAACTCACCGCCTTATCGCAGGCGTTAATGCTGCTGATTGGCGCGCTGGCGGTGATGTTAATGTTGTGGATGGCCTCCGGCGGCGTTGGCGGCAATACGCAGCCCGGCGCGCTCATCGCGCTGTTTGTCTTCTGCGCGCTGGCGGCTTTCGAGGCGCTTGCGCCCGTTACCGGCGCATTCCAGCATCTGGGGCAGGTTATCGCCTCTGCGCTTCGTATCACTGAATTAACGGAGCAAAAACCGGAGGTGACCTTTCCGCAGGCAGAAACTCCCGCGCCGGAAAAGGTCACACTCACCCTGCGGGACGTTTCGTTTCGTTATCCCGACCAGCCGATTAATGCGCTCAATGCCCTCTCATTACAGGCTAATCCTGGCGAGCATGTCGCTATTCTGGGGCGTACCGGCTGCGGAAAATCAACGCTGTTGCAGCTACTCACCCGCGCCTGGGACCCGCAACAAGGCGAAATTCTGCTCAACGATCTTCCGCTATCCTCGCTGAGCGAGTCCGCCTTACGCCGGACTATCAGCGTGGTGCCGCAGCGTGTCCACCTGTTCAGCGCCACGCTGCGTGATAATTTATTACTGGCGGCGCCCAATGCCAGCGACGAAGCCCTTTCCGACATGCTGCGTCGCGTCGGCCTCGAAAATCTGCTCGAAGATAGTGGGCTTAATAGCTGGCTCGGCGAAGGCGGTCGCCTGCTATCCGGCGGCGAACTTCGTCGTCTGGCCATCGCCCGCGCGCTGTTGCATGATGCTCCGTTAATGCTGTTGGATGAGCCCACTGAGGGGCTGGATGCGACCACCGAGAGCGAAATGCTGGAATTACTTGCCGATGTGATGCGCGAGAAAACCGTCCTGATGGTGACTCACCGTTTGCGCGGCCTGGCCCGTTTTGATCAAATCATCGTAATGGACGACGGGCGCATCATTGAGCGAGGCACTCATGCAGAATTGTTAGCCGGACAAGGGCGCTATTATCAGTTTAAACAACGTCTGTAAGCTATTATTGAACGATCCGACTTGCGTACTGGAGTTTCGCCGTCATGCGTCTGGTTCAGCTTTCCCGACATTCTATCGCCTTCCCTTCGCCGGAAGGCGCTTTACGCGAGCCTAACGGTTTACTGGCGCTGGGCGGCGATCTCAGCCCTGCCCGGTTGTTAATGGCCTACCAGCACGGGATTTTCCCGTGGTTTTCGCCGGGCGACCCGATTCTGTGGTGGTCGCCCGATCCGCGCGCCGTGCTGTGGCCTGAAAAGTTTCACCTCAGTCGCAGCATGAAGCGTTTTCACAACGCATCCCCTTACCGCGTGACGCTCAATTACGCTTTCGATCGGGTCATTGATGGATGCGCCAATCACCGTGACGAAGGCACCTGGATAACGCGTGGTATTGAGGAAGCCTATCGCCGATTACATGAATTGGGCCACGCGCACTCCATTGAAGTGTGGCGCGATCGGGAACTGGTCGGCGGGATGTATGGCGTCTCGCAGGGGGCGCTGTTTTGCGGCGAATCGATGTTTAGCCGCCAGGAGAATGCCTCTAAAACCGCACTGCTGGTTTTTTGCGCTGAATTTATCCGTCACGGCGGTAAACTTATTGATTGTCAGGTACTTAATAGTCATACCGCCTCGCTCGGCGCCATTGAAATTCCACGTCGTGACTACCTCGATCACCTCGCGGCCTTACGCCAACAGCCGCTGGCCTCCCGTTTTTGGGTGCCGCGGACATTATTTTTGCCCCGGAAGTGAATGTTTTCGGCACATTTTTTATTGGGGTGTTATAATTGCTGCCGCAGAATTGGTTTAGCTCATTATCCCGCAGCCCGTTGTCAGGTAACGCCCATCGTTTATTTCACCGTTCCCTTATATGTTGCGCTTATGTCGATACATCAGGCGGTAGTATCAGGGAAAAAGTGTATAACGCGGCGTTGTCGTGTGTCGCGGAATCATGTGCTAAACCTGGTTTGCTGTGTTTTAAACGCACAAATCTTTACTTATCAAAAGAAGTTCGGCATTATCTTGCCGGTTCAAATTATGGTAGTGATACCCCAGAGGATTAGATGGCCAAAGAAGACAATATTGAAATGCAAGGTACCGTTCTCGAAACGTTACCTAATACCATGTTCCGCGTAGAGTTAGAAAACGGTCACGTGGTTACTGCACACATCTCCGGTAAAATGCGTAAGAACTACATCCGCATCCTGACGGGCGACAAAGTGACCGTTGAGCTGACCCCGTACGACCTGAGCAAAGGCCGCATTGTCTTCCGTAGTCGCTAATTGTCTCCTCACGCCCTGAAGGGCGGCTGGATAAAAGGTCGGTTTAACCGGCCTTTTTTGCGTCCATTAAGTCGATGAATGACGAGCAGGTTACTCTTCCACCATCCGCGCATACTCTTCCGTCAAAAAATCGACCAACGCGCGTACGGAAGGTAATAATCCTCGCCGGGATGGGAACACAGCATGAATAACCTCCCGCCGGGGCTCCCACTCTTCCAGCACCGCGACCAGTTCACCGGCGGCCAGTTGTTCTTTCACCATTAAGACAGGTAACTGCACAAGCCCCACGCCCGCCATCGCCGCCTCGCGTAGCGCCAACATGTCGGTGGTAATCATACGCGGGGTAAAATGGACTTCCGCACGCGCGCCCTGCGGGCCGTAAAGTTCCCAGCGGTGGATATGCTTGCCGGATGCAAGACTTAGCCCTGGCCAATGGCTCAACTCCGCCGGCGCGGAAGGGATTCCCATCCGTGCGATAAGATCCGGGCTGGCAAACAGGCGATGCCCTCTGTCAGCCAGGACGCGCATCACCAGGTCGCTATCCTCAAACGGGCGCGGCCTGACGCGAATCGCCACATCCACCCCCTCCCCTACGACGTCCACCCGACGATTGGTCGCTTCAAGCTGTAGCGAAACATCAGGATAACGCGCCATAAACTTCGCCAGCATTGGGCCGATGTGTACATGCAGCAGCGTTACCGGGCAGGTTAGCTTCACGATACCGCGAGGTTCTACCTGCAATGCGGCAATGGCATCCTGCGCCGCCTGAGCTTCCACCAGCATCGCTTTACAGTGCTCATAGAATGTTTGTCCCACTTCGGTAACGTTAAACTGCCGGGTGGTTCGCTGAATCAATCGCACGCCCAGCCGTTCCTCCAGTTGCGCAATACGCCGGCTCAGTTTTGATTTTGGTTCATCAAGCGCACGCCCCGCCGCGGCAAACCCACCCTCTTCGACCACATGCACAAACCACGCAAAATCATTGAGATCCGTTTTTATCATTACATTGTCCTATTAATGGAACGGTATGAGCCATTTTAGCCACTACCGAAGCTTTTGTCATGAATATAAGCTTATTCACATCAAGACAACGCCACTGAGGAGAACACCATGAAACAGATTACAGGCGTCTATACCGCACCTCGCCCGCACTGGGTTGGCGATGGATTTCCGGTTCGTTCACTCTTTTCTTATCAGTCACATGCGCAGCAGTTGAGTCCCTTCCTGCTGCTGGATTATGCCGGGCCGCACACATTTACGCCGGGTAATGAAAAACGCGGCGTTGGGGAGCATCCACACCGCGGTTTCGAGACCGTGACGATTGTTTATAGTGGCGAAGTCGAGCATCGGGACTCTACCGGTCGCGGCGGCGTTATCGGCCCGGGCGACGTTCAGTGGATGACCGCAGGCGCAGGCATTTTGCATGAAGAGTTCCACTCCGACGCGTTTACCCGTCGGGGCGGCGAACTGGAAATGGTGCAGTTGTGGGTTAACCTTCCCATGAAGGACAAAATGACCACCCCGGGTTATCAAAGCATTACCCACGATGTTATCCCGACCGTTACGTTGCCGGATGACGCCGGAGTCGTGCGGGTCATCGCAGGGCGTTATGAAGAGACAAAAGGCCCAGCGCACACTTTCTCGCCGCTCAATGTCTGGGATATGCGCCTGCAACGCAATCGCCAGCTTACATTGGCACAGCCGGAAGGATGGAGCACCGCGCTGGTGGTACTGAAAGGCAATATCACGGTGAACGGCACGACGCCGGTCAACGAAGCGCAACTGGTGGTATTGAGCCAGCAAGGGAAAACGCTGCACCTTGAGGCCAGCAGCGACGCCAGCGTATTGCTGTTATCAGGCGAGCCACTGAACGAACCGATTGTGGGTTACGGCCCATTTGTTATGAACACGAAACAAGAGATCGCAGAAGCAGTCCGCGATTTCAACTCCGGCCGTTTTGGCCAAATCTGAAAACATGAAGGAGAACACGATGTCAAGTCCTGCTAATTTTAATGGTTTGCGCCCGGTAATTGATGTTAACGATTCCGTGATGCTTTTAATCGATCATCAAAGCGGTCTTTTCCAGACCGTAGGCGATATGCCAATGCCGGAATTACGCGCTCGCGCCGCGGCGTTGGCGAAGATGGCGACGTTAGCGAAAATGCCGGTCATTACCACGGCATCCGTACCGCAAGGTCCGAACGGCCCGCTGATCCCGGAGATCCACGCTAATGCGCCACATGCGCAGTACATTGCGCGCAAAGGTGAAATTAACGCCTGGGATAACGAAGATTTCGTTAAGGCGGTAAAAGCGACGGGTCGTAAGACGCTGATCATTGCCGGGACGATTACCAGCGTGTGCATGGCATTCCCGGCCATTAGCGCGGTAGCGGAAGGCTATAAGGTATTTGCCGTGATCGACGCATCCGGCACCTACAGTAAGATGGCGCAGGAGATCACCCTGGCGCGTATCGTACAGGCTGGCGTCGTACCGATGGATACTGCCGCAGTCGCCTCTGAGCTGCAAGGCACCTGGAACCGTGAAGACGCCGCCGCGTGGGCCGACGTTTATACTCAGGTATTCCCGGCCTATCAACTGCTGATCGAAAGCTACAGCAAAGCGCAGGATGTGGTGAAAAACAACGAAATGTTGGATTCACAGCGTTAATTTGCCTCCCCGCGCCAGTTTGGGCGGGGATTATGTCTATTGCATGAGCAAACGACAGTGAATATGTAAATTCTGCTTGACCGTTTTAGCGCAACTCCCTATAGTAGCGCCCCGTTGCCCCCCAAGTGGTCAGGCAGCAATACAATATGGTGAGGTGTCCGAGTGGCTGAAGGAGCACGCCTGGAAAGTGTGTATACGGCAACGTATCGGGGGTTCGAATCCCCCCCTCACCGCCATATTTAAGTTGAGAGCCTGTACAGAAGTACGGGCTTTTTGCTTATATGCATCCCCCAAACCAAGGGGGGATGAGAACCACCGACCGGGGTTCGACAACTGGCGCAGCCAGTTGGACAGACCGGGCGCGCAGCGAACGGGCTGCCCGAAGGGCGAGCGCAGCGAGTCAATCCCCCCCTCACCGCCATATTCAAGTTGAGAGCCTGTACAGAAGTACAGGCTTTTTGCTTATATGCATCCCCCAAACCAAGGGGGGATGAGAACCACCGACCGGGGTTCGACAACTGGCGCAGCCAGTTGGACAGACCGGCCGCACAGCGAACGGGCTGCCCCGAAGGGCGAGCGCAGCGAGTCAATCCCCCCTCACCGCCATATTCAAGTTGAGAGCCTGTACAGAAGTACGGGCTTTTTGCTTATATGTATCCCCCAAACCAAGGGGGGATGAGAACCACCGACCGGGGTTCGACACAAAAACGCCGGGAGCGTTTTTGAACAGAGCTTGATCTGGCCCCGAAGGGGCGAGGCCCAGGGATGGGCTGAGTAGCGGCGCAGCCAGTTGGACAGACCGGGCGCGCAGCGAACGGGCTGCCCCAAAGGGGCGAGCAAAGCGAGTCAATCCCCCCTCACCGCCATATTCAAGAAAGAGCTCGTACGAAAGTACGGGCTTTTGTATCTAAACTTCTTGTTTTTACTGTGATTTTCCTGATGAAAGGTTTGTTTTTGGACCTTTGGTTGCTACACCAAACTTACTATAGATTGTGTAAAACAGCCCCAGTCCCCTACCTAAAACGCTTTAGAAAAGTTTGCATAAGTATCTCTCGGTAGTAAAAAAGCACCGAGTTCCTCTTTCTGATTCTGCCGTTGCTTTATTAGAAGGCTTACCGCGTTTGAAAAATAACAATCATGTATTCCCTGCCCCTCGCGCTGAAACACTTTCTGATATGTCGTTATTGGCTGTATTGAAACGAATGGAATATACCGACTTAACGCCGCATGGCTTCCGTTCTACTTTCCGTGAGTGGGCTGGTGAAACAACGGACTATCAACGTGAGGTTATTGAACATGCGTTGGCACACCAGTTGGCAGATAAGGCTGAAGCAGCGTATCAGCGTGGGACGTTATGGCCTAAACGAGTGGCGCTGATGGATGACTGGACGGGGTATAGCACTGCCAACAGCTAAGCTACCTGTACGAAAGCATTATCGTTGATAACAACGTAGAAAGTGTGATGCTAATAGCATTCGCTTTCGAAAATGTGATAAGGAATAATTTCACGATGAACTATTTCTTATATGATTATTATCATGGTTTGCAAATTACATAAACCACTCAAGGAGAGGTTATGCCCGGACTGATAGGCTACTGGAAGCAACTTCCCACCAAAGATGAATATATTAAAAAACACAATATGAGCAAAATATCCTGCTACAGTTGTGGTCACGAGAAATTCAGCGATGTTGGTTTGATACAGGTATGGGATAATCACAGAAGAATTCTTTGTGCTAAGTGTAAGACTACTCTTTTCAGAGAAGAGGATTAGTTTTTTTGGCATTGGTAACAGCGGCTTCAGCATCCCTTTTCACGCAGCGGGTCGGGCTTTTTTTCGCATTTGACCCGTCGATTACCGGATGATGGCGCAATTTACAAGCGCCTTATCCGCCTACCGCGAGCACAACACCATCAGGCTAACTATTAGCCGGCATAAAAAAACCGGGCGCTAAGGCCCGGTTTGTACGGCAGTGAAACGAAGATTAGTGCGCGGCTTCCGGCTTGTGCTTTTGCGCACTCTGGAAGTCATACGTCAACGCATTTTTCTCTTTATCCAGCGCGACGGTGACCTGTCCGCCGTCAACCAGCGATCCAAACAGCAACTCATTGGCCAGTGGTTTTTTCAGGTTATCCTGGATCACACGTGCCATTGGTCGTGCGCCCATCGCCCGGTCATAGCCCTTTTCCGCCAGCCAGTCGCGCGCTTCCTGACTGACTTCCAGGGAGACGCCTTTCTGATCCAACTGAGCCTGCAACTCGACGATAAACTTATCGACAACCTGATGAATCACCTCGCCAGACAGATGATCGAACCAAATAATGTTGTCGAGACGGTTACGGAACTCAGGCGTAAACACTTTCTTGATCTCGCCCATCGCATCGGTACTGTTGTCCTGATGAATAAGACCAATAGATTTACGTTCGGTTTCTCGCACGCCGGCGTTGGTGGTCATCACCAGCACCACGTTGCGGAAATCCGCCTTGCGGCCGTTGTTATCGGTCAGCGTACCGTTATCCATCACCTGCAGCAGCAGGTTAAAGACATCCGGGTGCGCTTTTTCGATCTCATCCAGCAACAGCACCGCATGAGGATGCTTAATCACCGCATCCGTCAGCAGCCCGCCCTGGTCGAAACCGACGTATCCCGGAGGCGCGCCGATCAAACGGCTCACCGTATGGCGCTCCATATATTCGGACATATCGAAGCGCAACAACTCAATACCCAGCGCTTTTGAAAGCTGTACCGTAACTTCAGTTTTCCCTACGCCAGTTGGCCCGGCGAACAAGAATGAGCCGACAGGTTTATGCTCATGGCCCAACCCCGCACGACTCATCTTAATAGCTTCGGTCAGCGCCTCAATCGCGTTATCCTGGCCGAAGACCAGCATTTTCAGACGATCGCCCAGGTTCTTCAGCGTATCGCGATCGCTCTGCGAGACGCTCTTTTCAGGAATTCGCGCAATTCGCGCCACTACGGACTCAATATCCGCCACGTTGACCGTTTTCTTACGTTTGCTCACCGGCATCAGACGCGCCCGAGCGCCCGCTTCGTCAATCACGTCAATGGCTTTATCCGGTAGATGGCGGTCATTGATATATTTTACCGCCAGCTCGACCGCCGCACGCACCGCTTTCGCGGTATAACGCACGTCGTGGTGCGCTTCGTACTTAGGTTTCAAGCCGTTGATAATTTGCACCGTCTCTTCCACCGAAGGCTCGGTAATATCAATTTTCTGGAAACGGCGTGCTAATGCGCGGTCTTTCTCAAAAATATTGCTGAATTCCTGATAGGTCGTTGAGCCGATCACCCGGATCTTACCGCTGGAAAGCAGCGGTTTAATCAGATTTGCCGCATCCACCTGTCCGCCCGACGCCGCGCCAGCGCCGATAATGGTATGGATTTCATCGATAAACAGGATGCTGTTGGTATCCTGCTCAAGCTGTTTCAGCAACGCCTTAAACCGTTTTTCAAAATCGCCGCGGTATTTGGTGCCCGCCAGCAGCGAACCGATATCCAGCGAGTAAATGGTGCAATCGGCCATCACTTCCGGCACATCGCCCTGCACGATACGCCAGGCCAGCCCTTCGGCAATCGCCGTTTTGCCAACGCCGGATTCCCCCACCAGCAGCGGGTTATTTTTACGGCGACGACACAAGACCTGGATCGCGCGCTCCAGTTCTTTTTCACGACCAATCAGCGGATCGATGCCGCCCACGCGAGCAAGTTGGTTAAGATTCGTCGTGAAGTTTTCCATACGTTCCTCCCCGCCAGCTTGTTCGTCGCCAGTTGGCTGATTGCCGAGATCGGAAGATTGGCTCGGTTCGTCTTTTCGCGTCCCGTGAGAAATAAAGTTCACGATATCCAGACGGCTCACTTCATGCTTACGCAGCAGATAAGCCGCCTGTGATTCCTGCTCGCTAAAGATAGCCACCAGCACATTCGCGCCAGTCACTTCACTACGCCCGGAAGACTGAACGTGGAAGACGGCACGTTGCAGGACACGCTGGAAACTTAACGTCGGCTGCGTATCACGCTCTTCTTCACTGGCAGGCAGTACGGGTGTGGTTTGTTCAATGAAGGCTTCGAGTTCCTGACGGAGCGCCACCAGATCCACGGAGCATGCTTCCAGCGCTTCGCGAGCCGATGGGTTGCTGAGCAGCGCCAGCAACAGATGCTCGACGGTCATAAACTCATGACGGTGCTCGCGCGCTCTGGCGAAAGCCATGTTTAAACTGAGTTCCAGTTCTTGATTGAGCATAGGCACCTCCCCCAATTTTTATACCTGCATTCAGGCTTTTTCCAGCGTACACAGCAACGGATGCTCGTTCTCCCTTGCATACTTGTTCACCATCGCCACTTTGGTTTCCGCCACCTCGGCGGTAAACACGCCGCAGATAGCTTTGCCTTGATAGTGAACTGCAAGCATCAATTGCGTTGCACGTTCTACATCATAAGAAAAGAATTTTTGTAACACGTCAATAACAAACTCCATCGGAGTGTAGTCATCATTGACTAATATCACTTTATACATAGATGGCGGTTTTAGCGCGTCGCGCACGCTATCTTCCACCAACTGGTCAAAATCCAGCCAATCGTTCGTCTTACCCATTGTCAGTCGTCATTATCGGTTACGGTTGTCGGCAGGAAAATCTGCCGCTGACCAGAGTCTATGCACACAATCAATCTACCTCAATTGATAGATAACTAACATCTATCAGTACCATCCGCGACATCTGTCACATTCCCGGCAATAGCGTTAACTGCTTCAAATTTTTGATTCATTTTTACCCGATCCCCCCTGCCTGATGCTTGACGCCTCGCCTGATTTCTCTAAATTGTAATGTCGAGAGTTGGTGAGGTTTTGAACAGCCCCCACTCCGTCACCGGTTCATTCCATCTTACTTATATAAGATTTACGAAGGATGTCGAAGCATGGAAACGGGTACTGTAAAGTGGTTCAACAATGCCAAAGGGTTTGGTTTCATCTGCCCTGAAGGCGGCGGCGAGGATATTTTCGCCCATTATTCCACCATTCAAATGGATGGTTACAGAACGCTTAAAGCCGGACAGTCTGTCCGGTTTGATGTCCACCAGGGGCCAAAAGGCAATCACGCCAGCGTCATCGTGCCCATCGAAGCAGAGGCCGTTGCATAGCTCCTCTGTCTCATTGTGTACATCCAGGAGGCAAAATGCCAGCCCGATCGGCTGGCATTTTTATTTAACGCCAGTGCCTGGTGGCAACACTGTTGCATCTTATCAGGCCGACAAATGACGTCAGCAAGATTACTCCCTTGCCAGCGCATCCACCGGGTCCAGTCGCGCCGCGTTTCTCGCCGGTAGCCAGCCAAACAATATCCCGGTAAATGTCGAACATAAAAACGCGCTCGCCAGCGCAGTCAGTGAAAAGCCGATCTCCCAGCCGGGCAGGAAAAGCTGTAGCATAAATGCGATGAACATCGACAAGCTAATCCCCAGCGCTCCACCAACCAGGCAAACCAGCACCGCTTCAATAAGAAACTGCTGTAGCACATCGCTGGCGCGCGCGCCTACCGCCATACGGATGCCGATTTCACGCGTTCGCTCGGTGACGGAAACCAGCATAATATTCATGACGCCGATGCCGCCGACAACCAGCGAAATGACGGCCACCAGCGTCAGAAATAACTGAAGAGTATAGGTGGTTTTTTCAGCTGTTTTCAGGACGCTGTCCATATTCCAGGTGAAGAAGTCTTTTTTACCGTGGCGTAAGGTGAGCAGGCGGGTAAGCTGCTGTTCAGCCTGATCGCTATCAACGCCATCTTTCACACGAACGGTGATCGAGTTAAGCCATGACTGACCCATTATGCGATCTGACATCGTGCTATAGGGCAACCAAACTTGCAACAGATTGCTATTGCCGTACATGGACGGTTTCTCTTCCGCCACGCCAATAACAATAACCGGCATATTACCCACCAGCACCACTTCCCCTACGACATTCGCTTTATTTGGAAATAGCTGGCGTCGCGTGTTGGCATCCAGCACCACCACCTGCGCGCGATCCTGTTGCTGTACAGCATTGAAGGTGTTCCCCTCCCTAAAGGACATGCCGTAAACGTTAAAATAATCGCCACTGACGCCATTAGCATTTACGGCAATATCAATATTGCCATAGCGAAGACGTAGGCTCTTTGAAACGCTGGGCGTCGCAGAGTTAACCCACGGCTGTTTCTGAATAGCGACCAGATCGTCATATTTCAGCGCCTGTCGATACTGCGGGTTGTCGTCGCCAAAATCTTTGCCTGGATGAATATCAATCGTGTTAGTGCCCATAGCGCGGATATCCGCCAGTACCATCTGTTTTGCGGCGTCGCCGACCACCACAATCGACACCACCGACGCAATACCGATAATAATTCCCAGCATGGTCAGTAAAGTACGCATTTTGTTAGCGGCCATCGCTAACCACGCCATCGACAGCGCTTCGCGAAAGCTGCTGGCAAATTGCCGCCAGCCGGGAGCCGTATTAGCTACGGCAGCGTCAACGCCCTGTTCGCGTTTATTTTCCTGCGCAGGCGGATTATGGACAATCTTGCCATCGTGAATTTCAATAATCCGCTCCGCCTGGGCGGCAATCAGCGGATCGTGCGTCACAATGATCACCGTATGTCCGCGATCGCGCAGTTGGCGCAAAATCGCCATCACCTCTTCGCCGGAATGGCTATCCAGCGCGCCAGTCGGCTCATCCGCCAGAATCACCTGTCCGCCGTTCATCAGCGCGCGGGCAATACTGACACGCTGCTGCTGTCCGCCAGAAAGCTGTGAAGGTGGGTAATCGACGCGATCGCTTAATCCCAGCCGCAAAAGCAACTCTCTGGCGCGCGCCTGGCGTTTTTTGCGTTCAATGCCGGCGTAGACGGCGGGGATTTCAACATTTTGCGCTGCCGTTAAATGCGACAACAGATGGTAGCGCTGAAAGATAAAGCCAAAATGCTCACGCCGCAGCTGCGCCAGCGCGTCCGGGTCCAGCGTCGAGACGTCCCGCCCCGCCACCCGATAAGTGCCGCTGGTCGGTTTATCCAGGCACCCGAGGATATTCATCAGCGTTGATTTTCCAGAACCGGAAACGCCGACGATCGCCACCATCTCCCCGGCGTGGATTTGCAGGGAGATATCTTTCAACACCGCCACCTGCTCTTCTCCGGAGGGGTAGCTGCGACTCACATTGCACAGTTCAAGCAATGCCGTCATGGCGTCGCTCCTGGCCTGCTCTCGCCGATGATCACCTCATCGCCCGCTTCCAGACCTTTAACCACTTCCACGTCTGTATCGTTACGCTCGCCAATGATCACTTCGCGCTCACGTTTTTCGCCGTTACGCAACAGCGCCACTTTATAACGATTGCCGCCCACCGGTTCGCCAAGTGCGGCGAGAGGAATAATCAGTACATTTTTGACATCCATGAGTTGAATATAAACCTGTGCGGTCATATCAAGACGCAAGATTCTTTTGGGATTCGGCACTTCAAACCGGGCGTAATAAAAAATAGCGTCGTTGATCTTTTCCGGCGTCGGCAGAATATCTTTTAAAACGCCTTCATAGCGCGTTTGCGGATCGCCTGCAATGGTGAACCATGCTTTCTGCCCCGCCCGAAGATGGATCACGTCCGCTTCCGAGACCTGCGCTTTTACCAGCATGGTGCTCATATCCGCCAGCGTCAGAATATTGGGCGCCTGCTGAGCTGCAATCACCGTTTGTCCTTGCAGGGTAGTGATTTGCGTCACTTCCCCCGCCATGGGGGCGACAATACGGGTATATTCCAGGTTGGTTTTCGCGGTGTCCAACGAGGCCCGATTACGTTTGATCTGGGCATCTATGGTGCCAATACGCGCCTGTTTAACCGCCAACTCCGTCGCCGCAGTATCCAGATCCTGTTGCGATACCGCCTGAGTCTTAGCTAACTGCTGCTGGCGCGCCAGTGTAACCCGCGCCAGCTTTAACTCAGCGGCTGCCTGCTGACGCTCCGCGTTCAGCTCCATCAGGGTGGCCTCGACCTCTTTTATCTGGTTCTCCGCCTGATCTGGGTCAATCACGCCGAGTAGCTGATCTTTTTTAACGTTATCGCCAATGGAGACCAGCAGCGTTTTCAACTGGCCGCTCACCTGCGCGCCGACATCCACTTTACGCAACGCGTCCAGTTTTCCAGTCGCCAGTACACTCTGTTCAAGATCGCCTGGCCGCACGATTAATGTCTGATAAGTTGGCAGCGGCGCATTTATCATTCGCCAGCTAACCATCCCCCCCACTAAAAGAATTAAAATAATGACCAGATAACGCTTTTTAAATTTCTTTCCCTTAGCACGCATAGAAACCCTGACGGCAAAATTTTAACCAGAAAGTAAACCGTATCTAAACAAACCTGACGCAATAAAGATAGCGCCGGCTGTATTGACGATTGGTTAATGTTTCCTGTGGTTCAATCTCGACAATCTTATGTCGCGGATTACGATCATGACACAGCTTACAGATAATACCTGGTACACTTCAGATTACATCTCTCCTTTACAATTATTTATTCGTCTGACGCGCGGGCAATTACAGCCAGGAAAATTCTGGCGTAAAGCCAGCTTTCGTCGCAAGTTTTTAATCCGCTCATTAGTCATGCCGCGTGCGACCAGCCAATTACTGACCAATCTCACCCAATGGCCGGAGTTAAATACGTTACTTGCTCGTCAGCCGCGTTTGCCTATTCGGCTACATCGTCCTTATATGGCTGTAAATATTAAACGCGATTTCGCCTTAGATGCGCTGTGTTTTCATTATCAACAGATGCGCCAACTTTTATCGCGGGAACAACAAGTTAGCTATTTAAGTCAGTATGGCCTGAATCTTGCTAAATTTGAAACTAAAACCGGCGAGTTGTTTCAACTTGATTTAGTCAGTCTGGTCTCACTGGATAAAGAAGGTGAAAGCACTATTGTTGTTCGCGACGCACAGTTACGTATTCTGGCAGAGATCACATTTACCCTGTGTCGCTTTAACCAACAACGCACACTATTTATCGGCGGATTACAGGGCGCGGCAAACGACGTCCCTCACGAAATTATCCAGCAGGCGACCAAAGCCTGCCATGGTCTTTTTCCCAAACGCATCGTGATGGAGGCTCTCTGTCAGTTTGCGCAAGTCTTTCAGGCAGAAAAGATTATAGCTGTGAGTAACGATGCGCACGTTTACCGTAGCTGGCGATACATGGATAAAAAGACGCAAATGCATGCCGACTATGACGCGTTTTGGGAATCGTTAGGCGGTGAAAGAATTAAAGGAAATTACTATGCGCTGCCGCTGGCGATCGCCCGAAAAAGCGAAGCGGAGATCGCCAGTAAAAAACGGGCCGAGTATCGCCGCCGCTATGCATTACTCGATAGCGTCGTCGAACAGGTTCCGGCCACATTCAAACGCTAATCCGCCCGGCCCCGCGCCAGCCAAACCACGCGCGAGAACATCTTTCTGAACAGCGGCGGCACGGCGTCAATTCCCCGCCGCCCGGCTTCCATCGCGACTTCAATCGCCAAATCCGGCTTTGACGAGCGGTGGATAGCTTTAGTGATAATTTTCCGGGTATTCATCGGCACATTAGGCGGAAGCTGTGCAACCCGGTGAAAAACATCGGCAAAGCCCTGACGATACATAAAATGTTCCATATCCAGCGCAGGCAACGCCGTGAGATGTTCGCGTTCTTCTTCCCGATCGTTATTAAGCAGGCTGCGGACCGTCGCGGCATATTTTTTCCCCGCTTCGTCGCCATCCACCAGGACATGCCACTCGATTCCCATACGGCGGGCGAACTTCACCAGCGGTTTCAGGCCAGACTGAGCAAACTCAATGACTTTAATGCCCTCCGCATCAAAATGATGTCCACACTGACGCGCCAGCTCATTAATAACCCAGGTTTCCGTCTCGCCTTCCACCAGTAGCCAGCAACGCGCAAACAGCGACGACGCGCGATTAAAGCGGATATGAAAGGCGATGCGCCGTCCATCTTCCGCGCTTAACCCGCCCGGGCCCAGACGCCAGGCGGCGACGCGGGAAGATTCGCGCACCAGCCGTACGACATGCTCCACCGGCGTTAGCGAGAGCAGTTCGCCTGAGTTGGTTGTCGCTATCCGCTGTAGCGGTAACAGATTGAGCAATTGCCAGGCGACTGAAAGCATAATGGGATGTAAACGGGTTTCCGGATCTTCCACCAGCAGTAATGGTCGCGCGTCTTTATGTAACCGCAGCGTCCCTTTCGCCTGTAACAGCGTGGAGAAAAGCCCCAGCAGGATCACCCGATGCGACCGGCTGCCCGGTTTGTCGATCATCCGATTAATAATATCCAGATAGCGCCAGCTACGCTGCTCATTTTGCGAACGTCGGCGCATGAGTCGGTGACGCGCCTGTCCTGCGCCCTGCTCTGAGAAATAGTGTTCAAGCAGTTGCACCATCGCGGACAGTCCCTGGCGAATCTGCCCGTCGGTTAAATTTTGCGGCCGGGTCGCCAGCTCACGCGCCAGAAAATCCAGTTGCCGGGCCGTGACTTCAACATCCGGCACATTAGGCACCGTACCGTTGCGAATACGTCGCATAAAGCGCGCATCGCGCAAACGTAGCACTGGCATCAGACGAACCAGGTGGCGCACCTGATCGTTAATATTTTCCACCGGCAATGGCTGCCCATCGCTATTGAGAAAACTGCGCAACGTCATCACGCTGCCATCGGCGCCGCATTCGCCCTCTAGCCGATAAAAAATACGGTGAAAATCATCCTCGCAAGGCGACCAGCATGCTTCCAGCGCTCGATAACGACGTACCCGATGCCGCCCTGGCTGCGTTTCGCGAAAAGTCAGAATAATATGCAGGTGATGCTCGCGTCCTTTTATGTCGCCAGGCGGAAACCAGAAATCCTCACGGACAAAATGGTAGAGATCGAGTTCCGGCGACAATAACAGAGTCAGCGCATCCAGCAGGCTGGATTTGCCCCAGGCGTTTTCCCCAATCAGCACGTTGTTTTGCTCCAGCATCAACGATAGTCGGTTGATACCGCGAAATCCTACTATTTCAACGCGTTCGAGAATCATGCTTCCTCCAGAAAAACGTCACCACTCCATTAAACTCACCGCAGTATAACGGCAAATGCTTCCGCCTGGCGTGATATTCCCCCCTTTGCCTGGGGCAACTGTCTGATAAATGTACGGCTGACGGTGTCGCTTTACTGATAGTCTGGAATTCGGTAGTGTCATGTACGCTATTCAAACAATAAAAAAGGGCCCGGCTGTTCATGTTTTCAGGACTTTTAATCATTCTGGTTCCACTGATTGTGGGCTATCTCATTCCACTGCGACATAAAGCCGCATTACAACTTATTAACCGGCTACTGAGCTGGATCGTGTACCTTATTCTCTTTTTTATGGGAATAAGCCTGGCGTTTTTGGATAACCTCGCCAGTAATCTGGTGGCGATTTTTCATTATTCCGCCGTCAGTATTACGATTATTTTATTGTGTAATATCGCCGCCTTATTGTGGCTGGAACGTATCCTCCCGTGGCGTCACCATCATCAGCAGGAAAAACTGCCTTCGCGTATTGCCATGGCACTGGAGTCGCTGCAACTGTGCGGCGTAGTGGTATTGGGGTTTGTCATCGGCCTGAGCGGACTCTCTGTTTTACAGCACGCCACCGAAGCCAGTGAATATACGCTGATCTTTTTATTGTTCCTGGTGGGGATTCAGCTACGAAATAGCGGCATGACCTTAAAGCAAATTGTGCTTAACCGCCGGGGAATGATGGTCGCGGTCGTTGTCGTGGCAAGCTCATTACTGGGCGGCGTGATTAATGCGTTTATCCTGGACTTACCGCTAAAAACCGCCCTGGCGATGGCGTCAGGTTTCGGCTGGTACTCTCTTTCCGGTATTTTGCTGACGGAGTCGTTTGGACCGGTTATCGGCAGCGCGGCATTTTTTAACGATCTGGCCCGCGAACTTTTGGCCATTATGCTTATTCCCGGTCTGATTCGCCGCAGCCGTTCAACGGCGTTGGGCCTGTGCGGAGCGACCTCAATGGACTTTACGTTGCCGGTATTACAGCGCTCCGGCGGCGTAGAGATTGTTCCGGCGGCTATCGTACATGGCTTTATCCTCAGCCTGCTGGTCCCCCTCTTAATGGCGTTCTTCTCGGCCTGATACCTCTTTGGCGGTAGGCATCTGCCGCCAAAATTGCGCTAAATCAATCTCCTTGCACATTATGGCAGAAATCCCTTTTATCCCTTTGTTCACAGGCATAACCTTAAACATGTATATTAAATATAACTTTAAAAGGTGTGACCATGTTTTGTGTGCAATGTGAACAAACCATCCGTACACCAGCCGGAAACGGCTGCTCCTACGCGCAGGGAATGTGCGGTAAAACAGCTGAAACGTCCGATCTGCAGGATCTGCTGATTGCGGCTTTGCAAGGTTTGTCTGCCTGGGCGGTGAAGGCCCGTGAATATGGCATCATTAATCACGACGTTGATAACTTTGCGCCGCGCGCGTTTTTCTCCACGCTGACCAACGTTAACTTCGACTCTCCGCGTATCGTCGGCTACGCCCGTGAAGCGATTGCCTTGCGTGAAGCGTTGAAAGCGCAGTGCCTGAGCGTGGATGCCAATGCGCATTGCGACAATCCGATGGCCGATCTGCAACTGGTTAGCGACGATCTGGGCGAACTGCAACGTCAGGCGGCGGAATTTACCCCGAATAAAGACAAAGCCGCCATTGGCGAGAACATCCTCGGCCTGCGTCTGCTGTGCCTGTACGGTCTGAAAGGCGCGGCGGCGTATATGGAGCACGCGCACGTTCTCGGTCAATACGACAACGACATTTACGCGCAGTACCACAAAATCATGGCCTGGCTGGGCACCTGGCCTGCTGACATGAACGCGCTGCTGGAGTGCGCAATGGAAATCGGCCAGATGAACTTCAAAGTGATGAGCATTCTGGATGCCGGTGAAACCACCAAATACGGTCACCCAACGCCGACTCAGGTCAACGTCAAAGCGACTGAAGGCAAGTGCATTCTGATCTCCGGTCACGATCTGAAAGATCTCTACAACCTGCTGGAGCAGACCGAAGGCACCGGCGTTAACGTCTACACTCACGGTGAAATGCTGCCCGCACACGGCTATCCGGAACTGCGTAAATTCAAGCATCTGGTCGGTAACTACGGCAGCGGCTGGCAGAATCAGCAGGTCGAATTCGCCCGCTTCCCTGGCCCAATCGTGATGACCTCTAACTGCATTATCGACCCGACCGTAGGCAGCTATGACGACCGTATCTGGACCCGTAGCATCGTCGGCTGGCCGGGCGTTAGCCATCTTGAAGGCGATGACTTCGGGCCGGTCATTGCCCAGGCGCAGCAAATGGCGGGCTTCCCGTATAGCGAAATTCCGCATCTCATCACCGTCGGTTTTGGCCGTCAGACCCTGCTCGGCGCTGCCGATACGCTCATCGATCTGGTCAGCCGTGAAAAACTGCGCCACATCTTCCTGGTCGGCGGCTGTGACGGCGCGCGCGGCGAGCGTAACTACTTTACCGATTTCGCCACCAGCGTACCGGATGACTGCCTGATCCTGACCCTGGCGTGCGGTAAATACCGTTTCAACAAACTGGAGTTCGGCGACATCGAAGGGCTGCCGCGTCTGGTCGATGCCGGTCAGTGTAATGATGCTTACTCCGCGATTATCCTGGCGGTGACACTGGCGGAAAAACTGGGCTGCGGCGTCAACGATCTGCCGCTATCGCTGGTGCTCTCCTGGTTTGAGCAGAAAGCGATCGTGATTCTGCTGACGCTGCTGTCATTAGGCGTGAAAAATATTGTCACCGGGCCGACCGCGCCGGGCTTCTTCACGCCGGATCTGCTGGCTATCCTCAACGAGAAGTTCGGCCTGCGCTCCGTGACCACCGTTGAAGAAGACATGAAGCAATTGCTGAGCGCGTAAGGAGGTCAATGATGACGATGCCAACCTCACAATGTCCCTGGCGAATGCAGGTGCATCACATCCGTCAGGAGACGCCGGATGTATGGACAATTGCGCTATTATGCCATGACTACTACCCTTATCGCGCCGGGCAGTATGCGCTGGTGAGCGTGCGTAATTCAGCGGAAACGCTGCGCGCCTACACCCTTTCGTCTACGCCGGGCGTCAGTGAATATATCACGCTGACCGTTCGTCGGATTGAAGATGGCACGGGTTCACAGTGGTTGACCCATGACATCAAGCGCGGCGATTACATCTGGCTGTCTGATGCAATGGGCGATTTTACCTGTGACGATAAAACAGAAGATAAGTTTCTGCTGCTCGCCGCCGGTTGTGGCGTAACGCCAATCATGTCGATGCGTCGCTGGCTGGCAAAATACCGCCCACAGGCCGATGTGCAGGTCATCTTTAACGTACGTTCGCCGGATGATGTGATTTTTGCCGACGAGTGGCGACAGTATCCGGTCACGCTAGTGGCGGAAAATCATGCCACGGAAGGTTTTGTCGCGGGCCGTCTGACCACGGAATTATTACAGCGCGTACCGGATTTGGCATCGCGCACCGTGATGACCTGCGGCCCGGCGCCCTATATGGATTTCGTCGAACAGGGAGTGAAAGCGCTTGGCGTAACGCGCTTCTTTAAAGAGAAGTTCTTCACGCCGGTGGCGGAAACGGCAACCAGCGGCCTGAAATTCACCAAGCTACAGCCAGCGCAGGAATTTTATGCCCCGATCGGTACGACACTGTTGGAGGCGCTGGAGAGTAATAAAGTACCGGTTGCCGCTGCCTGTCGGGCAGGTGTTTGCGGCTGCTGTAAAACCAAAGTCGTTTCCGGCGACTATACGGTGAGTAGCACCATGACGCTGAGCGAGGCGGAGATTGCCGAAGGTTACGTACTGGCCTGCTCCTGCCATCCGCAGGGCGATCTTGTTCTCGCATAATCGGTAAACGTTCCATCATAGGCCCGGTAAGCGTCAGCGCTACCGGGCGATTTGCCGCTCGCTTCATCCTTTCGCCCCTCTCTTCGCCAAAGAAAAACGTCATCGTCATCTTCAACTAAACTTGTAACCGTTATCACATTTAAGGAGATGGAGAACCATGAAACAAACCGTTGCTGCTTTTATCGCCAAAACGCTGGAACAGGCTGGCGTAAAACAAATCTGGGGCGTCACTGGCGATTCCCTGAACGGCCTGAGCGATAGTCTTAATCGTATGGGAACCATTGAATGGATGCCAACCCGCCACGAAGAGGTCGCCGCTTTCGCCGCCGGCGCACAAGCGCAGCTTACCGGCGAGCTGGCAGTGTGCGCCGGTTCATGTGGACCGGGCAACCTGCACCTGATCAATGGCCTGTTTGATTGCCACCGTAACCACGTCCCTGTTCTGGCGATCGCCGCCCATATTCCGTCCAGTGAAATCGGCAGCGGTTATTTCCAGGAGACCCACCCGCAGGAGTTGTTCCGTGAATGCAGCCACTATTGCGAGTTGGTTTCCAGCCCGGAGCAGATCCCGCAGGTACTCGCCATCGCCATGCGCAAAGCGGTACTAAACCGCGGCGTCTCCGTGGTCGTACTTCCGGGTGACGTGGCGCTGAAACCCGCGCCTGAAAACGCCGTCACCCATTGGTACCATGCCCCGCTCCCCGTCGTTACGCCGGCGGAGGAAGAGCTGAAAAAACTGGCGCAACTGCTGCGCTACTCCAGCAATATCGCATTGATGTGCGGTAGCGGCTGCGCGGGCGCGCATGAGGAGTTGGTCGCGTTGGCGGCAAAACTAAAAGCGCCAATCGTTCATGCCCTGCGCGGCAAAGAGCACGTTGAGTACGATAACCCTTATGATGTGGGAATGACCGGCCTGATTGGCTTCTCTTCTGGCTTCCACACCATGATGAACGCCGATACGCTGATCCTGCTCGGCACCCAGTTCCCCTATCGCGCCTTTTATCCGAGCGATGCCAAAATCATTCAGATTGACATCAACCCGGGCAGTATTGGCGCGCACAGCAAAGTCGACATGGCGCTGGTGGGCGATATTAAAGCCACGCTTCGCGCCCTGCTGCCGCTGGTGGAAGAAAAAAGCAATCGTAAATTCCTCGATAAAGCTCTGGAGCACTATCGGGACGCCCGTAAGGGACTTGATGACTTAGCCAAACTCAGCGATAAAGCCATCCACCCACAATATCTGGCGCAACAAATTAGTCATTTCGCCGCTGACGACGCTATTTTTACCTGCGATGTCGGCACGCCGACCGTCTGGGCGGCCCGCTATCTAAAAATGAACGGCAAGCGCCGCCTGCTGGGCTCGTTTAACCACGGGTCAATGGCCAACGCTATGCCGCAGGCGCTCGGCGCTCAGGCTACCGCGCCGGGTCGGCAGGTTATCGCGATGTGCGGTGATGGCGGCTTCAGTATGCTGATGGGCGATTTTCTCTCGGTGGTACAGATGAAGCTGCCGATAAAAATCGTCGTCTTTAATAACAGCGTGCTGGGCTTTGTGGCGATGGAAATGAAAGCCGGCGGCTACCTTACCGACGGTACCGAACTGCACGACACCAATTTCGCGCGTATCGCCGAAGCCTGCGGCATTACCGGTATTCGCGTGGAAAAAGCCGCAGACGTGGACGGTGCGCTACAGCGCGCGTTTTCCATTGACGGCCCGGTACTGGTTGACGTGGTCGTGGCAAAAGAAGAGCTGGCGATCCCGCCGCAGATCAAACTGGAACAAGCGAAAGGCTTTAGCCTGTACATGCTACGCGCCATTATTAGCGGCCGCGGCGATGAAGTGATCGAACTGGCGAAAACGAACTGGCTAAGGTAAAACAGTGCACATCACCTTTTAAAATCCAGGGATGTGCCATGATTGATTTACGCAGTGATACCGTTACCCGACCGGGTCGCGCCATGCTCGAGGCGATGATGACCGCCCCGGTCGGGGACGACGTATACGGCGATGACCCTACTGTTAACGCCCTTCAGCGCTACGCCGCCGACCTTTCCGGTAAAGAAGCGGCGCTTTTTTTACCCACCGGCACCCAGGCCAATCTGGTCGCGCTGCTTAGCCATTGTGAACGCGGCGAAGAGTATATCGTCGGTCAGGGCGCGCATAATTATCTCTATGAAGCTGGCGGCGCGGCGGTGCTCGGCAGCATTCAGCCGCAGCCCATCGACGCCGCCGCGGACGGTACGCTGCCGCTGGAGAACGTGGCGGCGAAGATTAAAGCGGATGACATCCACTTCGCGCGTACGCGCTTGCTCAGTCTGGAAAATACGCATAACGGGAAAGTGCTGCCGCGCGCGTATCTGAAAGACGCCTGGACGTTTACCCGCGAACGTGGACTGGCGCTGCACGTTGACGGCGCCCGAATTTTTAACGCGGTGGTTGCCTACGGCTGTGAGTTAAAAGAGATTACGCAGTATTGCGACTCTTTTACCATCTGCCTGTCAAAAGGTCTCGGAACGCCGGTCGGTTCGCTGCTGGTCGGCAACCGCGATTACATTAAACGCGCGACGCGCTGGCGTAAAATGGTCGGCGGCGGAATGCGTCAGGCCGGGATTCTGGCAGCGGCCGGACTGTATGCGCTGAAGCATAACGTGGCGCGTCTGCAAGAGGATCATGACAACGCCGCCTGGCTGGCGCAGCAGCTTCGCGAAGCGGGCGCGGAGGTCATGCGCCACGAAACGAATATGCTGTTTGTTCGCGTTGGCGAAGCACAGGCCGCCGCGCTTGGCGACTATTTGCGGGAACGGAATATCCTGATTAACGCCGCGCCGATTGTGCGTCTGGTGACGCATCTGGATGTCTCTCGCGAACAGCTTGCCGATGTCGTCGCCCACTGGCGCGCCTTTTTAGCCCGCTAAGGAGAGCAACGTGGCGCAACGCATTCTGGTTCTCGGCGCCAGCGGCTATATCGGCCAGCACCTGGTCTTTGCGCTAAGTCAGCAAGGGCATCAGGTGCGGGCGGCGGCGCGGCGCGTGGAACGTCTGGAAAAACAGCGCCTCGCCAACGTCAGTTGTCATAAGGTCGATCTGCACTGGCCGGAAAATTTACCCGCGCTGCTTCGCGACATTGATACCGTTTACTATCTGGTACACGGTATGGGCGAAGGCGGCGATTTTATCGCCCATGAGCGTCAGGCGGCGCTCAACGTGCGAGACGCGCTGCGCCAGACGCCGGTTAAACAACTTATTTTCCTCAGTTCATTGCAGGCGCCGACGCATGAGCAATCCGATCACCTGCGCGCCCGCCAGCTTACGGCTGATACGCTGCGCGACGCAGGCGTGCCGGTGACGGAATTACGCGCCGGGATCATCGTCGGCGCAGGCTCCGCCGCCTTCGAAGTCATGCGTGACATGGTTTACAACCTGCCAATACTCACGCCGCCGCGCTGGGTGCGTTCGCGCACCACGCCCATCGCTCTGGAAAATTTACTCTACTACCTGGTCGGCTTGCTGGACCACCCTGCGCACAAGCATCGTATTCTGGAAGCCGCCGGGCCGCAGGTATTAAGCTATCAGCAGCAGTTTGAACGTTTTATGGCCGTCAGCGGTAAACGGCGTCCGCTGATCCCGGTGCCTTTTCCGACCCGCTGGATTTCGGTCTGGTTTTTAAACGTCATTACCTCCGTGCCGCCGACTACCGCAAAAGCCTTAATCCAGGGGTTAAGGCACGATTTGCTGGCCGATGACGCCGCGTTAAAAAAGTTGATCCCCCAAACGCTTATCACCTTTGACGACGCCGTTCGCCGCACGCTGAAAGAAGAAGAAAAACTGGTGAACTCCAGCGACTGGGGCTACGACGCGCTGGCCTTCGCCCGCTGGCGTCCCGAATACGGCTATTTTCCAAAGCAGGCGGGCTTTACCGCGCAGACCCCGGCCAGCCTATCGGCGCTCTGGCAGGTCGTAAATCGGCTGGGTGGCAAAGAGGGCTATTTTTTCGGCAATATTTTGTGGCAGACGCGCGCCGCGATGGACCGTCTGGTGGGGCATAAACTGGCGAAAGGCCGCCCGTCGCATACTTTGCTCAAGCCTGGCGATACGGTAGATAGCTGGAAAGTGATCATTGTCGAGCCAGAAAAACAGCTCACGCTCTTGTTTGGCATGAAAGCGCCGGGTCTGGGGCGGCTTAGCTTCACGCTGCACGATAAAGGTCGCTACCGCGAAATTGACGTGCGCGCCTGGTGGCATCCACACGGAATGCCGGGCCTGATTTACTGGCTACTGATGATCCCGGCGCACCTGTTTATTTTCCGGGGAATGGCAAGGCGTATTGCCCGACTTGCAGAACGAATCACAGAAAAATGAGAAAAAGTTGCTGTATTCTTTCGTGTTTCCCATTGCATACCGACGTAATTCACGGAAGAATGCGCACGACGGTTTATTAAACACAGTGGATTGATATGAAGGTACTGGTTACCGGCGCCACCAGCGGCTTAGGTCGAAACGCGGTTGAATTTTTGCGCAATAAAGGCATCAGCGTCAGAGCGACGGGTCGCAATGAAGCGATGGGCAAGCTGCTTGAAAAAATGGGCGCGGAATTCGTCCATGCGGATTTAACCGAACTGGTCTCCTCGCAGGCTAAAGTGATGCTCGCCGGGATCGACACGTTGTGGCACTGCTCCAGCTTTACCTCGCCCTGGGGAACCCAACAAGCTTTCGATCTGGCGAATGTTCGCGCCACCCGCCGCCTGGGAGAATGGGCGGTCGCCTGGGGCGTGCGCAATTTTATTCATATCTCCTCTCCCTCGCTCTATTTTGATTACCACCATCACCGTGATATCAAAGAAGATTTCCGCCCGCATCGGTTTGCCAATGAGTTCGCCCGCAGTAAAGCCGCCGGCGAAGAGGTGATTAATCTGTTGGCGCAGGCCAATCCGCAAACACGTTTTACGGTATTGCGTCCACAAAGCCTGTTTGGCCCGCACGATAAAGTATTTATCCCACGTCTGGCGCATATGATGCACCATTACGGTAGCGTCTTATTACCGCACGGGGGCAGCGCGCTGGTCGATATGACCTACTATGAAAATGCGATCCACGCCATGTGGCTGGCCAGCCAGCCGGGCTGCGATCATCTGCCTTCTGGCCGCGCTTATAACATCACTAACGGCGAAAACCGCACCTTACGCAGCATCGTACAAAAGTTAATTGATGAATTGACTATCGACTGCCGCATTCGCTCTGTGCCTTACCCGATGCTGGATATGATCGCCCGCAGTATGGAGCGCTTCGGCAAAAAATCCGCCAAAGAGCCCCCGCTAACGCATTACGGCGTGTCAAAACTGAATTTTGATTTTACGCTCGATACGACTCGCGCGCAGGAAGAGCTGGGCTACCAGCCCATCGTCACGCTGGACGAAGGCATTGAGCGCACCGCCGCCTGGCTGCGCGATCACGGAAATTTACCGCGTTAATCCTGGCCGTACTTCTCCAGTAATGCTTCGGCAATCGCCTGCGTTTCGGCATCTGCGATACCGTTCCATTGCGCCGGACGGAAGTGCATCTGGAACGCCATAATCACCCGCTGCTGCTCGCGTGCCGTCATATCGGCTTTGACTTCATAGCCATAGCGCGAGAGTAACGCAAGCACCGTTGCGGTATCGACTGGCGTATACGGCGCGCGTCCAGCCAGATAAAACGCCACACGCGGGGCGTCAGGCCAGGCGCCAATCCCCTGCGCCGCCAGCTCGCGCCACGGGAAGCGCGGGCCGGGATCGTCTTTACGCTGCGGCGCGATATCCGCATGGGCCACCACATTCTGCGGTTTGATGTCATAGCGCGCGATAATGTCCTTCGCTAACGGAATCAATGCCTGAATTTGCGCGGATTCAAACGGCGCGAAAGATTTCACCCCGCCGGACATTCGCCAGCCGCGATTTTCCAGCTCAATGCCAATAGACGTATCATTGAGACGCGTGGCGCCTCGCCAGAAACTGACGCCCGCATGCCAGGCCTGATCCTGTTCCGGCACCAGTTGCCAGATGCGCGGTTTACCGCCATATAATGGCGGGGTTGCGGGAATCAGGTAATGCGAACTGACGTTGCGACCCGTTAACGTCGCCAGCGAAACGTCAAAGTTTTCCGCCGTATAGTGAATCACCAGGACTTTAATGCGCGGATAGGCCGCCTGCGCCCGATGTCGGGTATCAAGCTGATATCCCTCTTTATCGATAATTCCTTTTTCGCTCGCGCAGCCAGTTAACAGCAACGCGAGACCAACCAGCCACAGTAGCGCTCTCATCGGCGCGTTTTCACCGCCGTTCCGCTGACGCTGACCATCAGCATACTGCCATCCTTGCCGACAGTTTCGTAATCAATATCGATGCCTACCACCGCATCGGCGCCCAACGCTTTAGCCTGCTCGCCAAGTTCCTGAAAAGCGATTTCACGCGCTTTACGCAGCTCTTTCTCATACGCGCCGGAACGTCCGCCGACGATATCCCGAATGCCGGCGAAAAAATCGCGGAAAATATTGGCGCCTAAAATGGCTTCGCCCGTCACCACACCGCAATACTCCACGATGCTTTGTCCTTCCAGCGTTGGGGTTGTTGAAAACTGCATAGTGAATCTCCCGGGTTAGCTAAGCACACGATCTCAAACGCATTATCAAGCTGATACGCTATCATTGAAAGGATATAATTGATTATCGTAGATCGGTTTTTGCTCGATCGCCTATAAGGAAATCATCATGCGCTATTCTAAACTCTCTTTGCTCATCCCGTGCGCGCTTCTGCTTAGCGCCTGTACGGCCGTCACTCCCGCCTACAAAGATAATGGCCCGCGTATCGGCGCGTGTGTGGAAGGCGGCCCGGACAGCGTGGCTCAACAATTTTACGACTACCGTATTCAACACCACAGCAATGATATCGCCGCGCTTCGCCCCTACTTGAGTGATAACCTGGCGAAATTGTTGACCGACGCCAGCCGCGATACGGAGCACCGCCAGTTGATGAGCGGCGATCTGTTCTCCAGCCGCGCTACGCTGCCGGATAGCGCCAACGTCGCCAGCGCATCAACCATTCCGAACCGAGATGCGCGCAACATTCCTCTGCGGGTGGCGTTAAAACAGGGCGATCAAAGCTGGCAGGATGAAGTGCTTATGATTCACGAAGGCTCATGCTGGGTGATTGACGACGTTCGCTATCTGGGCGGAGATGTCCATGCCCCTGCCGGTACGCTGCGCCAGTCAATAGAAAACCGTTAACAGACAGTATTCCCCCGCTTTTGCACCCATAACCCCGTAAATTGTCTGGCATTCTGCCCGGGATGCCGACAATTCTTCTTACCTACTATTCCTCCTGCTATTTTGTGCTATGTTTAGGGAAGAATGTGGGATATATTTAACTTTTAACGCATAAATATTGCATAACTATTCTGCGAAAGGTACTATCTGCGGCTTCAATAGCTATCAGACTGCCTGTATACGAGTGTCAATGAGTATTCAATTAAACGGCATTAATTGCTTTTACGGCGCGCATCAGGCGCTGTTCGATATCACGCTGGATTGCCCCGAAGGCGAAACGCTGGTGTTGCTTGGCCCAAGCGGGGCGGGTAAAAGTTCGCTGCTGCGTGTACTCAATCTGCTTGAGATGCCGCGCTCCGGCACTCTGACTATCGCCGGGAACCATTTTGACTTTACGAAAACGCCGTCCGATAAGGCGATTCGTGAGCTACGTCAAAATGTCGGAATGGTCTTTCAGCAATATAATCTTTGGCCGCATCTCACCGTTGTGCAGAATCTGATTGAAGCGCCCTGCCGCGTACTGGGTCTGACAAAAGATCAGGCGCTGGCGCGCGCAGAAAAGCTGCTGGAGCGTTTACGTCTGAAGCCATATAGCGATCGTTATCCGTTGCACCTTTCCGGCGGTCAGCAGCAGCGCGTCGCGATTGCCCGCGCGCTGATGATGGAACCGCAGGTGCTGCTGTTTGATGAACCGACCGCCGCGCTGGACCCGGAAATTACCGCTCAAATCGTCAGCATTATTCATGAGCTGGCGGAAACGAACATTACTCAGGTGATCGTTACGCATGAAGTCGAAGTGGCGCGTAAGACCGCCAGTCGTGTGATTTATATGGAAAATGGTCACATCGTCGAGCACGGTGATGCGGGTTGCTTTGCCCACCCTCAGACCGAAGCGTTCAAAAACTATCTCTCTCACTAAGATTCGGGACAATGACAATGAAAAAAGTTCTGATTGCCGCGCTAATTGCAGGCTTTAGCCTTTCCGCTACAGCAGCCCAGACCATTCGTTTTGCGACCGAAGCGTCCTATCCGCCGTTCGAATCGATGGATGCTAATAACAAGATTGTCGGCTTTGACGTCGACCTGGCCAACGCGCTATGTAAAGAGATCGACGCCTCCTGTACCTTTACCAATCAGGCGTTCGACAGCCTGATCCCCAGCCTGAAATTCCGCCGCTTCGACGCTGTAATGGCGGGAATGGATATCACGCCGGAACGTGAAAAGCAGGTGCTGTTTACCACGCCATATTACGACAACTCCGCGCTGTTCGTGGGTCAGCAGGGCAAATACACCAGCGTTGATCAACTGAAAGGCAAGAAAGTCGGCGTGCAGAACGGTACGACGCACCAGAAATTCATCATGGATAAGCATCCGGAAATCACCACTGTACCGTATGACAGCTATCAGAACGCGAAGCTGGATCTACAAAATGGCCGTATCGACGCTGTTTTCGGCGACACGGCGGTCGTGACCGAATGGCTGAAAGCCAATCCTAAGCTGGCGCCGGTCGGCGATAAAGTCACCGATAAAGATTATTTCGGCACCGGCCTGGGTATCGCGGTACGTCAGGGCAACACCGAGCTGCAGCAGAAATTCAATACTGCGCTGGAAAAAGTGAAGAAAGATGGGACTTACGAGACCATCTATAACAAATGGTTCCAGAAGTAATCTTTGATGAACGAATTTTTTCCTTTAGCAAGCGCCGCCGGGATGACCGTCGGCCTTGCCGTCTGCGCGCTGATCATTGGCCTCGCGTTAGCCATGTTCTTTGCCGTCTGGGAGTCCGTAAAATGGCGCCCGATTGCCTGGATAGGCTCCGCGCTGGTCACTATTTTACGCGGCCTGCCGGAAATTCTGGTGGTGCTGTTTATCTATTTCGGCTCCTCACAACTCCTGCTTACGCTGTCTGACGGGTTTACCCTCCATCTCGGCTTTACGCAGATCCCGGTGCAAATGGAGATTGAGAACTTTGACGTCAGTCCGTTCCTGTGCGGCGTGATTGCGTTGTCCCTGCTGTATGCGGCCTATGCGTCGCAGACGCTACGCGGCGCGCTGAAAGCCGTTCCGTCTGGTCAGTGGGAGTCGGGTCAGGCACTGGGATTATCAAAGACGGCGATTTTTTTCCGTCTGGTGATGCCGCAGATGTGGCGTCACGCCCTGCCAGGGCTGGGTAATCAGTGGCTGGTGTTGCTAAAAGATACGGCTCTGGTCAGCCTTATCAGCGTTAACGATCTGATGTTGCAGACCAAAAGTATTGCCACACGCACCCAGGAACCGTTTAACTGGTACATTATTGCGGCGGCTATTTACCTGGTCATTACGCTGATCAGTCAGTACATTCTCAAACGCATAGACCTGCGCGCGACACGTTTTGAGCGGAGGCCGGACTAATGCTTGAGTACTTACCTGAACTGCTAAAAGGGCTACACACCAGCCTGACGCTGACCGTGGCTTCTATTGCCGTCGCTTTGGTGCTGGCGTTAGTTTTTACCATTATCCTGACACTAAAAACGCCGTTCGTGGTGTGGCTGGTGCGCGGCTATATCACGTTGTTTACCGGTACGCCGTTGTTGGTGCAAATTTTCCTGATCTACTACGGACCCGGTCAATTCCCGACACTGCAAGAGTATCCGCTACTCTGGCATCTACTGTCTGAACCGTGGCTGTGCGCACTGATCGCGTTGTCGCTAAACAGCGCCGCTTACACCACGCAGCTATTTTATGGCGCGATTCGCGCGATTCCGGAAGGTCAGTGGCAGTCCTGCGGCGCGCTGGGGATGAGTAAGAAAGATACGCTGGCGATTTTGTTGCCCTATGCGTTTAAACGCGCCCTCTCCTCCTATTCTAATGAGGTGGTACTGGTCTTCAAAAGTACCTCGCTGGCCTATACCATCACCTTGATGGAAGTCATGGGGTACAGTCAGTTGCTCTATGGTCGTACCTACGATGTGGTGGTATTTGGCGCGGCAGGCGTAATTTACCTGGTCGTCAACGGTCTATTGACGCTGATGATGCGTTTGATTGAGCGTAAAGCCCTGGCGTTTGAGCGGCGCAATTAACCAGGCAGGATAAGGCATTCTCGCCGCCGTTCGACAATGGTCAGATGGCGCTGCGCTTATCAAACCTACGATGCATAATATTGAATAAATCCGACGGACAAGTGGTTAACCTGTCCGTCTTTTTTTATCAATTTTAAAATATTTAATCATTTTTATTGCATACAAATTCAATTAATGGCATTGTAAATCTATGCCGCAGACACGGCGCATAATCATAAGATTACGGGAGTGACATCATGAAAAAATTAGTTCTGGCTGCATTACTCGCCTCTTTCGCCACTGGCAGCATCGCCGCTGAAAAAATCAATTTCGGGGTTTCCGCCACCTATCCCCCGTTTGAATCCCTGGATGCGAGTAATAAAATTGTGGGCTTCGATATCGATCTGGCAACCGCATTATGCAAGCAAATGCAGGCAGAATGTACTTTTACCAATCATGCTTTCGATAGTCTTATCCCGGCGCTGAAATTCAGAAAATATGATGCCGTCATTTCCGGAATGGACATTACCCCGGAGCGCAGTAAGCAGGTCGCCTTTAGCAATCCCTATTATGCGAACTCCGCGCTGGTGATTGCCAAAAAAGACACCTATAAAACCTTTACCGATCTAAAAGGTAAGCGTATCGGTATGGAAAATGGCACCACGCATCAAAAATATCTCCAGGATAAACATCCGGAGGTCAAAACCGTGGCCTACGACAGCTACCAGAATGCGATTATCGACCTGAAAAATGGCCGTATTGACGGCGTCTTTGGCGATACCGCAGTGGTCAATGAGTGGCTGAAAACGAATCCGCAACTGGGTCCGGCAACAGAGAAAGTGACCGATCCGCAATACTTCGGTACCGGACTTGGCATCGCGGTGCGCCCGGACAATAAGGCGTTGCTGGAAAAACTGAATAATGCGCTGGCCGCCATTAAAGCGGACGGCACTTATCAGAAAATCAGCGATCAGTGGTTCCCGCAGTAAAACATATGTGATTAGCCCACCGTGTTGCGAAATGGCAGTATAAATACCTTATTCAGCCCACGGGCCGCCATCGGAAACTATCCTGGCCTGATAAGCACAGCGCCATTGAGCATTCTACAGTTTGTCATCAGTCTCAAACGCCTGCATCAACAGGCGATTCGGACTAATACTTGCCGGGTGACGCTGACGCGTACCCGGCTTACAACATTGTTACGTTTTAGATAACATCCAGACCCAGACGGCGATACTGCTCCGCCGGAGCATCATTTTCTTTCATCAAACGGATAAGTAAGTTGATCATCCTTGCTTCGATGGCCTCATCATGAATAGGATGTTGCTGCTGCGGATCGTCTCTGAGATCAAACAAGAGATGACCAAAGCTATTCACACCTTTATATTTTTCCCTGGCCGGAATACGTAATACCTGAAGCCCTTTAGTAAAGTTAAACGGAGGTGCCAGAGATAATTTTCCCAGTTCATCCACATCATAACGCGCATTCATCTTGATCGGCATTAACGTGTAGTTCGCAATGTCATGCTCACGCCCCGGCTGCGCGGCCCGCATATAAACATAGCGTCCGTCGGTAACATTAACATGTCCGCTAAACACGCCAAACAGCGCGCCTTCCCTGACGGGTTCATCACTGGCAATGACTTTCGCCAGCGGTTGGCCCTGCATATCTGCGGGAATAGGTTGCTGAAAATAATCCAGTAGCGTTGGCGCCCAGTCAATCATCTGCACCAGCGACTGCCGTCGCGCTCCGCATACCGCGCTGCGCGGGTCCCAGATAAACAGCGGGTTATTCGCCACCTCGTTATAATAGGGCATTTGATTTTTAGCCCACCAACCGTGCTCCCCCAGCAAGAAGCCGTGATCGGTACCGACAATCAGCATCGTATCGCGCCAGAGATCGTGTTCATCCATCAGATCAAGGATACGTCCCAGATTGCGGTCGCACATGGAAACCAGGGCCCGATAACGACAGCGAATATGCGCTATCGCCTCCTCGCTTTCACTGACTTTGCCGCGCGGCCAGTCATAATGCGGGCCTTGCCACTCATCGTCATAGAGCGATAAATATTCCTCGGTGGTATAAAACGGCTCATGCGGATCAAACGTCTCAACCTGCAATAACCAGTTATCTTCGGCATGATTTTTATGGATAAAATCGCACCCGGCGTCAAAAACTTTCGTCTGGGGAAAATCGGCTTCCTGCTGGATGTATTCGCGGTTCGCCCAGTCATGACGCCATAGCCCGGAAACGCCGCCTCCGGTTTGTTTTTGTGGAACGCGCAGTACTTCCGGAATGGGCGGCTCGCCAACGCTCGCCTTCCAGTGATCGCCCTCCTGACCGCGTACTACGTCCCAGGAGCTATAGCGGTTATGGTAGTTACCGCCGCCGTCTTCCCAGTAATGCAGATGATCGCTGATAAGATGGGTGTAGATCCCCGCTTTTTTCAATAATTCCGGCATGGAATCATCAAAGGGTTCCAGCGGCCCCCACTCACGATGCAGGAAATTATAGCGCCCGGTGTGCAGTTCCCGACGGGCTGGCATACAGGGCATACTGCCGACATAACTATTGTCAAAGGTGGCGGCATGTGCCGCCAGGCGTTGAAAGTTAGGCGCTTTCGTTAGCAAATCACCATAGGGCGGCAAATAGTTTTTATTCAGACTGTCAAACAGCAGAATAATCGCTTTCATGACTCACCCTCATTTGTTGAGCAGGTGCGGAAAATTTTTCTCTACCACATCGTAAATCTGTTTACCTATTGATTCGCCATCCATGATATTTTCAATGGGAATAAGATATTGTCCGTGTTTAGGGTCAAGGCTAACGACATCAAGCAATTTTTTCGAAATCGCATAAATATCTGCCCAGTCGGTAAATCCACCGACCTCTCCCGCTGCCGTATGCTCCATATCAAAAGAGAAGTCATATTTTGCTAACGCTTTTTTAACAACAGTCTGTAACATTACGCTACTGCCTACACCATAACCGCATACGAATAAAATATTTACAGAATCTTTCATAATAAAATCCTTTATATAAACCGAATCAATTAAATGGAATAAGGACCAAGATGGAACGTTGAAGCAATAAATTTCAGTAATTCACAAATCGCAGGCCACAGAGTCGCCCAGTCAAATATTCCCGTCCAGCCCACGCCTTCTTTTGCCAGCCCGGTTAAAGGAATGGCCCATACCGTACCGAAAGTCTGAATAATCCCTAACAGGAAAGTACAAATAATAACGGAACGATATCCCCCCATTCGGTTGGCTAATACGCCGATGGGACCGCCGGAAAAGAAGAGCGGAACAAAACCAGGCAATACCATAATAGGGCTATGGATGAGCAGCAGAATGCCCATGGAAAAAATCGTGCCGAAGGTACAAAAGACGAATCCCAGCGTGGCCGCGTTCGGCGAAAAAGGTAATAAAGCAGCAACATCCACAGCCGGTATGGCGTTAGGAATAAAACGATCCTGCCATCCTTTAAACGAACCGTTAATTTCGCCTACCATCATCCGCACGCCCTGCAGCAAGATGACCATATACATAGAGAATTGCAGGCCCAGATTGATAATATAGATATACCAGGGTTTGCCTTTCGCCATTAACTGTACGTTATCGATCCCTGTCGCCAATAGAAAACCGCCAACGAAGAGCGTCATCACAATGGCGATTGCCGTCACGTTGTGGTTAAAAATGGCTAACCAACCGGGAAGTTTCAGGTTTTCGGCGTCATGCTTTTCCGGATCGCCGAATTTATGCGCGAATTTCGAGAAAAACCACAGTCCCAGCATCTGGTTATGCGCAATGGTAAAACCGGCGTTATTGGTCACTTTGGCGATGGGTTTAACAATAAGCGTAGTTGAAAACGCCCAAAAGACCCCGGTCAATACCCCGGCAATTACAATGGATTGTACCCAACCGAACCCCAGCCAGAAGACGATTAACCACAGTACTGCCTGTGAATGAGAGACCCCGGTATTACCGGTAAGAAATATACCTTTTGCGCCGGTATAACGGCCAAATAAAACTAATAACAGGTTAGTAAAAAACGCCAGTACAAAAACGTATCCTACATAGCCGAAATTATCGCCCAGCGCTATTTGCGTCGCGGCTTTCATGGCGTATGAATCCATTAAGTATCCATGCACGCCATAAGCCTTGCTGACTGCCTCTGCAACCGGTTTAAAAGTGGCTGAAAATTGAAAGCCGCCAAATAACACCATCATCAAACCGACCATCGCGCTGATCATACCGGTGATAATTTTTATAGGCGTCTTTTTATCCAGCGCATAGCCAACACCGACTAATATCCCAATTAATATTGCCGGTTCAGTTAAAAACGTTTGAATAACATCTATAAATTTGGCAAACATCGTCTGAACGCCCTCCATAAGCGTGCCTATTCGTTGTCATGATTGACCCCTTTACTGACGTTACGTATTGCTTCGCTGATGCTATTGAAAGTTACCCGATAAACCACCTTGTCTGATTTTGCCTTACACGCACTGTAATAATCAAAAGTAGTCATTAAAAGATTTAAAGTGATTATTTGTGATTTGATTTGCAAAAATAGGGTAATATATAAATACAACCAATTGAATTAAATAATCAATTGATTGTATTTATTATTTTTATGAAATAGTTAAGGGATAAAAATAAATATTGTGAATAGATTATATTGACCTGCGCAGTAACGTTAAAACCTCATAATGCGCGGTATGCGGGAACATATCGAAAAGCTGAACACGTTGAATACGGTAGTTCGGCAGATGACGAATATCCTGCGCCATCGTCTGCGCGTTACAGCTCGAATAAATGATAAAACGCGGCGCCATTTGTGCAAGGTAATCGCACAACGGCTTGCCAATGCCGCGGCGGGGAGGATTCACCAACACCAGGTCGGGCGTTTCGCCTTGTGCGGTGGCGAATTGGGTGGAATCCAGCGCCTGGAAATGAAGGCGGGTCAATCCCAGCTCGGCAGCGGATTGCTTCGCGCAGGCAATCGCCTCCGGCGCGATCTCAATACCGGTTAATTGCATCTGCGGCGTCGCGCAGTGCAGGCCGAATCCGCCCACTCCGCAAAAAAGATCCCACATATGGCGTACCGGCAGTTGCCCTACCCAGTCGCGCGCCGTTGCATATAATCGGCTGGCGACCGTAGGGTTGGTCTGAAAGAAACTTTGCGGACGAATCCACAGCGGCACATCGTTAAAACGTTCCGCCAGCGCCTGCTGATCCGTCAGGTAGATTTCCGTCTCCCCTTCCATAATCGCCATATGTACCGGCTGGATATTCGCGGTGATCACTCTGAGCTGCGGCAGTTGCGCGCGCAGCCACGGTAACGCCGCGCGCAGTTGCGTAAGTTTGGTTTCTGAACGCAACACGAAGCGTAGCATCATACCGCCATCGAACTGACTTTCCGTCAGCAACAGGTATTTCAGTTCGCCGCGTTTTCGCGCCACGTTATAAGGCGTGAGTCCGGCACGGGCAATAAAAGGTTTTAGCGCGCTGAATACGGGGGCAAAGGAGGCGGGATACAGCGGGCAGCCGCAAAGATCGACCGGCGTACCGTCGCGATGCAGCATCCCGAAGAGCGGTTTTTCTACACTACCGCTCACGACCATTTTCGCTTTGTTGCGGAAATGCTGTTCCGGGCCGCTAATCGGCGCGCACCACTGTTCAACAGGCAGCCCGGCCAGCAAACGATGTAAATCGGCTGTTTTTGCGGAAAGTTGTTCGTTAACCGACTGCGTAATCCATTGACAGGAACGGCAGCGACCCGCGTCATAGAGTGCGCACTGCATACCAAAAAACCTTCATATTATCCGGGGCGACGATTATACACATTATTGCAGCCGGAAGAACCGACGGCTGGGAGCGGGAATAAACAGCAGAAACAGAATTAAAAGATCGGGGAGTTTTTGCATGACCAGGGAATGCAGGATATCACGCTTCGATTCTCCCGCGATGCTAAACAACTCCGGATACCCGTAGCCTAACGACGCCGCCCACAGATACCCACTTACAATAATTTGTGTCGCCAGGTACACCCAGCGCGCCCAGCTACGGCCTTTCACCAGCGAAAACGCACAATAAATTTCAATAAAGACCAGCACTAAGCTGGCCAGAAAGACCAGGGTTAAGCTCCACGTCTGCACGCTGCGATGAATAAACTCGCCCATCCCGCGTATGCCGAGGGTATTCATAATCATCAGCACATCGAGACCGCGAATCAAAATAATCGCCATAGCCGCAACCTGCACCAGCGTAGGCACATTTAAACGGGCATGTGATGAGGTTGATTGCTTTATAAATCCCAATGAATGTCTTCCCTGAAAATGATGCCGCGACCCGCGCGGCAACGCATTGCCATAGTGGAAGATTTTAGTGGCTTCAGCCGCGTCTTGCACGCTGGATATCGCGAATCCGCTGTTTTTCCGCTCGCGCCATCAGGTACCAGGCAATAAATCCGACGATTCCTACCACGCCGAGGATTAACGTCGCCAGCGCGTTGATTTCCGGGTTCACGCCCATGCGCACGCTGGAGAAAACCAGCATCGGTAGCGTGGTAGCGCCGGGACCGGAAACGAAGCTGGCAATCACCAGATCGTCAAGGGAAAGCGTAAAGGCCAACAGCCAGCCCGAGATCACCGCTGGCATGATCATCGGTAACGTAATGACAAAAAAGACTTTCAACGGCGGCGCGCCAAGATCCATCGCCGCCTCTTCAATCGAACGATCCAGTTCGCGTAATCGCGAAGCGATCACCACTGCCACGTAGGCGGTACAGAACGTGACGTGCGCCAACCAGATGGTCAGCATCCCGCGATCGGAGGGCCAGCCGATAGCATGACCGAGCGCAACAAACAACAGCAGCAGCGACAGCCCGGTAATCACATCCGGCATCACCAGCGGCGCGGTGATCATAAACGCAAAGCCGTTTGCGCCGCGAAACCGTCCAAATCGCACCATCACCACCGCAGCAATGGTACCGAGCACCACCGCCATCGTCGCCGCGCAGGCGGCAATTGTCAGGCTTAGTCCCACTGCGCTCATCATGGCGGTATCCCGAAAGAGCTCGCCATACCAGCGCGTCGACCATCCCGCCCACACCGTCACCAGCTTCGAACTGTTAAACGAGTAAATCACCAACATTAACATCGGCGCATAGAGAAAAGTAAACCCCAGCACCAGAATCAGAATGCGCCAGGGCGAGCGAACGACCGGTAAGTTATTCATCCGTGCTCCCCCACACTTTTTTGCTGATGTTTATGGAACCACATGATCGGGACTATCAGCAGCAGCAACATAATAATGGCGACCGCAGAAGCCACCGGCCAGTCGCGGTTATTGAAAAACTCCTGCCACAGGACGCGACCAATCATGATACTGTCCGGCCCACCAAGCAGTTCCGGGATCACGAACTCGCCCACTGCCGGGATAAAAACCAGCATCGAGCCGGCGATGATTCCGCCTTTGGTGAGCGGGACAATGATGCTAAAAAACGTTTTCAGCGGTCGGGCGCCGAGATCCAGCGACGCTTCCACCAGCGAATAATCAATGCGCGTCAACGCGGTATAAATGGGCAGAACCATAAACGGCAGATAAGCATAAACAATGCCGATATAAACGGCCAGGTTAGTGTGCAGGATCGTCAGCGGCTGATCGATAACCCCTAGCCACAGCAACACATTGTTCAGCACGCCGTTGTTTTTCAAAATGCCCATCCAGGCATAGACGCGTATTAAAAAAGACGTCCACGAGGGCAGAATCACCAACAGCAGCAGGATATTGCGCGTGGAGGGCTTGCTGTGCGCCACCGCCCACGCCAGCGGGTAGCCCAGCAGCAGGCAGCAGATTGTGGAAATACCGGCAATTTGTAACGATTGTAGATAGGCTTCGAAATAGAGCGGATCGTCGGTCAGTTGCAAAAAATTGCCGAGGTTGAGCGTAATCGACAACTGACCGTCAGCCCATTCCAGCAGATCGGTATACGGCGGGATCGCCCGCGCCATTTCCGCCAGACTTATCTTAAAGACGATAAGAAACGGCAGTAAAAACAGCAGAATGAGCCAGATATAAGGCAAAGCAATAACCAGCTTACGCCCATGTTTCATTTGCATTCGCGCCAACCATAGCGCCGCGCCGCCAGGTTTACTGATGCGTGCCGGAGGTTCAAGTGCGCTCATGTTTCCCCCTTATACCGTCAGGACCACGCAGCTATCCGCTTCCCAGCACAAACGCACTTCATCGCCCCAGGTCGGTAACCCTTTCCGGTAACGGTGCGCATTCTGCAGTTGAGCGCTGATCATCTGCCCGCTTTTTAGCCGCACGTGATAAATAGACAGATCGCCGAGATACGCAATATGCGCCACTTCGCCGACGGCGAAATTATAGCCATCGGCAGGCAGCGACTCACACAGCATGATTTTTTCCGGACGTAGCGCCACATATACCGGCACATTATCAACGACAGAGGCATCCGCATCGACTTTTAACGGATGTACCAAACCGGGCGCGTCAATGACCAGACCGTCCTCTTCACGCGCTTTCAGTAAGCCCTCAAAAACATTTACCGATCCGATAAATTCGGCGCTATAGCGGGTCGTCGGATGCTCGTAAATCTCCTCCGGTTCGCCAATTTGCACAAATTTTCCACGGTTCATGATGGCAATGCGCCCCGCCATCGTCATCGCTTCTTCCTGATCGTGCGTCACCATGACGCAGGTCACGCCGACGCGCTCAAGGATATCCACCACTTCAAGCTGCATCCGGTCGCGTAATTTTTTATCCAGCGCGCCCATCGGTTCATCCAACAAGAGCAGTTTAGGACGTTTCGCCAGGCTGCGCGCCAGGGCCACGCGCTGGCGCTGACCGCCGGAAAGCTGATGCGGCTTACGTTTTGCAAACTCCTGCATGTGCACCAGACCCAGCATCTCATTGACGCGGCTGGTAATCTCCGCCTTCGGCAGTTTGTCCTGCTTCAGACCAAAAGCGATGTTCTGCTCTACCGTCATATGCGGAAACAACGCATAGGACTGAAACATCATATTAATCGGACGCTGATACGGCGGAACATGCGCCAGATCGACGCCGTCGAGCATAATTTGCCCGCTGCTCGGCGGTTCAAAACCTGCCAGCATCCGTAGCAGAGTCGATTTTCCACAACCTGACGCGCCCAGCAGGGCAAAAATCTCGCCTTTATAGATAGTCAGACTGACATCATCGACAGCATGTTGCCCGTCGAATGACTTCGTCAGGTTGCGAATTTCCAGAAGCGGCGTCAGCGCTTTACGGGTTTTCACCTGCGGGCGGTGGGGGACATCATTCACAAGGCGCTCTCCGGCATAACACAATCAAACGATACAAACGGTGGAATGCCCGATAGCGCACGCTTATCAGGCCATACCGTTAATAAATTACTTACCGCTTTTCACCTTCGTCCATGCGCGGGTGCGGACGCGATCGATCTTCGGCTCCTGCACTTTCAGGGTAAACAACTTGGCCCGCACATCCGCCGGCGGATAAATTCCCGGGTTATCGCGCACCTGCTGGCTGACCAGCGCCGTCGCCTCTTTATTCGCATTGGCGTAGAAAACGTGATCGGAAATATGGGCAATCACATCAGGGCGCAGCAGATAATTAAGGAACTGGTAGGCCTCGTCTTTATTTTTGGCGTCAGCCGGCATGGCAAACACATCAAAAAACGCCATTGCCCCCTCTTTGGGGATCGAGAAAGAGATATTGACGCCATTTTTCGCCTCTTTCGCCCGGTTAGCGGCCTGCCAGACATCGCCCGCCCAGCCAATGGCTACACAAGTATCGCCATTAGCCAGATCGTTAATGTATTGCGAGGAGTGGAAATAGCGAATGTTTGGCCGTAGCTTCAACAACAGATCGGTTGCCGGGCCGGTGTAGTCATCCGCTTTGCTGCTATTCGGATCTTTATCCAGATAGTTCAGCACAGTGGCAAAAATTTCTTCAGGCGCATCAAGGAAAGAGACACCGCAGCTTTTTAGCTTCTCCAGATTTTCCGGCTTGAGGACTAAATCCCAGCTATTCACTGGCGCATCATCCCCCAGCACCGCTTTCACTTTATCAACGTTATAGCCAATGCCCGTCGTGGCCCACATATAGGGCATGGCGTATTTGTTGTCAGGATCGTGCTTCGCTACCAGTTTCAGCAGTTCAGGATCGAGGTTTTTCCAGCCGGGAAGTTTGCTTTTATCCAGCGGCTGAAAAACGCCCGCGGTGAGCTGGCGCTCAAGAAAACTGGCCGATGGCACCACCAGATCGAACCCGGTGCTGCCTGCCATTAACTTGCCTTCCAGCACTTCGTTAGAGTCAAAGACATCATAGATAACGTTAATCCCGGTCTCTTTTTCAAAGTTCGCCACCGTGTCCGGCGCGATATAATCTGACCAGTTATAAATGTGCAGCGTTTTTTGTTCGGCAGCGAGCGTGCCGACAGAGACGACCATCAGAGCACCCGCAACCAGACCCGATAGCCATTTTTTCTTTAAGGCGGTCATCATCGCTTTCCTTCTGAAATCCGTTAACAAATGAACCCATTAGGCGTGGTTTAAAACATGCCTGAAATGTGCATACCTTTTCATTTGATACAAATGAAGAAGAGAGGTCGCCCTCCCTGCCATCAAGCTCGCTATAGAAGCTTCGCAAGAATAACTTTAGCTAAGGTTTGAGGCTATAGCCCAGATTAAAAAACGCCTTTTATCAATTTTTTATGCAGGTTTTGTCTATGTGATAAAGCGAAATGGTCAGAAAGGAGGTGAATAATTCTTTAAATAAAGGTTAATAGCAGCATAAAAAAACGTAAACAGCAGCCGCGCTGGCAGCGACTGCCTGATTATCGGAAGGGATTAGTGAAGAAAATGGTCAACTGCGCTGGTTTTTTGCGCGTCTTCTTCCGCGTTAAACAGAAGCTGATGCGCCCCGGCCTCAAGGATCACCATAGAAATCTGCTCTTCACTTTGGCGAACAAACCATTCGAACTGTTCGTAGGTGACGCCTTGCATAACGGATAAAGACTGGCACACAACCAGTTTTGGTAGATTATCATCCTGCATATCGAGAAAGGCTTTTACCGTCAACGAACTGGCGTTGATAGCAGAGAGATCGGCTGCCAGCGGCAGCAACGCGGAAGGCCTGACCTCCGCCATCGCGGAAAAAAGAATGGTGTTGTCCACCAAATCGATTTTAGCATCGTAGACGCCGTCAAAATTCTGCATATGCGGCAAATGCAGCGCCTGGCAGGTATCACATTCGAAGAAATTCATGCCCAGGTCGTCGAGCCATTGACGCAACGTATCCAGAGTGGGAACGACCAGTGATATCATAATAATGTGCTACCTCTTACGATGACGATGAAAAATTACCGGCACAGCTTACGCAAAAAGCGTGCTTCGTACTACGGCGGAATCCACGATTGCGATTAGCCGCCGATTTTAAGGCAAAATTCAGGTGTAGCGTGACGTTCTATCCACTGAATCATTCGCCCCGCGATATCTACGCCCGTAGTCTTTTCGATACCTTCCAGTCCCGGCGAGGCATTCACCTCCATCACCAGCGGCCCGCGCGCGGCGCGTAAAATATCGACGCCCGCCACATCCAGCCCCAGCGTTTGTGCGGCTTTGATGGCGATATCCCGTTCACGAGGCGTGATCGTCGCGATGCTGGCCACCCCGCCACGATGAAGATTGGAGCGAAAATCACCGGCTTTCGCGCACCGCTCAATCGCCGCCACAACCTCATTGCCGACGACCAGACAACGAATATCGCATCCTTTAGCTTCGGCAATGTATTCCTGAACCAGGATATGGGCATTCAGCCCCCGAAACGCATCAATAACGCTTTCAGCAGCCTGACGCGTCTCCGCCAATACCACGCCGATCCCTTGCGTGCCTTCTACCAGCTTCACGACCAGCGGCGCCCCGCCAACCATCTTAATAAGATCGCTGGTATCATCCGGCGAATGGGCGATCCCGGTAATGGGGAGATCGATCCCCTGGCGCGCCAGAAGTTGTAGCGATCGCAGCTTATCGCGCGCGCGGGTAATAGCGACGGATTCATTCAGCGGATAGCTACCCAGTAGCTCAAACTGACGTAGCGCAGCGGTACCATAAAAGGTAATGGCCGAACCAATACGGGGAATAACGGCGTCAAAATGGGGCAGACGACGCCCCTTGTAATGGATCGACGACGCAGCCGGATTAATATTCATATAGCAGGAAAGAGGATCGAGTATCTCGACCAGATGGCCGCGCCGCATCGCCGCTTCGCGCAGACGTTTGCAAGAATAGAGCGTTCCATCCCTGGACAATATGGCAATTTTCACCCTGCACCTCGCTGAAAACCCTGAAAAGCCCGCGTATCATACACTGGCCCGCAGGTTTTAGCGCGTCGCCCAGCCCTGTTTATGCAAATATTCAAGGATAAATGGGCGATTTTCTTTAATCAGGGTGCGACGGATATGATCGCTCCAGGTATCGCGTCGCGTATTACTGCCGCGGGTCAGATAATACTCAGCCAACTGCTCGTCATAGCGCGCCAGCAGCTTTTCATCAAGCGGTTGATACTGGTTCTCATGAACCACAAGCTCGGCAGGCAGGCGCGGTTTCAGATCCGGATTATCCGCAGGCCATCCCAAACACAGGCCAAAGAGCGGCAATACATGCTTCGGCAATTTTAATAGTTCGGTAACAGACTCAATATTGTTACGGATGCCGCCGATATACACGCCGCCTAATCCCAGTGATTCCGCCGCCGTCAGCGCATTTTGCCCCATCATCGCCGTATCGACGACACCGAGCAGCAGTTGTTCGGCAAGCCCCAACTGCGCGTCAGGACAGATCTGCAAATGACGATTAAAATCGGCGCAAAATACCCAGAACTCAGCGGCCTGCGCCACATGCTTTTGCCCGCCCGTCAGGGGCACTAACGCCTCGCGCAGCGCCCTATCGGTAATACGGATAATAGAGCTGCACTGTAAAAAACTGGAACTGGACGTGCTGCGCGCGGCGGCAATAATGGCCTCTCGCTGCGCGTCAGTCACGGGTTCATCGGTGAAATGGCGAATAGAACGATGGCCACAAAGAAGTTCAATGGTCGGACTCATTATGCTTTTCTCTATCTGAACGGGAAGAAATGTCGGGTGGACGTTTCATCAACTGCGGCGCCAGTAACTGCGCAATACGCCACATCATCGCCACCGCGGCGGGGAGGATCAACACGACGCCCAGGAAAACCATCAATACGCCAGCCAGCGGCGTATTGAACGGCGCGGGCAGCGTAAGGTAATGATTAAGCGATAGCAGAGCAAGCGCCAGCAAAATCATACCGAGGCATTCCAGTATCAGTACGCTTTTGGGTAACACGCCAATCGTGCGCATATCAAGCCTCCCGGTTAACTGACGCACAGTGTAGAACGTTCTGGTCCGGCGTGCTTAACAGATATAGCCCTGGGTTATCAAAGGAACAGGCGTAACCTGCTTTTCATCTGCCGTAAATCGCGGCATGATAACACCTGTTCGCCGTCTGGCTTTATGTTCGAGGAGAGATATGTTTACTGTTATTTTTGGCCGCCCAGGGTGCCCTTATTGCGTGCGTGCAAAAGAGTTGGCGGAAAAACTGAGCAAAGAACGCGACGATTTCAACTACCGCTATATTGATATCCATGCTGAAGGCATTACTAAAGCGGATTTGGAAAAAACCGTAGGTAAACCTGTAGAAACCGTACCGCAGATTTTTGTCGATCAAAAACATATCGGCGGCTGTACGGATTTTGAAGCATGGGCAAAAGAAAATCTGAATCTTTTCGCCTGATTGCTCTGGCAACGCCCTCTGACGGAGGGCGCTATCGGCGTTTTTTTCGCCGGTGGCTAAACAGGCTGCTAATAAACAAATAGCAGAGCGCGCCTAACGCACACCAGAATACGGCGCTAAATAACCACGCCAGTTCTTGCCAAAACGATCGGGTAGGCATAAATACCACGCGCATTAACACCAGGCAAAACGGCGCCGCCAGCATCGCCCCGATCAGCGGTCGGATCACCTCGCGTCGGTGAGAACAAAAACTGGCCACCGCACCAGGCAACGTAAAAAATAACAGTCCAATCTCAGGATGCCCTGCCGCGCGAAAAGCGCCTTGTACATGCATAGTTAATGAAAGACACACCACAATAAAGAGTACAAAGCAGCAGACAACGCTTGCCCACCCGTGTTTATGTTTCAATCGTTCCTCCTGACACTCTCTATCGAACACGCTTTCCGCCGTGAGGCATCCAGTCAGATAAAGTCATGTGGCATTCCATGCCAAAAACACACCTGCACGATTCTTATAGCCGTTAGTACGCAATAAGATTAAACTAGCAGGATATATTGTTGTGTTGTTTTTATTTGGATGCTGTATGCAATACGATTGCACCCTTAATTCATGATAAAAACAGTAGCGTAAATTACCATTTCTTTCAACAGCTTACTCGTAAACAAGAAGTTAGTCTCCGTGAATATAAACGTCGCAGATTTGTTAAATGGGAATTACATCCTGTTATTATTTGTGGTCCTGGCTCTTGGCCTGTGTCTTGGCAAGTTACGTCTGGGTTCAGTCCAACTTGGTAATTCCATTGGCGTTTTAGTGGTCTCTCTATTATTAGGGCAGCAACACTTTAGTATTAACACCGACGCGCTAAATCTGGGATTTATGCTGTTTATTTTTTGTGTCGGCGTCGAGGCTGGCCCCAACTTTTTTTCGATTTTTTTTCGCGACGGTAAAAATTATCTGATGCTTGCCCTGGTCATGGTCGGTAGCGCTCTGCTAATCGCCTTAGGCCTTGGTAAGCTATTCGGCTGGGATATCGGCCTGACGGCCGGTATGCTGGCCGGCTCAATGACATCCACGCCCGTGCTGGTTGGCGCAGGCGATACCCTGCGACATTCCGGCATCGCCAGCACCCAACTCTCCTCCGCTCTTGATAATCTGAGCCTGGGTTATGCCCTGACCTATCTGATTGGGTTGGTCAGTCTGATCGTGGGCGCGCGTTACTTGCCTAAACTACAGCATCAGGATTTGCAAACCAGCGCCCAGCAAATTGCTCGCGAGCGCGGTCTGGATACCGATGCTAATCGCAAGGTTTATTTGCCGGTTATCCGCGCCTATCGGGTTGGCCCGGAACTGGTGGCCTGGACTGACGGTAAAAACCTGCGCGAGCTGGGTATTTACCGCCAGACAGGCTGCTATATCGAACGTATTCGCCGTAACGGTATTCTGGCGAACCCGGATGGCGATGCGGTGCTGCAAATGGGCGATGAGATTGCGCTGGTCGGCTATCCGGACGCGCACGCCAGGCTCGATCCCAGCTTCCGTAATGGTAAGGAAGTGTTTGATCGCGATCTGCTTGATATGCGCATCGTGACGGAAGAAATTGTGGTGAAAAACCACAATGCGGTCGGTCGCCGCCTCGCTCAGCTCAAGCTGACCGATCATGGCTGCTTCCTTAACCGCGTCATCCGCAGCCAGATCGAAATGCCTATCGACGATAACGTCGTGCTGAATAAAGGCGACGTGTTACAGGTGAGCGGCGACGCCAGACGCGTAAAAACCATCGCCGATCGCATTGGTTTTATTTCGATTCATAGTCAGGTGACGGACCTGCTTGCCTTCTGCGCTTTTTTTATCATCGGGTTAATGATCGGGATGATTACCTTCCAGTTCAGCAATTTTAGTTTCGGTATCGGCAACGCGGCCGGATTGCTGTTCGCCGGGATCATGCTCGGTTTCCTGCGCGCTAACCATCCTACCTTTGGTTATATTCCGCAGGGCGCGCTTAATATGGTGAAAGAATTCGGCTTGATGGTGTTTATGGCAGGCGTTGGTTTAAGCGCCGGCAGCGGTATCAGCAACGGTCTGGGCGCGGTCGGCGGACAAATGCTGATCGCCGGGCTTGTCGTCAGCCTGGTACCGGTGGTGATCTGCTTCTTGTTTGGCGCTTATGTGCTGCGCATGAACCGGGCGCTGCTGTTCGGTGCCATGATGGGCGCGCGTACCTGCGCCCCGGCGATGGAAATCATTAGCGATACGGCGCGCAGTAATATTCCAGCGCTGGGTTATGCGGGGACTTACGCCATCGCCAACGTTCTGCTCACGCTGGCGGGGACGCTTATTGTCATCATCTGGCCGGGGTTAGGATAAAACTGAAGTTTGCCTTTAAGTGAAAAAATTTTGCCAATAGGTCGAACTTTTCGTTAAAGCATCAGTCATACCTATTGCCACTGCTTTTCTTTGATGTCCCCATTTTGTGGAGCCCATCAACCCCGCCATTTCGGTTCAAGGTTGGTGGGTTTTTTGTTGCCTGACGCAGAGTGACACGACATTGACTCTCCGGCGATTCGCTTTACCATCTGTAAAATCGCTTCACGCGCCAGCGGCGTTCGATCCGTTACAAAATGCAGCGTCATCCCCTCGATAAACGCATCCAGCGCGCGGGCGGTCTGCGCGTCAAACCACTGCGCCAGCGTATTCTGGCTACGCTGCATCCAGTTTTGCATGACTATTTTTAACGCTGGCTTATCGCTGGCATAGGCATATAACTGATACATTAACGCCATATTATCCGGCGTCGTAACCTGCGAGCCGTAAATCATTTCCGTTATCGCCTGGCACGCCCCCTCCGCATCCGTCACCTGCGCAAAAAAGTCCTGGTATTGACGCGACATGTTCTCGGTGAAAAGTGTAAAAGCTTCACTCAATAACGCATCCATACCGGCAAAATAGTAGGTCATCGAGCCAAGCGGCACCTGAGCGATAGCGGCGATTTTCCGGTGCGTCACGGCATGAACGCCATAGGTCTTTACCGCTTCCAGTGTGGCCTGAATTATTTTTTCCCGTCGCTTAGGATCATTGGCGCGTCTTACGGCATTTTCTTTCATGATGAGTTCCACATCTCATTCAGGATGCAGGCGATAGTAGCCTGCCGTTTACGCTGAAAAAACAGACAGTAAAAACTGTCTGCACAATGAAGTATGACGATGATATGTACAAATGTACACAAGCTTGCTAATGTTTACCTCTCGCTTCTATTTTCTGGCCTGACGCTATGACCGTCCTCTCCTCACGTAACGCCTTAAAACGCCGTACCTGGGCGCTGTTTATGTTCTTCTTTTTACCCGGACTGCTGATGGCCTCCTGGGCAACCCGAACGCCTGCTATTCGGGATATTCTTTCCGTCTCTACCGCGGAAATGGGGGCGGTCTTATTCGGGCTTTCTATCGGTTCAATGAGCGGTATTCTTTGTTCCGCCTGGCTGGTGAAACGATTTGGCACCCGGAAGGTTATTCGCACGACGATGACCTGCGCAGTAGGCGGGATGGTCATTCTTAGCGTCGCGTTGTGGTGCGCCTCGCCGCTGATTTTTGCCCTTGGATTAGCCGTTTTCGGCGCCAGTTTTGGCGCCGCCGAAGTGGCGATTAATGTCGAAGGCGCGGCGGTCGAACGCGAGCTGAATAAAACCGTTCTGCCGATGATGCATGGTTTCTACAGTTTCGGCACGCTGGCGGGCGCTGGTGTCGGCATGGCGTTAACCGCATTAAGCGTCCCGGCTAACATCCATATCATCCTCGCGGCTGCCGTGGCGATCGCGCCCATTTTTATCGCCATTCGGGCGATCCCTGACGGTACGGGTAAAAACGCATCGGAAGATGCTCACCTTCAGGAAAAAGGATTACCTTTTTATCGGGACATCCAGCTTTTGCTTATTGGCGTGGTGGTGCTGGCAATGGCATTCGCCGAAGGCTCTGCGAATGACTGGCTGCCGCTACTGATGGTAGACGGACACGGTTTTAGCCCAACCTCCGGCTCTCTGATCTACGCCGGTTTCACGCTTGGTATGACCGTTGGCCGCTTTACCGGCGGCAGGTTTATTGACCGCTATAGCCGGGTGACGGTTGTTCGCGCCAGCGCGTTGATGGGAGCGCTGGGCATTGGCCTGATTATTTTTGTCGATAGCGACTGGGTCGCCGGCGTCTCGGTCATTCTTTGGGGCTTAGGCGCTTCGCTCGGCTTCCCGCTGACCATTTCCGCCGCCAGCGATACCGGTCCCGACGCGCCGACGCGCGTGAGCGTTGTCGCCACGACCGGCTATCTGGCGTTTTTGGTCGGGCCGCCGCTGTTGGGCTATCTGGGAGAGCATTATGGATTACGCAGCGCCATGATGGTTGTGCTGGCGCTGGTTATTCTGGCGGCGCTGGTGGCGAAGGCCGTCGCCAAACCTGTATCGACTCCGCAACCGGTGATGGAGCATAACGCATGAGTATCAAATTAATCGCCGTCGACATGGACGGCACTTTTCTGAGCGATCAAAAAACCTATAACCGTGACCGGTTTATGGCGCAGTACCAACAAATGAAGCGGCAAGGCATTCGCTTTGTCGTGGCCAGCGGCAACCAGTATTACCAGTTAATCTCGTTCTTTCCGGAAATTGCGCACGAAATCGCTTTTGTCGCGGAAAACGGCGGCTGGGTGGTCAGCGAAGGCGAGGATATTTTTAACGGCGAGCTGACAAAAGCCGACTTCCAGGCGGTTGTCGAACACCTGCTCACACGCGCCGATGTGGAGATCATCGCCTGTGGAAAAAACAGCGCCTACACGCTGAAACGCTACGACGATGCGTTAAAAGCCGTTGCGGCAATGTATTATCATCGTCTGGAGTTTGTGGATAATTTTAATAATATCAACGATGTCTTTTTCAAATTCGGCCTTAATATTACCGATGAACGGATACCGGAAGTACAGGCGGCGCTGCACGACGCCATTGGCGATATCATGGTTCCCGTTCATACCGGCTATGGCAGTATTGATTTAATTATTCCCGGCGTGCATAAAGCCAACGGCCTGCGTCTGTTACAGCAGCGCTGGGGCATTCATGATAGTGAAGTGGTGGTATTCGGCGACGGCGGCAACGATATTGAGATGCTGCGTCAGGCCGGGTTTAGTTTTGCCATGTCGCACGCCAGCGAAGCAGTCGCGGCGGCGGCGAAATACCGCGCCGGATCGAACAACCAGGAAGGCGTGCTGGATATTATCGACAGCGTATTAAACAACGAGCCGCCGTTCAACGTCTAGCGGATGCCTCTCTATGCCTGATAACAGAAAGCTTATCAGGCGTAGCCGCTCTCTCAGACTGTTTGCAAATTCCCCGTCCGCTTATCTTTTAAGAAGACCAGCATCAGCAGTAGCCAAAGAATACCGTTTGCCAGATTAAACAGGCTAAATAGCCCATTGCCGCCGCTTAACCAGGCGTGTTTACTGACTTCAATGCCAACGGTAAAAATCAGCATTTGTAGCATTCCCATCGCCGCCGAGACCGTTCCTTTACTCATATCGCTGGAAAAGAGCGTCAGACGCACCAGTCCGGCATTCGCCAGCCCAATGCCAAAAGCGTATACGCTTAATCCCGCCGTCATCCATAAATAAGCATGGGATGAAACCACCGTCGCCGCCGCGGCGATGATCAGCCCCGCGACGATAGGCCAGCCGCCCATCACGATCAGCGAGCGAACCGTACGTCGGGAGGTTAAACGCGCTAACACCAGATTACCGGCAATGAGCGCGCCAAAAACGGGCACCTGCAGCAGACCATATTCATAGCTGCTGAGCTGTTCGCCGCTAATGATGATAATCGGCGACTGCGCAATCCAGGCCAACAGCGGCAGGCTGACAAATCCCAGCGCTAACGCCCCTGCGACGAACCGCCGGTTTTTTATCACCAGTCGATAATCCCGGCCCAGCGCCTTAAATGACAGCGTTTCGCCCCGCCGCGTGGCGGTCTCCGGCATTGCGCGCTGTAGCCCGAAAAAGGCGATAGCGGCCAGTGCGGCAAATAAAATAAACATCCCCTCCCACGGCAGAACATGCACCCATGCCGCCCCAACCAGTGGTCCCAGTAGCGGCGCGATTAACGCCACGTTCGCCATCAGCGCGGTAATTTTTATACACACCGCCTCCTCAAAGGACTCCTGAATCGCGGCATACCCTACAGCGCCGATAAAACACAGGCTAATCCCTTGCAAAAAACGCAGGAAAGTAAATTGTTCGATGTTTTTCGCCAGTAACGTCGCCAGGCAGGTGACAATAAACCACACGACGCCCGCCAGCATCACGGGACGACGGCCAATCCGGTCAGACAACGGGCCAAGCAGCCACTGTAAGAACATACCGCCCGCCAGATAAGCGGTCATGGACGTCGGAACCCAGTCCAGGCCCGCCTGATACTGCTCAACCACCGCCAGCATACCCGGCTGGATCATGTCGTTGCCAATATAAGTAGAAAATTCGTACAGCACCAGACAGAGAGGAAAAAGCAGCGCCTGACGTCCCAGCCTGCCGCCTGATTGTAAACGATTCTGCATACCATCTCTTCGCCAATAAAAACCGCGCAGAGTGTAATGAAAGTCGGGGAACTGAGATAGCGAATTATGAGGCTGCAAGGGAAATAGCGCACATTTTTACAGAAAGCCACTTAGCGCTTGCATACTTTAAGGTTAATTTAAGTTTGCGCCGTTATCATCAACGTTATTTTATGCCATTGTCTTAAATCTCTTCATGTTGCCGCCAAATAAGACAATACTGCTTTTCCTCTCTGTTACGCTGCATTTATGCTCAGTTTGCACGGGGATGAGCTGGCTATCCCTTTTGATTTCATTGCTCCGAGCCTGGATGTTATGCTGGAAAACCTTAACAACTCGCTGTTTTATTTTATTAACGCCACGCCTGATTCCGCGCAGTGGACGATTTCGCTCGCTATCTTTATCGCCAAAGATGTCATCAACATCGTCCCGCTCTTAGCCGTTGTACTCTGGCTGTGGGGGCCCCGCGATCGGGTCTGCGCCCAGCGTCAGCTGATCGTTAAAATCGGCATCGCGCTGATTATCAGTCTGGCGGTCTCCTGGACAATGGGACACCTTTTCCCGCACGACCGTCCGTTTGTCGATCATATCGGCTATAACTTCCTGCATCATGCCGCCGATGACTCGTTCCCCAGCGATCACGGTACGGTGATTTTTACCTTTGCGCTGGCGTTTTTGTTCTGGCACCGCCTCTGGTCAGGCATCGTGATGATGGCGATAGCCATGACCATCGCCTGGTCGCGCGTCTATCTCGGCGTACACTGGCCGTTAGATATGATTGGCGCGCTGCTGGTAGCGATGCTTGGCTGCCTGAGCGCACAGCTGATCTGGCAATGGTACGGCGCGCCGCTCTACCAGGCGCTGCAACGTTGTTACCGTTTCTGTTTCGCATTGCCCATTCGAAAAGGCTGGGTACGTGACTAACCAGCGAAAAAAAGAGTAATATTAAGCGCTCTGTATGGTGCGGAGCGCTTATTTAACTCTCCAGGGGAACTATGGAAACGCGACGCGACGAGCGTATTGGTCAATTGCTGCAGGCCTTAAAACGCAGCGATAAACTTCATCTTAAAGAAGCCGCGACCCTGTTGGGCGTCTCTGAAATGACCATTCGTCGCGACCTGAACCATAAAAGCGCGCCTGTCGTGTTGCTGGGCGGCTATATCGTACTGGAGCCCCGCAGCGCCAGCCATTATCTGTTAAGCGATCAAAAATCTCGTCTGGTGGAAGAAAAACGCCGAGCCGCTCAGTTGGCTGCGGGCCTGGTACAAGCCCATCAGACGGTATTTATTGACTGTGGCACCACCACGCCGTGGATCATTGAAGCCATTGATAATGACCTTCCCTTTACGGCGGTGTGCTATTCACTTAATACCTTTCTGGCGCTGCAGGACAAACCCCATTGCCGCGCCATCCTCAGCGGCGGGGAGTTTCACGCCAGCAACGCCATTTTCAAACCGCTTGATTTCCATGAAACGTTAAACAATATTTGTCCGGATATCGCGTTTTATTCCGCCGCTGGCGTTCATACCAGTAAAGGCGCTACCTGCTTTAATCTGGAAGAGCTGCCGGTAAAACATTGGGCAATGACAATGGCACAGTGCCATGTACTGGTGGTGGATCACAGTAAATTCGGCAAGGTACGTCCGGCGCGGATGGGGGAATTATCACGCTTTGATACGATTATCAGCGACCGCCGTCCCGATGAGGCCTTTGTGGCCTACGCTAAAGCGCAACAAATTACTCTGATGTATTAACCGCCCGTAGCCGGATGCGACGCGCACCCGGCAACGGAGTTATTTTACGAGAACCAACTGCCAAACCACTGATGGAGTTTCATCAGCACAAAATCCCACATCCGGCTGAAAAATCCCCCCTCCTCGACGTTTTCCATCACCATTAACGGGCGTTGCTCAATGGATTTTCCGTTAAGCTGGAAATCGATGGTGCCGACAACCTGCCCTTTCTTCAACGGCGCCGTGAGCTGTGGTTCGTTCAACGTAAAGCTGGCCTTCAGGTTTTTAAGCTGCCCACGCGGAATCGTCACAGACCCCGCATCGCCCGCCCCCAAATTGACCTCACGCTTATCGCCAAACCAGACCCGTTGCGTCACGAATGTCGCGTCAGGTTTAATCGGCGTGACCGTTTCAAAGAAGCGGAAACCCCAGGTCAGCAGTTTTTCTGACTCATTAAAACGAATACGGTCCGTTTTCGCCCCCAGCACGACAGAGATCAGGCGCATATCGCCCTGAGTGGCGGAGGCGACAAGGTTATACCCAGCGCCAGCCGTTGTCCCCGTTTTCATGCCGTCGACATGCAGATTGGTACTCCACAACAGGCGGTTGCGGTTTGGCTGACGAATATTATTAAAAGTAAATTCTTTCTCTTTATGAATGGCGTATTCGTCAGGCACATCGTGAATCAAGGCCTTGCCGAGCAGCGCCATATCGCGAGCGGTACTGAACTGCCCTGGCGCATCAAGGCCGTGTACCGTCTGGAAGGTTGTATTGGTTAACCCCAGTCGTTTCGCATAGGCGTTCATCAGGCCGATAAAGGACTCCTGGCTTCCGGCGACGTAGTCGGCAAGCGCGATACAGGCATCGTTACCTGACTGAATGATGATGCCTTTATTAAGATCCGCAACCGACACCTGATCGCCTGGCTTCAGAAACATCACCGACGACCCACGTAGCGCCGGGTTCCCCGTCGCCCAGGCATCTTTGCCCACCGTCACCATATCGGTCAGCTTGATTTTCCCTGCCTTCAGCGCCTGGCCCACCACGTAGCTGGTCATAATTTTTGTCAAACTGGCAGGGTCGAGTTTCTCATCGGCGTTGCCTTCCGCCAGTACTTTACCGCTGGCGTAATCCATTAAGATCCAGGCTCGCGCATCAACGCCCGGCGGCGCGATCGTTTGTTCCTCTGCCTTTACAGGCGAAGCGAAAAGGAATAAGAGAACCGAACCTGCCGCGAGGCTACGAAGGGAAGAAGCGTATTGCGTCATAGTACCACCCGAGTATCCATTCCAAAAACACACGTCACACCACCGTGTAATAAGTGCGGTGAGTAATAACGCACTCACGACGTTAAAGAAACCGTAACTTGGTAAAGTTTTTAAAGTTTATGCAATAACATCCCGTTACGCTTCCTTCATAACGATTTTTTTACAGACCATTGTGTAAATGTTAGGTTTATCTCACGGTAGGCCGATTACTGTCATCATCCTGATAAAACGGAAGGGGTAAATATGATTACGCTGTGGGGCCGGAACAACTCGACTAATGTTAAAAAAGTGTTGTGGACGCTTGAAGAGCTGGAACTGCCATACGATCAAATTCTGGCAGGCGGAAAATTCGGCGTTAACCAGGATGCCGACTATCTGGCGATGAATCCTAATGGGCTGGTGCCGCTGCTTAAAGATGATGAAACCGACCTGTTATTGTGGGAATCCAATGCCATTGTCCGCTATCTGGCGGCGCAATACGGCCAGAACCGGCTATGGGTTGATAATCCGGCGCGGCGTGCGGAGGGCGAAAAATGGATGGACTGGGCGAATCAAACGTTAAGCCCGGCGCACCGCGTGATCCTGATGGGACTGGTCAGAACCCCGCCGGAAAAACGCGACCAGGCGGCAATTGAAGCTGGTATCGAAAAGTGTGATGGCCTGTTTGCGCTTCTTGATGATGCGCTGGCCCACCAGCCGTGGTTCTCAGGGGATAACTTTGGCACCGGCGATATCGCCATTGCGCCTTTCGTCTATAACCTGTTGAACGTGGGTCTGAAGTGGACGCCGCGCCCGAATCTGGAACGCTGGTATCAACAGCTTACCGAGCGCCCTGCTTTTCGCAAAGTGGTGATGATCCCAGTCACCTAACGCGTAGCCGCGGCCTCAAGTGAAGGACTTACCTTGAGTAACTGCCCGTCGGACTCATCGGTTAACACATATAAGTAGCCGTCAGGTCCGACACGCACATCGTAGATACGTTGCTTTCTGTCACTCAAAATACAGTCTTCTTCCGTCACCGTATTGCCATTGACGCGCATCACAATAACCTCTTTATCTTTTAGCGCGCCGATAAACAGTTTATGCCGTCACGGCACAAAAACGTCGCTGATATAAAGGCCATCCCGCTAATTGCCGGAGAATCCTTCCAGTAGTAAACCGACTGCTCCGTTCCTTCGACAATTTCACCTTTGGTTTCCGGCACTTTCAGACCACTATAGTTGACGCCCCATGTGGCCAGCGGCCAGCCATAATTTTTGCCTTTTTTCGGTATGTTAATTTCATCGCCGCCGCGCAGACCGTGTTCATGCAGCCATAGCGCGCCGCTCCAGGGATTGACTGCCAGTCCCTGCGGATTACGAATACCGGCATTGTACATGGCAAGATCAACAACCTGCTCTTTCATGCCGGGCTGACAGGCGCGGTATTCATAGTCGACCTGAAAGCTGCGGCAACATGCCTGACAGCGGTAATGCTGGTGCCCTGCACTCCCCGGACCATACTTTTTAACGGGTGCCGTTTGCGCGCAAAACGGGCATTTCACATCGACTTTAGCCATCATAAATCCTGCGATAAAAGTCGGTATTCGAAACGATAATCACCGATTGAATACATGATCGTTTTCTGGGGATTTCACTGCATGTCATGATGGTTTACTCCTGCGATGAATAAGAGAACGGCGTTTAACCGTAAAATCAACATGCAGCGGGTCGAGAATAAAGATTATTAACGGAGTGATACCGACTTGAATCCGCCAAGTACTTTTTAGAGTATGTTCCATTCTTCGCGCCGGAATCCCTGAGTAATAGCCTGTCTGATCTAAAATGGAGATCAGAAAAATATGACACAAGCTGTTGCATAACATGGATAAAATGGGTAGTCATGCAAGCGAGATAAGACAATGAATGTATTCATTACTGATGCTGGTCGCTTATCGTGGTTACAGTGTGATCCTTTTTGCTCCGCTGGTAGCACTTGGCGCAGTTCTGTTCACCCGTCCAGTGACGGTCGCCCCGGTTTTCAGTGATATATTTATGGATAAGTTGATCGGTTTTGTAAAACTTTATTTTCCTGTCTTTCTGCTGGGTGCAGTATTTGGCAAGCTGATTGAATTTGCTGGTTTTTACTACTCAATTGTCAGTGCTGTGACCTGTATGGTGGGCCAGAACAAAGCCATGCCGATGATTATTCTTGTATGCGCTTTATTGACCTATGGAGGCGTATCATTGTTTGTGGTGGCGTTTGCCAATCTGTTCTTTACTTGGCTGATTCCACATATTTACGGTGATCAGTTTATGATAAATCTGCCGGGGCTGAAAAAACCGCTGTAAACGGGTTAACCTGATGACCACGGGGAGCAGGTATTAGCATCTACGTTACAACGGTTCCGACAATATGTCTGACCTGACCCCCTGTCAGCGGTCACCAGCGTCCTACCAGATCCGCCCCGGATCATGGTAGGGCGGTGACACCGTCAGCCTACATTTTGTAGTTATCTCGACGTGACAGGAATTCGGATAGGCCGAAATACTCAGTCTGACTGAGTCTATAAAAAAGCAGCACACTGTATTATACGTTAATTATGAGCCACAACGATGCACTTTGATATAAAAGATTTAAAATTATTCCTTGCTATCAGTGAAGAAGGGAGCATAACACGTGGAGCGGAAAAAACTTACATGTCTGCCGCATCTGGTAGCGTGCGTATACGTAATCTTGAACAGAGTATCAATCTGAGATTGCTGTATCGTAGTAGCAAGGGGATAACGTTATCCTCTGCTGGTGAAACATTTAAACACCACGCCAGCCTTATTGTGAATCAGATGGAAATGTTACGTAGCGATATGCAGGAGCATGTTAAAGGCATCAAAGGACATGTCAGAATATTTTCCAGTATAACTGCTATTGCAGAGTATCTCCCCCCATTGTTGAGCCATTTCCTTACACTATATAACGATGTGAATATTGATCTCAGGGAGTATCCAAGTCCGGAAATTGTACGTTCTGTTATTGAGGGGAAAACTGATCTCGGAATTGTTGCTGGTAATATTACAACAGATAATCTTGAAATACTGCCGTTCCGTACTGATAGGCTAGTGCTTATCACCGCGACAGACCATCCCTTTGCTGACAGAAAAAGCGTGACCTTTCATGAATTAATTCAATATGAACAAATCAGCCTGCCTGAAGGGACAGGAATGTTTGAATTTATCCGAAAAAAGGCAGAACTAGTACCATCTAAACTGAAAATTAGAATACAGGTCGGCAACTTTGAAACATTTTGCCGTATGGTTGAAGCAAAAGTGGGCATTGGTATAATGCCTCACTCTGCTGCATCCCGTTTGCGTCAGTTGCATGAATTTTCGATTATTGATCTTGATGAATTTTGGTCATTAAGAAAATTACAAATCTGCGCCAGAAGCTTTGACAAATTACCCGGCTTCACACAAAAACTGGTTACTATGCTCACAGCTCAGAATGAGTGATAGCGTTACATCCCTGTATAATTTGGTCCGTTGCCACCTTCAGGCGTAGTCCAGGTTATATTTTGTTTAGGATCTTTAATGTCACAAACTTTACAGTGAATACAGTTCTGTGAATTTATTTGCAGACGCATGTTTTGTGTTTCACTATCCTGTAAAAATTCATATACTCCGGCAGGGCAATATCGTTCTTCGGGGCCACCATAAATATCCAGATTAATGGATATAGGGATATTCTGATCACTGATTTTCAAATGTACTGGCTGGTCGTCATCATGCCAGGTGTTACTGAGATAGACGGATGACAAAATATCAAACGTCAGTTTACCGTCAGGTTTGTCGTACAGTTTTTTCTGGCTTTTGTTGGCCGGTTGCAGAGTGATATTGTCCGGTCGGTTATTTTTTACACGCCAGGGGATTTTTTTTATACCCATTCGGGGAAGCAGCCAATGCTCAATGCCAGTCATGATAAAACCTATCACACGCCCTTTTTTAAACCAGGGTTTGAAATTACTACCATTTTCCAGTTCCTGCCAAAGCCAGCTCTGTCGCAGTAATGTTTGATATTCTGTCAGTATGTCGTTTTTCCTGTTGTCCAGCAAAGCATTAAATATAGCGTCAGCCGCTATCATGCCACTTTTGATAGCTGTATGGATGCCCTTGATTCTACTTGCATTGAGCGTACCGGCATTACAACCAATCAGCAGACCACCAGGTAAACAGGGATCAGGCATAGACGCAATCCCGCCGTTATTGATTGCTCTTGCGCCATAACCAATACGCTTACCCCGGTCAATGTATTTGCGTATAGAAGGGTGTGTTTTCAGGCGCTGCATTTCCTGAAAAGGGCTTAACCAGGGATTTGAATAATCAAGTCCCACAACCAAACCTAGTGCAATTTTATTATCATTAAGATGATAGAGAAACCCACCCCCGAACGACTCTTTATCCAGAGGCCAACCTGTGGTGTGAATTACAAGCCCCGGATGGGACTGGTCTGATGGAACCTCCCACAACTCTTTTATGCCTATGCTAAAACTCTGGGGTGCTTTGCCTGTATCAAGATGAAATTTTTTGATCAGTTCTTTAGCCAGACTACCGCGGGCCCCTTCGGCAAAAATTGTATATTTTGCCAGAATTTCTATTCCACTCTGGAACCCCTCTTTCTTGCTGCCATCCCGATGACGTCCCATATCACCAGTTACTACACCGATAATGTTAGTATCCTGATCATACAGTATCTCAGTTGCCGAAAAGCCTGCATAAATATCCACGCCTGACGTTTCTGCCTGACCGGCGAGCCATTTAATGAGATTACCGAGGCTTACGATAAAGTTTCCATGGTTGCGAAAATTATCAGGAATCAATGCATCCGGCAAATTAATACATTTTTCATTCGTCAGTAACAGTAATTTATCCTGAGTAACAGGCTGTTTAATGGGTGCGCCTCTTTCCTGCCAATCAGGAATTAGTTCATTCAGCGCTCGGGGATCCATGACTGCCCCACTGAGAATATGAGAACCAGGCTCAGCTCCTTTATCAAGGACGATAATGGACAGTTCTTTTCCTGCATCATTTGCCTGTAATTTAAGTTTAAGAGCTGCAGATAATCCGGCGGGTCCTGCTCCCACAATAAGAACATCACATTCTATTGTCTCACGTGATTGCTGGGTATTAGAAAGTGTATCGTTCATTATTAACTCCTTAATTTTTCAGCACCGTAGGAACAGCTATATTATGTAAATAAAATTGCATTCATATTGTAACCAATGAAATAAATATCATAGTGATAAAACAGATGAAATGGTATAGGAATGTTCAACCTTAGAAAAAGGTGCCTATAAGACTATATAGCCAGTTATCAACTATTAAAAAAATGTCGGTGATGATGAAGCATTCCATAACATTTATATTTAGCTTTCTCCCTCAGATGAAAAAGAATATACACAAATCATTTTTAAGCCGTTCATCATAATTGCAGGAAAAGTCCCTGTTTTCTTGGCATTCTATTATAGTTACCCGCGAGAAATAATCAGCCAACTGTCGGGTACAGAAGGGAGTGGCAATGACATGTTCAATCGAGACTATAATGACTCCGGACAGAGGTAACTGTTTCATAATATTTTTCCAATTGATTTGACATCAGAATGAACGTGGCATCTCCAGCACATGCTCAGCGATATAGCTCAGGATCAGGTTGGTAGATATGGGAGCAACCTGATATAAACGTGTTTCTCTAAACTTTCGTTCGATATCATACTCACAGGCAAAACCATATCCACCATGAAATTGCAGGCAGGCATTGGCTGCTTCCCAGCTGGCTTTCGCAGCAAGGTATTTCGCCATATTAGCCTGTGCTCCACAATCAAGATGCTGATCAAAAAGCTCGCACGCTTTAAAACGCATCAGATTAGCCGCTTCCACTGCAATAAATGCTTCTGCAATAGGAAACTGCACCCCCTGGTTCTGACCAATGGGACGACCAAAAACCTCACGCTCGCAGGTATAGCGGGTAACACGATCCATAAACCAATATCCATCGCCTATACATTCTGCCGCAATCAAGGTACGCTCTGCATTTAAACCATCAAGTATGTAATGAAAACCCATACCCTCTTCACCAATAAGATTTTCTTCGGGAATTTCCAGGTTGTCAAAAAAGAGCTCGTTGGTTTCATGATTGACCATATTGGGAATAGGTCGTACTGTCATTCCATTTTTCATAGCTTCTTTAATATCAACCATGAAAATAGACATCCCTTCGGATTTACGTTTTACATTTGCAAGCGGAGTAGTTCGAACCAGAAGAATCATCCAGTCTGAATGTTGAACACGTGAAATCCAGACTTTTTGTCCGTTTATCACATACCGGTCTTCTCTTTTTACAGCTGTAGTTTTAATTCTGGTGGTATCTGTACCTGCTGTGGGTTCTGTGACGCCCATCGACTGCAGGCGCCATTCACCAGTAGCTATCCGTGGCAGCCAGAATTCTTTCTGTTTATCGGATCCATGACGTAACAACGTATTCATGTTATACATCTGACCATGGCAGGCTCCAGAGTTTCCACCCGATCTATTGATCTCTTCCATGATAATAGATGCTTCAGTTAAACCAAGCCCTGACCCTCCAAATTCCTCCGGGATGAGCGCAGCCAGCCAACCAGCTTTGGTTAGTTTATTAACAAACTCTTCAGGATAGGCTTTTGCTTCATCTATCTTACGGTGATATTTATCATCAAATTCACTACATAATGAACGAACCGCATCACGAATATCCTGATATTTATCCCTTTCAATACTTTTCATAATTTTTTCCTCAATAAACCAGCGCCAACAGGGGGTAGAAAATGACCTTTTATCGGATGACCATCAGCAGATAGATCTGACTGGCGGTCGACAGGAAGAAAATAGAGCCAGTGCCATAATTCTGGCAGAACGCCCCCCCCCTCTTTAAAGATTTTGATGTCTTTATCCAGAGTGGCGGCCAGCAGCTTAGCGGGACCGGGGTTAAGATAATCGGTGTTGCGCAGAATGCCAGGCTGCCAAATTTGAATATCAGTATATTGCATAAAAGTTACCTTTAAGGAGGAAAAAATATGATTTATAATTTATCGATAAGTTCAGGTACAGCTTTGAAAATATCAGCTACCAAACCATAATCCGCAATAGAAAAGATAGGAGCGTCAGGATCCTTATTAATAGCGACAATGACGCCTGACTCTTTCATCCCGGCAAGATGTTGTATGGCGCCAGAAATTCCCAGAGCAATATAAAGTTGAGGCGCAACGATTTTTCCGGTCTGGCCAATCTGATAATCATTTGGTGCATAACCAGCATCTACAGCAGCCCGGCTTGCCCCCACGGCAGCGCCTAATTTATCTGCCAGGTTATCAACAAGTTCTTTGAATGCCTGTGCACTTCCTACTCCTCGTCCACCTGATACTACAACTCTGGCGGATTGTAAGTCTGGACGGTTACTTTTATTAACATGTTGGCTAATAAATTTTACCTGATCTGAACCAAGAACAACCTCTGTAAATTCAATGGGGGCTTTTCCCTCATCTTCCGCAACCGCAGCCGCAAATGAGGTAGGACGAACAGTTATTACTTTACATTCATCATCACTGTGTACTGTGGCAATAGCGTTACCCGCATAGATTGGACGTTCAAAGGTATGTTGATCAATGACACGCGTAATATCACTAATCTGAGATACATCAAGTTTTGCTGCTAAGCGTGGCGCACAGTTTTTTCCAAAAGAGCTTGCAGGAAAAAGAATGGACTGATAATGATTTTTCCCACTATTCAAAAAATAGCTGATCTGTTTTTCCACATTCTCTGCCAGAAGGTGTTCGAATAGTGGGCTGTCAGCAACAAATACAGTGGATATTCCCTGAATATGACTGGCTTTAACTGCAATACTTTCTATACCATATCCTAACATAAGTATATCTATATCACTATTAATGGCTTTTGCCGCAGTGATAGTACTGAGTGTTGAAGGTAAAAGAGTATTGCCGTTATGTTCAGCAATAACTAAAGAAGCCATATTTTTCTCCTTAAATTACTTTTTCTTCGTTTTTTAATTTATCTAGCAGTGTGTTAATATCTGGAACGATTATGCCTGCTTTCCTTCTTGCTGGCTCATCAACTTTGATAATAGTCAATCTGGATGACGGGTTAATACCAAGTGAATCGAAATCTATCTCCTTAACAGGTTTCTTTTTGGCTTTAATAACATTCGGCAAACTGATATTCCTCGGTGTATTCAGACGTAGATCTGTAGTGAGTACTGCAGGCAGGGATAAATTTAACGTTTCTAATCCTCCATCAACCTCACGAACAGCAGTTAATGAATTATCAGAAATAGTAATTTCACTAACATTAGTGGCTTGGGGAAGATCGAGTAATGCTGCCAGCATTTGGCCTACCTGATTACAATCATCGTCAATAGCTTGCTTGCCTAATAATATAATATCGGGTTTTTCATTCCGGGTAATAGCGGTGATAGTTTTGGCCACAATTAGTGGTGTAAGAGAGTTTTTTGTTAATATGTGTATTGCCCTGTCTGCCCCTGCTGCCAGTGCTGTACGCAATACGTCCCCTACACCTGTGTTTCCTATAGACACTACAACAACCTCACTGATTAATCCCCGTTCTTTTAAACGTACTGCTTCTTCAACTGCAATTTCATCAAATGGATTGATACTGAGTTTTGAATCAGAAATATCAACATCAGAATGATCTCGCTTTATTCTAATTCTAACGTTATGATCGACAACTTGTTTTACACAAACTAAAGCTTTCATTGGTGACTCCTTCATATATTTACTAAATGCTATGAGCCAAAATCCTTTTTGCTTTTTCCAGTAACGGTTTATCCACCATTTGCCCTTCATGACTGAACGCTCCATGGGGATATTGAGCCAGTCGCATAATCTGGGGAACCCACTCGATTTCTTGTTTTAAATAGCTGAATGCTCTGTTTACATGTGAAATTTGTGGAGGGTGAATACATACCTTGCCACTGAACCCCATTTTACAGGAGTGAATAGCATTTTGTATTGTCAACTCGTTTTTCATAAATTCAGTTGTGATACCGTCAACAGAAGGATATGATCCAGCCAGGCGTGAAGTTATTACAATTTTTGCACGTACAGCAATCAGTACTTTTTCATCATTACTCATGAAATTCAGAGCATTTTCTCTGGCAATTATTTTTTTCTCAGATGACACCGCATTTTCTAAATCAAGGATTACGCTATCAGCACAACTGCTATTTGCTTTTTCAAATCGTTCAGGTTGGTCCCCCGTAACGAAAAGAAAAAACCGTTCTAACGTTTGCATTCTCGTCTCTCATTTGAATGGAGCATCTGATAATTCAATATATCTTAAAAAAATAATTTTCTGAATTAGCTTTTATCTAACCCCCCATTAAAATTGGTTCAGGTTCGCTGATAACAGAAAGAAACATGTAATTTATTGTTACAATAACAAAGATAAAAATAAAATTTAATTATTTGATATAAATAACGTTTCAGAATAGTAAACGGCCGACATTCCGTACCTGTTTCAGGAGTGAATTCGACTATACCGTTCCCTAAGAACATCAACGATTGTCTGGTGAACCGAATTTAGTCACCTTTGGCGGAAAACAGGCTGGCATATAGGAGAGCATGACAACCCGGGTCATTCCCTCCGTGATTTTTTAGTAACACGCTGAAAAAGTATCTGAAACTTCATTCTGCAAGTGAGACTTTCCCCGAAGTCGATCGATACGTTTTATCTTGTGCCTGACCGATGCTACTCCTGACAAATCACGCCCAATACTGAATAAGTGTAAGAGATGCACCGTTAATCACTACACTGGTAGCCTCAATCAGAGATTGACGGCGGTAAAGGTGCAAAGGCTCCAGTATATTTTTAAAGGATTTTTGGCATAATGAACGAGCAGGCATAGTGATGATTTCCTTGAAAGTGTTAGCGCAATCAATTAGATCACATAACACTATGCCTGTCCTGGTTTGCTGGGGATTCCTCAGGAGTCGCCTCCCCCTTGTTCAGACCTGTATAAGCGGTGAATGTGCTTTCAGACTCTGAATACTCAGCGTCAAAGTTGTCAGACAGTTTTCAAGTTTATCTGCGTTGACGGCAATAAAGGTCGGACAATCATGGTGTCCGCTCATTAAACAAACGGCGGCGGCTGCAAGCGCGCCTTCGGCACGGCGCAGCGCGTTCCACTCTTCCTGATCGAGATGCAGTCCCTGCCGTAAAGCGTGATCGTGGAGCTCGCGATTCAGTTCAAAAAAATTGTCACGCAGAGTGTCACTTTCGCTGACTGACATATACCCCTTCGCTTTTCGCAATTGCAGATAAGCGGCAAGATCGATACGCGCGTTTATCAGCTTGTTGAGAAGATCGGTTCTCAGTCTGTCAACGACCATACCTTTTTTCCTCCTCTTTTCTACCAGGGTTCAACTTAATAGTATGGTCGTTTTTTAGACAAAGGGGTGTCAGAGATCAAGAATTTTCTTAGAATTGCCCTTTTTCACCTTTTGCTGATAACCACAACGGTTGATGCCGCCGCTCCCGATGAGATTGCGATACAATTTTTGTTCGGATATCTGTAGAATCCCTGCCCTGACCATTCCAATAAATGAACACTTTTTAAGCTATGAGTAATGTAACCCACCAGCCAAAGATCGGCTTCGTTTCCCTGGGCTGTCCGAAAAACCTCGTTGATTCGGAACGCATCCTGACTGAGCTGCGTACCGAAGGCTATGACGTTGTGCCACGCTATGACGATGCGGATATGGTTATCGTTAATACCTGTGGCTTTATTGACAGCGCGGTACAAGAGTCACTGGAAGCCATTGGCGAAGCGCTGAACGAAAACGGTAAGGTAATCGTCACCGGCTGCCTGGGCGCAAAAGAAGATCAGATCCGCGAAGTGCATCCGAAAGTACTGGAAATCACCGGGCCGCATAGCTATGAGCAAGTTCTGCAGCACGTACATCATTACGTACCGAAGCCGAAGCACAATCCATTTTTAAGCCTCGTACCAGAACAGGGTGTAAAACTGACGCCGCGCCATTATGCGTATCTGAAAATTTCTGAAGGCTGTAATCACCGCTGCACGTTCTGCATCATCCCGTCGATGCGCGGGGATCTGGTCAGCCGCCCGATTGGCGACGTATTAAGCGAAGCGAAACGTCTGGTTGATGCCGGGGTCAAAGAGATTCTGGTGATTTCGCAAGATACCTCCGCCTACGGCGTAGATGTGAAGCACCGCACCGGATTCCATAATGGCGAACCGGTGAAAACCAGTATGGTGAGCCTGTGCGAGCAGTTATCAAAACTGGGCGTCTGGACACGTCTGCACTACGTCTACCCCTACCCACACGTTGATGATGTGATTCCGCTAATGGCGGAAGGCAAAATCCTGCCTTATCTGGACATTCCGCTGCAACATGCCAGCCCGCGGATTCTTAAACTGATGAAACGTCCCGGTTCCGTTGACCGCCAGTTGGCGCGCATTAAGCAGTGGCGCGAAATCTGCCCGGAACTGACCCTACGCTCCACCTTTATTGTCGGCTTCCCCGGCGAAACGGAAGAAGACTTCCAGATGCTGCTCGACTTCCTGAAAGAAGCGCGCCTCGATCGTGTAGGCTGCTTCAAGTACAGCCCGGTGGAAGGCGCAGGCGCGAATGAGCTGCCGGATCAGGTGCCGGAAGAGGTGAAAGAAGAGCGCTGGAACCGCTTTATGCAACTGCAACAGCAAATCTCCGCTGAGCGCTTGCAGGAAAAAGTGGGCCGCGAAATTCTGGTGATCGTCGATGAGGTTGACGAAGAAGGCGCTATCGGGCGTAGCATGGCGGATGCGCCGGAAATTGACGGCGCGGTCTATTTGAACGGTGAAACCAACGTCAAGCCGGGCGATATCGTGCGCGTGAAAGTGGAAAACGCCGACGAATATGATTTGTGGGGCAGCCGGGTTTAACGCCACCTCCCCCGGCGCGGGTGCCGGATGTGTTATCCCGCCTGGCGAGCCCGTTCCAGGCCCGCCAGGCGTCAACGCCACCGGGCTGGCTTACCCCTTAATCTTCGGGTCCAGCGCATCGCGCAACCCGTCGCCTAACAGGTTAAACGCCAGCACAGTCAGGAAAATCGCCACCGCCGGGAAGAGCGCTACGTGCGGCGCGATGACCATATCCGCCCGCGCTTCATTGAGCATCGCTCCCCACTCCGGCGTTGGCGGCTGCGCGCCTAATCCGAGAAATGACAGGCTTGCCGCGGAAATAATTGACGTACCGATACGCATCGTAAAGAAAACCACAATTGACGAGACCGTTCCCGGCAAGATATGGCTAAACAAAATCGTCGTGTCGCTGGCGCCGATACTGCGGGCAGACTCAATAAACGTCTGCTGTTTTAAGACCAGGGTATTTCCGCGCACCAGACGAGCAAACGCCGGAATAGAAAAAATCGCCACCGCAACGATCACATTAGCAATACCGCTGCCTAACACCGCCACAACGGCAATCGCCAGCAAAATGCCGGGGAAGGCGAACAGCACATCGCAAATGCGCATAATAAAACGATCCCACCAGCCTTCATAATATCCCGCCAGCAATCCCAACACCGTACCAATTATCGCGCCGATAAATACCGCGAACACGCCCGCCGCCAGTGAGATCTGCGCGCCAACGAGAACCCGGCTAAAGATGTCTCTTCCCAGCGAGTCAACGCCAAACCAGTGCTGCAAAGAGGGGCCATTGTTCAGGCTATCGTAGTCAAAATAGTTTTCCGCATCGTAGGGCGTCAGCCAGCGGGCAAAAATCGCCACCAGAATTAACGCCAGTACGAATCCCCCGGCGACCAACGCGACATGCTGGCGGCGAAAACGACGCCAGAACTCCCGCCACGGCGTGCGTATCTGGTCGGGTTTTACCACCGGCATAGCATGTAAAATCGCCTGACGGCGCCAGTTAAATAATCGCATCCTTACTTATACCTGATAGCCGGATTAATGGCGGCATAGAGGACATCCACCACTAAGTTGATAAGAATAAATTCCAGAGAAAACAGCAGCACTTCCGCCTGAATCACGGGGTAGTCGCGCATGTCGACGGAGTCGACCAGTAACCGCCCAAGCCCCGGCCAGTTAAACACTTTTTCAACGACGATCGATCCGCCAAGCAGAAAGCCAAATTGCAGTCCCATCATGGTGACGACCGGGATCATTGCATTGCGCAGGCCATGTTTTAACACCACCCACGTTTCACTGACGCCTTTCGCCCGCGCGGTCCTCATGTAATCCTCGCTCAGCACATCGACAAACGAGGAGCGCGTAAAACGCGCCATGACGGATGCCACCGCCGCACCAAGCGTCAGGGAGGGTAAAATATAATGTTGCCAGCTATCCGCCCCCACGGTCGGTAGCCAGCCCAGATCCACGGAAAAAATCTGCATTAACAACATTCCCAGCGCAAAAGCCGGGAAAGAAATGCCGGTCACGGCAAGCGTCATTCCTACCCGGTCAGGCCAGCGATTACGCCACACGGCGGCGGCGATGCCGATCGCCATGCCAAACAGCACCGCCCATATCATACTGGTTATCGTCAGCCACAGCGTCGGCAAAAAGCGGCTGGCGATCTCCTCAGAAACCGGGCGGCGGGAAACCATTGACGTCCCGAAATCGCCTTGTAAAACATGGGTGATGTAATGCCAAAACTGGACATGAAGCGGCTGATCAAGCCCCAGCTGCTGACGAACCAGCGCGATCACCTGCGCGTCGGCTTCCGGTCCGGCTATCAGCCGCGCCGGGTCGCCGGGCAACAAATGAACAAATAAAAACACCAGCACTGCCACAATCAACAGCGTAGGAATTAATCCCAGCAGGCGCTTGAGAACATAGTTAAGCATCACACGAACCTTTTACCGGATGGCGGACAACGCGCGCGCCATCCAGCCCCATCGCATTACTTACTTCAAATCCGCATCGTCAAAGCTGAAACCGGTATCCGGCATAATCCAGAAACCGGTCAAATTTTTACTGTGCGCAGAAACCAATTTCTCCACCACCAACGGTATCCAGGGCGACTCTTTCCAGATAATATCCTGCGCCTCTTTGTACAATCGTGTTTTCTCCTGCGGATCGTTGGTCTTTAAGGCCGCCGCCAAATCGCTGTCGACCTGCTTGTTGCTGTAAAAAGCGGTATTAAACTGCGTCGGCGGCCAGTTTTGTGATGCGAAGAGCGGCGATAACGCCCAGTCAGCTTCGCCCGTCGACGCCGACCAGCCGGTATAGAACATTCGCACGCCGCTCTCTTTTTGCCCTTTGCCCTCGACTTCCGCGGCGCGCTGGCCGGCGTCCATCGCGGTTATCCGGGCTTTAATGCCAATCTGCGCCAGTTGCTGTTGGGTAAACTGCAACACTTTTTGCGCGGTGCTATGGTTGTGCGATGACCACAGCGTGGTACTGAAACCGTCTGGATACCCCGCCTCTTTCAACAGTTCGCGCGCTTTAGCCGGATCATAGGGCCATGGCTGATAGCTTTGCGCATAGGCTATCGACGGCGGCACCACGCCCGTCGCCGGCGTGGCGTATCCGGCAAACGCCACTTTAACCAGCGCCTGACGATTGATAGCGTAATTCAACGCCTCACGCACCTTAGGATTATCAAACGGCTTCTGCGTCACATTCATACTGATATAACGCTGCATAATGGACGGGCTGGCGACCAGTTCGAGGTTTTTATTTTTCGCCAATAACGCGGCCTGCTCATAAGGGATAGGAAAAGCAAATTGCGCTTCGCCGGTTTGCAGCATCGCCGCGCGGGTATTGTTGTCAGTAACCGGACGCCAGGTAATAGAATCCAGCTTGGGTAAGCCCTGCTGCCAGTAACCGGCGAACTTCTTCACTTTGACAAAGTCGGTCTGATTCCAGGTTTCAAGCTGGTATGGACCGGTACCGACCGGATGAAAACCAATATCCTTGCCATATTTTTCCAGCGCTTGCGGCGAGATCATCGCCGTCGCCGGGTGTGCCAGAATATTAATGAAAGCGGAGAACGGCTGTTTCAGGGTAATTTTTACCGTTGCCGGATCGACGACCTCCGTTTTTGCGATATTTTTATACAGGTTATAACGCTTGAGGTGGTTATCCGGATTGCTGGCGCGATCGAGATTCGCTTTCACCGCCGCCGCATCAAAATCCGCGCCGTCCTGAAATTTCACCCCCTGCCGTAGGGTAATGGTGTAGGTCAGACCGTCATCAGAAACGGTATAGCCTTTCGCCAGGACGTTTTTTACCTTCATGTCTTTATCCAGGCCAAACAGCCCCTGATAAAATGACTTCGCCACCGCCTGCGAGAGCGTATCGTTAGCGTCATACGGATCGAGCGTGGTGAAATTAGACCCTACCGCCACCACCACATCTTTGGCCGCCAGGGCCGGAAAAGCCGCAATGGATGAGGCCAGTCCCAGCGCCGCCAGCCATTTATGCGTAATAAATTGCGTCATGTTGTTCTCCTGAAACCCTGCCTGTCTGAATGTTATAAGCGCGAGAGCGCATTATCCTGCAGCGGCCGCGCAACATAATGTCCCGGCCCGACCAACTGTAATGAAACGGCGGGCGTCTCTTCGCCACGTTTATGAATATTGCTGGGTATATCATCTGATAGCAGAACGCGCCGCGGCCGGTGTCTGGAGGGATCGGCAACCGGCACCGCCGCCATCAATTTACGCGTATAAGGATGCTGAGGATTTTCAAAAACGGCGCGCCGCGGCCCCATCTCAACAATTTGACCAAGATACATCACCGCCACGCGATGGCTAATTCGCTCCACGACCGCCATATCATGCGAAATAAACAGGTAGGCGATCCCCATTTCCCGTTGTAAATCGAGCAGTAAATTAATGATCTGCCCGCGAACGGAAACATCCAGCGCGGAGACCGCCTCATCGGCAATAATCACTTTAGGATTCAATGCCAGCGCGCGAGCTATGCAGATGCGCTGACGTTGACCGCCGGAAAACTCGTGCGGATAACGCCAGGCATGTTCAGGACGTAATCCGACACGCTCAAGCAACCAGGCCACGCGCTTTGCCGCAGCGTCCCCCTGCCCCAGGCCATGAATCCGTAAAGGTTCCATAATGGAATACCCCACGGTCTGGCGCGGGTCGAGCGAGGCGTAAGGGTCCTGGAAAATACATTGAATATCGCGGCGCAACGGCTGGAGTTTACCCGCAGACAGCGTGTCAATGCGCTGGCCGTTAAAGATAATCTCCCCCTGCCGGGATTCAACCAACCGCAGCAGCGCGCGTCCGGTCGTCGATTTTCCGCTACCGGACTCGCCCACCAGCGATAGCGTTTCGCCCGGCCAGAGATCGAAACTGATATTCTCAACGGCATGAACTTCACGCGTAATGCGGTTAAAGAGACCGCTACGCAGCGGGAATCGCGTCACCAGCCCCCGAACCTGAAGAATAGGCTCGCCTTCCACCACCGTGTCTTGCTCAATCTGCGATTCATAAAGGGCCGGTTCGTCAGCGGAAATCAACGGGAAACGGCGTGGCAGCGAGTGGCCGCGCATCGCGCCAAGCTGAGGGACGGCGGCCAGCAACGTTTGGGTATAAGGATGCGTCGGCGCATGGAAAATCTGCTCTACGCTGCCGGTTTCCACGGCCTCGCCTTGATACATCACCAGCACGCGATCGGCAATATCCGCCACGACGCCCATGTCGTGGGTGATAAAAATCACGCCCATCGACATCTCTTGCTGCAACACTTTGATAAGTTGCAGAATTTGCGCCTGGATAGTGACATCCAGCGCCGTGGTGGGTTCATCGGCAATCAATACCGCCGGACGGCAGGATAGCGCCATCGCGATCATGACTCGCTGGCGCATCCCGCCGGAAAGCTGATGCGGATAACGCGATAAAATCGCCTGCGACTCCGGGATCCGTACCTGATCGAGCATACGTTTCGCTTCCGCCAGCGCCTCTTCGTGGCTGGCCCCCTGATGCAAACGAATAGATTCGGCAATTTGCTCGCCAACGGTAAATACCGGGTTGAGCGAGGTCATTGGCTCCTGGAAAATCATGGCGATATCCGCGCCGCGCACACGCCGCATCTGCGCGTCACTCTGCTCAGACAACTCAATCACCTGGCGATTACGCCGACGCAACAGCATTTCGCCGCAGCGCACGTTCGCGCCCGACTGCTCAATCAGCCGCATTAACGCCAGCGCCGTCACCGATTTTCCCGAGCCCGACTCGCCGACAATCGCCAGAGTCTCTCCACGCTTCAGGCGTAATGACACATTACGCACGGCGTCTACCTGTTGCCCTTCGTGGTGAAACGCGATATTCAGGCCACTGACGGACAGAACATCGCGGCTATCCAGTTCATCGCTGTGCGGCACCTGCGGCTCCTTATTCCCGGTAAATTCCTGTGGTAGGCGTATCCCCGGCATATCCCCAGGCGCGATACATCCCTTCGCTGTTAAACGGCAACGCGACATTGCCTTCGTGATCAACGGCGATTAATCCACCGCTGCCGCCCAGCGCCGGTAATTTTTCCATCACCACGCGCTCACAGGCGTCGGCAAGGCTGAGTCCGCCATATTCCATCAATGCGGCGATATCGTAAGCCGCGAGCGTGCGAATAAAGACCTCTCCCGTTCCGGTACAGGAAACGGCGACGCTGGCGTTGTTGGCATAACACCCGGCGCCGACCAGCGGGCTGTCGCCGACGCGCCCGGGCAATTTATTGGTCATCCCGCCGGTAGACGTTGCCGCCGCCAGATTACCGAATTTATCCCGCGCCACTGCGCCGACTGTACCCATTTTTTTCGTTTCGTCCAGCGGCGCGCCGCTGTGATCGAGCGCCATTTCACCCGCCGCACGCGCCGCCAGCAATTGCTCGTAACGCGCCGGGGTGGAAAAGATATCCGGCGAAACGCGCGCCATCCCCTGTGAAAAGGCAAAATTTTCCGCCCCTTCCCCCACCATGAGTACATGCGGGCTGCGCTCCATCACCAGTCTGGCGGCGAGCACAGGATGGCGAACATGACTCACGCCCGCGACGGCTCCGGCCTTCAGGGTATTGCCGTCCATCACGCAGGCATCCAGTTCATGAGTTCCGTCTCGGGTATAGACCGCGCCGATACCCGCATTGAAGAGCGGACACGCTTCCAGCAGGCGCACCGCTTCCGTCACTACATCAAGCGCGCTGTCACCCGCTTCCAGCATCTTTTGCCCGCTTTCGACAATCTCTGACAGCGCCTGGATATAGCGTAGCTCCTGCTCATGGCTCATTTGCGCGCGAGCAATCGCGCCTGCGCCGCCGTGAATCGCAATCACTGCTTTATTCATTTTTAGGGTCCATTAACGGTGGCACACAACTTTTACTATAACTATCAGAATTGTTGTGAGTTATTCATTCGATTTTTGAATATAGAAAGATGCGTAAGGTATGTAAAGGCGCAAGGCCGTCTCTAAGACCGAGGTAGCATACTGCCCGCCTCTGTTTTCTGACATAATAGCCGGATTCGATTTTGCCTCGCAGGAGTATGTTCATGGAATTTTCCGCCGGATTGATGCCGCTTGAAACGGCGCTGACCCAGATGCTTTCACGTATTACCCCGCTCACCGCCGTAGAAACGTTGCCGCTGGTGAACTGCTTTGGCCGCATCCTGGCGACCGATATCGTTTCTCCCCTCGATGTCCCCGGCTTTGATAATTCAGCTATGGATGGTTATGCGGTACGTATGGCGGATTTGTCCGCCGATAAGCCGCTGCCCGTCGTCGGCAAAGCATTTGCCGGTCAGCCTTACCAGGGAGAGTGGCCTGCGGGCACCTGCATTCGCATTATGACCGGCGCCCCGGTGCCGACAGGTTGCGAGGCGGTAGTTATGCAAGAGCAGACGGAACAAACCGATGACGGCGTGCGTTTTACCGCCGATGTTCGTTGCGGACAAAACATCCGCCGCCGCGGCGAGGATATTCGCCAGGATGCGGTGGTCTTTCCGGCCGGTACGCGCCTGACTACTGCCGAACTGCCAGTGCTGGCGTCGCTGGGAATTGCCGATGCGCAGGTTGTACGTAAAGTGCGCGTAGCGCTGTTCTCGACCGGCGACGAGCTCCAGCTTCCGGGCCAGCCGTTGGAGGCGGGGCAAATTTATGACACTAACCGTCTAACTATACATTTGATGCTGCAACAGCTTGGCTGCGAAGTGATCAATTTAGGCATTATTCCTGACGATCCCGGTAAGCTTCGCGCCGCGTTTATCGACGCCGACAGCCAGGCCGATGTAGTGATAAGCTCCGGCGGCGTCTCGGTTGGTGAAGCGGACTATACCAAAACCATCCTTGAGGAGCTGGGCGAAATCGCCTTCTGGAAGCTGGCTATCAAGCCAGGCAAACCGTTTGCCTTCGGCAAACTCAGTAATAGCTGGTTCTGTGGCCTGCCGGGGAATCCAGTCTCTGCGGCGCTCACGTTTTATCAACTGGTTCAGCCTTTACTGGCGAAGCTTGGCGGCAACACGGCAAGCGCTGTACCGCCGCGCCAGCGTGTACGCACAGCATCTCGCCTGAAGAAAACGCCGGGGCGTCTCGATTTCCAGCGCGGCATTCTGCAACGTAGCGCCAACGGCGAACTGGAGGTCACGACCACCGGACACCAGGGTTCACATATTTTCAGCTCGTTTAGTCTGGGCAACTGCTTTATTGTGCTGGAGCGTGAACGCGGCAATGTTGAGCCGGGAGAATGGGTGGAAGTCGAGCCGTTTAATGCTCTGTTCGGAGGCCTGTAATGGCGGAACTTAGCGACCAGGAGATGCTGCGCTATAACCGACAAATTATTCTGCGCGGCTTCGATTTTGAAGGGCAGGAAGCGTTAAAAGATGCGCGGGTATTAGTGGTCGGGCTGGGCGGACTCGGCTGCGCGGCAACGCAGTATCTGGCCGGCGCTGGCGTCGGGCAACTGACGCTACTCGATTTTGATACCGTTTCCGTTTCCAATCTCCAGCGTCAAACCTTGCACAGCGACGCCACGGTCGGGCAGCCAAAGGTAGAGTCCGCCCGCGACGCGCTGGCGCGTATCAACCCGCATATTACCATTACGCCCGTTAACGCGCGGCTGGACGACGACGCTATGACCAGCCTGATTGCCGGGCATTCGCTGGTGCTGGACTGTACCGATAACGTTAGCGTACGTAATCAACTTAACGCCGGGTGCTATACCGCGAAAGTGCCGCTAATCTCCGGCGCGGCCATTCGTATGGAAGGACAAGTTACCGTCTTTACGTATCGGGAAAACGAACCCTGTTACCGCTGCCTGAGCCGTCTGTTTGGCGAAAACGCTCTGACCTGCGTAGAGGCAGGGGTGATGGCGCCGCTGATTGGCGTGATCGGTTCGCTACAGGCAATGGAGGCCATTAAGCTACTGGCGCATTACGGTCAGCCTGCCAGCGGAAAAATCGTCATGTACGATGCGATGACCTGTCAGTTCCGCGAAATGAAGTTGATACGCAACCCCGGCTGTGAAGTCTGCGGACAGTAGCCACTTTACGGATAAACATACCGAAGCACGGTTTATGGCCGTGCTGTATCAACAGATAATTACTGTCATCAGACGCAAAGCCAGCTTACCCAAGCTCCGACTGACGATCGGCTCAAGCAGCGCGGCATCATCTTAAACGCCATACCACAACCTCAAACCGTGATGTTGTACCTCATTTAACGCCTCTTTGTCAGAACCTCTCCATTCGTTGACGCACATCAAGATAACTTTCATTCGAAAGTAATTTAATCTTTATATGAAATAAGAGAGGCCGTTTATGATCTTCAATATTCAGCGCTATTCTACCCACGATGGCCCCGGTATCCGTACCGTAGTATTTCTCAAAGGCTGTTCGTTGGGCTGTCGCTGGTGCCAGAACCCGGAAAGCCGCGCCTGCGCTCAGGATCTGTTATACGATGCGCGGCTGTGTCTCGAAGGATGCGACCTGTGCGCGCAAGCCGCGCCGGACGTCATTGAGCGCGCGCTAAACGGCCTGCTCATCCATCGCGAGAAACTGACCGACGCCCATTTTTCCGTCCTGGCGCATTGTTGCCCCACACAGGCGTTAACCGTGTGCGGCGAAATAAAAAGCGTGGATGAAATCATGGCGACGGTACTGCGCGATAAACCTTTTTACGATCGCAGCGGCGGCGGTCTGACGCTTTCCGGCGGCGAACCGTTTATGCAGCCGGAGCTGGCGGCAGAGCTGTTTAAAGCCAGCCATGACGCCGGTATTCATACGGCGGTTGAGACCTGTCTGCATGTTCCATGGAAATACATTGCGCCCTCACTGCCTTATATCGATCTGTTTCTGGCTGATTTGAAACATGTCGCCGACGGGCCGTTTAAGCAGTGGACCGATGGCAGCGCCTCGCGGGTGCTGGAAAATCTCAGGAAACTCGCCGCCGCGGGCAAAAAAATGGTGATTCGCGTCCCGCTGATTCAGGGATTTAATGCCGATGAGGAGACCATTAAAGCCATTACCGACTTTGCCGCCGACGAACTGCACGTCGGGGAAATTCATTTTCTGCCCTACCACACGCTGGGCATCAATAAATACCACTTACTCAGTCAGCCCTATCATGCCCCGGATAAACCACTGGATGCACCGGCGTTACTTGATTTTGCCCAGAAGTACGCCTGCCAAAAAGGTTTAACCGCGACCCTACGAGGATAATTATCATGACCCAACTGAAACTGGACACGCTCAGTGACCGCATTAAGGCGCACAAAACCGCGCTGGTACATATCGTGAAACCGCCGGTCTGTACCGAGCGCGCGCAGCATTATACCGAAATGTATCAGCAGCATCTGGATAAACCGATTCCGGTACGCCGCGCGCTGGCGCTGGCCCATCACCTGGCGGAACGCACTATCTGGATAAAACACGATGAACTGATCGTCGGCAACCAGGCAAGTGAAGTCCGCGCCGCGCCGATTTTCCCGGAATATACCGTCTCGTGGATTGAAAAAGAGATCGACGACCTGGCAGACCGGCCCGGCGCAGGTTTTTCCGTAAGTGAAGAAAACAAGCGTATTCTGCACGACGTCTGTCCATGGTGGCGCGGTCAAACCGTCCAGGATCGCTGCTACGGCATGTTTACCGATGAACAAAAAGGGCTTCTGGCGACTGGCATTATCAAAGCCGAAGGTAATATGACTTCCGGTGACGCGCACCTGGCGGTGAACTTCCCGCTGCTGCTGGAAAAAGGGCTTGATGGCCTGCGCGATAAAGTCGCCGAGCGCCGCTCACGCATCAACCTTACCGTGCTGGAAGATCTGCATGGCGAGCAGTTCCTGAAGGCGATTGATATTGTGCTGGATGCGGTAAGCCAGCACATCACGCGCTTTGCCGCGCTGGCGCGCCAGATGGCAGGCGAAGAGTCCCGTGAAAGCCGTCGTAAAGAGCTACTTACCATCGCCGAAAACTGCGAGGTGATCGCCCACCAACCGCCGCAGACCTTCTGGCAAGCACTGCAATTGTGCTACTTCATCCAACTGATTCTACAAATTGAGTCTAACGGTCACTCGGTGTCATTTGGTCGTATGGACCAGTATCTTTACCCCTATTATCGTCGCGATGTCGAACTAAACCAGACTCTGGATCGTGAGCACGCCATTGAACTGCTGCACAGCTGCTGGCTGAAACTGCTGGAAGTAAACAAGATCCGCTCCAGTTCGCACTCCAAAGCTTCCGCGGGCAGCCCGCTGTATCAAAACGTCACCATTGGCGGTCAGAATCTCATCAACGGTCAGCCAGTGGACGCAGTGAATCCGCTGTCTTACGCCATTCTGGAGTCCTGCGGACGTTTGCGTTCTACCCAGCCCAACCTCAGTGTGCGTTATCACGCCGGAATGAGTAACGATTTCCTTGACGCCTGCGTCCAGGTCATCCGCTGCGGCTTTGGGATGCCGGCGTTTAACAATGATGAAATCGTCATCCCGGAATTTATCAAGTTGGGGATCGAACCACAGGACGCTTACGATTACGCGGCGATCGGCTGTATCGAAACCGCCGTCGGCGGGAAATGGGGTTATCGCTGCACCGGCATGAGCTTTATTAACTTCGCCCGCGTCATGCTGGCGGCGCTGGAAGGCGGTCGCGACGCCACCAGCGGCAAGGTATTTCTGCCGCAGGAAAAGGCGCTCTCCGCAGGCAACTTTAACAATTTTGACGAAGTGATGGCCGCCTGGGATACCCAAATTCGCTACTACACGCGCAAATCGATCGAAATTGAGTATGTGGTCGACACCATGCTGGAAGAGAACGTCCACGATATTCTCTGCTCAGCGCTGGTAGATGACTGTATTGAACGCGCGAAAAGTATCAAGCAAGGCGGCGCGAAATATGACTGGGTATCCGGTCTCCAGGTCGGTATCGCCAACCTGGGCAACAGCCTCGCTGCCGTGAAAAAACTGGTCTTCGAACAGGGCGTTATCGGTCAACAGCAGCTTGCCGCCGCGCTGGCCGATGACTTTGACGGGCTGCCCCATGAGCAGCTGCGCCAGCGTCTGATTAACGGCGCGCCGAAGTACGGTAACGACGATGACAGTGTCGATACCCTGCTGGCGCGCGCTTATCAGACCTATATTGATGAGCTGAAGCAATACCATAACCCGCGCTATGGTCGTGGCCCTGTGGGCGGCAACTATTACGCCGGTACGTCCTCTATCTCAGCAAACGTGCCATTTGGCGCCGCGACTATGGCTACCCCGGATGGTCGCAAAGCGCATACACCGCTGGCGGAAGGCGCAAGCCCTGCATCAGGTACGGATCATCTCGGCCCGACGGCGGTGATCGGTTCCGTAGGCAAATTACCTACCGGTTCCATTCTCGGCGGCGTGCTGCTCAATCAGAAACTGAACCCAACGACGCTGGAAAACGAATCCGACAAACAGAAACTGATGGTTCTGCTACGGACGTTCTTTGAGGTGCATAAAGGCTGGCATATTCAGTACAACATCGTGTCACGCGAAACGCTGCTGGATGCGAAAAAACATCCGGATCAGTACCGCGATCTGGTCGTGCGTGTGGCAGGCTACTCCGCCTTCTTCACCGCGCTGTCGCCGGACGCGCAGGACGATATCATCGCCCGTACCGAACATATGCTGTAATTTGCCCTGGCGCCATCGGCAATATGTCCGAACTGCCTGATGGCGCTACGTTTAACAGGCCTGCGCAGGCCTGTTAATCAGAAGGGATCGGTGCCGTCAAGCACGGCCTGAATGACGTTGAGCGCGCCTTGATGGTTATTATCATCAGTGTGATAACGTGAAAGCGCTTTGATATTGTCTGCGGCATTGCCCATGGCAAAAGAGTAATGCGCCATTTTCAACATTTCCGCATCATTACCGCTGTCGCCAATGGCGACGACATTCTGTGGCGACCTGTTCCAGCGCTTTAACAGACGACTGATGCCATTCGCTTTATGCAGTCCCGGGATAATCAGGTCGATAAAACCGAAGCCACTGGTGACGGGCTTCATGATGCCATCCAAAGATACGTGCAGTTTGTCGATAACCAGCGGAATTTGTTCATCGGGCAAATTCAGGGAGAACTTAAACAGGATATCGTCAATGTCGTGATAATCGTTTACCGGCTGCAGGCGGTGATAATGTTTGGCCATCAGCGCCACGAAAGTCTCGGGAGCGTTTTTGCTGACATAAGCGCTTTTCAGACCGCAGGCGACGAAGTTAAGCTGCTTATCCTTCAGCAGTTCGCCAATCACAATCCGCGATTCATGCCGGGTTAGCTCCCCGTGAAACAACTGCTTGCCATGTTCATACACCAGCGCGCCATTTTCTGCGACAAAGGAAATTTCGTCTTTCAGCTCGGGGAAGAAGGAGATCAACTGGTAGTACTGATTACCGCTGGCGACCACAAATTCGATATTACGTTTTTTCAGTTCCTGGTATTGCGCCATGAAGCGTACACGATCGTACTGCTTGGCATCGTCGAGAAAAGTGCCGTCCATATCTGTAACGACAACGTTAACGGTCATACTTAAGCTCCTGGCTGTAACTGCGACCAGAAACATTTTAATAACAATGTGAGCAGAACCACAAATTTATTTCGAATGAAAAGTGGCTGAACGAAAGGAATAGCCGCACAAGACATTAAGGCGTCCTGGCCACCTTACGTTTTCCTCTCGCTTCCCTCTTTGTGCGCTCCTGCAATATTTTAAACTTACATTAACCTTATTTTAACTTAAAGTATCACATGTAACTAATTTTACTTTCGAACGAAAGACGATGAGGTTGATATGACAACTCCTTTTACCCACGAAACGCTGCCCGCCGACCCAAAAGCGGCCATTCGTCAGATGAAGCAGGCGCTACGCGCGCAAATCGGCGACGTACAGGCGGTGTTCGACCGTTTGAGCGCCACCATAGCAGCCCGGGTGGCGGAAATTAACGATCTGAAGGCGCAGGGACAGCCGGTATGGCCAATTATCCCTTTTAGCGAACTGGCGATGGGCAACATTAGCGATGCCACCCGCGCCGAGGTTAAGCGCCGCGGGTGCGCGGTGATTAAAGGTCATTTTCCACGCGAACAGGCGCTGGCATGGGACCAGTCGATGCTCGACTATCTGGACAAGAACCATTTTGACGAGGTGTATAAAGGACCGGGGGATAATTTTTTCGGTACGCTGAGCGCCTCCCGGCCTGAAATCTATCCTGTCTACTGGTCGCAGGCGCAAATGCAGGCCCGCCAAAGTGAAGAGATGGCGCTGGCGCAGTCGTTTCTCAACCGTCTATGGCAGGTAGAGCACGACGGCAAGCGATGGTTTAATCCGGATATCAGCATCATTTACCCGGATCGCATCCGCCGTCGCCCGCCGGGCACCACATCCAAAGGACTGGGAGCGCATACCGACTCCGGCGCGCTGGAGCGCTGGCTGCTACCAGCCTATCAGCAGGTATTCGCCAGCGTGTTTAACGGCAACGTCGAGCAGTACGATCCGTGGAATGCGGCGCACCGTACCGAAGTTGAAGAGTATACGGTGGATAATACCACCAAATGCTCGGTATTTCGCACCTTCCAGGGCTGGACCGCGCTCTCCGATATGCTGCCCGGCCAGGGGTTGCTTCATGTCGTCCCTATCCCGGAGGCGATGGCGTATATTCTGCTGCGCCCGCTGCTGGATGATGTCCCGGAAGATGAATTATGCGGCGTCGCGCCGGGCAGGGTGCTGCCGGTTTCTGAACAGTGGCATCCTTTACTGATGGCGGCGTTAACCAGCATTCCGCCGCTGGAAGCCGGGGATTCCGTGTGGTGGCATTGCGATGTCATCCACTCCGTCGCCCCCGTCGAAAATCAGCAGGGCTGGGGCAATGTGATGTACATTCCTGCCGCGCCAATGTGTGAGAAGAATCTGGCCTATGCGCGTAAGGTGAAAGCGGCGCTGGAGACAGGCGCATCACCGGGCGATTTCCCGCGCGAGGACTATGAAACCACCTGGGAAGGGCGCTTCACGCTGCGCGATCTGAATATTCACGGTAAACGGGCATTAGGTATGGACGTTTGACGGTCGTACCGCCCTGCCCGCTTAACTGCGGTGCGCCCTTTGTCTGGGCGCACCCGTCTTACCGGACCTACGCGCCAGGATACGTAGGCCCGGTAAACACAACGCCACCGGGCGTCAGTGTTTAGCTTTCAATCCCTTTACTACGCAAATAATCGTCGTAGTTGCCGCTGAAGTCCACCACGCGCTCCGGCGTAATTTCAGGAACTGAAAAAGCGCGGCATTGAGTTCGTTGTCGCCAGCGGTAATCAGTATTACCAGCTTATTTCGTTCTTTCCTGAGCTAAAGGATGAGATCTCTTTTGTCGCGGAAAACGGCGCACTGGTTTACGAACATGGCAAGCAACTGTTCCACGGCGAACTGACCTGACATGAATCGCGGATTGTTATTGGCGAGTTGCTGAAATATAAGCAACTTAATTTTGTCGCCTGCGGTCTGCAAAGTGCATATGTCAGCGAAAATGCGCCAGAAGCACTCGTTACCCTGATGGCAAAACACTACCATCGCCTGAAACCCGTAAAAGATTATCAGGAGATTGATGACGTACTGTTCAAGTTTTCGCTCAACCTACCGGATGAACAAATCCCGTTAGTGATCGACAAACTACACGTTACGCTCGATGGCATTATGAAGCCCGCCACAAGTGGTTTTGACTTTATCGATCTGATTATTCCCGGCCTGCATAAAGCAAACGGTATTTCGCGGTTACTGAAACGCTGGGATCTGTCGCCACAGAATGTCGTCGCCATTGGCGACAGCGGCAATGACGCAGAGATGCTTAAAATGGCGCGTTATTCCTTTGCGATGGACAATGCCGCAGAAAACATTAAATAAATCGCCCGTTACGCTACCGATAATAATAATCATGAAGGCGCACTGAATGTGATTCAGGCTGTGCTGGAAAATAAAGTGCCGTTTACACTTTAACGAGAGTCGGGGCAATTGCCCCGATTTCTCAATGAGCATTACACTCATCTTCTTCAATCAGTTCAACCACTAATGTGGTTCCAGGCCCCTGTAAGTAATATTCATCGTCAAGGGGATCGCGCAGTTTCATAAATGTCGTTTTACCGACTTGCATGGTATGCCCGGCAGCCATTTTTGCTCCACTTTCAAGCAGGTAACGCAGAACATTATTGAAAATATCAGAATATTTTTGCCCTTCGTGATGACCTTGTGCGTGTGCTGCGAAATCTGGTAGCCCAAAGCAATCAGCACCATAGGTACGCATCCATACGCCTTCGATATCCTCAACTTCATATTTCACAAATCCACAAAATAGAGAGGTCAGCGGGAAACCTTCACGCAACATTTCCAGACTATGCTTACCCAACTCCTGAGACTTAAATACCCCCGCAGGTAATGAAGTGTGAGCCGATTCATTTAATACAGCGACAGCCCCCATGCTACTTAATGCACCTGCAACCACAGCCAACGCAACATATTGCTCTAAAGGTGAAGTATCATACCCCTTATAATATAAAATAATATTTGCACTGGTTGCCCGTACTTGCTCTTTTACTTCCTGGGGATAATGAGCTGGCGCGACGCATTGTTCGATTGATTCCTGAGGGTAAGGCGTTTTAAATCCAACCATCGATATTACATGCTTACCCCATCCTGCTAAACCAAAAAAATCCAGTTCAGGGACAAGTTCACACGTTGCCTGTTTCATACTGGAGTGATAATTACGCAACAAGCGGGTGAGTTCTTTTGAATTATTTTCCGGGAGAGTATCAAATACAACAACTAAACTTAGTGGGTTATCAATTTCAGCATTCGCTACTAAAACACCTTGTATATTAGATGAGTTTTTTTCTTTACGGCCAAAAAAGCGTTCCAAAATGCTCATATTTATTCCTTTTGTTGAACAATAAAGGAATATAAAATAGCACTTGAATTCTTATAAAGAAAATAACATTACAATATGTTTACCACAAAATATATTCGCAATTTTTATGATAGATCCTCTTCTTTCATTTAATTTTAAAATAGAATATTAAGAGCCTATCCCACCAGGCGTTATTGGCGCAGCCAGTTTGGACACGGACAGCGCGCAAAAACCGGAGCGTACACGTAGTACGTGAGGATTTTGAGCACTGCCCAGGTCCAAAATGGCAAGTAAAATAGCCCTAATGGGATAGGCTCTAAGAGTATATATAATTTTCACATTGCATTCGGAAAAAATAAAAATTACCTTGTTAACATTCTGTAACCCCGACGCTATCGGGGTTACAGACAATAACTTACTCGATCCCTTTACTACGCAAATAATCGTCGTAGTTGCCGCTGAAGTCCACCACGCGCTCCGGCGTAATTTCAATGACGCGGGTTGCCAGCGAGCTGACGAACTCACGGTCGTGCGAAACAAAGATCAGCGTGCCCTGATACAGCTCCAGCGCCATATTCAGCGATTCGATCGACTCCATATCCAGGTGGTTAGTCGGTTCGTCCATGATCAGGATATTCGGCTTTTGCATCATCAGTTTGCCGAACAGCATACGGCCCTTCTCGCCACCGGAGAGGACTTTCGCAGGCTTTTTGATATCATCCTGGCTAAATAACAGGCGGCCCAGAATACTGCGCACTGCCTGCTCGTCGTCGCCTTCCTGCTTCCACTGACTCATCCATTCAAACACCGTCAGGTCATTTTCGAATTCATATTCGTGGTCCTGCGCGTAGTAACCAATACGCGCGTTTTCCGACCATTTAACGGTGCCGTGATCGGCGTCCAGATCGCCAACCAGCGTCTTCAGCAGCGTAGATTTACCCACGCCATTGGTGCCGAGTACCGCCAGCTTCTCCCCGACTTCGAGCAGCAAATTGACATTTTTAAACAGCGGACCGTTATCAAAACCTTTCGTCAGCGCCTCCACTTCCAGAGCGTTACGGAACAGTTTTTTATCCTGCTCAAAACGGATGAACGGGTTCTGACGGCTGGAGGCTTTCACCTCTTCCAGCTTGATTTTATCAATCTGCCGCGCGCGCGACGTTGCCTGACGCGATTTAGAGGCATTGGCGCTAAAACGGCTAACAAAAGATTGCAGCTCGGCAATTTGCGCTTTTTTCTTCGCATTATCGGCCAACAGACGTTCACGCGCCTGGGTCGCCGCCGTCATATACTCATCATAGTTACCCGGATAGACGCGCAAGTCGCCGTAATCCAGATCCGCCATATGCGTACAAACCATGTTCAGGAAGTGACGGTCGTGCGAAATGATGATCATCGTGCTATCGCGCTCGTTCAGCACCTGCTCCAGCCAACGGATAGTATCAATATCCAGGTTGTTGGTCGGTTCGTCGAGCAACAGGATGTCCGGATTAGAGAATAACGCCTGCGCCAGCAGCACACGCAATTTCCAGCCTGGCGCGACTTCACTCATCAGACCGTAATGCTGCTCCAGCGGGATGCCCACCCCCAACAGCAGTTCGCCCGCGCGCGCCTCAGCGGAATAACCGTCCATCTCGCCGTATTTTACTTCCAGATCGGCGACTTTATAGCCGTCTTCTTCGCTCATTTCCGGCAAGGCGTAGATACGGTCGCGCTCCTGCTTGACTTCCCACAGTTCGCCATGCCCCATAATGACAGTATCAAGTACGGTGAATGTTTCAAAAGCGAACTGGTCCTGACGCAGCTTACCGATGCGCTCATTCGGATCGAGGGAAACATTGCCCAGCGTCGGCTCCAGGTCGCCGCCGAGGATTTTCATAAAAGTGGACTTTCCGCTACCGTTGGCGCCAATCAGGCCGTAACGGTTGCCGCCGCCAAATTTGACGGAAATGTTTTCGAACAGCGGCTTACTGCCGAACTGCATGGTAACGTTGCTGGAAACTAACACAGGCTTATCCTGAAAAAAGATGTGACAAACCGCTTATTATGCCACAAGTCTGAAATAAGATCGCGCCCTGTACAAAGGGCTACACTGAACCGTAAGGGAAAAAAACGTGATTTCGTACACATCTGAATTCCCTGTTTACTGGAATGCACCTATAATGCGCTCCCAACATGACAGAATTCTCAACCTACTAGCCTGCTTGGCACAGAATCTCGCATAACATGAATATGAAATTAACAACGCTTTTCGCGGCGGCTTTCGCTGTAGTTGGTTTTTGTAAAACAGCCTCAGCAGTCACTTACCCGCTGCCTACCGATGGTAGCCGTTTAATTGGGCAAAATCAGGTCATCACCGTTCCGGAGGGCAATACCCAGCCGCTGGAGTATTTTGCCGCGGAGTACCAGATGGGGCTCTCCAACATGCTGGAAGCCAACCCTGGCGTGGATACCTTCCTGCCGAAGGGCGGTACCGTGCTGAATATTCCGCAGCAGCTGATCCTGCCGGATACCGTACACGAAGGCATTATCATCAATAGCGCGGAAATGCGCCTCTATTACTACCCGAAAGGCACAAACACCGTTATCGTCCTGCCGATTGGGATCGGTCAGTTAGGTAAAGACACGCCTATCAACTGGACGACCAAAGTTGAACGTAAAAAAGCCGGTCCGACCTGGACGCCTACGGCAAAAATGCACGCTGAATATCGCGCCGCCGGCGAGCCGCTGCCTGCCGTCGTACCTGCGGGCCCGGATAACCCGATGGGCCTGTACGCGCTGTACATCGGTCGCCTGTATGCTATTCACGGCACCAACGCCAACTTCGGCATCGGGCTTCGCGTGAGCCACGGCTGCGTGCGTCTGCGCAACGACGATATCAAATTCCTGTTTGAAAATGTGCCGGTCGGTACCCGCGTGCAGTTTATCGATGAACCGGTAAAAGCCACCACCGAGCCGGACGGTAGCCGTTACATTGAGGTGCATAACCCGCTGTCAACGACGGAAGCGCAGTTTGAAGGTAAGGAAGCGGTGCCGATCACGCTTAATAAGAGTATCCTGGCCGTCACCAACGAGCCTGACGTTGATCAGACCGTCGTACAACAGGCAGTTCAGGATCGTTCCGGGATGCCGGTTCGTCTGAACTGACAGACTCTGCCTGCGAAGCCCGATAGACACTATCGGGCTTCTCTTACGGCATCAGTTGCAATAATCCATATCCCACCAGCGCCGCCCATGCCAGCATCGGCAGCGAATAGAAATGAAATCGCCACCAGATTCGGCGATCGTTCGCCATCCGTAAAGCAATAAGATTTGCCAGCGACCCCGGCAGCAGACCAAACCCGCCGATATTCACCGCCCACGCCAGCAACGTCGAGGCCGGTACATAGTTCAGCAGGAGAATGGTACTGGGCACATTACTGATAACCTGCGACAGGCCGATAGCGGTTAGCCAAAGCCCCAGGTGAGACAGTGCGCCAACCTGGTTGAAAACGCCCTGCAACGCCGGCAATTGCGTTAGCAGATGGACATCAATAAACATCGCCATAAATACCAGCAGCAGCGTCCAGTCCACGCTGACTATCACCCTGCGCGCCAGCACAATAAACCCAGCCGCCACCAACACCAGTCCCCATAACTCTTGCCTGAGCTCCAGCGCGGTAAGAAAAACGACATATAATGCCAGGCAACTCCACACCAGACGGGGCTGCCACTGCGGCGAACGCGTACCGGTATGATACTGTAACGCCCTACCCGGAAAACAAAACCAGCACAGGAGCAGTAACGTCAGCATCATCATGACGGCAAGCGGCGCCATTTGCCCGCTAAATTCAGCAAAGGTTAAGCCGGAGCGTCCCCACAACAGAATATTTTGCGGATTACCGACAGGCGTCAGCAGCGAACCGGCGTTCACCGCCAACGCTTCAAAAATAATCAATCGGTTGACCGGAATCGCGCACAGTTTTTTTAACGTTATCGTCAGCGGCACAACGATAAACAGCGCGACATCGTTTGTCAGAAAGGTCGACAGCGCCGCCGCAGCCAGCACCAGGAACATCGCCAGTTGCCGCTCGGTATGAAATCGGCGCGTCATCTTGCGTCCCAGCACATCAAAATAGCCGCTCAGCTCAACGCCTTTAGTGAGCAACATTAACCCACTGAGGGTAATAATGGTGTGCCAGTCAATCGCGCCAGGCCAGGCGCGGGGCGCAAAAGGAACAAACAGGCTTAACGCCATCCCCACAATGATCAACAACTGAAAAAAACGGTCACGCCGCAGCGCCCGTAAAAAAGCCAGATTCATTCTGCAGATGTTCCATGCTGTTGCGTGAAGGCCAAAAAGGCATCCAATGTCTCCTGGCTGACATGGTGTTCCATCCCTTCCGCATCACGACGCGCGATCTCCGGACTTACGCCTAACACCAGTAAAAAATTTTCGACAATTTGGTGCCGCTCGCGGCTTTCCTGCGCCAGCTTCTCCCCTTCCGGCGTCAGAAAAACGCCGCGCCAGGGGATCATTTGAATAAATCCTAACGATGCCAGGCGCTTAAGCATTTTGGCCACAGTCGGCTGGGAGACGCCGAGCCGCGCCGCCATATCCACCTGACGCGCTTCCCCTACCTCAATAATTAAATCGGAAATCAGCTCAACGTAGTCGTCTATCAACTCACGGCGATGCGCCTCTCTGACCTGACGAAATCCTTCAACGTGTTCTTCTACGTTCACCAATTGCGTCACTTTTTTTGTTGTTGGCGTACCTGCGCGACGACCCATTTTGCTTCCTCGTTTCTGTGACGCGTTAACGCGTCAGCTGACAGAGCGCTCATTGTAAACCAGAGTTGTCCGGGCACAAAAAATTAACGTTTTAGCAATAGCTATAAAACATAGCCTGTGCTATATCTGTATGTAATGCAGACATCCCTCACGGATCGATGGGATAGAAACATCAGGAGGTTTATATGAACGAATTTAAGAGGTGTATACGCGTGTTCAGTCACTCTCCCTTTAAAGTCCGGTTAATGCTGCTCTCTATGTTGTGCGATATGATCAACGGCAAACCGGAGCAGGATAACCCTTCCACGAAATAACGCGGCGGTGCGGTACGCCGCTTTATTTTGCATCCTCAACGGAAATGGCGCCCATTTCCCCTGTTTTTTTTGTGGTTTTGCTATTCTCTTCGCAAAACATTTTCTTTCCGGCGGTTGACCTTCTTACCCGCACGCTCTATCTTCTGGCAGCCCTGAATATTTTGCGACTCGCCGTTGCGAACCCAATACCTTTTTTACGCATAATCAGGCAGGTAATGACCCTTCGCGCCAGGGTTAGCACATGGCGTTTTTGCAATAGTGGCATATGAATTCAACCCTTATCGATTCACTTCTGGCCCGTCGTCGGGCTGTAAGCCCGTGGGCGGGCCTCTACTTTTTACAGTCGCTGCTGATTAACCTCGCGCTCGGCTACCCCTTTAGCCTGCTTTATACCGCGGCGTTTACCTGCCTGTTGCTGTTGCTCTGGCGCTACCTGCCCCGCGGACAAAAAGCGCTGCTCGGCATCTGTTCGCTGGTAGCCGCTTGCTATTTTCCCTTTGGCCAGGCTTACGGCGCGCCGAACTTTAATACGCTGCTGGCGCTGCACTCCACCAATATGGAAGAGTCGAGCGAAATCCTGACCATCTTCCCGTGGTATAGCTACCTGACCGGACTTTTTATTTTTGCGCTGGGTATTATTGCGCTTCGCCGCCGAAAAGAAGAGGTCAGGCCGCGCTGGAATAGCCTCGACAGCCTGTGCCTGCTGATCAGCGTCGCGGCATTTTTCGTCGCGCCGATACAAAATCTGGCCTGGGGCGGCGTTTTTAAGGTTATTGATACCGGCTATCCGGTTTTTCGCTTCGCCAAAGACGTTATCGTCAATAACAACGAAGTCATTGAAGAGCAGCACCGTATGGCGCAGCTATCCGGCATAAAAGATAGCTGGACGGTTACTGCGGTGAAACCCAGATATCACATCTATGTCGTGGTGATTGGTGAAAGCGCGCGACGGGATGCCATGGGCGCTTTCGGCGGTCACTGGGATAATACCCCCTTCGCCAGCCATGTGAATGGCGACTTCTTTATGGATTACATCGCCGCCAGCGGCTCAACGCAAAAATCGCTTGGTTTAACGCTCAATCGCGTGGTGGATAACAAACCGCAGTATCAGGATAACTTCGTCACGCTGGCTAACCGCGCCGGTTTTCAGACATGGTGGTTTTCCAATCAGGGGCAAATTGGCGAATACGACACGGCCATCGCCAGTATCGCCAAACGCGCCGATGAAACGCATTTCCTGAAAAACGGCGATTTTGAAGCGGATAAAAATACTCGCGACGACGCGCTGTTAACCATGACGGCGCAGGTATTGGCGACAGAACGCACGCAACCGCAGTTGATTGTGTTGCATTTAATGGGATCGCATCCCCAGGCCTGCGACCGTACTCAGGGAAAATACGCGACGTTTGTCCAGTCGAAAGAGACGTCTTGTTATTTATACACCATGACGCAAACCGACGATTTGCTCCGTCAGCTCTATACTCAGCTTCGTCATAGCGGCGACAGTTTTTCGCTCGTCTATTTCTCCGATCACGGGCTGGCGTTTAAAGAACGCGGCAAAGCGGTACAGTACCTGGCGCATGACGACAAATTCCAGCAAAACTTCCAGGTGCCGTTTATGGTGCTATCCAGCGACAGTAAAGCGCATCGGATCATTAAAGCTCGCCGTTCCGCGAACGATTTCCTGAGTTTTTTCTCGCAATGGACAGGAATTAGCGCTAAAGAGATCAAAAATCGCTATCGATTTATTTCGGAACAGAAAGCCGGGCCCGTTTATATCACCAATTTCAAATTACAGAAAGTGGACTATAACCATCTGGGCAGCGATATTTTTTCACTAAAATAATGCACGTTTCAGGCAAAAAAAATCCGCCCCGAAAGGCGGATTTTTCATTTTCACCGACGTGATTAGAAGCGGTAACCCACGCCAGCAATCCAGGTGCCAACGTCAACGCTACGAATACGGCTCTGCTCGTAAGAGAAGTCCAGAGCAACATTTTCCATCGGGTTGAATTGCAGACCAGCGCCATAGGAGAAGCCATAATCGCTGGTGTCATGTTTGTAGGTTGGGTAATCGGTCGTCTGGAATTTACCGTAACCCACACCGACTACACCGTAGATGCTCGCCCAATCGTTCAGACGGTAAGCCGGGCCGGCAGTGATGCCGTAGTACTGACCTTTGTTGTAATCGCCCGCACCGTTAGTACGATCTTTTTCGGTGTAGGTGAAGGAACCGATTACGCCCAGCGGGTTGTCGTCCTGCTCGTAACGATACTTCAGGTTAAAACCGCTCATTTTATTCGCTACGCCCTGCGCGTCGCTCTGAGCGTAACCACCGGTAACGGTAGAAGTAGCAGCTACTGCAGTACCTGCGGAAAAAGCCAGAACAGCGGCCAGTGCTGAAAGACATGCAATTTTTTTCATAACCACCTCAAATGTGCTTCAAGTAAGTCCTAAGTTTTAAATATATCAAAAATTAATGGGAAACTCTTTGCGATTCACGGTGTCTAAGGGCGCCTTTCATGTAACAGAACGTTTCCATATCGCGCTATCTTATTCAATTAACATCACTTTTCCGGCTGATTGCACCAATAATGCGTGTGCGACGCGATACATTCATCCAGATTATTCCTAAACTAACAGTCTATTTATCCATCAATTTAAGTTCATTTTATGGAATCCTGGAAATTTTTTTTCAACGAATCCTCAACCGCCGCGGGGAATTTCCATTACACTGCCACCTTTACTCGTACTGACATTTTTTGACAGGAGAAAGGATGCCGGGGTCAACACGTAAACTACCAGTCTGGTTGCCCATTTTGGTTTTGCTCATTGCCATGTCCTCTATTCAGAGTGGCGCTTCACTGGCGAAATCGTTATTTCCTCTTGTCGGCGCCCCGGGCGTAACGGCGCTTCGTCTGGCGTTGGGAACGCTTATCCTTATCGCCTTTTTCAAACCCTGGCGTTTGCGTTTTGCCAAAGAGCAGCGGCTGCCTTTACTGTTTTATGGTCTGTCGCTGGGCGGGATGAACTATCTATTCTATCTGTCGATTCAGACGGTGCCGTTGGGTATTGCGGTCGCGCTGGAATTTACCGGTCCTCTGGCGGTCGCGCTGTTTTCATCCCGGCGGCCGGTAGATTTTATTTGGGTCGTACTGGCTGTGCTTGGGCTCTGGTTCCTGCTGCCATTAGGGCAAGATATGTCTCACGTCGATCTTACCGGGGCCGCGTTGGCGCTCGGCGCTGGCGCCTGTTGGGCTGTCTATATTCTTACCGGCCAGCGAGCAGGCGCGGAACATGGTCCGGCCACGGTGGCGGTAGGCTCGCTGATTGCCGCCATCATTTTCGTGCCGATTGGCGCAGTTCAGGCTGGCGACGCGCTATGGCACTGGTCGATTCTTCCCTTAGGGTTAGCGGTCGCTGTGCTTTCTACGGCGCTGCCTTATTCACTGGAAATGATTGCACTGACGCGCCTGCCAACCCGCACCTTCGGTACGCTGATGAGCATGGAACCCGCGCTGGCCGCCGTTTCCGGGATGATTTTTCTGGGCGAAACGCTTACGGGCATACAAATCATGGCCCTGTGCGCCATCATTGCCGCCTCAATGGGTTCTACCCTAACGATTCGACGCGAACCGCAAATTAAACAAGTTGACGTAAAATAGTTTCTTATTCTGCATGATGTGCATAATCATGCAGAATATCACTTCGTTATTCACCTTTTATTATTGCGCTATTACTTCGTCATTTTTTGTCATATTTTTTCTCATTTTTTACATTAAAATGAGAATTATTACCCACCAAACAGCAAACTCGTCTAACCAGTTGATTTTTAATCAAAATAAATATTAAATCTTGTCTGTACTATTAAAGTGATAGGTAAATTCAAAAAAGCAAAGTTAAAAACCGGTGCTATACTTATTTTCGTTAATTACCTGGGACACAAACATCAAGAGGATATGAGATTATGAGTACCGCTAAACTGGTAAAAACAAAAGCGTCTAATCTGCTTTATACCCGTAACGATGTATCAGAGAGCGATAAAAAAGCGACGGTTGAGTTGCTTAATCGTCAGGTGATCCAGTTCATTGACCTGTCGCTGATCACGAAACAGGCCCACTGGAACATGCGCGGTGCTAACTTTATTGCCGTTCATGAGATGCTGGATGGCTTCCGTACCGCACTGACCGATCATCTGGATACTATGGCCGAGCGCGCCGTACAGCTTGGCGGTGTGGCGTTAGGCACCACGCAAGTTATCAACAGCAAAACTCCACTGAAAAGCTATCCGCTCGACATCCATAACGTGCAGGATCACTTAAAAGAACTGGCCGATCGCTACGCTGTTGTCGCTAATGATGTTCGCAAAGCTATCGGTGAAGCCAAAGATGAAGACACTGCCGATATCTTTACCGCCGCATCACGCGACCTCGATAAATTCCTGTGGTTTATCGAATCCAACATCGAATAAATCTATCTCTACCCTGAATACTTCGAGTTGCAGGAAGGTACAAACGCAGCGAATCCGCAGAAGCCTGACTTCCGTCGGTCACTGAAGCGAACGCACCTGCAACTTGATGTACACAGGTATATAAGTCATCCCTATACCCCTGCCTGGCACAGGGGTTTTGCACTTAAATAGTGCACACGTCTTGTACTCCCCTCCGATAAAAGTGAATTATTTGTAATAATTACATCACACAATCGTTAATTAAAGATTGTTTTAACAACAATTTTTACGCTAAATAGACCCTGTATCTCTACTTTGTTATTCATGCACTAAATCAGTGCCCCAAAACGGTGCAGCATACTGGTTTTGCCCGACTTATTGTGCACAGGAATGATTGACGCTTCTGTTAAAACAATGAGTTACATAATTGGCATGATTTTTTCATTACGCTACATGTTCTCGCAGGGGATCGCCCCGTGGATAGAAAAGGAAATGCTATGAAGTCTCTATTAAAAGTTTCACTGGCTGCACTTACCCTGGCTTTTGCGGTGTCTTCGCACGCCGCGAATAAGAAACTCGTTGTGGCAACCGATACGGCGTTCGTTCCGTTTGAATTTAAACAGGGCGACAAATACGTCGGTTTTGATGTTGATCTGTGGGACGCTATCGCGAAAGAACTGAAGCTGGACTACACCCTGAAACCGATGGATTTCAGCGGCATTATTCCGGCATTACAAACCAAAAATATCGATCTGGCGCTGGCGGGTATTACGATTACGGACGAGCGTAAAAAAGCGATCGACTTTTCCGATGGCTATTACAAAAGCGGTCTGCTCGTGATGGTGAAAGCCAACAATAACGACATTAAAAGCGTTAAAGACCTCGATGGCAAAGTCGTTGCCGTGAAGAGCGGAACCGGGTCGGTGGATTACGCGAAAGCGAATATCAAAACCAAAGACCTGCGTCAGTTCCCGAACATTGATAACGCGTACATGGAATTAGGCACCAACCGCGCAGACGCTGTTCTGCACGATACGCCGAACATCCTGTACTTTATCAAAACCGCAGGCAACGGCCAGTTCAAGGCGGTAGGCGAATCGCTGGAAGCACAGCAATACGGAGTTGCCTTCCCGAAAGGCAGCGATGAACTGCGCGAGAAAGTCAACGGCGCGCTGAAAACGCTGCGTGAGAATGGCACCTATAACGAAATCTACAAAAAATGGTTCGGTACAGAACCTAAATAAAACGACCTGATGTTGGCTTGTGGCCCGGTAGTGAGGACGCTCACCGGGCCTACAGCTCTTTCCGTGACGGATAAGACACTTTCCGCCATTTCCGCGCCGGATAGAGCATTTGACTATTTACACCACGGTAACAGGAACGACATATGCAGTTTGACTGGAGCGCCATCTGGCCCGCCATTCCGCTTTTGCTTGAGGGCGCTAAAATGACCCTGTGGATCTCGGTCCTCGGTCTGGCTGGCGGCCTGGTTATTGGACTGGCGGCAGGTTTTGCCCGTACGTTTGGCGGCTGGTTCGCTAACCACATCGCCCTGGTTTTCATTGAAATTATTCGCGGCACGCCCATCGTTGTCCAGGTCATGTTTATCTACTTTGCCCTGCCGATGGCATTTAATGATTTGCGTATTGATCCGTTCAGCGCAGCGGTCGTGACAATTATGATTAACTCCGGCGCTTATATCGCGGAAATTACTCGCGGCGCAGTACTATCCATTCACAAAGGTTTTCGCGAAGCGGGTCTGGCGCTGGGCCTTTCTCGCCGGGAAACCATCCGCCATGTTATTTTACCGCTTGCTCTGCGCCGTATGCTGCCGCCGCTGGGCAATCAGTGGATCATTAGCATCAAAGACACCTCGTTGTTTATTGTTATCGGCGTAGCCGAGCTGACCCGTCAGGGCCAGGAAATTATTGCCGGTAACTTTCGCGCCCTGGAAATCTGGAGCGCCGTGGCCGTCTTCTATTTGATCATTACGCTGGTGCTGAGCTTTATTTTGCGTCGTCTTGAAAGAAGGATGAAAATCCTGTGATTGAATTTAAAAACGTCTCCAAGCACTTTGGCCCCACCCAGGTGCTGCATAACATTGATTTAAACATCCGTCAGGGCGAAGTGGTTGTGATTATCGGCCCTTCCGGTTCGGGTAAATCCACGTTATTACGCTGTATCAATAAACTGGAAGAGATCACCTCCGGCGATCTGATTGTCGATGGTCTGAAAGTCAACGATCCTAAAGTAGACGAACGGCTGATTCGCCAGGAAGCCGGCATGGTGTTTCAACAGTTTTATCTGTTCCCGCATCTGACCGCGCTCGAAAACGTGATGTTCGGTCCTCTGCGCGTGCGCGGCGTAAAGAAAGAAGAAGCGGAAAAACAGGCGAAAGCTCTGTTAGCGAAAGTTGGACTGGCGGAACGGGCGCACCACTACCCCTCCGAGCTTTCCGGCGGTCAACAACAGCGCGTCGCTATTGCCCGAGCGCTGGCAGTGAAGCCGAAAATGATGCTCTTTGACGAGCCAACCTCCGCTCTGGACCCTGAACTGCGCCATGAAGTGCTGAAAGTCATGCAGGATCTGGCGGAAGAAGGCATGACCATGGTCATTGTGACTCACGAAATCGGCTTTGCCGAAAAAGTCGCCTCACGGCTGATTTTCATCGATAAAGGCCGTATTGCCGAAGATGGCAGTCCGCAAGCGTTGATCGAAAACCCGCCAAGCCCACGTTTACAGGAATTTTTACAGCACGTCTCCTGAAATATCGCCCTTCCTGCCCTGCGGCAGGAAGGGCATCATGGAATAGTCCCATTTCATTTTCCCTCCCCTGCGCCATCTATACTTAGTGTTTTGCGTCTCTTTTCTCACTGGAGGAGTCATGCGGTGGACCCTGTTCATCCTTTTTTGTCTACTGGGCGCGCCTGCCCATGCGGTCGCCATACCCGGCGTGACCACAGGGACATCAACCAGCCAGCAAGCAGCGCCAGATCCCAGTCCTGAACAAAAAAAAGCGGCCTATGCGGCCCTGGCTGACGTACTGGAGAACGAGGCTTCACGTAACGAATTGATAGCGCAACTCCGCGAAGCCTCAACCACGCCGCCGACCGAGCCGGCGCCAGCGCTTGCGCCGCCTGCGGCCAAAGATGAGAAAACGGTACTGGAGAACGTCACCACCGTTACCCGTCAGTACGGCGATGCTTTCGCTACCCGTTTCGCCCAGCTTTATCGCAACATCACCGATGCGCCGCACAAGCCGTTTAACTCGCAAACCTTCACCAACGCGTTAACCCACTTTTTATTTCTGGCCGCCGCGGTATTTGGTTTTTATAGCGTGATACGGCTTTGCGCCCTGCCGTTATATCGAAAAATGGGCCTGTGGGCGCGCAAGAAAAACCGTGAACGCAGCAACTGGTTACAGCTCCCGGCGATGATCGTCGGCGCGTTTATTATCGACCTGCTGCTACTGGCGCTCACCTTATTTATCGGTCAGATGCTCAGTGATAATTTCCATGCGGGAAGTCGAACTATCGCTTTTCAGCAAAGCCTGTTCCTGAATGCCTTCGCGCTAATAGAGTTCTTTAAAGCGATTCTGCGGCTTATTTTTTGCCCTAATGTACCGGAATTACGCCCATTCGCGATTCAGGATGCGACAGCGCGTTACTGGAATCGCCGTATGAGTTCGCTTAGCAGTTTGATTGGCTACGGGCTGATTGTTGCCGTTCCGATTATTTCCAATCAGGTGAATGTTCAGGTTGGCGCGATGGCTAATGTGGCGATCATGCTCTGCATCACCATCTGGGCGCTGTACCTGATCTTTAAAAACAAAGCGGAGATTACGCAACATTTATTAAGCCTGGCGGAACGATCATTAGCCTTTTTTAGCCTGTTTATCCGCGCCTTTGCGCTGGTGTGGCACTGGCTGGCCAGCGCTTACTTTATCGTGCTGTTTTTCTTCTCGTTATTCGACCCAGGCAATAGCCTGAAGTTTATGATGGGCGCGACCGTGCGCAGTCTGGCGATTATTGGCATCGCCGCGTTTATCTCCGGTATGTTTACCCGCTGGATAGCGAAAACCATCACCCTGTCGCCCCATACGCAGCGCAATTACCCGGAACTGCAAAAGCGGCTTAACGGCTGGCTCTCCTCGGCGCTAAAAGTCGCACGCTTTTTGACCGTCTGCGTCGCCGTTATGCTGTTGCTCAACGCCTGGGGATTATTCGATTTCTGGCACTGGCTACATTATGGCGCGGGGGAAAAGATGGTCGATATCCTCATCCGTATCGCGTTAATCTTATTCTTCTCCGCCGTGGGATGGACGATTCTCGCCAGTCTGATTGAGAATCGCCTGGCCTCCGATATTCATGGCCGCCCGCTACCCAGCGCCCGCACGCGCACGCTGCTGACGCTGTTCCGCAATGCGCTGGCAGTGATTATCAGTACCATAACCATCATGATCGTGTTATCGGAAATCGGCGTCAATATCGCGCCATTGCTGGCTGGCGCAGGGGCGTTAGGTCTGGCTATCTCTTTCGGTTCGCAAACCCTGGTGAAAGATATTATCACCGGCGTCTTTATTCAGTTTGAAAACGGGATGAATACCGGCGACTTAGTCACCATAGGCCCGCTGACGGGGACGGTCGAAAGAATGTCGATTCGTTCCGTCGGCGTGCGGCAGGATACCGGGGCATACCATATTATCCCGTGGTCCTCGATCACCACTTTCGCCAACTTTGTGCGCGGTATCGGCTCTGTTGTCGCCAACTATGACGTGGATCGCCATGAGGATGCGGATAAAGCGAATCAGGCGCTGAAAGACGCGGTAACGGCGCTGATGGAGACGGAGGATATTCGCGGGCTGATTATCGGCGAACCCACGTTCGCCGGTATTGTCGGTTTAACGAACACGGCGTTTACTTTACGCGTATCGTTCACCACCCTACCGCTCAAGCAGTGGACAGTGCGTTTTGCCCTTGATAGCCAGGTGAAAAAGCATTTTGATCTGGCTAATGTGCGCGCGCCGGTGCAAACGTATCAGGTTCTGCCCGCCCCCACCGGCGGCCCGTCGTCTGATTCGCTGCCGCCGCGCGAACCGACGATTTAGCGTTTGCGGGTGATAAAACGGCGACGCTGGTCGTCATCCATAAAGGTCCAGGCAATAAAGCGGCTTTGCTTTTGCCCCTGGGCCATCTCTTTTTTCACCACTTTCACCGCGCCAGCCTCCGTCAACGCCCGGTAAAGCGGCGGTAAATTCTCGCCGCGCGACACCAACGTCGTAAACCACAACACCTGACGGCGGAAGGATTGGCTTTCAGCAATCATTTTTTTAATAAAGGCGACTTCGCCGCCTTCGCACCATAGCTCCTGCTGTTGACCGCCAAAGTTCAGCGCATCATCTTTATTCTGCCCCAAATTGCGGCGCTTACGCTCGCTGCCCGCGCGGGCTGCGGCGGCGGAGTCGTGAAAAGGCGGGTTACAAAGCGTTGCGTCATAAAATTCATTTTTATGAATAATACCGGTAAAAATGGCCGCCGGATCTTTTTGCCGACGCAGACGAATGGCGCGGCTTAACCCCGTATTAGCCTGAATGATAGCCTGCGCGCTGGACATCGCTGCGTCGCTGACTTCACTACCGGTAAATCGCCAGCCATATTCATGTACGCCGATAAGCGGATAAATACAATTGGCGCCCACCCCCACGTCCAGAATAGTTGCCTGCGCCGGAATACTCCCTGTCGTTTCGCCAAGCAGATCCGCCAGATGATGGATATAATCCGCACGACCAGGCACCGGCGGACATAAAAACCCTAGCGGAATGTCCCAGTGTGTAACGGCATAAAAATGCGCCAGCAACGCCTTATTGAGCGCTTTTACCGCTTGCGGATTAGCAAAATCAACGCTCTGTTCACCGGCGGGCGTGCGGATAAGAAAGGACGTCAATTCCGGCGTGGTCTGACACAGTGCGGCGAGATCATAACGGTGTTGGTGGCGGTTTCGCGGGTGTAACCCCGGTTTCTGGGCGGACATGGCATTCTCCTTTTAGCAGCGGCGTAAGATACCCGTATAACGCCACGGGGTAAATATACCACCGCGAATTCCCTGCCTCGCTCGTTTGATCGGATATCTGAATGACATTGGTTCTGCTCATGGTCTGAAAAGATCGCGCGATGCGATTTTTTCACCTGACGGCGCTACACTTAACCTCAGGTACCCTAAAATCAGGAGAGCGTGATGGCATCCGGCTGGGCAAATGACGACGCAGTGAATGAACAAATTAACAATACCATTGAAGATGCCGTTGCCCGCGCTCGCGGCGAACTTCCCCACGGCGAAAGTCGCGATGAATGCGAATCTTGCGGCGATCCTATCCCTGAAGCGCGGCGTAAAGCCGTGCCGGGCGTTCGGTTATGCATAGCCTGCCAACAGGAGAAAGATTTACATAACGCAACATTTTCAGGATATAATCGTAGAGGTTCAAAAGACAGCCAGTTACGCTGACTTTTCTTTACCGAAACCGCCAGTATTATCCATTCCTTTACGCTCATGCTTTTTAGCGTTCTGCGTCGCAGAATGTGCCGTTAACCTCGACTCTGTAAAGCCAGATGACAAGAAAGGTAAATTCAACCGTTGAATTAATTAATAATCAATAGGTTATTTGTCATTCAAAAATTTTGAGCAAGGCAGTCAATTCTATTCGATTTTATCTTTCGCAAAAAACCGTGATGCTCATCACATCGACGGAACATCGTCCCATAAACAGAATAACCTGCGAGAGATTAATCATGAAAACCATTAAATATGCTGTTGCAGCCATCGCGCTTTCCACCCTTTCTTTTGGCGCTTTTGCCGCAGAACCGGTTAGCGCGTCTCAGACGCAAAACCTGCATAAAATCGGCGTAGTGTCTGCCGATGGCGCCACCACGCTGGATGGCCTGGAAGCTAAACTGGCTGAAAAAGCCGCCGCTGCTGGCGCAAGCGCTTATAACATCACCTCCGCCGTAGGTAATGACAAAATGAGCGGCACTGCGGTGATTTATAAATAATTTACCTGCCCGCCAGATTTCAGGCTGTAACATCGCTGTTGTTTGAATTCTGACGGGTATTACCCTCGTCTGTTTGCCAACAGACCCACTGCTCCAACCCTCATTAACCCTGTTTGTTACCCTTATTTGCCCGTCCGCCACTGGACGGGCTTTTTTTATTCGCTAAAAGCCTGTTCGACGCGCGCAAGCCCGTCTTCTAACGTCGCCGCCTCTCCCGTCGCAACCAGACAACAGGCCATTTGCGTTTTTAATGATTGCGGCACCGGCTCGTGGCCGGCAAGGCAGCGCTCAATCCAGCGCGCGGTGATTTCAGGATCTTTAGTCGCAGGCAGTGAAAGCGGCTCGTCGTGCGTGTCGCTCTGACGCTCATGCAGTACCTGCACGCCACGGCTATCAATCAGGCTGATTTGCGGACAGCGTTGCGGGTTGGCATAGACTTCGCCTTCGGTACCATGCATCAGCAAAGCCCGCCCGCCAATGCGGCTAAAAAAGGTCGCCACACGCGGAACATATTCAGGATGAGAAACGCTTGATAAACGCAGCGCGGCATCCTCAGCAAATGGCGTCGCCAGCTTGGCCAGTGAATGCGCGCTGTTACGCACGCCCAACCGCCAGCGCATCGCCAGCTGTTTTTCCAGCGGCGGGCAGAGCGCGCTCACCGGGATAAACACCGGCTGGCGCCCGTCCAGTTTGGCCTGCGCTTGTCCACCGTGTAGGGTGGGGATAATCCCCATCAGCTCAAATATAGTTTCCGTCAGTACGCGGGTCGGATCTTCACTGACGCCGTGTACTACGACTGGGAAGCCCAATTTATGCAGCAGGATAGCCAGCAGCGGCGTTAAATTCGCCTGTTTACGCGCGCCGTTATAGCTGGGAATAACGACCGGCAACGGCCTATCTGCGGGCGGTGTCAGTTTGATGGTATGATTCTGCATGGCCTCATAAAAGCCCAGCATTTCGGCTTCGCCTTCGCCTTTAATACGCAGCGCCATCAATATACTGCCCATTTCCAGGTCGGGGATGTCGCCATTCAGCATTCGGGTATACAAACCGCGCGCGGTATCCAGATCCAGATCGCGGGCGTGATTTTTACCTCGCCCGATCTCTTTGATGATCTTGCGATAATCCATTGAAAGCTCCTTGAAGTGTGCTCACAGCATTAACGCCGTCGGCGGCGTGCAGGTTTTGCTTTTGGTTTTACTATAACGTCTGGCACGGCAGGCTGCTCTATCGGAAAAACAGGTAAGGCATTCAGTAAACGCTGTCCGTAGTTTTTGGTCAACAAACGCTTATCATAAATGACCACTTCTCCCCGACAGGCATGGCTACGGATCAATCGCCCTACCTGCTGAATTAAATTAAAAGACGCGCTTGGTAAACTTTGTACTTCAAACGGATAACGATTCAGGCTTTTTAGCCATTCGCCTTCGGTGATCACGACCGGGCTGTCGATCGGCGGGAAGGCAATTTTATGGATATGGACCTGCGTCAGCAGCTCGCCTTTAAGATCCAGCCCTTCGGCAAAAGACTGAAGCCCAACCAGCACGCTGCGTTCGCCGCTCTCCACCCGTTTACGGTGCAGCTCCACCAGCCGGTAACGCGGCTGGTCGCCCTGGACCAGGAGGAGTAAGCGCACATCAGCGACATGCTCCAGAAAACGCTGCATCGCCCGCCCGCTGGCGAACAGTACCAGCATACCATGATGTTTTTTGCTCTCCAGTTGCTCACGAAAATAGGCCGCCATTTCGGCAATATGCTGCTCTTCGTTATCAATGGTGGGTTCGTAGCGCATCTGAGGAATCACCAGTTTCCCCTGTTTCACATGATTAAACGGCGAATCCAGCGCCACAAAGCGGTCGCCGGCTTTTTCTTTTAAGCCGCTCATTTCCTGCAGACGCGAAAAGCTATTGAGCGAGCGCAGTGTCGCCGAGGTGACAATAATGTGCGGTACGCTGCGCCATAACAATCTTTCCAGCTGATCGCTGACGCGGATACCGACACAATGGAACCAGACGTGGAGTTGCCCTTCGCGTATTTCACGCGTCGCCCATTTGGACACCGGCGCGCCTGAAGACTGCGCCATCGAAGCCAGCCGCCATAATTTACTTTGCGCCTCGAACATTCCCAGCGCCCGGTTCATCTGTAAAATCACCCGATGCAAACGCACAATATCGTGCGACCCGGTTTTTTCGCTGAGATCGTTGAGAAAGGATTCCGCCAGCCCACGCAGCGTCTCGGTCAGCTTCGCCAGTCGCTGGCAGATTTCCATGACCTCATCAGGCAACTCGCCCATTGCAAAACGGTGCTCCGCCTCCTGCGCTGCGGGCATATACAGATTAAGAATGGCATTGAGCGAGGCGATCAGTTCGTATACCTCCTCGCAATGGGCGTTAAGTCGCTCAGGATTCGCTAACGGCGGCGTGGTCTTAGGGCGAAATTGCTCCATGCAGGTCGCCACCAGTTTGCTGAACAGATCCAGTTGCAAGCGATACCAGGAGGCGGTAATTTCCGCGCTCATCTCCAGCGCATCGCGAGCGACATCGGGCAGATGATGACCTTCATCCAGTACCAACAGCAGATGCTTTGGTTCCGGCAGTACGGCTTCACTTTCCATCGCCGCCATTACCAGCGCGTGATTCGCCACCACGACTTCCGCTTCCTGTATTTCACGTCGAGCGACAAAGAATGGACATTCGCGGTAATAGTGACAGTTGCGGTTCAGACAACTGGCTTTATCGGTACTTAATCGCCGCCACAGATCGTCGTCAATAGCAATGTCGGTATGATCCCGCAGACCATCCCATTTGTAACCGTCAAGATCCCCTTTCAGCCTGGCGCAACGCTTTTGCTCTTCCTGGTTGTTAGGCGTCAGTTCGTCATCAAGAAAGGCGAGCAGATCCTGCTGCGTAGGCTCGCTACTGGCGAGCGCCGCCAGGTTTCGCGGACACACGTAACGCCCGCGGCCAAAGGCGGCGGTAAAGCGCAGATCGGGGATGATTTTTCGTAGCAGCGGCAAATCTTTGCTAAAGATCTGATCCTGTAACGCCACGTTAGCGGTACTGACCACCAGTGTTTTTTGCTCTTCCCGGGCAATGGCGATACCGGGAATAAGATAGGAGAGGGTTTTCCCGACGCCGGTCGGCGCTTCAATAGCCAGATGTCTCCCTTCTTCCCCGGCCAGCGTTCTGGCGACGTCAGCAATCATCTGCCGCTGCGGCGCACGGGGAATAAAGTCGGGAATCTGGTCCTGAAGCGCCTTATACCAGGCGGCGATTTGCGCTTTCAGCGCAGCGGTCAATGCCATGAGAAAACCTGAAGTACTGTATAAACAGCCACTATTGTGGCACATTTCAGGGGCGGGAAGTACCTTTTTTGCCGGTTCTGGAAGGCGGCTCGCAACGCGATGTGTATTTTGCCGGATGACGGTGCAAGCACCTTACCCGGCCTACGTATTTGCATAGTCCGTAGGCCCGGTAAGCGTCGCACTACCGGGCATGTTGCCGGATAAAATTTACTGGGCAGGCGTGATTCTGCGCGGGCGACGCGGCGGACGTGCTTTGTCGCCAGCGGGTTTCCCCTCGCCTGTGCGCGGTTTTGGTTTCGCCTTCGCCGCCCCGCTATCCTGACGTCGCGGCTGCTGACTGCGCCCCGCTCCCCCCTGATTTTGTCCGCGTCCACGACCGCCGCCGCCGCCGCGCTGCTGACGGCCATTCTGAATCGGCTCCGCTTTAATCGACGGGTCGGGCTCATAGCCCGGCGTCGTAATGCGTGGGATCTCTTTTTTCAGCAATTTTTCGATATCACGCAACAGTTTATGCTCGTCAACACAGACCAGCGACAGCGCCTCGCCAGTTGCCGCCGCGCGACCGGTACGGCCAATACGGTGTACATAATCTTCCGGCACGTTCGGCAGTTCATAGTTGACCACGTGCGGCAGCTCTTCAATATCCAGACCACGCGCCGCAATATCCGTCGCTACCAGCACGCGAATATCGCCGGATTTAAAATCGGCCAGCGCGCGGGTACGTGCGCCCTGCGATTTATTACCGTGGATCGCCGCGCTGCGAATACCGTCTTTATTAAGCTGTTCCGCCAGATGGTTCGCGCCATGCTTGGTGCGGGTGAAGACCAACACCTGCTGCCAGTTGCCCTGGCCAATCATCTGCGACAACAGTTCACGTTTGCGTTTTTTATCGACAAAGTGCACGTGCTGCGTCACCTGCTCTGAGGCCGTGTTGCGGCGCGCCACTTCGATTTCCAGCGGGTTGCGTAACAGCTTTTCGGCAAGCGCTTTGATGTCGTCGGAGAACGTGGCGGAGAACAGCAGATTCTGACGCTTCGCCGGCAGTTTCGCCAGCACGCGACGAATGTCGTGAATGAAGCCCATATCCAGCATACGGTCGGCTTCATCCAGTACCAGAATCTCAATCTGATCCAGCTTTACGGCATTTTGATGTTCCAGGTCGAGCAGACGTCCCGGCGTCGCCACCAGCACATCCACGCCGCCGCGCAGTTTCATCATCTGCGGATTGATGCTTACGCCGCCAAATACCACCAGCGAGCGAATATTGAGATATTTACTGTAATCTCTGACGTTTTCGCCAATTTGCGCCGCCAGCTCGCGGGTTGGAGTGAGGATCAACGCGCGCACCGGGCGACGACCTTTAGCATGCGGCTGATGGGTAATCAGATGCTGCAACAATGGCAGGGTAAAACCCGCCGTTTTACCGGTTCCGGTCTGGGCGCTGGCCATCAGATCGCGGCCTTCCAGCACGGCGGGAATCGCCTGTTGCTGAATAGGGGTAGGTTCACGGTAACCCTGCTCGGCAATGGCGCGCAGGATATCAGGGTTTAATCCCAGGGAATCAAAAGACATAACTACTCCGGACCGCCCCGACCGTTGCCGGTGTAGTTTTCAGGGAGATGCTCAAATTTGGAATGACAAAAACCACAATGTCATGAAGGGGCGGAGTGTAGCAGTTTTTGTGATGCGGCGCATAAATTATCCCGGAAGGTAGCAAAGACAAATTAATCGACCACACTGGACAAGTGCCATTATGAGTCATAGTCTTAATCAATCGATTGATTAAAAATTAGGGCGTGTGATGAATATTCCCACTACGACCACCAAGGGCGAGCAGGCGAAAAGTCAGCTCATTGCCGCCGCGCTGGCGCAGTTTGGCGAGTATGGCCTCCATGCCACCACACGCGATATCGCCGCGCTGGCGGGGCAAAATATTGCCGCTATTACTTACTATTTCGGCTCAAAAGAGGATTTATACCTCGCCTGCGCCCAGTGGATTGCCGATTTTCTTGGCGAAAAATTTCGCCCCCATGCTGAAAAAGCGGAACGTCTGTTTAGCCAGCCTGCCCCTGACCGGGACGCCATACGCGAGCTCATTCTGCTCGCCTGCAAGAACATGATTATGCTGCTGACGCAGGAAGACACCGTTAACCTGAGCAAATTTATTTCACGCGAGCAGCTCTCTCCCACGTCGGCCTATCAATTGGTTCATGAACAGGTTATCGATCCGTTGCACACCCATCTGACAAGATTGGTTGCCGCTTATACCGGCTGCGACGCCAATGATACGCGCATGATTTTGCATACCCATGCCTTACTGGGCGAAGTGCTGGCGTTTCGTCTCGGCAAAGAAACTATTCTGTTACGTACCGGCTGGCCGCAGTTTGATGAAGAAAAAGCGGAGCTGATTTACCAGACGGTAACCTGCCACATCGATCTTATTCTGCACGGTTTAACGCAAAGGAGTCTGGACTGATGAAAAAACCTGTCGTTATCGGACTGGCAATCGCAGCGATCGTCGCTGTGATTGCCGGTGGAACCTGGTGGTATCAAAGTCGGCAGGACGATGGGCTGACGCTATACGGTAATGTCGATATCCGTACCGTCAATATCAGCTTTCGCGTCGGCGGCAGGCTGGCGTCGCTGAATGTTGATGAAGGCGATACTATCAAAGCCGGACAGGTGCTCGGCGAACTGGATCACGCGCCATACGAAAACGCGCTAATGCAGGCGAAAGCTGGCGTGTCGGTCGCGCAGGCGCAATATGATTTGATGCTGGCAGGCTATCGCGATGAAGAGATAGCCCAGGCCGCCGCCGCCGTCAGACAGGCGCAAGCCGCCTATGACTACGCGCAAAACTTTTATAACCGTCAGCAAGGATTGTGGAAAAGCCGCACCATTTCCGCTAACGATCTGGAAAATGCCCGCTCATCGCGCGATCAGGCGCAGGCGACGCTGAAGTCCGCGCAGGATAAACTGAGCCAGTACCGTACCGGTAATCGTGAACAGGATATCGCCCAGGCGAAAGCCAGTCTGGAACAGGCAAAGGCCCAACTGGCGCAGGCGCAGCTTGATTTGCAGGACACCACGCTTATCGCGCCTGCCAACGGAACCTTGCTCACCCGCGCGGTCGAGCCTGGCAGTATGCTGAACGCCGGCAGCACGGTATTAACACTCTCGCTGACCCGCCCCGTCTGGGTGCGCGCCTATGTCGATGAACGCAACCTCAGTCAGACGCAACCGGGGCGCGACATTCTGTTGTATACCGACGGTCGTCCTGACAAACCTTACCACGGCAAGATTGGTTTCGTTTCGCCCACCGCGGAATTTACGCCGAAAACCGTCGAAACGCCGGATCTGCGTACCGATCTCGTCTATCGCCTGCGCATTATCGTCACCGATGCGGACGATGCGTTACGCCAGGGGATGCCAGTCACGGTGAAATTTAATGACGAGGCACGGCATGAGTGAGGCCGTTATTACGCTGAACGGTCTGACGAAGCGCTTTGCGGGAATGGATAAACCCGCCGTCGCGCCGCTCGACTGTACCATTCATTCCGGTTATGTCACCGGGCTGGTAGGGCCGGACGGCGCAGGAAAAACCACGCTGATGCGTATTCTGGCGGGCCTGCTCAAAGCCGATGGCGGCAGCGCGTCCGTATTGGGCTTCGACCCGATACAAAACGACAGCGAGCTGCACGCGGTTCTGGGCTATATGCCGCAGAAATTCGGTCTGTATGAAGATCTTACCGTCATGGAGAACCTCAATCTCTATGCCGATTTACGCAGCGTTACCGGCGAGATACGGGAAAAGACCTTTGCCCGTTTGTTGGAGTTTACCGCCCTCGGCCCTTTCACTGGCCGTCTGGCGGGGAAATTGTCCGGCGGGATGAAGCAAAAACTGGGGCTGGCCTGTACGCTGGTCGGCGAACCGAAAGTGCTGCTGTTGGATGAACCGGGCGTTGGCGTTGACCCGATTTCACGGCGCGAGTTGTGGCAAATGGTCCACGAACTGGCGGGCGACGGGATGCTGATTTTATGGAGCACCTCCTATCTGGATGAAGCCGAACAGTGTCGCGATGTGCTGCTGATGAATGAAGGCGAGCTGCTCTATCAGGGCGAACCTAAAGCGCTGACGCAAACGATGGCCGGTCGTAGCTTTCTGATGAGTAGTCCACAGGAAAACAACCGTAAGTTGCTACAGAGAGCGCTCAGACTGCCGCAGGTGAGCGACGGCATGATTCAGGGACGTTCGGTACGCCTGATCCTGAAAAAAGAGGCGACCGCAGCAGATATTCGCCAGGCCGAAGGGATGCCGGAAATCACCCTCAATGAGACCGCGCCGCGCTTCGAAGATGCGTTTATCGATCTGCTTGGCGGAGCGGGAACCTCGGAGTCTCCGCTGGGTTCAATCCTGCATACGGTTGAAGGCACTGCCGGCGAAACGGTGATTGAAGCGCAGGAACTGACGAAAAAATTTGGCGATTTCGCGGCTACGGACCATGTTAATTTCGTCGTACAGCGCGGCGAGATTTTTGGCCTGCTCGGCCCGAACGGCGCGGGTAAATCAACCACCTTTAAAATGATGTGCGGCCTGCTGGTGCCGACGTCCGGCAAGGCGCTGGTGCTGGATATGGACCTGAAAGTCAGCTCCGGCAAAGCCCGTCAGCATCTGGGCTATATGGCGCAAAAATTTTCGCTTTACGGCAACCTGACGGTTGAGCAGAACCTGCGTTTTTTCTCCGGCGTCTACGGTTTGCGGGGCCGCGCGCAAAATGAAAAAATTCAGCGCATGAGTGAAGCGTTTGGTCTGAAAAGCATCGCGTCGCATCCCACCGATGCGCTGCCGCTGGGCTTTAAACAGCGACTGGCGCTGGCCTGCTCGCTGATGCACGAACCGGATATTTTATTCCTTGATGAACCAACGTCCGGGGTTGATCCCCTCACCCGCCGTGAATTTTGGCTGCATATTAATAGCATGGTGGAAAAAGGGGTCACGGTAATGGTGACGACCCACTTTATGGATGAGGCGGAATATTGCGATCGCATCGGACTGGTTTATCGCGGGAAGCTTATCGCCAGCGGTACGCCGGACGATCTCAAAGCGCAGGCCGCCGATGAGCAACAGGCCGATCCAACGATGGAGCAGGCCTTTATCACTCTCATCAATGACTGGGATAAGGAGCATACGCATGAGTAAGTCTCTCTCCTGGCGCCGCGTGCGTGCGTTGTGCGTCAAAGAGACGCGCCAGATCGTGCGCGATCCCAGTAGCTGGCTGATTGCGGTGGTGATCCCGCTGCTGTTGCTGTTTATTTTTGGTTACGGCATTAACCTCGACTCCAGCAAACTGCGGGTGGGGATTCTGCTTGAACAACAAAGCCAGGAGGCGCTGGATTTCACTCATGCGATGACCGGTTCACCCTATATCGACGCGACCATTAGCGATAACCGCCATGAATTAATTGAAAAAATGCAGGCCGGACGCATTCGCGGACTGGTGGTGATTCCGGTGGATTTCGCGCAGCAAATGGCGCGCGACGGTGACAGCGCGCCGATTCAGGTGATTACCGACGGCAGCGAGCCAAACACCGCCAACTTCGTTCAGGGTTATGTGGAAGGCATCTGGCAAATCTGGCAACAGCAGCGCGCGGAAGATCGCGGCGACACCTTTGAACCGCTCATCGACGTCCAGACGCGCTACTGGTTTAACCCGGCGGCGATCAGTCAGCATTTTATCATTCCCGGGGCGGTGACCATTATCATGACGGTAATTGGCGCAATCCTCACCTCGCTGGTCGTTGCCCGCGAATGGGAGCGCGGCACGATGGAGGCGCTGCTCTCAACCGAAGTGACGCGTGTTGAACTGCTGCTGTGTAAGCTTATTCCCTATTACTTTCTCGGTATGCTGGCGATGCTGCTCTGTATGCTGGTATCGGTGTTTATTCTCGGCGTGCCGTATCGCGGTTCGCTGGTGATTCTGTTTATCATCACCAGTCTGTTTTTACTGAGTACGCTGGGGATGGGGCTGTTGATTTCCACCATCACTCGCAACCAGTTTAACGCCGCGCAGGTGGCGCTGAACGCCGCCTTTTTACCCTCGATTATGCTGTCCGGATTTATCTTCCAGATAGACAGTATGCCTGCGGTGATCCGCGCGGTGACCTATATTATTCCGGCGCGCTATTTTGTTAGCACCCTGCAAAGTCTGTTTCTGGCCGGCAATATTCCGGTCGTGTTAGGCGTTAACGTACTGTTTTTAATCGCCTCGGCGGTGATGTTTATTGGCCTGACGTGGCTAAAAACCAAACGACGGCTGGATTAAATATGTGTATGGATAATTGTCGTCGTAGGCCGGATAAGGCGTTCACGCCGCCATCCGGCATTATGCCTGATGCGCTTTGCTTATCAGGCCTACAAACTGGACTGAGAGGACGGACATGTTTCATCGTTTATGGACGTTAATTCGCAAAGAACTGCAATCGCTTTTACGCGAACCGCAAACGCGCGCGATCCTGATTCTGCCGGTGCTGATTCAGGTCATACTGTTTCCGTTCGCCGCGACGCTTGAAGTCACTAACGCGACTATCGCCATCTATAACGAAGATAACGGCAAACATTCGGTAGAACTTACCCAGCGTTTTGCCCGCGCGAAAGCGTTTACCCATGTGCTATTGCTGAACAGTCCGCAGGAGATCCAGCCGACTATCGATACGCAAAAAGCGCTGCTGCTGGTACGCTTCCCGGCGGATTTCTCGCGGAATCTGGATACCTTCCAGCCTGCGCCGATGCAACTCATTCTTGATGGACGTAACTCCAACAGCGCGCAAATTGCCGCCAATTATCTGCAACAGATCGTCAAGGAGTATCAGCAGACACTGATGGACGGCAAGCCAAAGCCCAACAATAGCGAACTGGTGGTACGCAACTGGTATAACCCGAATCTGGACTACAAGTGGTTTGTGGTGCCCTCGCTGATCGCCATGATCACCACTATCGGCGTGATGATCGTCACTTCGCTGTCCGTCGCCCGCGAGCGTGAACAAGGCACTCTGGATCAGCTGCTGGTCTCTCCGCTCACCACCTGGCAGATTTTCGTTGGTAAAGCGGTGCCGGCGCTGATTGTCGCGACCTTCCAGGCCACGATCGTGCTTGCTATCGGCATTTGGGCATACCAAATTCCCTTCGCCGGTTCGTTAGCGCTGTTTTATTTCACGATGGTGATTTACGGGCTGTCGCTGGTAGGCTTTGGCTTGCTGATATCATCGCTTTGCGCCACGCAACAGCAGGCGTTTATCGGCGTCTTTGTCTTTATGATGCCGGCGATTTTGCTCTCGGGTTATGTCTCGCCGGTGGAAAATATGCCAGTCTGGCTGCAAAACCTGACGTGGATAAATCCTATCCGCCACTTTACTGATATTACCAAGCAAATTTATCTTAAGGATGCGAGTCTGGGGATTGTCTGGGGAAGTTTGTGGCCGCTACTGGTGATAGCGGCCACCACGGGTTCAGCGGCGTATGCGATGTTTAGACGCAAAGTGATGTAGCTTTTTATCTTTCGCCAGTAGCGAGACCACGGCGGGCCCGGCCAGGATAGCCAGCCCCGCCAGCGCCAGTAAGACATTGTTTTGCAATACGCGGGATAGCAGCCAGAGGACAATCAGTGCGGTGCCGAAGTACCAGGTGGTAGTCAGCTCTTCCAGCACATCCGCCACATCGCGCCAGCGTTGCTCATGATGGCGCTGCAACGCCAGCATCAGCAGTACCGTCACGCCATAAAGCACGCATAATCCCAGGCCGACGCGCACTAATGTGCCGCTCATCCAGCCTATTACCAGCATCGCCACTACCAGTAAATGCAACATAATCTGCCAACAACCGAGGCCGGTTGCGACACGAACGCGTTGTTGCCACTTCATGGCTTTTCTCCTGAAGCATTTTTCTCTCATTATTCAGAGTACCGAACTTTACGGAAAATTCCGTAAGACCGCATCTTTTTGTGACGACGACTACACTATTTCAATCAGGATAGTGACGCGGACAGGAAGAAAATGACTCAACACACGCGAAATTTTTCATTCAAAGTGCTCACAATTAATACGCACAAAGGTTTTACCGCCTTTAATAAACGCTTCATCCTGCCGGAGCTGCGCGACGCTGTCAGAACGGTCGGCGCCGATATCGTCTGTCTGCAAGAAGTGATGGGCGCGCATGAAGTACATCCGCTGCATATCGAAAACTGGCCGGACACTACCCACTATGAATTTTTGGCCGACACCATGTGGAGCGATTTCGCCTATGGCCGCAATGCGGTCTATCCGGAAGGCCACCACGGTAACGCGGTTCTTTCTCGCTATCCCATTGAACATTATGAAAATCGCGACGTCTCGGTCGGCGGTAGCGAAAAACGCGGCGTGCTCTATTGCCGCATTACGCCGCCCATGCTCAACCGCCCTATCCACGTCATGTGCGTACATCTCGGCCTGCGGGAGAGCCACCGCCAGGCGCAGTTAACCATGCTGGCGGGATGGGTGAATGCCTTGCCGGAATCAGAACCGGTGCTGGTGGCCGGAGACTTTAATGACTGGCGGCAAAAGGCCGGCCCGCCGTTAAACGCGGCCGGGCTGGAGGAGATATTCACCCGTGCCCATGGCCGACCGGCGCGCACATTCCCGGTGAGTATGCCGCTGCTGCGACTCGATCGTATTTACGTCAAGAATGCGAACGCCAGTTCTCCTACGGCGCTACCGCTGCGGAACTGGCGACATTTATCAGACCATGCCCCCCTTAGCGCGGAGATCCATCTATGAAATGCGGCTGGCGTGAAGGTAATCAAATTCAGCTACTGGAAAACGGCGACCAGTTCTATCCTGCCGTGTTTGAGGCTATCGCTCAGGCACAGCAAAAAATCATTCTGGAAACCTTTATCTTGTTTGAAGATGAGGTGGGTAAAAAACTCCATGCCGCTCTGCTAAAAGCCGCACAGCGCGGCGTAAAAGCCGAAGTATTACTCGACGGCTACGGCTCTCCCGATCTCAGCGACGCGTTTGTCGGCGAATTAACCTCGGCGGGCGTGATTTTCCGCTATTACGACCCCCGCCCGCGTCTACTGGGGTTGCGAACCAATATCTTCCGCCGAATGCACCGCAAAATTGTGGTGATTGATGATCGTATTGCCTTTGTCGGCGGCATTAACTACTCCGCCGAACATATGTCGGATTACGGCCCGCAGGCGAAACAAGACTACGCGGTACGGGTCGAAGGGCCTGTTGTGGCCGATATCCTGCAATTCGAAGTCGAGAATCTGCCGGGGCAAAGCCCCGCGCGCCGCTGGTGGAAGCGCCATCATCAGGCTGAAGAAAATCGCCACCCCGGCGAAGCGCAGGCGCTGTTTGTCTGGCGGGATAATGAAGAACACCGCGACGATATCGAACGTCATTATCTGAAAATGCTGACCCAGGCAAAGCGTGAAGTGATTATCGCTAACGCCTATTTTTTCCCCGGCTATCGCTTGCTCCACGCAATGCGTAAAGCCGCCCGCCGTGGCGTGAGCGTAAAACTGATTGTCCAGGGGGAACCAGACATGCCGATAGTCAAAGTCGGCGCGCGGTTGCTCTATAACTATCTGGTGAAGGGCGGCGTGCAGGTTTATGAATACCGACGCCGTCCGCTGCATGGCAAAGTGGCGCTGATGGACGATCACTGGGCCACGGTAGGGTCGAGTAATCTCGATCCGCTCAGCCTGTCGCTTAACCTTGAAGCTAACCTGATCATTCACGATCGTACTTTTAACCAGACCCTACGCGATAACTTACAAGGCATCATCGTGAATGATTGTAAGCAGGTCGATGAGTCTATGCTGCCGAAACGCACCTGGTGGAACCTGACCAAAAGCGTGCTGGCGTTCCACTTTTTACGTCATTTCCCGGCGCTGGTCGGCTGGCTACCGGCGCATACCCCGCATCTGGCGCAGGTTCCCCCGCCTGCCCAGCCAGAAATGGAAACCCAGGATCGCGTTGATCCAGAAAATACAGGAGTGAAGCCCTAATGGCTAAATCGCATCCGCGCTGGCGGCTGGCTAAAAAAGTGCTGACCTGGCTGTTTTTTATTGCGGTCGTCGTTCTGCTGGTGGTTTATGCTAAAAAGGTCGACTGGGGCGATGTCTGGACCGTCATCCGCGACTATAACCGCACGGCGCTTTTAAGCGCTGTGGGACTGGTGATCGTTAGCTATCTTCTGTACGGCTGCTACGACCTGCTTGGACGGCTTTATTGCGGCCATAAACTGGCGAAGCGACAGGTGATGTTGGTATCGTTCGTCTGCTATGCCTTTAACCTGACGCTCAGCACCTGGGTCGGCGGGATCGGGATGCGTTACCGACTATACTCTCGCCTCGGGTTGCCCGGCAGTACTATCACGCGCATTTTCTCACTCAGCATTACCACTAACTGGCTGGGCTATATTCTGCTTGGCGGCATCATTTTTACCTTCGGCATTGTCCAGCTTCCCGACCACTGGTATATCGATGAAGGCACGCTACGAATTCTCGGTATCGTTTTATTGTTGATTATCGCGGTCTATCTGTGGTTTTGCGCCTTTGCGAAGCGGCGGCATATGACGATTAAAGGACAGAAACTGGTGCTGCCGTCATGGAAATTCGCGCTGGCGCAGATGGCGATCTCCAGCGCGAACTGGATGGCGATGGGCGCCATCATCTGGCTGCTGATGGGTCAGGATGTGAACTATTTCTTTGTGCTGGGCGTACTGCTGGTGAGCAGTATCGCGGGCGTCATCGTGCATATTCCGGCAGGCATCGGCGTGCTGGAGGCCGTATTCCTTGCGTTGCTGGCGGGCGAACATACGTCGCAAGGCACGATTATCGCCGCCCTGCTCGCATACCGCGTGCTTTACTATTTTATTCCCCTGTTGCTGGCGCTGGTGTGCTATCTGATCCTGGAGAGCCGGGCGAAGAAGTTGCGGGCGAAAAACGAGCGGGCGATGGCGAAATGAATTTAAGCAGACGCGTTTTCGCTTTCCAGCACAACGCGTTTTATCCGGTAAAAATAAACATATGCTGAGAAAAAAGACGTATTCATCTGTAAGCGGGAAAAAAGCAGCAATGACCAGCTAAACAGCAGCAGGAGCACTTCGTGAAACTCGCCCATGAATACTGATGACAGGGTACAGAACGTTGCCAACGTAACGGAAATAATGGCCAGCAATAACGCATAGCGGTAAATAATGACCCCGCTCATTCTTCCTTTAAGCAGGAGCTGATTTGACGGGGTAAGAAAAGCGATATAGCCCACGGCCAGGAAGAAGACCAGCTCCAGATGCTTTTTATTGTGCAGCTCAAACTGCGCAATAACCATGTTTATACTGACGATCCATGTCATCGTCATCATGATCGCCGTAAGCCCAATAACACCTCCGTGAGGAATACCTTGTTCATACCAGTTTTTTTTGTAGTGGCTGGCCGGATACACAGGTAACTTAATTTCTGGCGGGATCAACTGCCCTTTTTTCACCAGCTCCGCCAGTGTTTTTCCTGTTAGCCACGTCATCAGGTTCATGGGCTTATCATTTCCTTGTCTGTGAGGTGAGATATTTTTGTAATGCGACTCGCACTAATCGACGCCCCAGGCAGAAACGAATCATCATCGTAAACGTTTCGCCATTCATCACCCAGCGGCAAAGCACAACCATAATAATCGCGATAACAAGATCACTCTTTAGTTCGCTATTTTGATGGCACAACACGTCAAATAATCCAGTACCGCAGAGCATAATATTTAATAAAAACAGTAAAACGCAGAGGCGCAACCCCAGGATAAAACCCTTGGCAATAAGCCATACCTCAGCCATAACACATAGCATCATACCTATAGCACTGCCAAAATAAATGATTATATTTAGCGGCCAATACAGGATAAACTTATCGAAAGCAAAATGCGCACTACACACACCTCCCACAAGAAGCATAAAACTAAACGCGCAAACAGGCGCAGGATTGGGTAATGAATGTTCCCATGACAATCCGGTAATGAAATGAGAAATCAGCGCTGGTGGGCATTTCTTATTAAAATCCTCGCCGCCATTTTTAATGGCGCGAGTGACGTCTTTAGCTTCACAAAACGCTAACCAAAATTGTTTGCCACATAATTTACTCATTATACCCATCATCACCAACCTGAATAAAAAACCTGCAACGCCTACGGCCTGAAAGATAATAGTATTTCCAGAATCATCAAAATGATATAACGACACAGCGTAACCACAGCATTAATAATGCCAAGGTAAAGCGTCAGCGCGCCAAATAAAGCGCAACGAGGCAGCGATGAAAACTCGCTGTGATATAACATGCGGGCATAACCATGAAGTGTCGATTTTTCTAGTGCTGTAATCAATGTCCATACCAATACCGTCAGCACACTGACTATCCAGACCAGAGTGCTACTGGCCACCAGGCTATTGACAACTATCGCAGCGATGATCCCGCTTACCGCCATAAAAATTAACGGCCTGAATAGACCAGAACTGATATTCAGGTAGAAAATAAATAAGGCATTAAGACTAAACATGATTCCAACAATCACGAAAATGGTCGCGCCACCTGAGAAAAGGTAAGCTAATGACACGCCGGTAAGCGTAATGATGGCAATATATATCAACGTTGCGACAACAGTGCCAAAGCGGGAAAGACAGGTAATGGCCCCATACCCCAGGCCAGGCAAAAGTGCTGATATCCACAAAACAACAACAGGTTGAACGTGGGTTATTAAAAAATGACTATACAACGTTAACCATATAATGCCGGCGGTACACCATAGTCCCAACGCAGTATACCAATAGGTAAGGGATAACATTGTCGCGGGAATAAATGCTATTTGTCGTATACGTATTGCAGCCAGAGGTCCCACTTGTCATTTATCACTCTTCACATGATCACGGTGATAAGAATGGCAAGCGCAGGAAAACATTTCTAAGATATTTATGCTGTTTCGCCCTAAATAAAGTCCTAAAAAAAATCCTGGCGCAGGGCCAGGATTTTAAGAGATCGCTATAATTAGCGGCGATTACCAAAAATACGCAGTAACATCAGGAACAGGTTGATAAAGTCCAGGTACAGCGTTAACGCGCCGAGAATCGAATATTTACGCAGATTAGCGCTATCGCGGGTATCTATTTGCTCGCCGATATTTTTCAGTTTCTGCGTGTCATAGGCGGTCAGACCGACAAACACCACCACCCCGATATAGGTTACCGCCCACATCAGCGCTTCACTCTTCAGCCAGAAATTGACCAGCGACGCCAGAACGATACCAATAAGCGCCATAAACAGCATGTTGCCGAAACCGCTAAGATCGCGTTTAGTGGTGTACCCGTACAGGCTCATGGCGCCAAACATTCCCCCCGTCACCACAAACGTGCTGGCGATAGAGGAGTAGGTGTAAACGATAAAAATACTGGATAACGTCAATCCGGTTAGCGCCGAATAGAGCATAAACAGCGTCGTCGCCATTCCGGCGCTAAGTTTATGCACCAGTCCCGACAGAACAAACACCAGCGCAAGCTGGGCAATAATTAAGCCAAAGAAGGTGATCTTACTGGAAAAGACAAACATCATGACGGCTGGCGTATTAGCCGCATACCACGCGATAAACGCGGTCAGTAACAGTCCGACCGTCATCCAGCCATACACTTGCGCCATATAGGTCTGCAGGCCGGACCGCGCCTGCACTATTGAATCAGATCGTGGAAATCTGTCCATGATGAACTCCTGTGTGGAAATGATACCCTAAAGCGTATCACATTCTGCTACCAACGTTTCGCCGACTGCTGGTCGCTGTCGCGCGCTTCGACCCAGCGATCGCCTTCCGGCGTGGCTTCACGCTTCCAGAACGGTGCACGGGTTTTCAGATAATCCATAATGAACTGACCGGCGTCGAACGCGCTACTGCGGTGCGCGCTGGTGACGCCGACAAACACAATCTCATCGCCCGGCCATAATTCGCCAACGCGATGAATCACCGTGACCCGCCCCAGCGGCCAGCGGGAACGCGCCTTTGCGACGATCTCGGCCAGAGCTTTCTCAGTCATGCCGGGATAATGCTCCAGCGTCAGCGCCTTAACGCTATCGCCCAGGTTATGATTGCGCACTTTTCCGGTAAAGGTGACGACCGCGCCGTCTTCGTCGCGCGCCGCCAGCCAGGAATATTCCTCCCCGACGCTAAACGGCGCAGGGCCGACTACAATTCGCGTTTCGCGCATGTTAGCCCCCCGTGACTGGCGGGAAAAACGCCACTTCATCGCCCGCCGTCAGCGGATGGTCAAAACTTACCAGCGTCTGGTTGACCGCCGCCAACAGCTTGCCGTCTTCCAGCGCCAGCGCCCAACGATCGCTCTTTGTCGCCAGATGCTGTCGCAGCGACTCAACGGTGGAAAAATCTGCTGGAAGATCCAGCGCATCAGTTCCTGTAAGCTCGCGAACCTGGGCGAAGAAAAGCACTTTAATCATGCGCATCCACCTTAAAATCCCCCGATTTGCCGCCGCTTTTCGCCAGCAGACGCACCGGACCAATTACCATATCTTTTTGTACCGCTTTGCACATGTCGTAGATGGTTAACGCCGCGACGGACGCCGCGGTTAATGCTTCCATTTCGACGCCGGTTTTACCGGTCAGACGGCACAGAGACTCAATACGTACACGGTTATGCTCCGGCTCGGCCTGAAGCTGAATCTCCACTTTACTTAGCAGTAGCGGGTGGCACAGCGGGATCAGCTCCCAGGTGCGTTTAGCGGCCTGAATACCGGCAATACGGGCAGTCGCGAAAACATCGCCCTTGTGGTGTTTGCCATCAACAATCATCGCCAGCGTTTCACTACGCATGGTAACGAATGCTTCCGCACGCGCTTCACGAACGGTTTCCGCTTTCGCGGAAACGTCCACCATGTGCGCTTCGCCTGCGGCGTTTATATGGGTTAATTGCGACATCGTTATTTCTTTAAATGAGGGTGAAAATTACATGGGCGTGTACGGGCATCCAGCTGCGGGGCAATGATATTCTCCCATGCGGTTCTGCACGCTTTTGTGGAGCCCGGCATGGCGAAAATCAAGGTGTTATTCGCCACGCCAGCTACCGCGCGCGACTGCAGAGTTGCGGTACCGATCTCTTCAAACGAGAGCATGCGAAACACTTCGCCAAATCCTTCCACTTCACGATCGAACAGCGGCAACAGCGCTTCCGGCGCCTGATCGCCTTCGGTCAAACCGGTCCCACCAGTTATCAATACGACCTGCACCTCATCACTGGCGATCCAGGCGGAAACCTGGGCGCGAATCGCGTAACGGTTCTCTTTAACGATGGCTTTCGCCACCACTTCATGCCCGGCCTCCTGCGCCGAATCACGCAGATAATGACCGGAGGTGTCGTCTTCTTCGCCGCGTCGGCTGGAAACAGTAAGAATAGCGATGCGGGTCGGGATAAATTCAGCGCTGACCTGACTCATCTGAAATCTCCTTATTAAGGATTAACCGCCAATGTAAGATAAATTTTGCGTAATACCAGTATTGCTCTGGTGAAGAAAGTGGGTCTGCTTTTTCTCCCGCAACGCGTCGGAAATACGTTCCTCAAGCGCGTATTGCTGCGCGTCATCCTGTAACAGGTCGCGTAAACTCACGCCGCCGTCGCCAAACAGACATAAATGCAGCTTACCGACGGACGAAACACGCAGGCGGTTACAGGTGGCGCAGAAATCTTTTTCATACGGCATAATGAGGCCGATCTCACCGGCGTAATCGGGATGACAAAAAACCTGCGCCGGGCCATCGCTGCGCTGGCGGAGCTGGTGGATCCAACCGCGCTTAATCAGCTCGTCGCGTAATACCTGACCCGAAATATGATGTTTGCGGAAGAGATCGCTCCCCTCGCCCGTCTCCATAAGTTCAATGAAGCGTAGCTGAATGGGGCGAGGCTGAATCCAGGCAAGGAAGGTATCCAACTGATGGTGATTCACGTCGCGCATCAGCACGGTGTTGACTTTCACCTTTTCGAAACCGGCGTCAAAGGCGGCATCGATGCCCGCCATCACCTGGCGGAATTTGTCCTGACCGGTAATCGCATGGAACTGACGCGCATCCAGACTATCCACGCTAACATTGACGCCCGTCAGCCCCGCTTCGCGCCAGTTCGCGGCATCGCGCGCCAGTCGATAACCGTTAGTGGTCACCGCGATCTGGCGAATAGCATCATTTTCACCCACGGCGGCAATGATGTCGGTAAAATCGCGGCGTAATGAAGGCTCGCCGCCGGTAAGACGCACCTTCTCCGTGCCAAGACTGGCAAAAGCGCGCGTAACGCGACGAATTTCATCGACGGTAAGGAAACCGTTGTTAGTGACGCCGCCAGGTTTGTAGCCATCCGGCAGACAGTAGGTGCAACGAAAGTTACACACATCGGTAATCGACAAACGCAAGTAGTAAAACTTACGCGCGAAAGCATCGGTAAGTTGTGAAGCCATGTACACCTTTCCAAATACGGGAGGCGGAGTCATTTCTTCCTGCGCCCTGGTGGCAAACGTTAAACGTTGTCACGGCCAAAGCACCATATCAAAAATGACCCAGGTGCAGAGGCTAGAGTGTTTACTGTGGTTACGCCGATACTAGCGTGTAAATGACAATTTCGCCATCACGCTTTCGCTATATAAACATATACATAGCGATATGATCGTGCTATTTAGCGACAGAATACGTGAAAATCACACTTTTACATTGATATATATCATTTAGCCGTGGTAACGCCCTCGCTATAAAGGGGTAGTCGGGAATAATTAATTGTCTTTTAGCCGGTCGGCTAATTGCTGAAAACCCGCGACTTGCGCTACTGTAGCGCTGCTTATTTGACTTCAGGAATTTTTATGCGCAATCGTACGCTGGCTGACCTTGATCGTGTCGTTGCCCTCGGCGGAGGGCATGGATTAGGACGCGTCCTCTCCTCGCTTTCTTCATTAGGTTCGCGCCTGACCGGCATTGTGACTACCACAGATAACGGGGGGTCAACTGGCCGTATTCGCCGCTCGGAAGGCGGGATCGCCTGGGGCGATATGCGCAACTGCCTGAATCAGTTAATTACCGAACCCAGCGTCGCATCCGCTATGTTTGAGTACCGTTTTGGCGGTAATGGCGAACTTTCTGGTCATAACCTCGGAAATTTGATGTTAAAGGCGTTAGATCACCTGAGCGTGCGGCCTCTGGAAGCGATTAATTTAATTCGTAATCTGCTTAAAGTGGACGCGCAACTGATCCCGATGTCGGAGCTACCGGTAGATCTGATGGCGATTGACGATCAGGGGCATGAGATTTATGGCGAGGTGAATATCGATCAGTTAGCGACTCCTCCGCAGGAGATCATGTTAACGCCAAACGTTCCGGCGACGCGGGAAGCGGTACAGGCCATTAATGACGCGGATCTGATTCTGATTGGCCCTGGCAGTTTTTATACCAGCCTGATGCCTTGCCTGCTGCTGGATGAACTGGCGCAGGCGCTGCGGCGCACCCCGGCGCCAATGGTGTATATCGGCAATCTGGGTCGCGAACTGAGTCTGCCCGCCGCCAGTTTAACGCTGGTCGATAAGCTGGCAATGATGGAGCAATATATTGGCAAAAAAGTCATTGACGCGGTGGTGGTTGGACCGCAAGTTGACGTCAGTGCGGTGAACGATCGGCTGGTGATTCAGGAAGTGCTGGAGGCCAGCGATATCCCCTATCGCCACGATCGTCAGTTACTACACAATGCGCTGGAAAAAGCGCTACAGGCGTTGGGTTAAGCCCATTTACCGACGACGCTGCGCTTATCAGAAGCCTGTTTACACCGAAGGGTAAACAGGCTCTCTCCCCCTTCTGATAAACTACGTTCAGCTATCGCCAGTAGGCGCTCATGAGCGAGCTCAACTCTTTTTTCAGCAATATATTCTCCATGATCTCAGTAAAGAGGGTCTGATTGATCTCTTCCATTATTTTTATCCCAATAGCACGCTCTGCATCCATCTGTACCTCAGTAGTACGCTCTGCGTCAGAGTCGTCTGCTATTCTTAAATCTTCCAGTTCAGCATTGACCCGGCTCTGATACTCATCCGTTTCAATACACTCATCCCTTTTAGCCATCATTTCACGCCACTCTTCTGGCGCTATGCGCTCCAGCACTTTATGCCACGGCCCCCACAGCGCAAACCATTTGTGAAAATCCCTATTTTCAGCCATTTTTATCCTTATTTCCGCCTCGTCCAGGTCAGACTCAGTGATACCCGAAACGTTATAAAATCGCATATCCCGGGTCATTGTTGTCAGCGACAGCGACTCTCGTAACTGATTCTGAAACCCCAGAAATACTTCGACTTCGTCAATAAAAAACAGCCGTTTTACCTTTTCTCTGGCGAGCGATTCTATTTGCTCCAGCCGAAAGATTTCACGCCCCGCCATAATCAGTTCCGCTAAGTGGCTATCAAAGGCGCCTCTTTCAGCATCATGAACCAACGTCGCTTCCTGCATTTGGTGGTATGCCAGTGTGACCCGATCTTCACAGCTTATCGTTGCATTCATCGCTATAATAAATACGGTTTCTCTTAGTGCGCTATCTTCAGCCAGGCGCATTAGCCAGGCGGAGACTTGTTCCTTAAAATCCGGGTGTCGGGTATTCTGCGTATCACCAAGATAGTCCAGGAATCCGCTGAAAGCCGCCGCGTTTGCCTCTGCCTCAAACGCCCGCCATTGGTTGACGTCTTCCTCCTCGAGACTGGTTAGCCACCCCTGGACAGCTTGATGCAGTGGTCGAGTTACCCGAACAATTGAAAAGTCGCCCATGGCAAACAATACCCGGGGTCCCTGATAATCTACAGAGGACATTAGCCGCTGCATATTCTGTATTGTTCGTTCTGAAAAAGGATTATATTCTACGATTATTCTTGTAGGTTGAGGTCCTTCACCACGAAAATGGGGTAACGACTCCGGGAGACGGACCAGGTTATTGCGAGAGGCCTGCATTATTTGTAATGCCGCCGGGAGGTTTTCCGGTAGATTAGTCAATGCGTTACGGGAAACATCCAGCGTTGTTATCGTGGGAGGTAGTGTTTCAGGCAGAACCGTAATCTGATTTTTACTTACATCCAGGACCTGTAATTCTGGTGGTAACGATGCGGGTAGACTGGTTAAGGCATTTTCGCCGGCCTCCAGAGTCTTCAGGCCCGGCGGCAATGTTTCAGGCAAAGCGGTTAACGAATTACTCTGCACATTCAAATGGGTAATCCCTGACGGAAGATGTGCTGGCAGTGTCCTTATGCTGTTATCATAAACGCTCAGGTACCGAAGTTCCTCAGGTAGATTTTCAGGTAAGCAACTAATTTTATTATGGAAAAGATCCAGCGATTGAAGCGCTGAAGGCAAACGTTCCGGCAATTCAGTAATACGGTTAATGCTCAGCTCCATTTCCTGTATGGTATCCGGTAACGTGGCAGGGATACTGGTTAGCTGATTACTGTTGGCATACAGGGTCTTTATATTTCCCTGTAAATTTTCCGGCAAACTTTTCAGTTCATTGTTATCGAGTATCAGAGTAGTTATCTGCTCAGGAATACAGGCAGGTATAGTGGTAAGTCCTAATATTTTCAGACGAAGTTCCGTCTTATTATTTTTCAGGCAGTCACGCATCCGTTGTACGGCTTCTTCACGATTTGCTGCCTCTTTCGCTGGCGCCTCTTTTACCCACTCAGACCAGATTAACTCATAATTCACAGCATCTTTGGAGCCGGAAGCGCTACTCGCCTGCTCGCTTTCTGTCACACGGGTATAGGTGACTGACTTTCCCCCTCCCTCAACGGTATAGCCCTCTGTATTAAAAACTATAGACAGAATTTCCTGACTATTTTCACTCAAAATACAGTATTGGTCTGCCCCTCCTCTACTATACTGAATATTATCCGCATACGCCGGGAAAGCTAACATCCTTAAACATTCAAACTTGCTTTTGATCTCTTCTGGCGAGGCGGTTTCAGGTGGATGACAAAGATAAGCGATGCAGTTTTGTGCTTCAACCTGATGTTCTGAAGAGAAAAAGGCACTTATTTTATTCCATATCTCTTCTTTTAAAGGCACCTCTGTTGAGGCCTCATTGCTAATACTTTGATGCCTTGCCGTAGATTGTATATTAGTAATATTAAACATATTTTCCCTACCTGATCTGAACGTAACCTAAAGTAACAGATAAGGATATTCTCAACTTTAAATAAGAGGTCACAGTCGTCATTATTTCGGACAAATCATTCAGTATTTGCAGCGCTTGACTTATAGATGCTCGCGCTTCCATCACCTCTTTTTTAAGTAGAATGATGTAATCTGTTGCCATGACACGCTTTCAACGAACTCATATAAGATTAAAATGACGATCATGAGGATAGCTATACCGATAATACGGGGCGTTTTTTTCATAGCCGAGGAGAGAGGGAAAATTAGCGTTGGGTTCAGCCTCAACGCTAATTTTCTTCAGTTGTGATTAAACTAGCTACCCCATTGATGTTTTGAGTTTTTCGACAATCCCGTTAGTCAAAGCTTGTCACTGTTTTTCATTCCTGACTGACTTAGCCCTTACTATTGCACTGAAATTCTCAAAAGCGAGCCATGGTAACGATGACTCGCTGGAGATCGACACATTGTCAGGACGCCGCGATAAACAACTCGCGTAACTGGTGCAACTGGTCGCGAATTTGCGCGGCTTCTTCAAACTCCAGATTTTGCGCGTGCTGCATCATTTGCCCTTCCAGTTCATGAATTTTCTGCTGCAACGCTTTCGGCGTCATATCCAGTTCGACAATTCCGGCTTTTGCCGTAGAACGGCCCTTGCCTTTCCCCTTCGCTTTGGTTTTCGCAATGTTCTGCCCCAGCGCCAGGATGTCGACCACTTTTTTGTTCAGCCCCTGCGGAGTGATACCGTGCTCTTCGTTGTACTTCTGCTGCTTCTCGCGACGTCGCTCGGTTTCGCCAATCGCCTTCGCCATCGACGGCGTGATTTTATCGCCATACAGAATCGCTTTACCGTTAACGTTACGCGCCGCGCGCCCTATGGTCTGAATCAGGGAGCGCTCGGAGCGCAGGAAGCCCTCTTTATCGGCGTCCAGAATCGCCACCAGCGAGACTTCCGGCATATCCAGCCCTTCGCGCAGCAGGTTAATCCCCACCAGAACGTCAAACTCGCCCAGACGCAAATCGCGGATGATTTCCATGCGCTCCACGGTATCAATATCTGAGTGCAGGTAACGCACGCGCTCGCCGTGCTCTTCCAGATATTCGGTCAAATCTTCCGCCATCCGTTTGGTAAGCGTAGTGACAAGGACACGCTCATTAATGGCCGCACGCTGACGAATTTCGGACAGCAGATCGTCCACCTGGGTCGCCACCGGACGCACTTCAATAATCGGGTCCAGCAGCCCGGTCGGTCGCACGACCTGATCCACCACCTCATCACCAGATTTTTCCAGCTCATAGTTGCCGGGCGTGGCGGAAACATAGATAGTTTGCGGCGCTAAGGCTTCAAACTCCTCAAACTTCAGCGGACGGTTATCCAGCGCCGAAGGCAGACGGAAGCCATACTCGACCAGCGTCTCTTTGCGCGCCCGGTCGCCGCGGTACATGCCGCCTATCTGCGGGATGGTGACATGAGACTCATCCACCACCAGCAGTCCGTCGGCGGGCAGATAATCGAACAAGGTTGGCGGCGGTTCGCCCGGCCCGCGGCCCGACAGAAAGCGGGAATAGTTTTCAATGCCTGAGCAGTAGCCCAGCTCGTTCATCATCTCTAAATCGAACTGCGTGCGCTGGCTTAATCGCTGCTCTTCGAGCAGCTTATTATTCGCCAGCAAGACCTTACGCCTGTCCGCCAGCTCATCTTTTATCTCTTCCATCGCCTGCAGAATACGCTCGCGCGGCGTTACGTAGTGCGTTTTGGGATAGATAGTATAACGTGGCACCGTTGACTCTACCTGCCCGGTTAACGGGTCGAACAGCGACAGGCGTTCCACTTCTTCATCAAACAGCTCAACGCGTAGCGCGATGTCGTCAGATTCAGCCGGGAAGATGTCGATCACTTCGCCGCGCACGCGAAAGGTACCACGCTGAAAAGCTTGATCGTTACGGGTGTATTGCAATTCCGCCAGCCGACGCAAAATCGCGCGCTGGTCAATCAGCATTCCCACCGTCAGATGCAGCATCATTTTCAGGTAGAGATCCGGATCGCCCAGACCGTAAATCGCGGACACGGAAGCCACCACCACGACATCGCGTCGCTCAAGCAACGCTTTCGTTGCCGACAACCGCATTTGCTCAATATGTTCGTTTACCGAAGCGTCTTTTTCGATAAACGTATCCGAGCTTGGCACATACGCTTCCGGCTGATAGTAGTCATAGTAGGAGACGAAATACTCGACCGCGTTTTCCGGGAAAAACTCTTTCATTTCGCCGTAGAGCTGCGCCGCCAGGGTTTTATTGGGCGCAAGCACCATCGTTGGCCGCTGCAAGTCCGCAATGACGTTGGCAATGGTGAATGTCTTCCCGGAGCCGGTCACGCCCAATAACGTCTGATGCGCCAGCCCGTCCTCCAGCCCCTCTTCCAGACGACGTATAGCGTCCGGCTGATCGCCAGAAGGTTTAAAAGCGGAATTCAGTTTGAACGGTTTACTCATGAGCGGCTACCTGAAGGAGTGAGCGGGCAGGGATGTAATTTTACTCTCGACGGTGAATATTGCCAATAAAAAATACTGGATGAAAAAACAGTAACACTCCAGTGTATAATGGCTATCGGCAGATGCCCCACGCTATTTAGAGGTAAAACATAGACAGTCGCGGGGTAAAATTCCAGCAGTGTGCTGGTTATCCCCAGACCAGAGTCTTTTTTAACATTTGTCAAGTCGGATGATGAAAGTTTTATGTCAACGTATCCCCCTTCCTTTACAACCATTGATTTTATATAACTTGCTGTCTGAAAAGGGATATTTTCTCAAGCCGTCTTTCGCGCCAATTTAGTCGCAGGCCGCGTCGCCTCTCGCTTACGTTGTGTTTTCTAACTCTAATACACAAGGTTATCCACAGGAATAGTGGATAACTGCTTCCAGCCCGTATCCCCTGCCGCCTGGCAAAATCAGCCCTTGACGTTTTCGCCGGGCGATAAAAAAAAATTATCGCTATTTTTGGCAGATTATTGGCTAACGAGAAGGGAAAAATTGAGGCGTAGACGCTCACATTTTGCACATTTTTAGCATGGCGACGTCAGGAGGGTCTGGCGAAAGAACAGCAGGATCGTCAGATCCTGCAAGAAGGCGGTTTTTAAGCGCGGTCAGGCGCGTTCCAGGGGGCTGAGGTCCAGATACTGTCCTGTCGCCGCCTGCGATGGAGAAATGCCCAGCCACGGGATTTCCCCTAACAGCGGGGCCGGTATGACGCGGCGAAGCGTCGCGAGATATTCACCATGACGCGCGCCTGGCGGCTGCATGTCGTTGGCTATCCATCCGACAAGTGGTAATCCGGCCTGTTCTACCGCCAGCGCCGTCAGCATGGCGTGATTAATACAGCCCAGCTTGACGCCAACAACCAGAATCACCGGCAGCTGCTCCGTCTGTACCCAGTCGGCAAACGTCAGCGTGGCAGAGAGCGGTGTAAACCAGCCGCCCGCCCCTTCTGTCAACACCCAGTCTGCCTGCGCCTCCAGCGTTCGTAATCCGCGTGATAACACCGCCGCGTCTATCGCCCGGCCTTCGTCGGCGCTAGCGATGTGGGGAGAAGTAGGCTCGGCAAAAGTATAAGGATTGATAGCGGAATAAGGTTGCGGCAGGCTGCTGTTACGCTGCAAGGCCAGGGCATCGCTATTGCGTAGCCCGTCGGTTGTCATTTCGCTGCCGGAAGCGACGGGCTTATAGCCTACGGTTTGATAACCTAACTGCGTTGCGGCCTGCAATAAGGCGCAACTGGCAACCGTTTTACCCACTTCAGTATCAGTACCGGTCACAAAATAGCGTTTAGTCACGTTCAATCACTCCCATAAAAAGATGGTACGTCAGCGGATATTTCCCCTGCCGCTGCGGCCATGCCAACTGAATCTGTCTAAGCCGGGCGCGGGTTAATACATCCGACTCCCGCCCTTCATGAAGATGGGTGGCGCCAATGCCTTTAAGCGAGCGCATCGCGCTCAGGGCATCCTCAAACCACAATGTCATCGCCTGAGTATGACGAGACGCCCGCCAGCCGCGCAGCGCGTGGTCAATGGCCTCTTCCGGCAAAAAGCTATTCGCGTGAGCGCGATTATCGACGGCCTGCCATGCCTGACGCAGTTCCGGCAACGACCCCTGGCACAAGGTGGTAAACGCCACCACGCCGCCGGGCCGTACAACCCGATACAACTCGCTCAACGCATCGCGTAAATCGCCACACCACTGGACCGCCAGGTTGCTCCAGGCCAGGTCAAAAACTTCGGCGTCATGGGGAATCGCTTCGATATCCGCCAGCAAATAGTGATGCGCCGCCTGACGATCGCGAGCCTGTTGCAGCATCGGCAGAGAAAGATCCAGGGCGGTTACTTCGCTCCCCCGCTCTCGCCAGTAACGACTCATACGTCCGGGGCCGCAGCCTGCGTCCAACACACTGGCAAACTGGCGGCCTGTCAACAGCGTCAGCAGCGCATCCGCGCTGTGTTGCTGCAAAGAGGCGTGCTGTTCATATTGCGATGCGGCCCGGCCAAACGCCGCCGCAATAGCCTGCTTATTCACCTGCGCCATGCAGAACCTCCAGCAGACGGTCGATATCACACGCTTCATGCGCCTGCGTTAACGTTAAGCGCAGGCGCGCCGTACCGACAGGCACCGTCGGCGGACGAATCGCCGTCGCCCAGCATCCTTGTTGACGCAGCGCCTCCGCCAGGCGCAATGTACGGCTGTTATCGCCCACGATTAACGGCTGGATGGCGCTATGGGCATTCAGTAGCGTAAATCGGGACGCGTTAACGCCGGCCCGAAAGCGCTGAACCAGAGCGGCGAGTTTTTCGCGTCGTTCACGACCTTCATCGCTACGGATCACCGCCAGCGAGGCGCTTAACGCCTGCGCCTGGGCGGGCGGCATACTGGTGCTGTAAACCAGATGACGGGCAAATTGCAGCAGATAATCCGCGACGCTTTCCGAGCAGAGCACCGCTGCGCCGCTGACGCCAAACCCCTTACCGAAAGTCACCACCAGCAACTCAGGCTTCACCCCCCGTTGCCAGCAGGTGCCCCGCCCCTCATCGCCAGTCACGCCGATGCCGTGCGCATCATCAACCAACAGCCAGGCATGATGCCTGCGGGCAATGTGCTGGATTTCCGCCAGCGGCGCGCTGTCGCCGTCCATGCTGTATACACCTTCTGTCACCACCAGTTGCTGGCCCACGCAGGGCGATTGCAGTAAACGCGACAGATGCTGCGTATCGTTATGGATAAAGCGGCGAAGCTGCGCCGGACTCAGATTGGCGGCCTCCAGCAGGGAAGCATGACTCAACCTGTCGGCCACAATCCGGTCATTTTTTTTCATTAAGGCGGTAATGACCGCCTGATTCGCCGCAAAGCCAGAGATAAACAGCAGCGCGCGTGGATATCCTAACCATTGCGCCAGTTCCTCCTCTAACGCCTGGTGCGCCACGGAATAACCGCTGATATGACCCGACCCGCCGCTGCCGACGCCAAAACGCGCCGCTGCCTGTTGCCAGGCGCGAATAATCTGCGGGTGTTGACTTAAGCCGAGGTAATCATTGCTGGAGAAGTTAAGATACTGTCGCCCGTTCGCTACCAGCCAGCGTCCGGCGCCCTGCGATACCACATAGCGGCGGCGCAACGTATCCGTCGCCCGACGCGCAGTCAGCGCATCGTCGACGCGTTGTTGCCAACTCATAAGGCTGCCGCGTTGTAATAATCATCGGTGTCAGGCGTCATCAGCGTATGCTCCAGACGTTGCTGCTGCTCGTTATCGCCCGCCAGCACCCTGGTCTGCTGCGGATTCAGCCCCAGCTTACGGAATAACTGCAGATCCTTGTCCTCTGCCGGATTTGGCGTAGTTAACAATTTGCAGCCATAGAAAATCGAGTTCGCCCCGGCCATAAAGCACATCGCCTGGGTCTGCTCGTTCATCTGTTCACGTCCTGCGGAAAGACGCACGTATGAGGTCGGCATCATGATGCGCGCCACGGCGATAGTACGAATAAAATCAAACGCATCCACGTCATCGTTATCCGCAAGCGGTGTGCCTTTCACCTTCACCAGCATGTTGATTGGCACGCTTTCCGGCGGCGTCGGCAGGTTCGCCAACTGCAACAACAGTCCGGCGCGATCGGTAACCGTTTCGCCCAGACCCACAATGCCGCCGGAGCACACTTTAATCCCTGCTTCACGGACTTTTTCCAGCGTGTCGAGGCGCTCCTGATAGGTTCGGGTAGTGATGATATTGCCGTAAAACTCCGGCGAGGTATCGAGGTTGTGGTTGTAGTAATCCAGCCCGGCGTTAGCCAGACGCTGCGCCTGGCTCTCGTTCAACATGCCGAGCGTCATACAGGTTTCCAGCCCCATCGCTTTGACGCCCTGTACAATCTGCTCCAGATAAGGCATATCGCGTTCATGCGGATTCTTCCAGGCCGCTCCCATACAGAAGCGGGTCGAACCGGCGTTTTTCGCTTTACGGGCGGAGTCCAGTACCTGCTCCACTTCCATTAAGCGCTCGGCTTCCAGCCCGGTTTTATAGCGCGAGCTCTGCGGGCAGTATTTACAATCCTCCGGGCAGGCACCGGTTTTGATCGACAGCAGCGTACTAACCTGTACCTGCTGCGGATCGAAATGCTGGCGATGAATTTGCTGCGCTTCAAACAGCAATTCCAGCAGTGGTTTTTCAAATAATTCGGTTACTTGCGACAGTGTCCAGCGTGGGTGGCGAGCCATCGGGCTTCTCCAAAATATGTTGTTTGTTTTTGATATGGTGTAGACTCGTAAACCTAAATCTTTTTAATTTGGTTTACAAGTCGATTATGACAACGGACGATCTGGCCTTCGATAAACGCCATATTTGGCATCCTTACACTTCCATGACCTCGCCGCTGCCGGTATATCCCGTTGAGCGGGCCGAAGGCTGCGAGCTGGTTCTCGCCTCGGGCGAACGCCTGATTGAGGGGATGTCCTCCTGGTGGGCGGCCATTCATGGTTATAACCACCCGCAATTGAACGCGGCGATGAAAGCGCAAATTGACGCCATGTCGCATGTCATGTTCGGCGGCATAACCCATCAACCTGCGGTGAATCTGTGCCGTAAGCTGGTCGCGATAACGCCTGAGCCGCTGGAGTGTGTCTTTCTGGCCGACTCTGGTTCGGTGTCGGTAGAAGTGGCCATGAAGATGGCGCTGCAATACTGGCAGGCGCGGGGCGAATCGCGTCAGCGTTTTCTGACGTTTCGCCACGGTTATCATGGCGACACGTTCGGCGCGATGTCGGTGTGCGATCCGGATAACTCCATGCACAGCTTGTGGAAAGGCTATCTGCCGGAGAATCTGTTCGCGCAGGCACCGCAAAGCCGGATGGATGGCGAATGGGATGAAAGCGACATCGCGCCATTTGCTCGCCTGATGGCCGCGCATCGCCATGAAATAGCCGCCGTGATTCTGGAACCTATCGTTCAGGGCGCGGGCGGGATGCGCATATATCATCCACAATGGCTCAGGCGTATTCGTAACATGTGCGATCGCGAAGGCATTCTGCTGATTGCCGATGAAATAGCCACCGGGTTTGGCCGTACCGGCAAACTGTTCGCCTGCGAGCATGCCGGGATCGCGCCGGATATTCTGTGTCTCGGCAAAGCGTTAACCGGCGGCACCATGACCCTCTCGGCAACGCTCACGACACGCCAGGTTGCAGAGACTATTAGCAACGGCGAGGCGGGATGTTTTATGCATGGCCCGACGTTTATGGGGAATCCGCTGGCCTGCGCCGTCGCTTGCGCCAGCCTGACGCTGCTGGAAAGCGGCGAATGGCGTCAGCAGGTGGCGTCTATCGAGTCTCAGTTACGCGCTGAGTTAGCCCCCGCGCAAAGTTCGCCCTGGGTGGCGGATGTGCGGGTGTTGGGCGCGATTGGGGTGGTTGAAACCACGCATCCGGTCAATATGGCGGCGCTTCAACGCTTCTTCGTCGGGCAAGGCGTCTGGATCAGGCCGTTCGGCAAGCTAATCTACCTGATGCCGCCCTACATTATTCGTCCGGATCAACTGCGCCGTTTGACCCAGGCGGTCAATGACGCGGTACACAATGAAACATTTTTTAGCCATTAATCAGCGGTAAGCGATGCTGCTTCTGGCTACACTTCTGGTGAGTCAAAAGGAGAGCGCATGAAACTTATCAGCAACGATTTGCGCGATGGAGATAAACTTCCTCATCGCCACGTTTTTAACGGTATGGGCTATGATGGCGATAATATTTCGCCGCATCTGGCCTGGGACAACGTGCCGATGGGCACCAAAAGTTTTGTCGTGACCTGTTACGATCCCGACGCGCCGACCGGCTCCGGCTGGTGGCACTGGGTGGTGGTGAACCTCCCGGCGGATACGCGCGTACTGACCCAGGGGTTCGGCTCAGGCTTGGTGGCCGTACCAGACGGCGTCATTCAGACGCGTACCGATTTCGGTAAAGCGGGCTACGGCGGCGCGGCGCCGCCTAAAGGGGAAACGCACCGCTATATCTTTACGGTTCACGCGCTGGACGTCGAGCGTCTTGACGTTGATGAAGACGCCAGCGGCGCGATGGTCGGCTTTAACGTGCATTTCCATTCGCTCGCCAGCGCCTCGATCACGGCGATGTTCAGTTAAACGCTGTGCCGGATGGCGGCGTAAACGTCTTACCCTACCAACGGGTTGGGTAAGCCGAATAAGCGCCGCGCCATCCGGCAGCATTCACATAAAGTCCGGCACCAGACGCTGTAACGCGCCTTGCGCCAGCAGCGCCGTCGCACACTCAATATCGGGTGCGAAAAAACGATCCTGCGTATAGTGCGCCACCCGCTCGCGCAGTGTCTGCCGCGCCTGTTCCAGTAACGGGCTGGAGGTTAACCCTTCCCGTAAATCTATCCCCTGACAGGCCGCCAGCCACTCCACGGCAATGATGCCGCGGGTATTCGCCGCCATTTCCCAGAGTCGCCGCCCTGCCGCCGGGGCCATTGAGACATGATCTTCCTGATTCGCCGAGGTCGGCAGGCTATCCACGCTGTGCGGGTGCGCCAGCGCTTTATTCTCGCTGGCGAGCGCCGCGGCGGTGACCTGGGCAATCATAAAACCGGAATTAACGCCGCCATTTTTCACCAGGAACGGCGGTAACTGCGACATATGTTTATCCATCATCAGCGCGATGCGCCGCTCCGATAGCGCGCCGATTTCCGCTATCGCCAGCGCCAGATTATCCGCCGCCATGGCAACCGGTTCAGCATGGAAGTTACCGCCGGAGATCACCTCCCCCGCATCGGCAAAGACCAGCGGATTATCGGATACCGCGTTGGCCTCAGCCAGCAGTACCTCTTTCGTCTGACGTAACTGGGTCAGACAAGCGCCCATTACCTGCGGCTGGCAGCGAAGGGAATACGGGTCCTGAACTTTATGACAGTGGTGATGTGATTCAGCAATGGCGCTGGTATCGGTCAGCAGATGCCGGAACAACCGCGCGACGTCAATTTGCCCCTGTTGTCCGCGCGCGGCATGAATGCGCGCATCAAAAGGACGGCGCGATCCCAGTACGGCTTCGGTGGTCAGCGCGCCGCAGACAACGGCGGAGGCAAATAACTCCTGTGCCTCAAACAAACCGCGCAGCGCGAAGGCCGTTGACGTCTGGGTGCCGTTAAGCAGCGCCAGCCCCTCTTTGGCCGCCAGCGCGACAGGCTCCAGTCCGGCCTTTTTTAGCGCCGTCTGCGCCGGAAGCCATTCACCCTGCCAGCGCGCTTTTCCTTCGCCAAGCAGCGTCAGCGACAGATGCGCCAGCGGCGCTAAGTCGCCCGACGCGCCAACCGAGCCTTTTGCCGGAATCAGCGGATACACGCCGGCATTCACCAGAGCGATGAGCGCCTCTATCACGCTCAACCGAATCCCGGAAAACCCGCGCGCCAGGCTATTGATTTTCAATACCATAATCAGACGCACCATCGCGTCATCCAGTGGGTCGCCTACGCCCGCGGCGTGAGACAACACCAACGATCGCTGTAGATTTTGCAAGTCTTCATCAGCGATGCGCGTCTGCGCCAGCAGGCCGAAACCGGTGTTGATGCCGTAGGCGGTACGCCCTTCGGCAACGATATCATTGACGCACGCGACACTGGCGTTAATGCCGTCAATGGCGCTGGCGTCCAGCCGAAGCTGTACCGGATGACGCCAGACATCGTACAGTTGAGAGAGGCTTAACTGCCCCGGAGTGAGTGTCATGGTGTTCATATCAGCCTTTCCCCTGCGTCGCCGCAACCATCGGTAAATTCAGACCTTGCTCAACAGCGCATTCCACCGCGAGATCATATCCGGCATCGGCATGGCGCATGACGCCCGTCGCCGGATCGTTGTGTAACACGCGGCGAATACGCGCGGCGGCCTCGTCAGTGCCATCACAGACAATCACCATACCGGCGTGTTGCGAAAACCCCATCCCCACCCCGCCGCCATGATGGAGCGATACCCATGTCGCCCCGCTGGCGGTATTCAGCAACGCATTTAACAGCGGCCAGTCGGAAACCGCGTCGGAACCGTCGCGCATCGCTTCGGTTTCACGGTTAGGGCTGGCGACAGAACCGGAATCCAGGTGATCGCGGCCAATCACAATGGGCGCGGATACCTCGCCGCAACGCACCATTTCGTTGAACGCCAGCCCCAGTTTTTGCCGCCACTCCAGGCCTACCCAGCAGATACGCGCCGGTAGCCCCTGAAAATGAATGCGCTCGCGCGCCATATCCAGCCAGTGATGCAGATGTTTATCCTCAGCCACTATCTCTTTGACTTTGGCATCGGTTTTATAGATATCCTGCGGATCGCCGGACAGCGCCACCCAGCGAAACGGCCCGATCCCTCGACAGAACAGCGGACGAATATAGGCTGGCACAAATCCCGGAAAATCAAAGGCGTTTTCCACCCCCATCTCTTTCGCCATCTGACGAATATTGTTGCCATAGTCAAAGGTCGGCACGCCCATTTTACTGAACGCCAGCATCGCCCGAACATGCGCCGCCATGGAACGTTTCGCTGCCTGCATCGTCCCGTGGGGATCGGATTGCGCGTTTTTCTGATACTCCTCCCAGCGCCAGCCGGAGGGTAAATAGCCATGTAGCGGATCGTGGGCGCTGGTCTGATCGGTCACCAGGTCCGGGCGCACGCCGCGATTAACCAGTTCCGGCAGGATATCCGCCGCGTTCGCGCACAGGGCGACGGACACGGCTTTCCCCTCGCGGGTGTAGCGCGTAATGCGGGCCAGCGCGTCATCCAGCGTGGCGGCCTGCTCATCCACGTAGCGAGTACGCAGACGAAAATCGATACGGCTTTGCTGGCATTCAATCGTCAGCGAACACGCTCCGGCCAGCGTCGCGGCTAGCGGTTGCGCGCCGCCCATGCCGCCCAGTCCGGCGGTCAGCACCCAGCGTCCCGCCAGCGTGCCGTTATAGTGCTGACGCCCCGCCTCGACAAAGGTTTCGTATGTTCCCTGCACGATTCCCTGGCTGCCGATATAGATCCAGCTTCCGGCCGTCATCTGACCGTACATCGCCAGCCCTTTCGCATCCAGTTCGTTAAAATGTTCCCATGTCGCCCAGTGGGGAACCAGGTTGGAGTTGGCGATTAATACCCGCGGCGCGTTGTCGTGCGTTTTAAATACGCCGACCGGTTTGCCAGACTGAATAAGCAACGTTTCGTCCGCCTCCAGCCGGGTGAGCGCATCAACAATAGCGTCATAGCATTCCCAGTTGCGCGCGGCGCGACCAATCCCGCCGTAGACCACCAGCTCATGCGGATTTTCCGCCACGTCAGGATCGAGATTATTCATTAACATCCGCAGCGGGGCTTCTGTCAGCCAGCTTTTCGCCGTTAATACCGTGCCTCTGGGCGCGCGGATAGTCTGCTGACGATACTTGCTTTCAGGCATAGCAATGACTCCTCATTATTATCGGTCTGCCATCGCCAAATAACGCAAAAACGCTACTATCAGGCACCGCCGCAGACCCACAGATAAGAATCAGACATATACTTGTCTATACAAGTAAGCACAAGAATAGAATTAACAAAAATGATACAATTTTGTTATATTGTGTCAGCAATCACGTTTTCCGGCAGCAGTCCGCTCAGGAGATAAATCGTCCCTGTAGCCGGTAGCGCGACCCGGGGAAAAGTAAGCGGGCGTGAGAAACAATCCGCGACGCGGACCAGGTTGTACGACGAATGAGCAGACAAGGCTCATGCTCTTTGATAGTTAACCACGCGCACTCTTGCGCCGTGGCGCGCACCGCCTCCACAATATGTTCCCCTTCCGTTAGCGGCGCGATCCGCGACAAATAAGCGTGCGGCGTGGTCTGACGGTAATCCTGCGTCAGGTAATCCACGGCAATATCCGCATTCACGCAGCGATCTTCAATTTGTACCGGCAGATCGTTTTCATAATGCACCATGATGGAATGGAAAATGACATCGCTCTCATTGACGTTGAGAGCGCTGGCCTGGATGGCGTTTGCCCGCACACGCTCCAGCGTGAGCACCTCACAACGATGCTGATGACGGCGGGCGGCTATCTCCTCGGCGATACTGCGGACTTCAAACAGCGCGGACTGGCCTTTCGGTTCGGCGACAAACGTCCCCACGCCCTGTAAACGTACCAGCCACCCTTCATCCGTCAGCTCACGCAGCGCCCGGTTGATGGTCATTCGGCTAAAGCCATACTGAGCGACCAGTTCAGCTTCCGACGGAATGCGATCGTGCGGCTGCCAGACGCCGCCGGCTATTTTTTTACAGATGTCCTGTTTCACCGTTTCGTAAAAAGGCGCAGGCGCAGAACGGGAGCGGGATGAATACATGCGTGAAGCCTTCCTTATGCGGATAATGTTTTCCGGATGACAGATTAACGCCACCAGTGCGCGATTTGCCAGCCAAGCCGCGCCGCCACGCGCGCCGCTGCGCCATCTTCATCAAAGCGTGGATTAAACTCAACCAGATCCGCCGCCTGTAATTTTCCGCTGCGGCAAACCGGCTCAATTAAACGCAGAACCTGTATCAGCGGCACGCCCAGCGCTGCGGGAGCGGAGACGGCCGGCATTTCCCAGACAGGCAATACGTCGAGATCGATAGTCAGATAAATTTTATCCACCTTGTCGATAAACTGCGTCATCTGCGCCAGCGCGTCATGGCAGTCCAGATCCTCCACCACGGTAACATTCCGCCACTGCGCTTCCCGCCACAACGCCTGCGTATTCGCCGCACGGCTCACGCCGAAACAGGCATAATGAAACGCGCGGCTCTGCGCGTCGCATAGCTGCGCCAGTTGACGAAACGGCGTCCCGGATGTTGCCTGGTCGGTCTGACGGAGATCCAGATGCGCATCAAGATTAATGATCCCTACGCTTTCCTGCGCAAACGCGTCCAGCACCCCCGCGCCGTGTCCAAACGCGGTTTCATGCCCGCCGCCCAGTACCAGCGTGCGCATCCCGGCCCGCAGACAGCGGCTTACCGCATCGCGCAAGGCCTGCTGCGCGCCTTCCAGATCGGGCGTCGGCGCAACCCAATTGCCTAAATCCACCAGCCGTTCATGTCCCTGGTGGCTGGCCATATTCGCCAGCGCTTTACGCAACGCGTCCGGGGCGCCTGCCGCGCCGGGACGCCCTGCATTGCGTTTTACCCCCTCGTCGCAGGCAAATCCCATTAACGCGATCTTTTGCTGCCAGTTTTCGGGGGAAAAGGTCTCGCTGCGCGTGACGGTCTGAAACAGACGCCGCGCATCCGGCGCTTCTATACTGTCATCGCGCCCCTGCCAGAGCGCCGGAGAAGCCGGATACCATTGCGTCATGAGATTTGTCCTCTGTATACCCGCTGATATAAAGGGTTACGCCCCGGCTCATACACAATCTCTACCGGCTGTTCAGCATCCCACACCACAAAATCTGCCCGGTAGCCGGCCCTGAGCTGCCCATGCGTCGCCTGTCTTCCCAGCGCGCGTGCGGCATGGCGCGTAACGCCCGCCCATGCCTCTTCCGGCGTCAGACCAAACTGTACGCAGGCCATATTCATCGCCAGATGCAAACTGCAAAACGGGCTGGTGCCGGGATTGAAATCGCTGGCGACGGCGACAGGCACCTGATAGCGGCGCAGCAGTTCCACCGGCGGGCGCTGCGTCTCGCGCAGAAAATAAAACGCGCCGGGCAACAACACGCCGACAGTACCGCCGTCACGCATCGCCGCGACGCCCGCTTCATCAAGATATTCGATATGATCCGCCGATAAGCCCTGATAACGGCTCACCAACTGCGCGCCGCCCAACAGCGAAAGCTGCTCAACATGGCCTTTAACGGGAATACCTAACGCCTTCGCCGTCTGCAATACGCGCTCACTCTGCGCCACATTAAAGCCGACGCTCTCGCAAAAGAGGTCTACCGCATCAAATAACCCTTTTTGCCAGAGCTGCGGAATCATCGTCTCGCAGACCAGAGTGATGTAGCCGTCCGGGTCGTCACGATACTCCGCTGGCGTAGCATGAGCGGCCAATAGCGTGGGGCTAATGTCGATAGCGTTTTCGGCAGCAAGTTTTGCAGCGACGCGCAACAGCTTTTCTTCTGTCGCCAGCTCCAGACCATAGCCGGATTTAATCTCCAGCAGCGTAACGCCTTCGCTGGCAAGGCGCATCATGCGTTCGCGCGCCAGCAGGTAGAGCGTCTCCTCCGCACAGGCGCGGGTTGCTGATACCGTCGCGTTAATGCCTCCGCCCTGAGCGCTAATATGCTGGTATGACGCGCCGTTAAGCCGCTGCTCCCACTCTGCGGCGCGGTTACCGGCAAACACCAGATGCGTGTGGCAATCGATAAGTCCCGGGGTTACCAGTCGTCCCTGCATATCATGGATATTGCCCCCGCTGACAGGAAGCTGCGTCTCTGGCACGATATCGCAAATATGCCCTTCGCGTACAATCAGCGCCTGGTTATCTACCAGCCCGTACGGGGCTTGCCGCTGCGGGTCCATTGTCGCCAGCCTGATGTTTCGCCAGACAGTATCGCCCGGTAAAAGTTGCCGCATTCCTGTCGCTCTCTTGCCTGTCATGAGTTGTATAGACATTTATTTTCTTTCTGCTCCGGATTGTCAACTCAAAGCGCGAAAGTTGTTGCTTAATTGTGATAAAACTATCTGATGCGACAGGTGTTTCCGGCCTGAAAAGGAACTTTTTACCTTTTCGCCTTCCCGTTTCGTTCAACTTAGTATAAAAAAGCAGGCTTCAATGGATGTCATTTAACTTTTTCAAGCCCGGAGCAACCTGTGAATACATTATCGGTTTCCCGTCTGGCGCTGGCACTGGCTTTTGGCGTGACGCTGAGCGCCTGTAGCTCTACGCCACCCGATCAGATCCCTTCCGATCAAACCGCGCCTGGCACCGCCTCGCGCCCAATTCTGTCGGCAAATGAAGCGAAAAACTTCGTTGCGGCGCGCTATTTTGCCTCCCTGACGCCGAATACCGCCCCGTGGTCGCCGTCGCCGATTACCCTGCCCGCACAGCCTGACTTTGTGGTGGGGCCGGCAGGTACGCCAGGCGTTACGCACACCTCAATTCAGGCCGCGGTCGATGCGGCGATGGTTAAACGCACGAACAAACGCCAGTACATTGCTATTATGCCGGGCGACTATCAGGGGACCGTGTATGTTCCCGCCGCGCCGGGAAGTCTGACCCTGTACGGGACCGGTGAAAAACCGATCGATGTGAAAATTGGGATGGCGATTGATGGTGAAATGAGTGTCGCTGACTGGCGCCGCGCGGTGAATCCCGGCGGGAAATATATGCCTGGTAAACCCGCCTGGTATATGTTCGATAACTGCCAAAGCAAACACGCCGCGACGATCGGTGTGATGTGTTCTGCCGCGTTCTGGTCGCAGAATAACGGTCTGCAGCTACAAAATCTGACCATCGAGAACACGCTGGGCGACAGCGTCGATGCCGGAAACCATCCGGCGATAGCGCTGCGTACCGATGGCGACAAAGTCCAGATTAACAAGGTCAATATCCTTGGCCGCCAGAACACCTTCTTTGTGACCAACAGCGGCGTGCAGAACCGTCTGCAAACCGATCGTCAGCCGCGTACGCTGGTGACAAACAGCTATATTGAAGGCGATGTGGATATGGTGTCCGGACGCGGCGCCGTGGTGTTCGATAACACCAACTTCCAGGTCGTCAACTCCCGCACACAGCAGGAAGCCTACGTCTTCGCCCCGGCGACGCTGTCCAATATTTACTATGGCTTTTTGGCGATCAACAGCCGCTTTAACGCCTCCGGCGATGGCGTTGCGCAGCTTGGCCGCTCGCTGGATGTCGACGCCAACACCAACGGTCAGGTAGTGATCCGCGACAGCGTGATTAACGAGGGCTTCAACGTTGCCAAACCGTGGGCCGACGCGGTCATCTCGAAACGTCCGTTTGCCGGAAATACGGGAACCGTGGATGACAAAGACGAGGTGCAGCGTAATCTGAACGACACTAACTACAACCGCATGTGGGAATACAACAACCGCGGTGTAGGCAGTAAAGTGGTAGCGGAACCTAAGCAGTAATCGCCGTTCCGGTTCAGGCTTATAAACGGGCCGCCGCAGCAGATGTGGCGGCCCGTGGTTTTACTGCAAGCGATGTTTATCGAAATTAATCAGGCATCCCGCCTTGATGAGCTCCAGCCCGCCGCCCTCCGGCACACAGCGCTTTAGTACGCGTTCACCACAACCCACATCGGCCCCTGGCCGACGGCATAACGGCCTTTTTCCGTCAGCAACCCCTGAGTGCCCGTAATTTCATAGACCGCGATATGATGTGATTTTTGACCCGCAGCAATCAGGTATTTTCCGCTATTGTCGATATTAAAGCCGCGCGGTTGGGCTTCCGTAGGCTGGAAGCCTTCAACGCTCAGTACGCTGCCATCTTCGGAGACACTAAAGACGGTAATCAGACTGGCGGTGCGGTCACAGGCATACAGATGCCGTCCATCCGGCGTAATATGAATATCCGCCGCCCAGCGGGTATCGGAAAAATCGGCGGGCATCATATCCAGCGTTTGTACGCACTCTATCTCGCCATGCGGATTTTTAAGCTGCCAGACATCCACCGAACTGTTCAGTTCATTGACGCAATACGCATATTGTCGATTCGGGTGGAAGACCATATGACGCGGGCCTGCCCCTTCAACCGTATTTACTTCCGCCGGCTCCTGGGCCACCAGATGGCCGTCATCGCTTAGCGTAAACAGACAAATGCGATCCTGTTTTAGCGCAGGCACCCCCAGAGTACGGTTATCAGGCGTAATATTTGCCGAGTGGCAGCCGTCCAGCCCCTCCACCACATCCACCAGCTCAACCGGCAGGCCATCCTGTAAGCGCGTCACGCTGACATTACCGGCGTTATACGATCCGACAAAGACAAAACGACCATGATGATCGGTAGAAATATGGGTCGGGCTACCCGGCAGGGCGGATTCGGCGGCAAACGTCAGCGCGCCATCATCCGGCGCAATACGATACGCCAGGACACGAAACTCCGGGCGCACGCCGACATAGAGGTAGCGTTTATCCGGACTGACCACCATCGGCTGAACCTGACCGGGCACATCCACGACCTGCACCAGCGTCAGCGTCCCTTCGTGGTTCAGGCTCCAGACGTGAATTTGCTGACTCTCAGGGCTGGCGGTATAGACTGTTTGTTTCATGAATACTCCTTTGCATATGGCATGTAGCTGCAATAACAGGACACAGCTTAACGTAGTCGCTTTTGACGGCGAATGCTGAATTCAGACGCAGAATTTTGTCTGCTTACCGTCCCGGTGTACCATGCCGACAGACGGAATTATTACTCTTAATCTGGAAAAAATTATGACTGCACGCGTGATTGCCCTCGATTTAGACGGAACGTTATTAACCCCGCATAAAACCTTACTCCCCTCCTCGCTTGACGCGCTATCACGCGCCAAAGAGGCGGGCTTTCAACTTATCATTGTCACTGGTCGCCATCACGTTGCTATTCATCCTTTTTATCAGGCGCTGGCGCTGGAAACACCTGCTATTTGCTGCAACGGCACCTATTTGTATGATTATCAAGCTAAAACTGTCCTGGATGCCGATCCTATGCCCGTGGATAAGGCGTTGCAGTTGATTGATTTACTGGATGAGCATCAGATTCACGGCCTGATGTATGTTGATGACGCTATGCTTTACGAACACCCAACCGGTCACGTCGTGCGTACCTCCCGGTGGGCGCAGACCTTGCCGCCGGAGCAACGTCCGACCTTTACACAGGTCTCTTCGTTGGCGCAGGCGGCGCGCGACGTGAATGCCGTGTGGAAGTTTGCGCTTACCGATGAAGATATTCCCAGGCTACAGCGGTTCGGTCAGCATGTTGAACAGGCGCTTGGCCTGGAGTGCGAATGGTCATGGCACGATCAGGTGGATATCGCGCGCAAAGGCAACAGTAAAGGCAAGCGCCTTACCCAGTGGATAGAAGCGCAGGGAGGGTCAATGAAAAATGTGATCGCTTTCGGCGATAACTACAACGACATCAGTATGCTGGAGGCGGCAGGCACCGGCGTTGCGATGGGCAACGCCGATGAGGCGGTGAAAGCGCGCGCTGACGTTGTGATCGGCGATAACACTACCGATAGCATCGCCAAATTTATTTACACCCACCTGCTATAGTCAGGCGGTGATAGAAACGCTTTTCACCTGCGCGTAAAGCCACAGGCCAGGCTTGATATTCAGCTCATCCCTGGCCCACGGGCTTATTCGCGCCCACAGCGTTCTGCCGCCTATCTCAAGCTGGACTTCCACCTGTCCGTTATCGTCATAACAATTCGCCACTTTTGCCCGCAATACGTTGCGGATACTGGTCTGCTGCGGCGGCTGTAGTACCAGCGAGACATCCGACGCCTGTATACGAATACGCAGTGTGGATTGCAGCGGCTGGCTGAGTTTATTTACCCACAGGTGCTGGTCTCCAAGCGCCAGAGCGGTCATGGCATAATGCGGGTGATGCTCCAGCACGCTGACTTTCAGAATACTGCTCTGTTGCTCTTTCGGCAGCCACGGGTGCATAACGCTGCTTCCCCAGACCTCCTCCAGCGGGCCAAACGCTTTAACCTGTCCATCCTCCAGCACCATGACTTTATCCGCCAGGTGGAGAATTTCATCGAGAGAATGGCTGACATACAGCATGGGAATATTGATTTCCCGCGCCAGCCGTTGCAGGTACGGCAGTAATTCGCGTTTACGCGGGATATCCAGCGAGGCCAACGGTTCGTCCAACAGCAGCAACTCCGGGGCGGTGAGCAATGCCCGGCCTATCGCTACGCGCTGTTTTTCTCCGCCGGACAAGCTCCCCGGCAGGCGATCAAGCAACGCTTCAATTCCCAGCAGCGACACCAGCTTATCAAACTGACCGGTCATGCTTTTCGCCATGCCGTAGCGCAAATTGCCGCGTACTTTGTAATGGGGGAACAGGCGCGCATCCTGGAAAACATAACCGATGCGGCGCTTTTCCGGCGTTAAACAGATACCGTTTTCCGCGTCATGCAACACCCGGCCATTCAGCGCGATGCGTCCTTTTTGCGGGCGAGTCAAACCGCTGATGGCATTAATCAGCGAGGTTTTTCCCGCGCCGGAGACGCCAAAGATAGCCGTGATCCCACTGGCTGGCAGCGTTTCGTTGAGGGTTAAACAGTGCGTTCCCAGCGTCTGGGAAAAATTAAGCTCCAGCATGGTTAGCGCCCCGTCCGTTCACGGCTAATCCGCGCCAGCCATTCAGAAATCAACAGCGAAATCAGCGCTAATACAATCGAAATCACGCACAGCCTCGCCGCCGCGCTCTCCCCGCCCGGCGTCTGGATCAAGGTATACATGGCGGAAGGTATGGTGCGGGTTTCGCCCGGAATATTAGAAACAAAGGTAATGGTCGCGCCAAATTCGCCAAGCGAACGGGCAAACGCCAGCACCGTACCGACAATAATGCCCGGCAGGGTAAGCGGTAAGGTGATAGTCAGAAAAACGCGCCAGCGCCCGGCGCCCAGCGTTCTGGCGGCCTGTTCAAGCTTGATATCCACCCCCTCCAGCGCCAGCCGAATGGCCCGCACCATCAGCGGGAAGGACATCACCGCCGCCGCCAGCACGGCGCCGCGCCAGCTAAAGGCAAACGTGAGACCGAACCAGTCATACAGCCACTGGCCAATAAACCCGCGTCGCCCCATCGACACCAGCAGCAGATAGCCGACCACCACCGGCGGCAGCACCAGCGGCAGATGCAGGACGCTATCAAGTAAGGCTTTGCCCGGAAACCGGCATCGTACCAGTAACCAGGCAAAAAAGATCCCAAACGGCAGGCTAAACAGCACGGCCAGGGAAGACACTTTCAGGCTAAGAAGGACAGCCTGCCATTCTGGATCGGTCAGTATCATTACTTCGTCGTAAATCCATAACGTTTAAAGATTGCCGAGGCCTGCGGTCCTTTCAGGTAATCATAGAACGCGCTGACGGTCGCATTTTTATGCCCCTCCACGATAGCGATGGGGTATTCCACTTTTTTATGTGAATCTTCCGGGAACGTCGCCACCACGTTGACCCCCTTGCTGGCGACCGCATCAGAACCGTATACAATGCCCAAAGGCGCTTCGTTACGTTCGACCAGCGCCAACGCGCCGCGCACATCCTCGCCCGGCGCCAGTTTCGGTTCAAGCGTTTGCCATGCGCCCAACTTTTGCAGCGCTTCTTTGGCATAAATTCCCGCCGGTACGTGTTGCGGATCGCCCACTGCCAGACGCCCGCCGTTCAACAGACGAATCCAGTCCGTTTTGTTGTCGATGGTAAACGGTTTCTGCTCGCTGGCTTTCGGCGCTACCACCACCAGGCTATTGCCAAGCAATGTTTCGCGCGTCGTGGTATCCACCGCTTTTTTATCGGCTGCATAATCCATCCATTTCTGATCAGCAGAGATGAACAGGTCCGCCGGCGCGCCCGCTTCTATCTGGCGCGCCAGCGTTGAAGAGGAGGCGAATGAGGAGACCACATCCACATTTTTCTCTTTTCTATATTCTGCCGCAATGTCTTGCATCGCGTTCGTTAGCGACGCGGCGGCAAATACGGTGATCTTGCCTTCATCCGCCAGCGCATGACCGGCGATGACGAAAGATAATGTTGCCCCTGCGACCAGGCGTAACCAGGAATGCGCCATCTGTAACTCCTTGTGCGTTTCGTTATGTAAACGACAATATAACGATAATCTCAGGGGTTTCCCAGCGGTTATTCATACCCATTAACGATTAAACACAGAAAATATCGGCAGGAAAAGCAGGATCTTGAGTAACAAAAACGCCCGACTGAGCGGGCGTTTGGGGAAATCAGCGGTTCTGTCTGGACTGGTCTTTCTGACCGATACCGGAAAAAATGTTGAACACCTCACCCAGACCGTAAATCAGACCGAGGATGATGGCCATCACTACCGGTACCATGATGACGGCGAATACCAGACTTTTTAATAACTCTAACATGGGCAACTCCAGATATAGTCCTTTTTGTATTTTAACCGCATCACACAGAAAAGCACTCCCCTTTTGTGCGGTCGGCTTTGCGCTGACGCGCTTTTCAGTCACAATAGTCTTTTTACCAGGAGCTGGTTATGCAGGCCGAAATCCTTCTTACCCTGAAACTTCAGCAAAAGCTTTTTGCCGATCCCCGACGTATCTCTCTGCTGAAACACATTGCGCTTTCCGGCTCTATTAGTCAGGGCGCGAAAGACGCGGGAATCAGCTATAAGAGCGCCTGGGATGCGATAAACGACATGAACCAGCTTAGCGAACATATGCTGGTTGAACGCGCAACGGGCGGCAAAGGCGGCGGCGGCGCGGTATTAACCCGCTATGGTCAGCGTCTGATCCAGCTTTACGATTTGCTGGGCCAAATTCAGCAAAAAGCGTTCGATGTGTTAAGCGACGATGACGCCCTGCCGCTTGACAGTCTGCTGGCCGCTATCTCCCGCTTTTCACTGCAAACCAGCGCCCGAAATCAGTGGTTCGGCACCATTACCGCCCGCGATCGCGATCAGGTGCAACAGCATGTCGACGTGCTGCTGGCCGACGGCAAAACGCGGCTCAAAGTCGCGCTGACGGCGCAAAGCGGCGAGCGTCTCGGCCTGGAGGAAGGTAAAGAAGTGCTGATCCTGCTAAAAGCGCCGTGGGTTGGCATTACCCGGGATGCAGCCGTTGCGCGCGCCGCTGACAATCAGTTGTCGGGAACGATCAGCCATATCGAGCGCGGCGCGGAACAGTGTGAAGTGTTGATGGCGCTGCCGGACGGCCAGACGCTGTGCGCCACGATACCGACTGCGGATGCCGCCACGTTAAAGGAAGGCGATGACGTGATTGCCTGGTTTAATGCGGACAGAGTGATTATTGCAACGTTGTGCTAAGCACATTGACATCCGTTGCCGAAAGACGTATCCCTGTCATTTATCGCTGCAAAAAATGGGATGCAAAATGTCATCGTTGCAAATTTCGCAAGGCACGTTTCGTCTGAGCGATACAAAAACACTTCATCTGGATTCGCTGACGCTCAATGCGGGCGATAGCTGGGCATTCGTTGGGGCTAACGGGAGCGGGAAGTCGGCGCTCGCCCGCGCGCTGGCGGGTGAACTGCCGTTATTAACAGGCGAGCGCCAGTGTCGGTTTACCCGCATTACTCGTCTGTCCTTTGAACAATTGCAAAAGCTGGTCAGCGATGAGTGGCAACGTAATAACACCGATATGCTCAGTCCTGGCGAAGACGATACCGGGCGCACTACCGCGGAAATTATTCAGGATGAAGTTCACCATCCTGCCCGCTGTGCGATGCTGGCGCAGCAGTTCGGCATTTCCGCTTTACTCGACAGGCGTTTTAAATACCTTTCTACCGGCGAGACGCGAAAAGCGCTGCTGTGTCAGGCGCTGATGTCTGAGCCGGAGTTATTGATCCTTGATGAACCGTTCGACGGGCTTGACGTGACCGCCCGTCAACAACTGGCGCAACGCCTGACGGCGTTGAACCAGGCGGGTATGACCCTGGCGCTGGTACTCAACCGTTTTGATGAAATCCCGGACTTCGTGCAGTTTGCCGGCGTGCTTGCCGACTGTACCCTGGCGGAGACCGGAACGACGACAGAGTTACTGCAACGGGCGTTGGTCGCTCAACTCGCGCACAGCGAGCGTCTGACCGACGTACAATTACCCGAACCGGACGAACCTTCCGCCCGCCATGCGTTACCCGATGGCGAACCACGGATCGTACTTAACGATGGCATAGTCTCGTATAACGATCGCCCTATCCTCCACCACCTAAGCTGGCGAGTCAATCCGGGCGAACACTGGCAGATCGTCGGTCCTAACGGAGCGGGTAAGTCTACGTTGCTTAGCCTTATTACTGGCGATCATCCGCAAGGCTACAGCAACGATCTTACGCTGTTCGGGCGGCGGCGAGGAAGCGGCGAAACAATCTGGGATATCAAAAAACATATCGGCTACGTCAGCAGCAGTTTACATCTGGATTACCGCGTCAGTACCACGGTACGCAATGTCATTCTCTCCGGCTATTTCGATTCTATCGGCATTTACCAGGCCGTTTCAGACAGGCAACGAAAACTGGCGCAACAGTGGCTGGATATTCTGGGAATCGATAAGCGTACGGCGGATGCCCCCTTCCACAGTCTCTCCTGGGGACAGCAGCGGCTGGCGCTGATCGTGCGCGCGCTGGTTAAACATCCGACAGTGTTGATTCTGGATGAGCCGCTGCAAGGGTTGGACCCGCTGAACCGCCAACTGGTACGTCGTTTTGTGGATGTATTAATTCGCCAGGGAGAGACTCAACTGCTGTTCGTTTCCCATCATGCAGAGGATGCGCCTGCCTGTATTACCCACCGGCTGGAATTTGTACCAGAGGGCGAACGTTATAAGTACGTTTCCGGACGATGCAATAATTAAATGTATTATCAGAATGGCGCCGCGCGCCATTCTGGAACCACTCTCCTTTTATTAAGAATAATAATAACGGTCGATAAGCTTACTATCTCTTGAATCGCTGACCGCCTCATTGTCATAATAATCCTGAAATTTTCGACAATGATGTCGTATGTGAATATAAGGGATTCATTATGGCTTTTCGTTTTCCACAAATAATACTATTTTTACTGGCAGCCATGTTATTTTGCCCCGGCAGTTATGCTGAGCAAAAGCCTACCGCTGCGCAGGAGGCGCGTAAAACCGCCGTTGAGGTCGCTGTTGAAGGCATGAGTCGCGCCGCCGTTGCGGGTCCGACAAAGATTAGTTTAGGTGATAAAGCCACGCTTAATCTGCCGGAAGGATTTACCTGGATACCCGCAAAAGAAGCGGCGGTATTTATGCGTGAAATTGGTAACTATGTTGACGATGAATATTTTTACGGTCTCGTATTTAAAAAGGAAATGAATGGATTTATTTCTATCGAATATGATGATTCTGGTTATGTAAAAGATGATGATGCAAAAAATTGGGATGCCGATGAATTAATGGATAACCTGCGCAAAGGCACAAAAGAAGCAAATAAAGATCGTATTGCAAAAGGCATTGAGCCGATAGAAATTATTGGCTGGATCGAGAAGCCTACCTACGATGCAACCAATCATCGTCTGATCTGGTCCGCCGCCATCCAGGATATCGGCACCAACGAACCACTGAATGAACAAGGCGTGAACTACAACACCTATCTGCTGGGACGTGAAGGCTATTTTTCTTTAAATCTGGTGACTGACAGAGGTTCTGTTAACCATGAAATCCCGTTGGCGAAAAGAATTCTCAGTTCCGTCAAGTTCAACGCTGGACAACGCTACGCTGACTTCAACGAATCAACGGACAAAATAGCGGAGTATGGGCTCGCCGCGCTGATTGGCGGTATCGCGGCCAAGAAAGTAGGGCTGCTTGCTATGCTCGGTATCGCGTTACTTAAATTCTGGAAAGTGACCGCCATCGGCGTCGTCGCTGTCGGGGCGCTCGCCAGGAAGCTACTCTCGCGTAAAAAAGACTGACAGCTCCTGCCCCGTCCGTTTCATTCCCAGGCGCGTAACGCGCCTTTTTTTCGGATAAAAAGCAGAAGCATTCTCAAGCCAGATGATTTGTAATCATTTAATTGATATAAATGCGTAAAATCACCAGCGTGTAAACGATTCCACTAATTTATTACATGTCACACTTTTCGCATCTTTGTTATGCTATGGTTATTCCATACCATAGGCTTAACGGAGCGAATTATGAGAGTATTGGTTACAGGTGGTAGCGGTTACATTGGAAGTCATACCTGCGTACAATTGCTGCAAAATGGTCATGACGTCGTCATCCTCGATAACCTCTGCAACAGCAAGCGCAGCGTGCTGCCCGTTATTGAACGTCTGGGCGGTAAGCACCCGACCTTTGTCGAAGGCGATATTCGCAACGAAGCGCTTATAACCGAAATTCTGCACGATCACGCGATTGATACCGTGATTCACTTTGCCGGCCTGAAAGCCGTCGGCGAATCGGTCGCCAGGCCGCTGGAGTACTATGACAACAACGTCAACGGTACGCTGCGGTTGGTCAGCGCCATGCGTGCGGCCAACGTTAAAAACCTTATTTTTAGCTCCTCCGCCACCGTTTATGGCGATCAGCCCAAAATTCCTTACGTCGAAAGTTTTCCTACCGGCACGCCGCAAAGCCCCTACGGCAAAAGTAAATTGATGGTAGAACAGATCCTCACCGATCTGCAAAAAGCCCAGCCGGAGTGGAGTATTGCGCTGCTGCGTTATTTCAACCCGGTCGGCGCGCACCCGTCGGGCGACATGGGAGAAGATCCGCAAGGTATTCCGAATAACCTGATGCCCTATATCGCCCAGGTCGCCGTGGGTCGTCGCGAATCGCTCGCCGTTTTCGGCAACGATTACCCGACCGAGGATGGCACCGGCGTACGCGATTACATTCACGTTATGGACTTAGCCGACGGGCACGTCGTGGCGATGGAAAAACTGGCGGACAAATCCGGCGTACATATTTATAACCTCGGCGCGGGTGTCGGCAGTAGCGTCCTGGATGTGGTCAACGCCTTTAGTAAAGCCTGCGGTAAACCCATTAATTACCACTTCGCGCCGCGTCGCGACGGCGATCTCCCGGCGTATTGGGCGGATGCCAGCAAAGCCGATCGCGAGCTGAACTGGCGCGTCACCCGCACGCTTGACGAAATGGCGCAGGACACCTGGCACTGGCAGTCACGCCATCCGCAGGGATACCCAGATTAAGGACGTTGTTATGACCCCATTTAATCCCATCGATCATCCGCATCGCCGTTATAACCCGCTTACCGGCCAGTGGGTTCTGGTTTCGCCGCATCGCGCAAAACGCCCCTGGCAGGGGGCGCAGGAAACGCCGTCTCAGCAAATGCTGCCGGCCCACGATCCGGACTGCTTCCTGTGTGCGGGCAATACGCGTGTCACCGGCGATAAAAATCCCGATTACAAAGGGACTTACGTCTTTACTAACGATTTCGCGGCGCTGATGGCCGATACGCCGGATGCGCCGGACAGCCACGATCCGCTGATGCGCTGTCAGAGCGCGCGCGGCACCAGCCGCGTGATCTGCTTTTCTCCCGATCACAGTAAAACGCTGCCGGAGTTGAGCCTGCCCGCGCTGACGGAAATCGTCAGAACCTGGCAGACGCAGACCGCCGAGTTAGGCAAAACCTATCCGTGGGTGCAGGTCTTTGAAAATAAAGGCGCGGCGATGGGCTGTTCGAACCCGCATCCGCATGGACAGGTCTGGGCCAACAGCTTCCTGCCGAATGAGGCCGAACGCGAAGATCGTTTACAAAAAGCCTACTTCGCCGAGCAGCGCTCGCCAATGCTGGTGGATTATGTCCAGCGAGAACTGGCGGACGGCAGCCGCACCGTGGTCGAAACCGAACACTGGCTGGCGGTGGTGCCTTACTGGGCGGCGTGGCCGTTCGAAACGCTACTGTTACCCAAAACGCATGTCCTGCGCATTACCGATTTAAGCGACGAGCAGCGCGACTCTCTGGCGCTGGCGTTGAAAAAGCTGACCAGTCGTTATGACAACCTGTTTCAGTGTTCCTTCCCCTACTCAATGGGCTGGCACGGCGCGCCGTTTAACGGTGAAGAAAACGCACACTGGCAGTTGCACGCACACTTTTACCCGCCGCTGCTGCGCTCTGCGACCGTCCGTAAATTTATGGTCGGCTATGAAATGCTGGCGGAAACCCAGCGTGATTTAACCGCAGAACAAGCGGCTGAACGCCTGCGCGCGGTCAGCGACATCCATTTTCGCGAATCCGGAGTATAAAAATGAATCTGAAAGAGAAAACGCGCGCGCTGTTTGCTGAAATTTTCGGCTACCCTGCTACCCACACGATTCAGGCGCCAGGCCGCGTCAATCTGATCGGCGAGCACACTGATTACAATGATGGTTTTGTTCTGCCCTGCGCTATTGATTACCAGACCGTAATTAGCTGTGCGCCGCGCAACGATCGTACCGTACGGGTGATTGCCGCCGATTACGACAATCAGGTGGACGAATTTTCACTGGATGCGCCGATCGTGACCCACGATAGCCAGCAGTGGTCTAACTATGTGCGCGGCGTAGTGAAACACCTGCAACAGCGTAACAACGCGTTTGGCGGCGTGGATATGGTCATCAGCGGCAATGTGCCGCAGGGCGCCGGGTTAAGCTCCTCCGCCTCGCTGGAAGTGGCGGTGGGCACAGTCTTCCAGCAGCTTTATCACCTGCCGCTGGACGGCGCGCAAATTGCGCTCAACGGACAAGAGGCCGAGAACCAGTTTGTCGGCTGTAACTGCGGCATTATGGATCAGCTCATCTCTGCGCTCGGCAAAAAAGATCATGCGTTGCTGATTGATTGCCGTACGCTCGGCGCCAAAGCGGTTTCCATGCCGAAAGGTGTCGCCGTGGTGATCATCAACAGTAACTTTAAGCGCACGCTGGTAGGCAGCGAGTATAATACCCGTCGTGAACAGTGCGAAACCGGCGCCCGTTTCTTCCAGCAGCCGGCCCTGCGCGATGTCAGCCTTGAGGCGTTCAATGCCGTCGCCAGCGAACTGGACCCGGTAGTCGCAAAACGCGTTCGCCATGTATTGAGCGAAAATGCGCGCACCGTTGAAGCGGCAAGCGCGCTGGAGAAAGGTGATTTGCAACGTATGGGCCAACTGATGGCGGAGTCCCATGCCTCAATGCGCGATGATTTCGAAATTACCGTCCCGCAGATAGACACGCTGGTAGACATCGTCAAAGCGACCATCGGCGATCGAGGCGGCGTGCGCATGACCGGCGGCGGCTTTGGCGGCTGTGTTGTCGCGCTGATCCCGGAAGATCTGGTTCCCGCTGTGCAGCAGGCCGTTGCGCAACAGTACGAAGCGAAAACCGGAATCAAAGAAACCTTTTATGTATGCAAACCGTCACAAGGAGCAGGACAGTGCTAAATGAAACGCCCGCACTGGCCCCCGATGGTCAACCGTACCGCCTGCTAACCCTGCGCAACAGCGCAGGGATGGTGGTAACGCTGATGGACTGGGGAGCCACTCTTCTTTCCGCCCGTATTCCGCTGTCTGACGGCAGCGTTCGGGAAGCATTGCTGGGCTGCGCCAGCCCGGAACACTACCCTGAACAGACGTCATTCCTCGGCGCCTCTATTGGCCGTTACGCGAACCGTATCGCCAATAGCCGTTATACGTTTGCCGGCGAAACCGTACAGTTAAGCCCAAGCCAGGGCGAGAACCAGCTACACGGCGGACCGGAAGGCTTTGACAAGCGCCGCTGGCAAATTGTGAACCAGAACGATCGCCAGGTATTATTCGCGCTCACCTCTGATGACGGCGACCAGCGCTTTCCTGGCCATCTTTGCGCCACGGCGCAATATCGTCTGACCGATGACAATAGAATCTCCATCACCTACCGGGCGACGGTCGATAAACCCTGTCCGGTGAATTTGACCAACCACGTCTATTTTAATCTGGACGGCGATCGGACCGACGTGCGCCAGCATAAGCTGCAAATTCTGGCGGATGAGTATCTGCCGGTAGATGAATCCGGTATTCCACGCCAGGGGCTAAAATCGGTAGCCAATACCTCGTTTGACTTCCGGATGCCAAAAGTCATTGCCAGCGAGTTTCTCGCCGATGACGATCAGCGCAAGGTTAAAGGCTACGATCATGCTTTCCTGCTACAGACGCAGGGTGATGGCAAAAAGCCGGCGGCCCGTCTGTGGTCACAGGATGGAAAGCTACAAATGATGGTTTACACCACCGCCCCGGCGCTACAGTTTTATTCCGGCAATTATCTGGCGGGTACACCTTCCCGCGGACCGGAACCTTATGCCGACTGGCAAGGGCTGGCGCTGGAAAGCGAACTGCTGCCGGACAGCCCGAATCATCCTGAATGGCCGCAGCCTGACTGTATCCTTCGCCCTGGCGAGGAGTACGCCAGCCTGACCGAGTATCAGTTTATTCCGTTCTAACGATATGCCGCTACATGCCCGATGACGCAAGCTTATCGGGCCTACGCGCCATTGCCCTGCTCAAACCTCCACCACTTAAAGACAAAATCGCAACTCTGAGTTCACAAGAACCTTACACTGCGCCACTATTTTCGCTATGGTTATGCGTAAGCATTGCCGCCAACACCTCGCGGCAATATAATGAGAATTATTATCATTACATATGATTTATAGGAGTGAGAGTATGGCTGTAACTAAGCTGGTTCTGGTACGTCACGGTGAAAGTCAATGGAACAAAGAGAACCGTTTCACCGGCTGGTATGATGTTGACCTGTCTGAAAAAGGCGTAAGCGAAGCAAAAGCAGCGGGTAAACTGCTAAAAGAAGAAGGTTTCAGCTTTGATTTTGCCTACACTTCCGTACTGAAACGCGCTATCCATACGCTGTGGAACGTACTGGATGAACTGGATCAGGCGTGGCTACCGGTGGAAAAATCCTGGAAACTCAATGAACGTCACTATGGCGCGTTGCAGGGGCTGAATAAAGCGGAAACGGCAGAAAAATATGGTGACGAGCAGGTTAAGCAGTGGCGCCGCGGTTTTGCCGTGACGCCGCCGGAACTGACCAAAGATGATGAGCGTTATCCGGGTCACGATCCACGTTATGCCAAACTGAGCGAGAAAGAGCTGCCGTTGACCGAAAGTCTGGCGCTGACCATCGACCGCGTTATTCCTTACTGGAACGACACCATCCTGCCGCGTATGAAGAGCGGTGAGCGCGTGATCATCGCCGCTCACGGTAACTCATTGCGTGCGCTGGTGAAATACCTGGATAACATGAGTGAAGATGAGATCCTTGAGTTAAACATCCCGACCGGCGTGCCGCTGGTGTATGAGTTCGACGAAAACTTCAAGCCGCTCAAACATTACTATCTGGGCAACGCTGACGAAATCGCCGCGAAAGCGGCTGCCGTGGCGAATCAGGGTAAAGCGAAGTAATCACCTTTGCCGGATGGCGGTATAACTGCCGTATCCGGCCTACGAGCAATGGGTAGGCCGGATAAGCGCAGCGCCATCAGGCAATATGTCTTAAACAGCGATCACGCCGTCCAGCACCACCTGCAATTTACCCTGCGAACAGCGCTCCACGCGTCCTCGTACCCGGTACACGTCAGCCAGACGCTCCGCAGTAATCACCGTCTCCGGCGCGCCGCTGGCGACCAGCCTGCCGTCTTTTAGCATCAGGACATGGTCACCATGACGCAGGGCAATATTAATGTCATGCGCCACGACTATCGTCACCCTATTTTGCGCCTGGGTATCCCGACGCACGAGATCCATTACGTGAAACTGATAGTTTAAATCCAGCGCGCTGAGCGGCTCATCCAGCAACAGAAGTTCAGGGCGACGAATCAGCGATTGCGCCAGACCCACTAACTGCCGCTGACCGCCGGAAAGCTGGTCGAGATACTGCAACGCCAGATGCGTTATGCCCAATTGCTCAAGGATAGCCAGTATCTGCGCTCTGCCCTGCGCATTGTCTCTGCCGCCTGATGCCCGCAGTACCACGATAATCGACTCCAGTACATGCAGATGTACGCCCTGCGGTAATGACTGCGGCAAAAACACAACTTTCTGCGCCCGCTCGGCAAACGATAACGACATGAGATCTTCGCCATCAAGCAGCGCCTCGCCGTCGGCGTTATTCAGCCCGGCCAGCGAACGTAGTAACGTCGATTTACCACAGCCGTTCGGCCCCAGCAAAATGGTAATTTTCCCGCGCGGCAGTAAGGGAACGTTGAGATCTGCAATAACCGGCTGAGTGGAATAGCCGGCGCTAAATGAGCGGAGCATTAACCCGCGCATCAGAGACTCCCCCGATGTCGCAATACAATGCTTAAAAAGAACGGAACCCCGACCAGCGAGGTGACAATCCCCACCGGCACCATGACGCCCGGAATACTATTTTTCGCCGCAATAGAGGCCAGCGATAACACCAGCCCGCCTATCAGCACGCTGCCCGGAAGGTAGAAACGGTGATCTTCCCCCAAAAGTATTCGTGCAATGTGCGGTGCAACGAGACCAATAAAACCAATCGGCCCGACGAAAGCTACCGCCAGCGCTGATAACAAGCTGATACGCAACAATGACAGCAGGCGTAAACGGCGGACATGAATCCCAAAGCTCATCGCCCTCTCTTCGCCCAGACGTAATGCCGTGAGTTGCCAGGCGCTTCGTAACGCGCAAAAAAGCACAGCAATAAACACCACGGCCAGTACGCCCAATTTTTCCCACGACGCGCGGACCAGGCTCCCCATCGTCCAGAATACCAGCCCCTGCAGCGTATCTTCATCAGCCACAAACTGCATAATGGCGACCAACGCGTTAAAGGTGAATACCAGCGCAATACCGAACAACACCACTCCGGATGCGGCGACGCCTGTCCAACGGGTAATACCGTCCAGGAGTAACGCGGATAACAGCGCAAAGATGAACGCATTGGCCGGGATAAACCAGGCGGCAGGAATACCGGGAATACCGATCCCCAACACAATCGCCAGCGCAGCGCCAAAAGCCGCCGCGGACGATACGCCGAGGGTAAACGGCGTCGCCAGCGGATTATTTAAAATGGTTTGCATTTCGGCGCCCGCTAACCCTAACGCCATGCCCACCAGTAGGGCCATCAGGGCATAGGGTAAACGAATATCCCAGACAATAACGTGTATGCCCGCATTCACCTTTTCCGGCTGGAAAAGCGCCTGCCACAGCGCACTGAGCGGTAAACCAGAAGACCCACAGGTTACATCCACCATCAGTGAAGCCATCATCGCCAGCGCAATAGCTAACATGAGCACGGCCCGTTTGCGTATGATCTGGCGATAGCGCGGAATGACGGGCGTGGAAGCGAGACCGGGGGCTAAAAGTGATTTGTCCTGACAGGTCATGGTTCGGGCTACGTTATTAATCAGAGGAGAATTATAGCGCCGAATTATTCCGTTATATATTTATTTATATTTCGATTGATGACACGGTGGGCTATCTCATCGGTTTCCAATAAATATCCTCCGGCATAGCCCTGTCTCTTGATCAGACCTCCTGATCAAGAGACAGGGCCTGGCTGGGGGTTTTCCATAGACAAAAAAAGCGTGGAGCCATCCACGCTTGAGGCTGCTGACAAAATGTAACCAGGTGGCAATGTTCCAACCACGGACCTACAAAAAGTACGTAATCTGTTGATATTCTCATTTCGTAAGTCAGGCAAAGCGCTAGCTGCCTCTCGCAGAAATGCCAACACAACAGATAATTGTCAGCAGTCCTCATTTTTCAGTCAGCAAATATCGGCCCGGCAGGGAATTTCGCCAGAAACCCGGTGACGGCCAGCAGCGACCACAGCCCGGGCCACTCAATCTGGCGCTCCCGCAGTTCATCATCCAGCGTCATAAGCGCAAACTCACCTTTATCGCCCAGCACGCCGCCCTGCCAGAGCAGCCGCTGCGCCTGCTGCCGCGCCCAGGGAGAATCGCTCTTCCAGGCCAGCAGGTGCAGCAGAGCCTGCTGCAGGCAGACACCGTGAGAATGTTGATCCCGCAACAGCCGCCGGTAAACCGGCAGCGATATGCTGCGCACGGTATAAAAACCGCTGCGGGTTTCGCTGTCAACATCTGCCATGCCAGCACAGAACTGACTGGCCAGGTCACATAAACGATTGTGCGTCAGCGGCTGGCGCAGGGCATCCAGACGACCTGCTGCGGCACACAGCAGCCCGCTCCTTTGCCGTTCTTGTGGCAGCGAATCAGGCAAAACCGCTACCGTTTCAGCCGCCCCGGCCTGCGCATGCTGTACGCCCGCGTCATAACAACGGACAAAGAAATCATGGCTGCCACGGACGATTGACGGGTGCGCCAGCAGATTCAGCGCCGGGTGCAGTTGTTCAAGCTCGTCCAGTGACGCCAGCGTGTAATTGACAACCACATCTTTTGTCGATGCCCGGCCTTCCGGACGAAATGCTATGGTTTCATTCATCAAAGTCTCCTTATGGGACATTCCCGGAGGCGATGCTGCGCATCTGTCCGGGCTACAGATCCATGCAATCCGGTAGCCCGGACAGGCGCAACGCGCCGCCTCCGGGAAAGGAACAGATTTACATCGCCAGCACGTACTTCAGCATCACCCCGGCGGCTATCGCCGAGCCAATCACCCCCGCCACGTTCGGGCCCATCGCGTGCATCAGCAGGAAGTTCTGCGGGTCTGATTCCAGGCCCACTTTGTTCGATACGCGTGCCGCCATCGGCACTGCCGACACCCCCGCCGAACCGATAAGCGGGTTGATTTTGTTCTTACTGCACAGGTTCAGCAGCTTCGCCATCAGCACCCCGGCCGCCGTCCCAATCCCGAACGCAATCACACCCAGCAGCAGAATGCCCAGCGTCTGCGGCTGCAGGAACTTGTCCGCCACCAGCTTCGCGCCCACCGACAACCCGAGGAAGATGGTCACGATATTAATCAGCCCGTTCTGCACCGTGTCGCTCAGACGCTCCACCACCCCGCTTTCACGCATCAGATTGCCAAAGCAGAACATCCCCAGCAGCGGTGCGGCGTCCGGCAACAGCAGGGCCACCAGCATGAGCAACACCACCGGGAAGAGGATTTTTTCCCGCTTGCTGACGGTGCGCAGCTGCACCATGCGGATTTTCCGCTCCGTCTCGCTGGTCAGCGCCTTCATAATCGGCGGCTGGATTAGCGGTACCAGCGCCATATACGAGTACGCCGCCACCGCGATGGCCCCCAGCAGCTCCGGCGCCAGCTTGCCCGACAGGTAAATCGCCGTCGGGCCGTCCGCGCCGCCGATAATGCCGATGGCCGCCGCCTGCGGCAGGGTGAAGCTGATAAGGCCGAAGTAGTTCAGCGTCAGCGCCCCCAGCACCGTGGCGAAGATGCCGAACTGCGCCGCCGCGCCCAGCAGCAGGGTGCGCGGGTTGGCCAGCAGCGGGCCGAAGTCGGTCATCGCGCCCACGCCCATAAAGATGACCAGCGGCGCGACACCGGAGCCAATCGCCACTTTGTAGAACAGCGCCAGCACCCCCGGCGTGTAGCCCATGTCCACCGCCAGGTTCTCCATCTGGCTCTGCACCGACGGCAGCGCCAGCGCTAATGCCTCTTTAATGGCGTGCACGTCCGGCGCGCAGTTAAGCTTCGCGGCAATCACCGCCAGCTGCCCGGCGTCGTGATGCGCCAGCAGGCTCTCCAGCGCGGTCAGCGCCATACCCGCTTCCGGGATGTTGGAGAGCAGACCGCCGAAGCCTATCGGCAGCAGCAGTAACGGCTCGAACTTCTTCGCTATCGCCAGCCACAGCAGCAGCAGGCTCACCAGCAGCATGATGGCCTGGCCTGCGCCAAGGTGCATCAGCCCCATGCCCTGAAGCAGGGCGTTCAGACTTTCCATTTCCGCTCCTCGTCCTTACGCCAGCGTCATCAGGGTGTCGCCGACGGAAACCGCATCGCCGGACTTCACCGCGATACCGCGTACCGTCCCGGCCTGCGCGGCGCGGATTTCGGTTTCCATCTTCATGGCTTCCAGAATCAGCAGCACATCGCCTTCGGCCACCGTCTGGCCCTCGGTGGCAATCACCTTCCAGATGTTGCCCGCCAGCGGGGCGGTGACCGGGGTGCCGGCGCCTGCGGGAGCGGCAGCCTGAACCGGTGCGGAAGAGGCTGCCGGAACAGCCGTAGTAAGCTGGCTGATATCGCCGCCGTCGCTGACCTTCACCACAAAGGCTTTGCCTTCCACTTCCACGGTGTAGATACCGGAGGCGGCAGGCTTCTCTGCTTTTGCCACCGGCTGCGCGGCTTCCGCCTGCGGCAGTGGCTCAAACGCCGCCGGGTTATTGCGGTTCTCAAGGAATTTGAGGCCGATTTGCGGGAACAGCGCCACGGTGAGCACGTCGTCGATGGCGTTTCCCGCCAGAGTGATGCCCTTCTCCTGCGCCTGGCGCCTGACGTCCGCTTCCAGTTCAGCCAGTTCCGGTTTGAGTAAATCCGCCGGACGGCAGGTCACCGGGGCGCCCCCTTCCAGCACGCGGGCCTGTAACGCGGCGTTAACCGGCACCGGCGTGTGGCCGTATTCGCCTTTCAGTATCCCGGCGGTTTCTTTGGCAATGGTTTTGTAGCGCTCGCCGGTCAGGACGTTGAGCACCGCCTGGGTGCCGACAATCTGCGAGGTGGGGGTCACCAGCGGGATAAAGCCGAGGTCCTCGCGCACGCGGGGGATTTCCGCCAGCACCTGGTCGAGTTTGTCCGCCGCGTTCTGCTGCTTCAGCTGGCTTTCGAGGTTGGTGAGCATCCCGCCCGGCACCTGGGCCACCAGAATGCGGCTGTCGTAGCCTTTCAGCTGGCCTTCAAAGGCGTGGTACTTTTTGCGCACCTCGCGGAAGTACGCGGCGATATTTTCCAGCTTCAGGATATCCAGCCCGGTGTCGTGCTCAGTACCTGCCAACGTCGCCACCAGCGCTTCGGTGGCCGGGTGGCCGTAGGTGGCGCTCATGGACGAAATTGCCGTGTCGACGCCGTCGACGCCCGCCTCGATAGCCTTCAGCAGGGCCATCTCCGCCATCCCGGTGGTGGCGTGACAGTGCAGATGCAGGCGTACCTCAAAACGTTTTTTGATTTCGCTGACCAGCTCATACGCCGCCATCGGCGTGAGAATGCCGGACATATCCTTGATGGCGATGGAATCGACGCCGGTTTCCAGCAGCTGTTCGGTCAGGTCCAGCCAGGTCTGCAGGGTGTGGGCCGGGCTGGTGGTGTAGGAGAGGGTGCCCTGGGCGTGCGCCCCGTGGCTGCGCACCGCCTGCAGTGCGGCTTTCATATTGCGCGGGTCGTTCATGGCATCGAAGACGCGGAACACGTCCATGCCGTTTTTCACCGCCCGCTCAACGAAGCGTTCCACCACGTCATCGGCGTAGTGGCGATAACCGAGCAGGTTCTGACCACGCAGCAGCATCTGCAACGGGGTTTTGGGCATGGCTTTTTTGAGTTCGCGCAGGCGCAGCCACGGGTCTTCGCCGAGGAAACGGATGCAGGCGTCAAAGGTGGCGCCGCCCCAGCACTCCAGCGACCCGTAGCCCACGTCGTCGAGCGCGGCGGCAATCGGCAGCATATCGTCAAGGCGCAGACGGGTGGCGAAAAGGGACTGGTGGGCGTCACGCAGGACGACGTCGGTAATGGAAATGGTCATGGATCCCTCCGGGAATTAAGCATTAAGGCGGTGATGGTGAATGGCGGCGGCAATCACCGGCTTTAAGCGGGTGAAGTCGTCCACGGGCGCGGCGGCGGCAGGTGCCAGTTTTGGCGCCGGAGCCGGTTCAGGGAAGAAACGGTTGACGGCGGCGGACATGCCGCGGATGGCGAAAATCAGCAGGAACAGAAACGCCAGCACGAACCCCATGCCGAGGAACATCAGAGTGAAGCCTTCACCTAATAGCACCGAACTATTCATAATAAAGTCTCAAATTTAATAATCTAAAATAGAAAAGTAATATCAGGCATTAATAGAATGGATAAAATACCGGTAGTAAAATCATACTAACGATAAAACAAACCAAACTAATCGCCAATCCGGGTTTTAAGAAATCTTTAAATTTAACATTCCCCGGGCCAATAATCATTGAGTTTGCTGGAATAGCCATTGGGGTACAAACAGCAACACTACTCGCAATAAAAACAGCAATAACAACTGCACGAGGGTCTGCGCCAATAGACTGTGCGATAGTCCATCCTACCGGGCATAACAACGTACATGCTGCAGTGTTACTCATTACTTGAGTCAAAGCCCATGTAAGTATCCACAATGACGCCATAATAATCATAACGCCAGAATCTCCGGTTACTGAAATAACGGCATTGGCAATCATTTCTCCAGCACCAGTAGAATTAAGCGCGGCACCTAAAGGCATCATAAACGCAAGCATGAAAACAGTTAGCGTTTCAAAAGAATTAAAAGTTTCCTTTTGTGTTAAAACGCCAGCGAATACAAGAACAATAGCCGCACAACATGCAATAATATGCATTGGAGGCAGAAACTTAATATAATCAGTTGCCACCATTCCAGCGATAGACAGAATAAAAACGGCTAAAGTTAAATTTCTATGCCAGGCCGGAATTTGGCTATAATCCATTTGAGAATCAGATTGTGTATTTCCATCACGATCTGCGATGAGTTTTGAACCGAAGAAATAGAGAAATATAGAGCATGCAATCAGCAAAGGAATACCAATTTTAGCGTATTCGAAAAATAGCACCGACAGACTTCCCTTACTAAAAGTTTCAATAGTATTTTTAGCAATCAGATTTCCTGGCGAACCGATAATAGAAATGTCAGCACCGATTGTTGCCCCAAAAACCAGAGGCATAAGAAGTTTAATAGGCTTAATCTGACTACTGGCGGCAATACCTAAAACAATAGGAATTAGCACAGCAACTGTTCCGCTATTAGAAACAAAGGCAGACATAACTCCACCAATAAGAAAAATCAATACACTAAGGCTTCTTTCTGTTTTAGCATATTTTAGTAAAATTTTACTTGATTGCCATGCCAAACCTGTTTTAAAAAATGCCGCACCGAGTACACACATGGCGACGATAAGAATAACATTCGCATTTACGATTGAAGCAAAAATATCCTTAGCATCGATAACACCGGTAAAATAAAGTGCCATTGGGACCATAAATGCAACTAATCCCATAGGAAGACGATCGCTAACAAAGATAATTATTGCAACCACTAAAACCAACAAAGTAATAATCGCTGGTGACATGTATACGTCCTTATATTATTAGGGTACAAAAACAACTCATTACAGTCATGAATACAACTGCAACAAGCATAAATCACATGTTATACTAAAATTACATCTAATTAATTTCTATTGAGAAAGAATACACTCACATAAATAACAACACTTACCCGACAAAGGCATAACATATTCTTACTGCTTTTGTTTTTGTTTAATCAAATAATTTCCTCTTAAAATCTGTCTGTGTATAATGCTACTTATATAAATGAAACTCATCCAATGCTAATAAGGTTGCAGCTTATGCAATATCGGCATCACCTCGAACTAACATGGCTCGAAGACTGTCTGGCTCTAAAAGAAACGTTGAATTTCTCAAAAGCGTCTGCCTCAAGATATGTGACTCAACCCGCATTTAGTCGTCGGATACAATCTCTCGAAGAATGGGTGGGTACGCCCCTTTTTGAAAGAAGTAAACGGGGAGTCACCCTTACCAAGGCCGGAGAAGTATTTACAGACCAGCTTCCCGAACTGATCCACTCCTTGTACACATTGAAAAGTGATACCCTTGAGGCCGCAGGTAATAAACAACCTAGTCTTGTTTTTTCAGCAACGCATGCTTTGTCTTTCTCTTTTGTACCGCACTTGTTAAAGCAAAGTGATAAAATTGCAAAATTTGGTTCATTTCGTCTTTTATCTGACTCATTGAATGCGTGTGAAAAAATGATGCGGCAGGGAGATTCACAATTTTTGCTGTGTCACCATCACCCACATATGCATCTAAATTTAAATAAAAATAACTTTATGAGCATTCGTCTTGGGTTTGATACATTAATTCCATTCAGTAAACCAGACTCAGAAACGTTAAAACCGTTGTGGAATATAAATAATAAGATTCAATTCCCTTACCTTTCTTTTTCATCACAATCAGGTCTGGGAAGAATAATAGCAAATACAGCGTCTATTAACAGAATTACCCATAATATAAATGTTGCCTTTGTGGCCGATCTGGCAGCAACACTATTGGCAATGGTCAGATCTGGCGATGGTGTTGCCTGGATACCTCAAAGCCTTGCCAGGCAAGATATAGAGGCTAAAACTATTGTTACTGCAGCGGAAAAAGAAAGCAATTTATGGGTACCCATAGAAATAAGACTTTATAGACCAGCCAAGAGAATGCCTCCAGATGCCGAAGAGCTATGGGAAATTTTTGTTGAAGAACAAATATAATTATTTAATTGTAAAATGTTCTTTAATATAATCCTCAATGAATTTAATTAACGCTCTGGTTGCATATGATAAATATTTATCTTTCTTCCAGGCCAAACCAATCGTAACATAAGTCGGCTCAGTCATGGCCTTGGTTATTACTTTTTCGGCTTTAAGATCGACAGCGTCCAAAATGAAAGAAATTCCTTCATTTTTAGCAACCAGATCTATGTTGGTTTGAACCCTGTTTGATGATAGAAAAATATGTGTATGAATTCCTCGCTTTGTACATTCTTCAATAATCGTTTTTCTATGCCAGGAATCTTTTTTCATTAGTATCAATGGCTCATATTGTAGATCTTCCCAATCGATACTATCCTTTTTTGCCAGGGGATGTTTATCTGACATACATACCACGTGCTGCTGAGTCATTAATGGTACCGTAACTAATTCTTTTGGACAGTCATTAATAATAACAATAGCAAGATCCAGCTCTCCAGCAGAAAGTTTATCATGTAAACCAAAAGTCCCCTCTTCAACAAGAGAGAGTTCCATCTCTGGATAAATCTCTCGGAAATGCTTGAAGAGCGGTGAAAAAAGAAACAAACTTATCATCGGTGGGATCCCCAAAGTTACTATGCCACCATTTTCATTACGATAATCTTTCATTTCCGCTACGCTATTTTTTAACGCAATAAGGATAGGTTCAATTTTTTGTAAGAAAAACATGCCCTCCTCAGTAAGGACAAGTTTATTTTTCTTTCTATCAAATAATGTCACCCCTAATTCAGTCTCTAACTTCTTAATAGCAATGGTGATATTAGGTTGAGAAACAAAATGCCGCTCAGCAACTCTGGTTAAGTTACCTAACAAAGAAGCGCTTACAAAATATTCTAATTGTCTAATTTCCATCTATTTTCCACTACTATAAATAAAATTTATCATTTAATAAAAATAACATATTTCCTTCCTACAATGAATACGAATATCATGAAAATGTGATCAATGGATAAAACAATGCAACATAGCACTGGAGGGAGTATGAGTCGTATATTAAATACAGAAATTATCATTCCGGTTATCGAAAAACTTGTAAAAAAAGCTTGTTATGAACTGGATGATAATCTCATGTGTTCTTTTCGTAAAGCATATGATAAAGAAGAGTCAAAGATCGGCAAGGAAACCATTAAGATATTAATTGATAATGGAGAGTATGCAAAAAAAGAACAACTTGCATGCTGCCATGATACCGGCACTTGTATCGTTATAATGGAAATTGGACAACATGTATGCTGGGAAGGTAAGCCGCTTAAAGATCAGGTGAACCAGGGTGTTCGCCAGGGCTATGAAAATGGATACTTAAGAAAATCCATGGTTGCAGATCCATTAGAACGTATTAATACTAATGATAATACTCCTGCAATTTTACATACTGAAATTGTTGATGGTGACCGAGTGACAATTACCGTTATGCCAAAGGGCGGCGGTAGCGAAAATATGGGAACTTTTAAAACATTGCTTCCCGGCGATGGTATTGATGGTATAAAAGATTTTGTTCTGGAAACTGTCCGTCGTGTAGGAGGCAATCCATGCCCTCCTTATATTATTGGTATCGGCGTTGGCGGTACAATGGATCACTGTTCGTGGATGGCTAAGAAAGCATTATTACGCCCTCTTGGTGAGTTCAATGCTAAACCACTTTATGCCCAGCTCGAAGCTGAATTATTAGAGGCCGTGAATAATACAGGGATCGGCCCTTTAGGTATGGGCGGGCGTATTACGGCGTTAGGCGTGCATGTCGATTACTATCCTTGCCATATCACTGCACTGCCAGTCGCAATCAATTTCCAATGTAATGCAAGCCGCCACGCTAGTGAAATCATTTAATACCTGGAGAAGCTATGATGGAATTAACATTACCATTGACTAAAGAGAAAGCGAAAACTCTTAAGGTCGGCGATATATTATTTCTCACTGGATTTGCTTACACCTGCCGTGACGCCGCGCATAAAAAAATCGAAGTAGCGCTTAGTAACGGAGAAAAATCACCGGTCGATTTTCAAAACCAAACGATTTACTATGCTGGCCCCTGCCCTGCCAGACCTGGTTTACCTATTGGCTCCAACGGTCCTACAACGGCCGCGCGTATGGACCCATTTGTAGAAATGATGTTTCAACAAGGGGCAACTGCGTTTCTTGGCAAAGGCGATCGTGCTGATTATGTCGCTGAGCTTTGTAAAAAATACGGTGGGGTTTCGCTACTCGGGATTGGAGGAGCGTCTGCAATTAATACAAAACATGTTAAATCAGTAGAAATTGTTGCCTACGAAGAATTAGGAACAGAATCCATTAAGAAGTTATATTTTGACCGCTATAGAGTCATTGTAGGAATTGATTCGGAAGGAAATACTCTCCAGAAGCAGGAAGTACCCAAGTACGCCAAATAATAATACATTAATATTGGCAATATCGGTCCGGTAGGCTGTTACCGGACCGATATGTTTTCTATCCTGCACTTCACCACAGGATAGAAACTAAACTTAGCCGCGACGGGCTTTTACCGCTGCCGACAACTGACGAAGCAGCGCATCGGTATCTTCCCAGCCAATACAGGCGTCAGTAATGCTTTTACCGTAGGTCAGCGGCTGACCGCTTTCCAGACTCTGGTTTCCTTCTACCAGATGACTCTCTACCATCACGCCAATAATCGCTTTTTCACCGCCCGCTATCTGCTGACAGACATCGGCGCAAACCTCCATCTGCTTTTGAAATTGCTTACAGGAGTTGGCATGGCTGAAATCGATCATGACCTGCGGCGTCAGTCCCGCTTTGATGAGGCCTTCTTTCACCTCAGCAACATGTTGCGCGCTATAGTTTGGCGCTTTACCGCCGCGCAGAATGATATGGCAGTCGCCGTTGCCGCTGGTATTCACAATCGCCGAATGACCCCATTTAGTGACGGAGAGGAAGCAATGCGGCGCGCCGGCGGCGTTGATGGCGTCAATGGCGACTTTAATCGTGCCATCAGTACCATTTTTAAAACCGACCGGACAAGAGAGGCCAGACGCCAGTTCGCGATGAACCTGGGATTCAGTAGTCCGCGCGCCAATGGCGCCCCAGCTCATCAGATCGGCCAGATATTGCGGCGTGATCATATCGAGGAATTCGCCGGCGGCAGGCAGGCCGCTGTCGTTAATATCCAGCAGCAGTTTGCGCGCAATACGCAGACCGTCGTTAATCTGGAAGCTGTTATCCATGTGCGGATCGTTAATCAGCCCTTTCCAGCCGACGGTAGTACGCGGTTTCTCAAAATAGACGCGCATGACAATTTCAAGCTCGCCTTGAAGCTCATCGCGTAGCGCCAGCAAACGGGCGGCATACTCTTTCGCCGCTGCCGGATCATGAATTGAACAAGGACCGATCACAACCAGCAGACGATCGTCATTGCCTTTGAGAATTTTATGGATGGCTTTGCGCGCGTGAGCAACGGTATTCGCTGCATTTTCCGTAGCGGGAAACTTTTCCAGCAGCGCGACCGGAGGTAATAACTCGTTGATTTCTTTAATGCGTAAATCGTCGTTCTGATAATTCATGTTTATTCCAGTGTTGCCGTACTTATCCCAATGAATGCAATCCCTCCAATCTATCTCTTCAATTAAATAGTGTAAACGGGCTTTTACACTTTGAACGGAATAATCCTAGAATTCAGGAAAAAAACGCACAAATGTAGCGAAAAATGGGATCTAACCTACACTTTTTAACTGTAACCACTCTGTTTATGAATTATTGCAAGATTCTCTGCTGCGTTAACCCGCGGCGGCGAACGCTTTTTATCCCTTATTTGAGGATTTGACTGACACGTGCACTGTTGGAAGAGGTTATCCGACATATCCACCATAACAGGAGCATCTTATGAAAATGACAAAACTGACTACGCTTTTACTCACCGCTACCCTCGGCCTTGCCAGCGGCGCAGCGTTAGCTGCTGAATCTAACGCGCAATCCAGTAATGGCCAGGCGAACTCGGCGGCAAATGCCGGTCAGGTTGCCCCGGACGCCCGCCAGAATGTAGCGCCGAATGATGTGAATAACAACGACATCAATACCAACGGCAATACTAACAGCACGATGCAGCATCCAGACGGTTCACCCATGAATCATGACGGAATGACCAAGGATGAAGAGCATAAAAATACCATGTGTAAAGACGGTCGCTGCCCGGATATTAATAAAAAAGTGGAAACCGGTAATGGCGTCAATAATGACGTGAATACCAAAACCGACGGTACCACACAGTAATGCAGAAAAAAGTCTGATAACGGGAGAGCTTTCGCTCTCCTTTTTATTTTGTCAGCGAAAAATCAGTATGATGTCTACAGTATTGATGAGAATAACAAAGGAATGACGTTATGGCGCACTCACACTCTCATGCCGATTCACACCTGCCGAAAGATAATAATGCTCGTCGCCTGCTTTTCGCCTTTATCGTCACTGCCGGATTTATGCTCCTTGAGGTGGTGGGCGGGATACTCTCCGGCTCTCTGGCGTTGTTGGCGGATGCGGGACATATGCTCACCGACGCGGCGGCCCTTCTCTTTGCGCTGCTGGCGGTTCAATTTTCCCGTCGTCCCCCGACTGTTCGCCACACTTTTGGCTGGCTAAGACTCACCACACTGGCGGCTTTTGTGAATGCCATTGCGTTGGTGGTCATTACCCTTCTCATTGTCTGGGAAGCGATAGAGCGCTTTTACACGCCACGTCCGGTGGCGGGCAATCTGATGATGGTGATTGCGATCGCGGGTCTGCTGGCGAACCTGTTTGCGTTCTGGATTCTCCATCGGGGAAGCGATGAAAAAAACCTGAACGTGCGCGCTGCCGCGCTACATGTGATGGGCGATTTGCTGGGTTCCGTCGGCGCAATAGTCGCCGCGCTGATCATTATCTGGACGGGCTGGAAGCCAGCGGACCCGATTCTCTCTATTCTGGTTTCGGTACTGGTGTTACGCAGCGCCTGGCGTTTGTTAAAAGATAGCGTCAACGAATTGCTGGAAGGCGCGCCGGTTTCACTGGATATTAATGCCTTACAGCGCCATTTAAGCCGGGAAATCCCCGAAGTCCGTAACGTACACCATGTGCATGTCTGGATGGTCGGCGAAAAACCGGTCATGACATTGCACGCTCAGGTCATTCCGCCACACGACCATGATGCGCTGCTGGAACGTATCCAGGATTTCCTGATGCACGAATACCATATTGCGCACGCTACGATTCAGATGGAATATCAAGTGTGTCACGGCCCGGACTGTCATCTGAATCAGACGCCATCCGGGCATGTTCATCACCATTAACGGGAAAGCGCGCGCGATCCTCGCTCCCGCGCGCTGTTTATCCACAGGCGACTACCGTTCACGGCGATAAATGTCAGGATCAGATATTCCAGCGACATCGCATAGACGCCCTGCAAAGCAAAAATCACCACACTGATTACGTTGATTATCACCCACAGGAGCCAGTTTTCGACATATTTGCGTGTCATCAAAATCATCGCCACGATAGACAGCACCATCATGCAAGAGTCCCAGAACGGGAAAGCGTCCGGTTGCAGTACAGGCATTGTCACCTGTAACCCCAGCATCTGCATAATGGCGACGGCCACGCGCGTCAGGACGGCGAATACGGGATCGATATATCGCGTCATCAAACCGATAGCTATCACACATATCGCCAGCCATGCCATTGCTTTTGGCAACGGCAGCCAGCGGATTTTAAGCTCGGCCTCATTATCCTTTGTTTGCCGCGACCACGCATACCAGCCATAAATATTGGCGGCAAAGAAAAAGAGTTGCAGCAACAGGCTGGCATAAAGCTGGATCTGAAAGAAAATAATCGCAAACAGGGTAACGTTAACCAGTCCAAAAAAGTAGTTGCTGATCTTCTCCAGACTGGCAAGCCAAATACAGAGCAGGCCGGCGATGGTTCCTACCGCTTCGATCCACGAGAGATCGTACCCGCCAGCGCCAATCGGAATATGAATCAGTATGTTGTGCGTACTAAAAAAATCCATTCTCTCCCCCAAAGATTTCCGTCTTTACGCCCGAAGTGTAGCCGCAAAATCCAGCATCCGGTTGAGGGGCAGTAATGCGCCCTCGCGTAGCGCCGCATCAACCTGTATTTCATGCGCCGCGCCTCCCTGCTCCAGCCCTTCAGCAATGGCTTTCAGGCCATTCATCGCCATCCACGGACAGTGCGCGCAGCTACGGCAGGTCGCCCCCTCGCCAGCCGTGGGCGCTTCAAGCAGCTCTTTTTCAGGCACCGCCTGCTGCATTTTGTAGAAGATGCCGCGATCGGTCGCCACGATAAGCTGTCTGTGCGGCAGCGTTTTTGCCGCCTTAATAAGCTGACTGGTGGAGCCCACCGCATCGGCCATCTCGACAATGGACTGCGGCGATTCAGGGTGAACCAGAAGAGCGGCATCGGGATAGATTTTTTTTAAACGGGTCAACGCCTGGGTTTTAAACTCATCATGCACGATACACGCCCCTTGCCAACACAGTACATCGGCCCCGGTCTGTTTTTGCACGTAATTCCCCAGGTGTCTGTCCGGAGCCCAGATAATTTTTTCCCCCAAACTATCCAGATGCTCAATCAATTCTACGGCGATACTGGAGGTCACAACCCAGTCCGCACGCGCTTTAACGGCAGCCGAGGTGTTAGCATAGACCACGACGGTTCTTTCAGGATGCGCATCACAAAAAGCGCTAAATTCGTCTATTGGGCAGCCTAAATCCAGCGAACATTCCGCCGCCAGGGTAGGCATAAGAATGGTTTTTTCCGGGCTGAGGATTTTGGCGGTTTCCCCCATAAACCGTACGCCCGCTACCAGCAGCGTGGATGCGGCGTGCTTCGCGCCGAAACGGGCCATTTCCAGTGAGTCGGAAATACAGCCGCCGGTTTCTTCTGCCAACTGTTGAATTTCCGGATCGGTGTAGTAGTGCGCCACCATGACGGCATTGCGCTCTTTGAGCAACCGCTTGATTTTCTCACGATAAAATTGCTTTTCATCGTCGTTCAACGGCGTTGGTTTCGGCGGAAACGGATAGATTGCAGCTTGTGGGTCAAACATTACGCTCATCGTGGCTTCTCGTTTTTCTGACTTAACGAAATAACCGAATGAAAGCGAAATAAACGCCATAATCGGTTAATTTGTTTTATATGCTAAACAAGATAGCCGATCCAATAAGGAAAGTCACAATAATTACGTGGCCCGTGTCTGATGGCGGCGTAACGTTTTATCTGGCCTGCGTGAGCGGTGCCGTCTGTAGGCCTGATAAGCGCAGCGCATCAGGCAAGACCCAAACCTGCGGCAGGTTCGAATCTTCCATATCGCAGATAGCAAAAAAGCGCCTTTAGGGCGCTTTTTTACATTGGTGGGTCGTGCAGGATGACTCGGCTTCGCCTCGCCCTACGGGCCGTTGCTGACGCAACGTTATCCTTCACGTTCAACATCTGAGTTTGATGTTAAATTGGTGGGTCGTGCAGGATTCGAACCTGCGACCAATTGATTAAAAGTCAACTGCTCTACCAACTGAGCTAACGACCCCTTGGATAAGGGTTACTGCTTCAATCATTCAGGATGGTGGGTCGTGCAGGATGACTCGGCTTCGCCTCGCCCTTCGGGCCGTTGCTAAAGCAACATTATCCTTCACGTTCTCTACCAGTTACCACCTTGTATATTGGTGGGTCGTGCAGGATTCGAACCTGCGACCAATTGATTAAAAGTCAACTGCTCTACCAACTGAGCTAACGACCCATACGGGTGCTGCCTGAAAGATTTTACTCGAACCATCTAAAGATGGTGGGTCGTGCAGGATGACTCGGCTTCGCCTCGCCCTACGGGCCGTTGCTGACGCAACGTTATCCTTCACGTTCAACATCTGAGTTTGATGTTAAATTGGTGGGTCGTGCAGGATTCGAACCTGCGACCAATTGATTAAAAGTCAACTGCTCTACCAACTGAGCTAACGACCCGAGTGGTGGGTGATGACGGGATCGAACCGCCGACCCCCTCCTTGTAAGGGAGGTGCTCTCCCAGCTGAGCTAATCACCCGATACTACGCTGGACATTACTGACTAACCGAAATTAGTGGTGGGTTGTGCAGGATGACTCGGCTTCGCCTCGCCCTACGGGCCGTTGCTGACGCAACGTTATCCTTCACGCTTTATTCTCGTTTCCACCGAACGATTGGTGGGTCGTGCAGGATTCGAACCTGCGACCAATTGATTAAAAGTCAACTGCTCTACCAACTGAGCTAACGACCCACTTTTACGTTGCTTTCGAGTTGTTTAATATCCCGTGGCAACGGCGGCATATATTACTGATTTCAGATTTGAGCGCAACAAAAATTTCGACGCTGAGGGCTCAACTGCTTAGGAATCGCACGACGCGACCAGAAAAAAGGCGTTTTCTGGTCGCATGGTACGCATTACATCGCGTTAAGACGCTTTTGCGCCTGTTTCGCGCCATCAGTGCCAGGATATTTGTTAATCACCTGCTGATAAACCGCTTTCGCTTTTGCCGTATCACCTTTGTCCTGCATGATAACGCCAACTTTGTACATCGCGTCCGCAGCCTTCGGCGACTTAGGATAGTTTTTTACTACCGAGGCGAAATAATAGGCGGCGTCATCTTTTTTACCCTTGTTGTAATTCAACTGGCCCAGCCAATAATTGGCGTTCGGCTGATAAGTAGAATCAGGGTATTTCTTGATGAAGTTCTGAAACGCCACAATCGCATCATCCTGGCGAGACTTATCCTGCACCAGCGCAATTGCCGCATTGTAATCGGTATTCGCATCGCCACTTTGTACCGGCGCCCCTGAGGTTGCCGTACCGGCATCCGGGGCGGGGGTCGCAGTGGTTGCCGCCCCGCTCTGGTCACCAGCTGCTGGCTGCGCTGCGCCGCCATTATTTAAGCTCCCCAGCTGCAGCATAATTTGCTTCTGGCGCTCCATCACCTGATTCAGTTGATACTGATTTTCCTGGATTTGGCCGCGCAAAGAATCGATATCGGACTGATTATCGGAGAGCTGCTGCTGAAGTTGGGTTAAAAGCTGGCTGTGAGCGTTAGAGATACGCTCAAGTTGAGTGACGCGGTCTTCGACCGAGCCTGAGCCGACACTACTGATTGGCGCCTGAGCAAAAGCGGCCCAGGGGGCCGCTATGCCAACCAGTAACGACAGACTCAACAGGTGATGTCTGAAGTTACTGCTCATGCAATTCTCTTAGTAAACCAGTACAGCGCGACGGTTCTTAGCGTAAGCCGCTTCGTCGTGGCCCAGTACGGCAGGTTTTTCTTTACCGTAAGAAACGATGGAGATCTGGTCAGCGGAAACGCCTTTACCCTGCAGGTACATTTTAACGGCGTTAGCACGACGTTCGCCCAGGGATATGTTGTACTCCGGAGTACCGCGTTCGTCCGCGTGACCTTCTACGGTGACTTTGTAAGACGGGTTGCTACGCAGGAAGTTAGCGTGCGCATCCAGCATTGCCGCGAAATCAGAACGGATATCGTACTTGTCGAGATCGAAGTAAACGATGTTGTTCTGCTGCAGCTGCTGCATCTGCAGACGCGCTTGCTCTTCAGATGACATGTTGCCGTTGCCGTTAGCGTCCATACCAGTGCCGGCGCCGTTCAGCATGCCGCCTTCGCTACCGTCATTGCTGGCGTTCTTGTTGGAAGAACATGCCGCGATTGCCATAACAGGCAGGGCAATCATCAGGCCCTTCAGCACTTTGTTCAGTTGCATTTCTTTAATTCCTTTAGTAATCAATTAATTATTATCACAGATACGGCGACCAGGCAGGCGATTTCACCTGACCATCAGTTGCCGGAAGACGCGCTTTGAAACGCCCATCTGTAGAAACCAAATTCAGCACAGATCCCATCCCCTGAGAAGAGCTGTAGATTACCATCGTGCCGTTAGGTGCCAGACTTGGCGTTTCATCCAGGAACGTTGACGACAGAACCTGTACGCCACCCGTCACCAGATCTTGTTTGGCAATGTGCTGCTGCCCGTTATTTGAGCTTACCATTACCATAAATTTACCGTCGCTGCTGACATCCGCATCCTGGTTTTGCGAACCTTCCCAGGTAATACGCTGCGCCGCACCGCCGTTAATGTTCATTTTATACACTTGCGGACGTCCAGCCTGGTCAGAAGTAAAGGCCAGAGTCTGGCTGTCCGGGAACCAGGTCGGCTCCGTATTGTTGCTACGGCCGTCCGTTATCTGACGAATCTGGCCGGAAGCAAGATCCATAACGTACAGGTTCAGACTTCCGGTTTTCGATAACGCGAACGCCAGTTTCGTCCCATCCGGCGAGAAGGCCGGCGCGCCGTTGTGACGCGGGAAGGACGCAACCTGACGCACTGCGCCGTTTGCCAGCGTCTGGATAACCAGCGCGGAGCGACCGCTTTCAAATGTCACGTAAGCCAGTTTTGAGCCGTCCGGAGACCACGCCGGAGACATCAACGGCTGCGGAGAACGGTGCACCACAAACTGATTGTAACCATCGTAATCCGACACACGCAGTTCATACGGGAACTGACCGCCATTAGTCTGTACCACATAGGCGATACGAGTACGGAACGCGCCCTTAATGCCCGTCAGTTTTTCAAAGACTTCGTCACTAGCGGTATGACCTGCATAACGCAGCCACTGCTTGTTCACTTTATAAGAGTTTTGCGCCAGTACGGTACCCGGCGCGCCGCCAGTGTCAACCAGCTGATAAGCAACATTGTAGGAACCGTCCGGATTCGGCGTGACCTGTCCAACGACGACGGCATCAATACCCAGCGCAGACCATGCGGTAGGCTGAACTTCCTGAGCGGTGGCTGGCTGCTGCGGCAGTCGGGACCGGTCTAACGGATTAAATTTACCGCTGTTGCGTAAATCTGCCGCCACGATGCCGCCGATATCTTCAGGCGCAGCGCCCGGCCCGGCCCATTTAAAAGGCACAACGCCAATCGGTCGCGCCGAGTCCACCCCCTGGGTGATCTCGATACGGACTTCTGCGTGCAGCACCGCCGCCCACAGCATCAGAAAACCAAATGCTACTCGTAATGCCTGCTTCATCATATCTCCCATACCTGGGCCTGCGACCCACGATAATTTAGCAGAATGTTAACAAACTCAAATACACAAAACCACCAGGACCAGTAACAACTCAACCGCTCCAACTTCCATAAAGAAAAGTATCTACAGTTTAAAGTCTAGTTTGGCATCCTTTATTTTCTCATAAACAGCCTGGCTTGGCGGTTTAGGAATTTTCGCGGTTTTTGCCGCCATTAACGCCGCCTGACAAAGCGCCGGATCGCCGCCCTCAGACGTAATGCTTTTTAATGAGCCATCCGGCGCCAGGCTAATATGCAAGACACATTGTTTGCCCTGATACAGGCTCGCATCATACAGACGGCTCTGAATCGCGACCTGAATCTGTTTCGCGTAGGCGCTGATATCAGCGCCTGTCGCCCCACCGTTAGCGCCCGATGTACCGCTATCTTTCGATGGCTGGCCATTCCCTTTCGCGCCGCCGCCGGTTTTCGGCGCATTCTTACCCGAGCTGAGATCGCCAAGCAGATCGTCGACGCCTTCTGCGGCGGCCGCTTTTTCGGCAGCCGCTTTCTTCTTAGCGTCCGCCGCTGCTTTCGCCGCCGCGGCATCCGCTTTCTTCTTCGCCTCCGCCGCCGCTTTCGCCGCCTCGGCATCCGCTTTCTTCTTCGCCTCCGCCGCTGCTTTCGCCGCTTCGGCCTCCGCTTTCTTCTTCGCCTCCGACGCAGCTTTCGCCGCTTCGGCCTCTGCTTTCTTCTTCGCGTCTGCCGCCGCTTTCGCCGCTTCGGCTTCCGCTTTCTTCTTCGCGTCCGCTGCCGCTTTTACCGCTTCGGCCTCTGCTTTCTTCTTCGCGTCCGCCGCCGCTTTCGCCGCTTCGGCCTCCGCTTTTTTCTTCGCGTCCGCCGCCGCTTTCGCCGCTTTTTCGGCCTGTTGCTGCTGCTGTTGCGCCAGTTTTGCCGCTTCTTCAGCCTGCTTTTGCTGCTCCTGAGCCGCTAAACGTTCTTTCTCAAGTTGTTTCAACCGCTCCTGTTCAGCAGCCTGCTTCTGCTGCAGCTCCTCTGCTTGCTGCTGTTGCAACTTTTTACGCTCTTCTTCCGCGCGTCTGGCGCTGGCCTGTTGATCCTGCTGACGGTTGTACTGCTGCACAACGGCGCCAGGATCGACCATCACCGCGTCGATAGCGGAACCACCGCCGCCGCCGGCAGAAGCCTCTATATGCTCATCAAACGAACTCCAGATCAGCACTGCAAATAAGATGATATGCAGCACGGCTGAAATAATTATCGCCCGTTTGAGCTTGTCGTTTTGTTCGGTTGCCTTTGACACTCTCGGTTCCCAAAAAACTGTTCGCCTGTTACTCGCCGTCTTTCAAGCCAACGGGACGCAGACTTCAGATTGGCTGCGTCATTAAGCCAACCGATTTTACGCCCGCGCTGTGTAACAAGTTCAGCGCTTTAATTATTTCATCGTACGGCACCTCTTTCGCGCCGCCGATTAAAAAGACTGTTTTCGGATTAGCCTGCAGATGACGCTTTACTTCTGCGATCACCTGTTCAGACGGCAGTTGATCCATTCGATCTTTATCAACCACTACGCTGTATTGCCCTACTCCGGAAACCTCAATAATGACCGGTGGATCGTCGTTACTACTGACCGCCTGCGACTGATTCGCCTCCGGCAAGTCGACTTCCACGCTCTGGGTAATGATCGGCGCGGTTGCCATAAAGATCAGCAGCAGCACCAACAGTACGTCGAGCAGCGGTACAATATTGATTTCGGACTTAAGTTCGCGACGACCTCGTCCACGCGTTCTGGCCATGGCTTACCCCTTGTTGCTTTCGCTTACGGTAAACGCCTGGCGGTGCAGAATCGCGGTGAACTCTTCCATAAAGTTGTCGTAATTCAGTTCCAGCTTGTTCACGCGCTGATTCAGTCGGTTGTAAGCCATAACCGCAGGGATAGCGGCAAACAGACCAATCGCCGTGGCAATCAATGCTTCGGCAATACCCGGCGCAACCATTTGCAGAGTCGCCTGTTTCACCGCGCCCAGGGCGATAAACGCATGCATAATCCCCCATACGGTGCCAAACAGACCGATATAAGGACTGATAGAGCCTACCGTGCCAAGAAACGGGATATGCGTTTCCAGCGTTTCCAGCTCTCGGTTCATGGAGATGCGCATCGCACGCGACGCCCCCTCTACCACTGCCTCCGGCGCATGGCTGTTGGCGCGATGGAGCCGGACAAACTCTTTGAACCCGCTATAAAAGATTTGTTCCGAGCCCGACAGACTATCGCGTCTCCCCTGGCTTTCCTGGTACAGACGCGATAGTTCGATTCCGGACCAGAATTTATCTTCAAACGCTTCCGCCTCACGCGCAGCGGCGTTCAGGATACGCGTTCGCTGGATAATGATGGCCCAGGATGCTATTGAAAAACCAATCAAAATCAACATGATAAGTTTAACCAGAAGGCTTGCCTTCAGGAACAAATCAAGGATATTCATGTCAGTCACTGCTTAAACTCCGCGACAATAGACTTAGGAAGCGCACGAGGCTTCATTTTGAGTGGATCAACGCAAACAATCAGAACCTCTGCTTCATTTAGCAGCGTGTTCTCTGCGTTGACAATGCGTTGCGTGAAAACCAAAGCGGTGCCACGCATTGACGTAATTTCTGTTTGAACTTCAAGCATATCGTCGAGCCGCGCAGGCGCATAGTATTCCAGCGTCATCTTGCGCACTACAAAGGCGACCCGCTCCGCCAGCAGCACCTGTTGGCTGAAGTGATGGTGACGCAGCATCTCCGTGCGCGCTCTTTCATAAAAAGCGACATAGCTGGCGTGATAAACCACACCGCCGGCGTCCGTGTCTTCGTAATAAACTCGAATTGGCCATCGAAACATATACTTATTCATCCCTGCAGCCTCTTTGTTGGCGTCATCCGCTTGCCGCCGTAATGCCTCAAGAATGCCGTTGTATATCGCCTTGTATTCACTTTACATCCCGGTAATGCAACAAAAGTAGAGCTTTTAAACGTTGCTACTATACGCGTGGGAATGAGGCTTGGGAATGGGGGGAAGTTAAGGGAGAGTAAAAATATATGGGCTTATGCAAGCCCCTATATTTTTAAGGAGGTTTCTTATTCACAAGAAGAAGAAAATCAGGCCGACGATAAGGACGATATCCGCAAGGAGCGGACAAAAAATCCCTTGCCAGTGTACGGATTCAGGGCGAAAACCCACGCCGTGGATTATGCCTGCGCAAACCGCCCACATCAGCAATAATCCGTGCCAGATTTCAAGCGTGCTGGTCCTGGCGGCAAACCGTGACGGGTCCCAGAACATACATCCTGCCAGCACTATCGCCATCACGAAGGAAAGCGCCCTTAACGGGCGCTTGTCCATTACCGCATACAGTTTTGCGATAATATGGGTCATTAGCTTTCTTCTTGACCGGTTTTACCCGCTTCAACGTGCTCAAGCGCCAGGGCGGTAATGATCCCGAATGCACAGGCAAGAAGCGTTCCCAGAATCCATGCGAAATACCACATTTTAAGCTCCTTACTTAGTACAGAGAGTGGGTGTTGCTTTCAATATGTTCTTTAGTGATACGACCGAACATTTTCCAGTAACACCAGCTGGTGTAGATCAGAATGATCGGTACGAACACCGCCGCAACCCAGGTCATCAGGTTCAGCGTCATCTGGCTGGATGTCGCATCCCACATGGTCAGGCTGGCATTCATCATCGTGCTGGACGGCATCACAAATGGGAACATAGCGATACCCGCCGTCAGAATAATGCAGGCCAAGGTCAGCGAAGAGAACAGGAATGCCCACGCGCCTTTCTCCATACGGGAAGTCAGGATAGTCAGCAGCGGCAGAACCACGCCCAGAGCCGGAACCAACCACAGGATCGGAGCATTATTAAAGTTCACCAGCCAGGCGCCAGCTTCACGCGCCACTTCTTTAGTCAGCGGGTTAGAGGCGGCATGATGGTCAATCGCGGATGTCACGACATAACCATCAATACCATACATTACCCAAACGCCCGCCAGCGCAAAGCACACTAATGTCACCAGCGCCGCAATCTGCGAGGTGGCGCGCGCGCGCAGGTGCAGTTCGCCAACGGTGCGCATTTGCAGGTAAGTCGCCCCCTGCGTGATGATCATCCCTACGCTTACGATACCCGCCAGCAGACCAAACGGGTTCAGCAACTGGAAGAAGTTACCGGTGTAGTACAGACGCAGATACTCATCTACATGGAACGGTACGCCCTGCAACAGGTTGCCAAAGGCCACGCCAATCACCAGCGGCGGCACAAAGCTACCGATGAACACGCCCCAGTCCCACATGTTGCGCCAGCGCGGGTCTTCAATCTTGGAACGGTAATCAAAACCGACCGGACGGAAGAACAAAGACGCCAGTACCAGGATCATCGCCACATAGAAACCGGAGAACGCCGCAGCGTAAACCATCGGCCAGGCAGCAAACAACGCACCGCCCGCGGTGATCAACCACACCTGGTTACCGTCCCAGTGTGGAGCGATAGAGTTAATCATAATTCGACGTTCGGTGTCGTTACGACCGAGGAAACGGGTGAGCATCCCCACCCCCATGTCGAACCCATCGGTGACAGCGAAACCAATTAGCAAAATGCCAACCAGCAGCCACCAGATAAAACGTAGTACTTCATAATCGATCATTTGACGACTCCTGTCTTAGCGTGCCGGCTGAGAAGTCACGGTGGACTGCTCAAAGTGATAGCGACCGGTTTTCAGGCTGCTTGGGCCAAGGCGTGCAAATTTGAACATCAGGAACAATTCTGCCACCAGGAACAGGGTATACAGGCCGCAAATCAGGAACATGGAGAACAGCAGATCGCCCACGGTCAGCGATGAGTTCGCCACAGCTGTCGGCAACACTTCGCCGATCGCCCACGGCTGACGACCATACTCGGCGACGAACCAACCTGCTTCAACCGCAATCCACGGCAGTGGAATACCGTACAGCGCCGCACGCAACAGCCATTTTTTCTCACCGATGCGGTTACGAATCACGCTCCAGAAGGAGAGTGCGATAATCGCCAGCAACAGGAAGCCGCACGCCACCATAATACGGAAAGCGAAGTACAGCGGCGCAACGCGAGGAATAGAATCTTTCGTCGCTTGCTGGATCTGCGCTTCGGTCGCGTCAGTCACATTAGGCGTATAGCGTTTCAGCAGCAGGCCGTAACCGAGATCTTTCTTCATGCTGTTAAACTGGTCGCGAACGGCCTGGTCGGTAGAACCGGCGCGCAGCTGCTCCAGCAGTTCATAGGCTTTCATCCCGTTACGGATACGCTCTTCATGCTGAACCATGAGATCTTTCAGACCAATAACCGGCGTGTCCACGGAACGCGTAGCGATAATGCCGAGCGCATAAGGGATCTGAATCGCCAGATGGTTTTCCTGTTTGTCCTGGTCAGGAATGCCGAACAGGGTAAAGGAGGCCGGAGCAGGTTGCGTTTCCCATTCTGCTTCAATCGCAGCGAGCTTGGTTTTCTGCACGTCGCCCATTTCGTAACCGGATTCGTCACCGAGTACGATAACGGACAGTACGGCAGCCATACCGAAGCTGGCGGCAATAGCAAAGGAGCGTTTAGCAAAGGCGAAGTCACGACCTTTCAGCATGTAGTAAGCGCTGATACCGAGGATGAACATCGCGCCGGTGACATAGCCGGACGCCACAGTGTGAACAAATTTCACCTGTGCTACCGGGTTCAGTACCAGTTCAGAGAAGCTCACCATTTCCATACGCATGGTTTCGAAATTGAAATCCGCAGCGATTGGGTTTTGCATCCAGCCGTTCGCTACCAGAATCCACAACGCGGAGAGGTTGGACCCCAGAGCCACCAGCCAGGTGACGCACATATGCTGAACTTTACTCAGACGATCCCAGCCGAAGAAGAACAGACCTACAAAGGTGGATTCGAGGAAGAAGGCCATCAAACCTTCGATGGCCAGCGGCGCACCGAAGATGTCCCCAACATAGTGGGAGTAGTACGACCAGTTTGTCCCGAACTGGAACTCCATGGTCAAACCGGTAGCCACACCCAGAGCAAAGTTGATACCAAACAACTTGCCCCAGAACTTGGTCATATCTTTATAAATCTGTTTGCCGGAAAGGACGTATACCGTTTCCATAATGGCCAGCAGGAACGCCATACCGAGCGTTAGCGGCACAAACAGGAAGTGGTACATCGCGGTCAAGGCAAACTGTAAGCGCGACAGTTCGACTATATCTAACATCATGACTCCTTGCTCATCGCATGAAGACTCCGAGAGTGAACCCCGTTAGAAAGGGTCACACGCATGCCCCAATACAAATTTATTTGCGGCCTTCCATCGTACTATCCCCTCGGGAAGGAAACAGTAATGATGAAAAGTTACAAACATGTTAATAAAAAACCCAAATTGATCCCGCAAATATATTACGCCGTAAAACCCTTACAATAAACAGGTTTTTAGTGGGTCAGATTTGCTTTTTTCGACAGCGATCAATTTATGGCTAATCTATCGCTTTTCAGGGAATTTGATCACGGACAATTTAACCAGTTTTGATGCTCTTTTCCAACATTTAAATATTGATTAAAATCAATTTTTAAAGTTAATGTTAATAATGTTTATTCATTGAATGCATGGTGAATTTTTTGTTAACTTTTTGTTTTTGCAAAGAGTAATTCCAAACCCCCTGTAAAAAGAGGCTTATTCGGTAAGGCTAAACATTTTGTGCGTTTTTTACTGCCCCGCATCCCGTAAAAAACATTCCACATTGATGTTCAATTATTGCTAAATAGCTCACAGATTTTTTCTGTAGGTTATCAACACTTATTATTTTATACATTTAGTCTATTTTTATTTTACTTATAATTAACACCGCAAAGAAACTATCTCATTGCACACGCGCCATCATCCCACCGGGATTACCCTGCCCCAACTTCCCTTTCCCGACGACTAACGGCCAGGATCATCTTGCCAGGTTATCGCCTTAATTATCGCTAATAAGCTTTCCAGATAGCCAGAAACAAACATTTTATTCGCTAATTTTTCTTTATTTCAATAACACCGTATTTGCCTCTCCATAATTATTATAGTGAAGATTCTGTTATCACCTTCACAGATTTACCCTCAATTTCTACGTCACTCATAGTAATAATTCTGTTTATTCGCAGCCATAAATACCCTTTAAACATGATTAATCACGAACGAATAGTGTCAATAAGTTCTTAATAATTTTTAAAGTTAACCTCTTTTAACCAGCAAAAGTTCATATGATTTATTAAACGATATCTTTAATACTTCATGGAAATAATGTCGGTACTCTTATGATTAAAATAGCTGTTTTATTCTGCCATTAAACAAGCAGTCTGTGTAAGCGCGATACATCTGAGGAGACATGTAGTTCGCGCTCAGGCAAACATGCGCGGCCACAGAGTCAAGCGTCAATTTACTATAGAGGTTAGCGTCAACATAGTGTAATGCTGCAATGCGTTTTTTTCATGGCGGAAAGCGCATAATCCGTCTCCAGTGAGGTCGGCAGGTATTTCACTAAGACAGCATCTGTATTTGCTGCAAAAGAGTTAACCAGCAAACTGAGTAAATTTACTGCCGCTGCCAGACGGTTATTATCAATTATTTTTAGACTCCACCATGTTTTTTTAATGAGGCATTATTTTCCTATAGTTCAATATTTACAAAGCCAATAATTTTATATCCCGGATGCTTCACCCGTACTTTGCCACAAACAATAAAGCCATAAAAAAGGCCACCGTAAAGGTGGCCAACCATGTCGAAAACGGACATTTATCTGTTCCCGCAGGAACAGCGAGTTTTATTTTATAATTGCTTTCAGCGCTTCGCCGATATCGGCCAGGCTGCGAACGGTTTTCACGCCCGCGGCTTCCAGCGCGGCGAATTTTTCATCCGCAGTGCCTTTACCACCGGCAATGATGGCGCCCGCGTGGCCCATACGCTTGCCTTTCGGCGCGGTAACACCCGCGATATAGCCAACAACCGGCTTGGTCACGTGGTCTTTAATATAAGCCGCCGCTTCTTCTTCTGCGCTACCGCCGATCTCGCCGATCATCACAATCGCTTCAGTCTGCGGATCTTCCTGGAACAATTTCAGAATGTCGATGAAGTTAGAGCCCGGAATCGGGTCGCCGCCGATACCCACGCAGGTGGACTGGCCGAAACCGTAGTCGGTGGTCTGCTTAACCGCTTCGTAGGTCAGCGTGCCGGAACGGGAAACGATACCCACTTTACCCGGCTTATGAATATGACCCGGCATGATGCCGATTTTGCATTCGCCCGGGGTGATCACACCTGGGCAGTTCGGGCCGATCATGCGTACGCCCGCTTCGTCCAGCTTCACTTTCACGGTCAGCATATCCAGAGTCGGAATACCTTCGGTGATGGTGATAATCAGTTTGATGCCTGCGTCGATCGCTTCCAGAATGGAGTCTTTGCAGAACGGCGCCGGGACGTAGATAACGGATGCGGTCGCACCGGTAGCTTCTACCGCTTCGCGCACGGTGTTGAACACCGGCAGACCCAGATGCGTGGTGCCGCCTTTGCCCGGCGTTACGCCGCCGACCATTTGCGTACCGTAAGCAATCGCCTGTTCGGAGTGGAAAGTCCCCTGGCTACCGGTGAAGCCCTGGCAGATAACCTTGGTATCTTTATTAATTAAAACGGACATTATTTCCCCTCCACTGCGGCAACAACCTGCTGAGCTGCATCCGTCAGACTTTTCGCTGCAATAATATTCAGGCCACTGTCAGCCAGTTTCTTCGCGCCGAGTTCGGCGTTGTTGCCTTCCAGGCGCACCACCACCGGAACGTTCACGCCCACTTCTTCCACCGCGCCGATGATACCGTCGGCAATCAGGTCACAACGGACGATACCGCCGAAGATGTTAACCAGAACCGCTTTCACGTTGTCATCCGAGAGGATAATTTTAAACGCTTCGGTGACGCGCTCTTTGGTTGCGCCGCCGCCTACGTCAAGGAAGTTAGCCGGTTCGCCGCCATGCAGCTTAACGATGTCCATGGTGCCCATCGCCAGACCCGCGCCGTTCACCATGCAACCGATGTTGCCGTCCAGCGCGACGTAGTTCAGTTCCCACTGTGCCGCCTGCGCTTCACGCGGGTCTTCCTGAGACTGGTCGCGCATTTCGCGCAGATCCGGCTGGCGGAACAGCGCGTTGCCGTCAGCGCCCAGCTTGCCGTCGAGGCAAATCAGATCGCCCTGCTTAGTAATCACCAGCGGGTTGATTTCGATCAGCGCCAGGTCGCGCTCAAGGAAAATGGTTGCCAGGCCCATAAAGATTTTGGTGAACTGCTGCACCAGTTTACCTTCCAGACCCAATTTGAACGCCAGTTCCCGTCCCTGATACGGCATCGGGCCGGTCAGCGGATCGAGTGCGACTTTATGGATCAGATGCGGGGTTTCCTCCGCGACTTTTTCGATCTCTACGCCGCCTTCGGTAGACGCCATAAAGACCACGCGACGAGAACTACGGTCAACTACCGCGCCGAGGTACAGTTCTTTGCCGATGTCGGTCGCCGCTTCAACCAGAATCTGGTTTACCGGTTGGCCATTAGCGTCTGTTTGATAGGTCACCAGACGTTTGCCCAGCCAGTTTTCCGCGAAGGCGCGAATCTCTTCTTTGCTTTTTACTACCTTCACACCGCCCGCTTTGCCGCGGCCGCCAGCGTGAACCTGACATTTCACTACCCACGGGCCGGCACCGATTTTAGACGCGGCTTCTTCGGCTTCACGCGGAGTAGTACAGGCATAACCCACCGGCGCCGGTAAGCCATAGCGGGCAAAAAGTTGTTTTGCCTGATATTCATGTAAGTTCATGTGTTCTGTCCATCCTTCAGGTAATCGTTATCTTTAGACCTGTAGGCCTGAAAGCTGCGCGCCATCAGGCATTACACCATCGCCGGATGGCGGCGTGAACGCCTTATCCGGCCTACAGGTAGCAGGTGATGCTCTTGCTGACTACACGTCCAACAGCAGACGGGTCGGATCTTCCAGCAACTCTTTGATGGTGACCAGGAAGCCCACGGATTCGCGACCATCGATCAGGCGATGATCGTAAGAGAGCGCCAGGTACATCATCGGCAGGATTTCCACCTTGCCATCCACCGCCATAGGCCTGTCTTTAATAGCATGCATTCCCAGAATCGCGCTCTGCGGCGGGTTGATGATCGGGGTAGACATCAGCGAACCGAATACGCCGCCGTTGGTAATGGTAAAGTTACCGCCGGTCAGGTCTTCTACGGTCAGCTTGCCGTCGCGGCCTTTGACAGCCAGTTCTTTAATTTTTTTCTCGATGTCAGCCATGCCCAGCGTATCCACGTCACGTAATACCGGCGTGACCAGGCCGCGCGGCGTAGACACCGCCATGCTCACATCAAAGTAGTTGTGATACACCACGTCATCGCCGTCGATAGAGGCGTTCACTTCCGGATAACGCTTCAGCGCTTCCACTACCGCTTTCACGTAGAAGGACATAAAGCCCAGGCGGATACCATGACGTTTTTCAAACACTTCGCCATACTGCTTACGCAAATCCATAATCGGCTTCATGTTGACTTCATTGAAGGTCGTCAGCATGGCGGTGGAATTTTTCGCTTCCAGCAGACGCTCGGCCACGCGCTTACGCAGGCGGGTCATTGGCACGCGTTTTTCGCCGCGCGCGCCCAGAGCGGGTTGTGCTGCAGGTTCAACAGCGGGTGCTTTAGACTCGCCTTTCGCCAGATGTTTTTCCACATCTTCACGGGTCAGACGCCCACCCACACCAGTGCCTTTAATGGCGCTGGCTTCCAGATTGTGTTCAGCCAGCAGGCGACGGATCGCCGGGCTGAGCGCATCGTTGTTTTGTTCTTCCAGCGAAGCCTGCTGGCGCTGTGCCGGCGTAGACGCTTTCTCTTCAGATTTCGCGCTGGTCTCTTTACCCGCGCTGTTGCCTTCACGCAGGCGACCCAGGATCTGGCGAGAGGTGACAGTGGTCCCCTCCTCTTCCAGAACCGCATCCAGAATGCCGTCCGCTGATGCCGGTACTTCCAGTACCACTTTGTCAGTTTCGATTTCTACCAGCACTTCGTCACGAACAACCGCATCACCCGGTTTTTTATGCCAGGTGGCGACGGTCGCGTCCGCTACGGACTCAGGCAGGTCGGGAACAAGAATATCTACGCTACTCATTATTTATCCTTTATTTAATCGACGTTCAGCGCGTCATTAACCAGATCTTGTTGCTGTTTCTGGTGAACGGACATATACCCTACCGCCGGAGAGGCGGAGGCCGGGCGACCTGCATAACGCAGAGCGGCCCCAAACGGAATCACTTCACGGAAATGATGCTGACTGCAGTACCATGCGCCCTGGTTGAGCGGCTCTTCCTGGCACCAGACAAAATCATGGACGTGAGCGTATGGTTGCAGCGCTTCCTGCACCGCTTTATGCGGGAACGGATAGAGCTGTTCGATGCGCACGATAGCGACATCTTTCTGGTCGTTTTTGCGACGTTGTTCCAGCAGGTCGTAATAAACCTTACCAGAACACATTACCACGCGTTTTACGGCTTTAGGGTCCAGCTCGTCAATTTCGCCAATGGCCGGCTGGAAGGAACCGTTCGCCAGTTCATCAAGCGTGGAAACCGCCAGCGGGTGACGCAGCAGCGATTTCGGCGACATCACCACCAGCGGACGACGCATCCCGCGCAGCGCCTGACGGCGCAGCATATGGTAGACCTGCGCCGGGGTGGACGGCACGCAAACCTGCATATTCTGCTCGGCGCAAAGTTGCAGATAACGTTCCAGACGCGCGGAAGAGTGCTCCGGCCCCTGCCCTTCATAGCCGTGCGGCAACAGCATCACCAGACCGCACATCCGGCCCCATTTCTGCTCGCCGGAGGAGATGAACTGGTCAATCACTACCTGCGCGCCGTTGGCAAAATCGCCAAACTGCGCTTCCCAGATAGTCAGGGTACGTGGTTCCGCCGTGGCATAACCGTATTCAAAAGCCAGTACCGCTTCTTCAGACAGCACGGAGTCCCAGACTTTAAACTGTCCCTGACCGCTGTGAATATGCTGCAACGGCGTATACGTTGAGCCGTTCGTCTGGTTGTGGATCACCGCATGACGATGGAAGAAGGTGCCGCGACCGGAGTCTTCCCCGGACAGGCGCACCGGAATGCCTTCATCGACCAGCGTGGCGTAAGCCAGATTTTCCGCGCCGCCCCAGTCAAACAATTTCTCGCCTGCCGCCATTGCCTGACGGTCGCCATAAATTTTCGCCACGCGAGACTGCATTTCAATGGCTTCCGGCACGGTGCTGATACGTTTTGCCAGCTCCTGCAGACGCTTCATCTCAACTTTGTTCGGGTAGCTTTCGTCCCATTCGTGGTTGAGATATGGCGACCAGGTGAAGGAGTGCATGTTCATCGGACGCCACTCTTTCACTACGCACTCGCCAGCATCCAGCGCATCGCGATAGAGGTTGACCATTTCGGTGGCATCTTCCAGCGTTGCGACCTTATCAGCTTCCAGTTTGTCGGCGTAGATTTTACGCGGCGTCGGATGCTTTTTGATTTTCTGGTACATCAGCGGCTGGGTTGCGCTTGGCTCGTCGGCTTCGTTGTGGCCGTGACGGCGGTAGCACACCAGATCGATAAAGACATCGCGTTTAAAGGTATTACGGAAGTCCAGCGCCAGACGGGTCACAAAAGCGACGGCTTCCGGATCGTCCGCGTTGACGTGGAAAATCGGCGCCTGGACCATTTTACCGATATCGGTGCAGTAAGGCGTTGAACGCGCATCCAGTGGGTTAGAGGTGGTGAAGCCCACCTGGTTGTTGATAACGATACGTACCGTACCGCCCACTTCGTAACCGCGCGCTTTCGACATGTTCAGGGTTTCCTGAACCACGCCCTGGCCGGTCACCGCGGCGTCGCCGTGAATAGTGATCGGCAACACTTTGTTGCTGCTCGGTTCGTCCAGTCTGTCCAGACGGGCGCGCACGGAGCCCATCACCACCGGGCTCACAATTTCCAGATGCGATGGGTTAAACGCCAGCGCCAGGTGAACCAGACCGCCTTCGGTTTCGATATCTGACGAGAAGCCCATGTGATACTTCACGTCGCCGGTACCCAGATGTTCTTTATGCTTACCGGCAAATTCGTCGAACAGATCCTGCGGTTTTTTACCCAGTACGTTGATCAGCACGTTCAGGCGACCGCGGTGCGCCATCCCCAGCACCACTTCGCGAGTGCCGCTGTTACCCGCATGGCGAACCATCTCTTTCAGCATGGGTATCAGCGCATCTCCCCCCTCGAGCGAGAAACGTTTCGCACCCGGGAATTTGGCGCCCAGATAACGTTCCAGCCCTTCAGCGGCGGTCAGTTCGTTCAGGAAGCGTTTTTTCTCGTCAGCGCTAAAGGCCGCACGACCGGATTCGATGCGCTGTTGGATCCAGCGTTTCTCTTCGGTGCTGGTGATGTGCATATACTCAGCGCCAATCGGGCCGCAGTAGGTCTGTTTGAGCGCGTCGAGCAGCTCGCCCAGCTTCATCGTCTCTTTGCCGCTGGCAAAGGAGCCGACATTGAAGGTTTCCTGGAAATCGGCCTCGGTCAAATCATGGAAAGAAGGGTCCAGATCCGCCACGCGTTCTTGTTTCCAAAGACCCAGCGGATCGAGGTTTGCATGCTGATGGCCACGGAAACGATAAGCGTTAATAAGCTGCAGGACTTTAACCTGCTTCACATTGGTGTCAGGGTCGGAAATCGTAGAAGAGTGACGTGAGCCAGCCAACGCCTGCCGCCGGAAATATTCACGTGTTTTTGAATGGAGTTGATCCGGTTTGACTCCGGTACCAGGTAACTGCTGGAACGTCAAACGCCAGTTAGCGTCTACCGAGTCAGGATCGGTTAAGAAGTCTTCATAGAGCTGTTCTATCCAGCTCTGATTCGAACCAGAGAGGTAAGAAGAGTCCAACCAGGCTTTCAAAGCGCTGTTCTGCATCGTGATCCCTTAAGCATCTTTTCTGCTTATTTAATACTCTAAATAGGTCACGTTTCAGGAAGGCGGCAAGCTTGCGAATCCCTGGGAGCTTACATCCAGTAAGTGACCGGGGTGAGCAAGTGCAGCCAACGCACATGCAACGTGAACTATGACGAGTATTTCGCCGTGGATACTAACCACGCATACGCTGTATGCGTGCCGGGGTTCACTTGTTGCGGACTGTCGTGTCATCTGCGTCCGCTAAGGAACCTTTAAAAACTGTCTAATAATCTTCGCTGTTCAGGCTACGACTGCGTTGCGGCCTTCGCTCACTCCGGTCACATAGTTAACTATGCTCCCGAAGATTCGTTCAGACCGCGCCTTGTCTCGCTCTGAACATCTCGATTATTACTAATCATATGGCAGTTTTTAGAGGTTTCCTGCACTTCTATTGCCCGATGGCGCCTGGCTTATCAGGCCTACAGAATACGTAACCTGTAGGCCGGATAAGACGGTACGTCGCCATCCGGCAACCACTACAACTACTTATGCGCTACGCTGCAACAGCATCGACTTAATATGGCCGATAGCGCGCGTCGGGTTCAGTCCCTTAGGGCATACACTGACGCAGTTCATAATGCTGTGACAGCGGAATACGCTGAATGCATCGCTCATCCCTTCCAGACGACTGTCGGTCTCGGTATCACGGCTATCGATCAGGAATCGATACGCCGCGAGCAGCCCCGCCGGACCGATAAACTTATCCGGGTTCCACCAGAATGACGGGCAGGATGTTGAGCAACAGGCGCAAAGAATACATTCATACAGCCCATCGAGTTTTTCACGCTGCTCCGGCATCTGCAGATGCTCACGAGCCGGTGGATTTTGCCCATTATTCAATAAGTAAGGCTTAATCTTCTCATATTGTGCGTAGAATTGCCCCATGTCTACCACCAAATCGCGGATCACCGGCAAACCGGGCAGCGGGCGAATCACAATCTTCTTACCCGGCTGAGTCAGCGCCGAAATAGGGGTAATACAGGCCAGACCATTCTTACCGTTCATATTCAAACCATCAGAACCACACACGCCTTCGCGGCAGGAACGGCGGAAAGAAAGGCTGGGATCTTTTTCTTTAAGCTGGATTAACGCATCCAGCAGCATCATGTCGCGCCCTTCTTCGCCTTCCAGGGTGTAATCCTGCATACGCGGAGCGTTATCGACATCCGGGTTATAACGATAAATCGAAAATTCGAGTTTCATCATCCTGTCTCCGCAATTAATAAGTACGAATCTTCGGCGGGAACGCCGGACGCAGTTTCGGCTCCATATTGACGCTTCGGCGCGTCATGGATTCCGTTTGCGGCTGATACAGGGTATGACACAACCAGTTGGCATCATCACGCTCCGGGAAATCGAAGCGGCTATGCGCGCCGCGGCTTTCCGTTCGGAAGTTGGCTGATACGGCAGTGGCGTAGGCGGTTTCCATCAGGTTATCCAGCTCCAGACACTCAACACGCTGGGTATTAAACTCGCTGGACGTGTCATCCAGACGGGCGTTTTTCAGACGCTCGCGGATCACTTTCAACTGCTCAAGCCCTTTCGCCATCGCGTCGCCTTCACGGAATACGGAGAAGTTATGCTGCATACACTCCTGCAACGCTTTGCGGATAGCCACCGGATCTTCGCCATTGCGGTTATTGTTCCAGCGATTCAGGCGCTCCAGAGAACCTTCAACGTCAGACTCGCTGGCGTCGCGCAGCACGCCCTGCTCGGCGATGGATTCCTGTAAATGCAGCCCCGCCGCGCGGCCAAAGACCACCAGATCCAGCAGTGAGTTACCGCCCAGACGGTTGGCGCCGTGAACCGATACACAGGCGATTTCGCCTACCGCAAACAGCCCCGGAATCACCACATCTTCGCCCTGCTCGTTCACGGTCAGCGCCTGACCGGTCACTTTAGTCGGAATACCGCCCATCATGTAGTGGCAGGTCGGGATAACCGGAATCGGCTCTTTCACCGGGTCAACGTGGGCGAAAGTACGGGACAGCTCCAGGATACCCGGCAGGCGAGATTCCAGCACCTCTTTACCCAGGTGATCCAGTTTCAGTTTAGCGTGCGGCCCCCACGGACCATCACAGCCGCGACCTTCACGGATTTCGATCATGATGGAACGCGCCACCACGTCACGACCCGCCAGGTCTTTGGCGTTCGGCGCATAACGCTCCATAAAGCGCTCGCCGTGTTTGTTCAGCAGGTAACCGCCTTCGCCGCGGCAGCCTTCTGTCACCAGCACGCCCGCCCCGGCGATGCCGGTCGGGTGGAACTGCCACATTTCCATGTCCTGCACCGGGACACCGGCACGCAGCGCCATACCGACACCGTCACCGGTGTTGATGTGAGCGTTGGTGGTGGACTGGTAGATACGGCCTGCGCCGCCGGTCGCCAGCACCGTCGCGCGGGCTTTGAAGTACACCACTTCACCGGTTTCGATGCACAGTGCGGTACACCCCACCACCGCGCCATCCTGGTTTTTCACCAGATCCAGCGCATACCATTCGGAGAAAATCGTGGTGTGGTTTTTCAAATTCTGTTGATACAGCGTGTGTAGCAAGGCGTGACCGGTACGGTCAGCCGCCGCCGCGGTACGTGCCGCCTGCTCGCCGCCAAAGTTTTTCGACTGGCCGCCGAACGGGCGCTGATAGATACGTCCATCATCAAGACGGGAGAACGGTAGCCCCATGTGCTCCAGTTCCAGAATCGCTTCCGGTCCGGTCTTACACATATATTCGATGGCATCCTGGTCACCAATGTAGTCCGACCCCTTAACGGTGTCGTACATGTGCCATTCCCAGTTATCTTCATGGGTATTGCCGAGCGCCACGGTGATACCGCCCTGCGCGGAAACGGTATGGGAACGGGTCGGGAAGACTTTCGAGAGCAGCGCACAGGTTTGGCCGCTCTGGGAAATTTGCAGCGCCGCGCGCATACCTGCGCCACCGGCACCAATCACAACAGCATCAAATTCTCTGACTGGCAGTTTCATTACACACCCCACACCACAACAAATCCATAGATGACGTAAACCACCAGCGCAACAACAATAACGAGTTGCAGTATCAGACGCACTGCCAGTGGTTTAACGTAGTCGGTTAACACCTGCCACATGCCGATCCAGGCATGAATCAAGATGGAAAAAAGCGCCAGCAGGGTGAAGACTTTGGTGAAGGCCGATGAGAAGAAACCGGTCCAGGCTTCAAAGGTCAGTTCGCCGCTCGTGGCGAAAAAACCCACCATGTAGATGATGTATAACGTCAGAACGATAGCGGTAGCACGGACCAGGATGAAGTCATGTACGCCATTGCGTCCTAATGCGGAGGCGTTGCTTACCATACGAGGACTCCTGCGAGAAGTGAAAGCACGACAGTGATAACAAAAGAGATTTTGGCAGAGCGTTGACCCGCTTCGAATGTTTCTTCCAGATAGCCAAAATCCATTAACATGTGACGAATTCCCACGATGACGTGATACGCCAGCGCGGTAAGGATGCCCCACATGATAAATTTAACGATGAAGCCGTCCATGATATCGGCGGCCTGCTGGAATCCTTCCGGAGAAGAGAGGCTGGTGCCCAGTAGCCACAGTAGTATGCCGACGGCGATGAAAGTAATCACACCGGATACGCGATGGAGAATGGACGCTATCGCTGTGATGGGGAACCGAATCGTTTGTAGATCCAGATTGACAGGTCTTTGTTTTTTCACATTTCTTATCATGAATAACGCCCACATGCTGTTCTTATTATTCCCTTAAGACTTCGGTTACAGAGGTGAATCTACCTGTAGCCAGAAAGACGACGGGATTTCCTTCCTCCGGTCTGCGTGCGGGTCAGACAGCGTCCTTTCTATAACTGCGCGTCATGTAAAACACTGCTTCCAGTAGCTAAAACGACACGTTACAACGCTGGGTGGCTCGGGATTGCAGGGTATTCCGGAGACCTGGCGGCAGTATAGGACGTTCACAAAATCATTACAATTAACCTACATATAGTTTGTCGGGTTTTATCCTGAACAGTGACACAGGTCACGATAACAACATTTTTTTAATTTTCAATCATCTGATTTGACAAACATTAAACAAAATTGTTACAAACAACACCAGAAAAAGCATATAATGCGTAAAAGTTATGGGGTCACTCTTTCACCTGTTAATAAGTTATGCAACAGTACAATGATATTGACCCATTCTTTCAGGACAGTTATTAGTGATAGACAGGTTACATTACTCGGATTGCTACGTTCCTGATTTGCTGCTAATTCGAAATTAATCAAGCCGTTACCTGCAAGCGCCCATTGCTCTGTACCCAGGTCATCCCCTCTTTCACAGAGCGGCGAGCCAAATAACAAACTGGTAACGGTTGATTGATGCATACACAGAATCTTCCCTGCACTAACGACAAGGAAGATGACGTGGAGAAGGCAAGTCTGAGTTCCGGCAGTCTTAAGCAATAAGGCGCTAAGGAGACCGTAAATGGCTGATACAAAGGCAAAAATCACCCTTACTGGTGATACTGCTATTGAACTGGATGTGCTAAAAGGTACACTCGGTCAAGATGTTATTGATATTCGTAGTCTCGGTTCAAAAGGAATTTTTACTTTTGACCCTGGTTTCACCTCTACCGCATCCTGCGAATCTAAAATCACCTTCATCGACGGCGACGAAGGCATTTTGTTGCATCGCGGTTTCCCGATTGACCAGCTTGCTACCGATTCCAACTATCTGGAAGTCTGTTACATCCTGCTGTACGGCGAAAAACCGACGCAGGAAGAGTATGACGAGTTCAGAACGACAGTCACCCGCCATACGATGATCCATGAGCAAATCACTCGCCTGTTCCATGCTTTCCGTCGCGACTCACATCCGATGGCGGTAATGTGCGGGATCACTGGCGCGCTGGCGGCGTTCTACCACGACTCGCTGGATGTGAACAATCCGCGCCACCGTGAAATCGCGGCGTTCCGCCTGCTGTCCAAAATGCCGACCATGGCGGCGATGTGTTACAAATATTCCATCGGTCAGCCGTTTGTTTATCCGCGCAACGACCTTTCCTACGCCGGTAACTTCCTGAACATGATGTTCTCCACGCCGTGTGAAACCTATGAAGTGAATCCGGTACTGGAGCGCGCGATGGATCGTATTCTGATCCTGCACGCTGACCATGAGCAGAACGCCTCTACGTCAACGGTACGTACCGCAGGTTCAAGCGGCGCCAACCCGTTCGCCTGCATTGCCGCCGGGATCGCCTCCCTGTGGGGACCCGCGCACGGCGGCGCCAACGAAGCCGCGCTGAAAATGCTGGAAGAAATCAGCTCTGTTAAACACATTCCAGAATTTGTTCGTCGTGCGAAAGACAAGAATGATTCTTTCCGCCTGATGGGCTTCGGTCACCGTGTTTACAAAAACTACGATCCGCGCGCCACCGTGATGCGTGAAACCTGCCACGAAGTGCTGAAAGAGCTGGGCACCAAAGACGATCTGCTGGAAGTGGCGATGGAGCTTGAGCACATTGCGCTGAACGACCCGTACTTCATCGAGAAGAAACTGTACCCGAACGTAGACTTCTACTCCGGCATCATTCTGAAAGCGATGGGCATTCCATCTTCGATGTTCACCGTGATCTTCGCCATGGCGCGTACCGTTGGCTGGATTGCACACTGGAATGAAATGCACACTGACGGCATGAAAATCGCCCGTCCTCGTCAGCTGTATACCGGCTACGATAAACGCGATTTTAAATCGGCGCTGAAGCGTTAATTGACAACCGGATGGCGAGGCAACCCTCGCCATCCGGTACATTTTCCCTTTTTTCTTATCCTCATTATTTTATTCTTACCCCGTTACTCTCTATGATTAATTAAGGTTTCGCTAAATATCATTCAGGGAGCATGGAATGCCGATTCTGCAGTGGTTTTTGTTGTTCCTGTTATCGCTGCTCATTTCCCTTATTTTTCTCTGGCTGCACCTTCCGGCGGCAATGCTGCTCGGTCCAATGATTGCGGGTATCGTGTTGAGTTTGCGAGGTAGTACGCTACAACTTCCGCGCGGTATTTTTCTCGCCGCGCAGGCAATTCTCGGCTGTATGATCGCCCAAAATCTAACCGGTTCGATATTGACCACCCTCGCCCTCTACTGGCCGGTCGTGCTTTTAGTGTTGCTGGTGACGCTGCTTTCCAGCGCGGTAGTCGGCTGGCTGCTGGTACGTTACAGCTCGCTGCCCGGCAACACCGGCGCATGGGGGTCTTCGCCGGGCGGCGCGGCGGCAATGGTAGCGATGGCGCAAGATTACGGGGCGGATATCCGCCTGGTGGCGTTTATGCAGTATCTACGGGTACTGTTTGTGGCTGGCGCGGCGGTGCTGGTGACACGCCTGATACTCGGCGACAGCGCGGCAGCGGTCAGCCAACAGGTGATCTGGTTTCCGCCGCTTAGCGGTAATGTATTGACGACGCTGTTATTAGCGATCGTGGCGGGCATTGCCGGTCGCCTGATGCGTATCCCTTCCGGCACGATGCTGCTCCCCATGTTGGCAGGCGCGCTTCTCCATTCGCAAGGCATCATTGAGATTGAATTACCCGAATGGCTGCTGGCCGTGGCGTATATGGCGATAGGCTGGCGTATTGGGCTGGGTTTTGACAGACAGGTGTTTTTTATGGCGCTGCGGCCATTGCCGCAAATCTTATTGTCAATTTTCGCGCTGATGGCGATTTGCGCCGCGATGGCGTGGGGAATGGCTTACTACATGCAGATTGATTTTATGACGGCTTATCTCGCCACCAGTCCCGGTGGTCTGGATACGGTTGCCGCGATCGCGGCAGGAAGCAGTGCCGATATGGCGCTCATCATGGCAATGCAAACCCTACGGCTGTTCAGCATTCTGTTAACTGGGCCAGCAGTGGCCCGTTTTATATCAACCTATGCGCCCAAACAACCTTTGTAGGGCTGATAAGCGTCGCGCCATCAGGCAATAGCCGCTCGCCGATGGCGGTTCCGGCTATTTCTGGCAATGCGGGCACCAGTAAAACGGGCGTGAGGACAGTGTTGTCTTTTCAATAATGCCGCCGCACCGCTCGCACACTTCGCCGTCACGGTGGAAAACCTTAAAGCGAAACAGTGCGCCATGATGCTTGTTCTCATCCGCCTGACCGCGAGTCGTGTAGGACAGGCGCGGAATATCCAACAGCGCGTGAGAAAGCGCATTCAGTTGCGCCTCGTTGAGATCTTTCGCTTTATGCTGTCCGGTTAACCCTACCTGCCAGAGGATTTCAACGCGCAGATAATTCCCCAATCCCGCCAGAAAGGCCTGATCCAGCAACAGTCCGGAAAATTGTCGGTTGCGAAAACGCGGCGACAGCAATCGAGCTTTAACCTCTTCCGGAGTGAGACGCGCGTCCAGCACATCCGGACCGACTCGCTGTAAAAAGGGGTGCGTCGTGAGCTGCTCTGCTGTCAGCATTTCGATATCAGACGCGCTATAAAGCAGAATAGTTTTATCCGCCGTTTGTAGCCTGACGCGCAATATACGCGTGGTCTGCGGTATTTCACCAGTATCGATCACCCGCCATACGCCATAGAGTTGGTTGTGGCTGTAGAGCGTCAGGCCATTTGAAAAGTGGGTCAATAACGCTTTTCCCCGCGTCTCTATCCGGGTAACAAGTTGACCGGTAAGCTGCGATTCATACGGTTTTAACTGTGCAAAGGCAAACCAGACATCGGTTAAGGGTTTGCCTTTGATTGCCGCCTCCAGATTATCCGCCGCACGACGAATTTCCGGGCCTTCAGGCATAATAATATCCTTTGTTAACAGTTGATTAATGGACTACACCGCCTCTGACTATCGGGAATGCACATCGAACGCCATAATGAATATCCACAGCCGTAATATAATAGCTTCAATCGTCGGGCTCTCAGGCAATAACGTGTATATTACGCGCATTGAACGCGGCGCGTAACCTGCGAGCGAATGCAAGCGCATACTCGCCGTCGCCATGAATGCACACCGTTTGCGCCGTGACAGTCGTCCACACGCCAGTAACGCTTTTCACTCTCCCGGCTTGTACCATATCCAGCGTTTGCGCCAGCGCCTGCTCTTCGTCGTGAATCAGCGCGCCAGGTTGCATGCGCGGCACCAGGCTACCGTCGGCCTGATAGCCGCGATCGGCAAACACCTCCTGCCGCGTCACCAGGCGATGGCGCTCACCGGCCCGGATCAGCTCACTTCCCGCCAGTCCAACCAGTATCAGTGACGGATCATAGTCGTGTACCGCTTTCGCAATCGCCTGTGCCAGATGAGGATCTTTCGCCGCCTGGTTATAGAGCATACCGTGCGGTTTGACATGGCGCATCACGCCGCCTTGCGCCTGGACAATCGCCCCCAGCGCGCCGATTTGGTACAGCGTCTGGGCGTATACCGTTTCCGGCGGCAAAACCATCGCCGTCCGCCCAAAATTATCCCGATCCGGAAAGCTGGGATGCGCGCCGATCGCCACGCCGTTTTTCAGCGCCTCGCGCACACAGGTCAGCATGGTTTGCGCATCACCGGCGTGAAAACCACAGGCGATATTGGCGGAGGAGACCAGCGTTAATAATTCGCTGTCGCTGGCGCAACCTTCGCCCACATCCGCATTTAAATCAATGTTCATGCTGAAGCCGCCAGGTAAGCTGTTCCAGATAGCGCTGACGCTCATGGCGCGCGTTGAGCGCCTCTTCCAGCGAACATTGCACAAAATGGATCGGTTGTCCTAGCGGGATCTGCGCCAGATGGTACATATCTGCCTCGATGATGCAGGCAATGCGCGGATAGCCGCCAGTTGTCTGGGCATCATTCATTAGCACAATAGGTTGGCCGTTGTAAGGCACCTGCACGACACCGGGCAGCAAACCGTGCGACAGCAGTTCGCGATCCGTTGTCCGCGTTAACGATTGTCCCTGCAAACGATAGCCCATGCGATTACTTTGCGGACTGAGCTGCCATGGCGAACGCCAGAACGCTTCTTGCGAGGCGCGATCGAATTCACGGTATTCCGGCCCCGGCAGCGCACGGATGCGATTCCCCCACAGTAACTGCTTCACGCCCTGCGGCCCGCTAAACTGTCGCGATGGTTTACCTGTCGCCAACCGATCGCCATCTTTTAGCAGCCGTCCTTCCAGCCCACCGATACCGGACTTCAGATCGGTACTACACGATCCCATCACCTCCGGCACAGCAATACCGCCAGCCACCGCCAGATAGCTACGCATCCCGTGAAGCGGTCGATGCAGCGTAAGACGTTGACCCGCTTTTACCGGCAATCGCCAGCCTGTCCAGACCGGTTGATCATCCAACTGCGCTTCGCAGCCTGCGCCGGTAAGAGCGAACCAGGTCTCATTTTCAAATTCGACAACCAGTTGACCGAGAGTGATTTCCAGCGCCGGGGCATTCGCATCGTTCCCGACCAGGAGATTAGCGGTCTGAAAGGCGGGTTTATCCAGCGCACCGCAGTGACTCAGCCCCGACTGACGAAAGCCGTGACGCCCGCTATCCTGCACGGAGGTATAAATCCCCGCGCGAATAATATTCAGCATATTCCCTCCTTTTGCGGCACAAAGCGTACGCTATCGCCAGGGCGTAGCAGAACCGGAGGCTCCCGCATCGGATCGAATAACTTCAACGGCGTGAGGCCGATCAGCTGCCAGCCGCCCGGCGTGGATAATGGATAAATCCCCGTCTGCGCGCCGCCGATGCCGACAGAACCGGCCGGAACCTGCAGGCGCGGCTCCGCACGTCTGGGCATATGGAGCGGTTCTGGTAAATTCCCAAGATAGGGAAAGCCAGGCTGAAAGCCTAAAAACCAGACGACATACTCAACGGAGGCATGTAGCTCCACGACCTGCTTTTCACTCAAACCGCTGTGCCGTGCCACCGCCGCCAGATCCGGCCCGCCTGCGCCGCCATAGATCACCGGGATCTCAACCGAACGCGAGTCCGGCTCCAGCGCCTCGCTCTCTTCCCACCAGCGCTGCAGACGCTCAATCGCATCCAGCGCCAGGGTTTGCGGTTCCCGCAAGATCACGGTGATATTGTTCATCCCGGGAATGGCTTCCACCACGTTCGGCATATCGACCAGACGCTGCGTCAGACGCCAGATGCGTTTCTGGCTCGCCAGCGTAATCGGCGGTTCAAGTTCCAGGACGACCGCCGTTTCGCCTAACAGATAACAACGCGCTCGCTGCACTTTATTACCTCTCAGTTATGCCGGGTTAGGGATATCAATAAACGTCACATCCAACGCCGTGTTTTCGTTCAACCATTCGCTCAGGGCGCGAATACCGCCGCGTTCAGTGGCATGGTGCCCGGCGGCATAAAAATGCAGCCCCTGTTCGCGCGCGGAATGAATGGTCTGTTCAGACACCTCGCCGGTAATAAAAGCATCCACGCCGAAGCGGGCGGCGCTATCAATAAAACTTTGCCCACCGCCGGTACACCAGGCGACACGCTGCACATTCTCTGGCCCGGTATCGCCGCACCATAGCGGTTTACGCCCCAGACGCGCTTCAATCCATGAGGCCAGTTCCAGCCCCGGCACCGGCATTGAGAGTTCTCCCCACGGCACCAGCGGCTCAATTTCTCCTTTCACGGTAATGCCCAATAGCGCCGCCAACTGCGCATTGTTGCCCAGCTCAGGGTGCGCATCCAGCGGCAGATGCCAACCGTAAAGGTTAATATCATTTGCCAGTAACGTTTTTAAGCGACGGCGTTTCATGCCGTGAATAACCGGAGACTCGCCTTTCCAGAAGTAACCATGATGAACAATAACCGCATCGGCCTGCAAACGCACCGCCTCATCGAGCAGCGCCTGACTTGCGGTCACGCCGGTAACGATTTTCTGTACCGTCTCTTTTCCTTCGACCTGTAAACCATTCGGCGCATAATCGCTTATTGCCGCACTGTTCAGCTTGTCGTTAATCAGTTGTTCCAGCTCGGTGTTTTTCATCATCGCTCCCTTTAACCCACGTTCTACTTTCCCGTTACGGGTTCAGTCTCCGTTAACATAGCCTTCCGTTAGCCGTTCGTCGATAAACATTTGTTTGACACATCAAGAAACAATCACCTCCGGGTTTGGCGCAAATTACTTAGCAAAACACGATCGGTTTCATGTATATTTATGCAATCAGAACGCATATTGCAGAAAAAATCAGTTCTGTATCATGTTGGTAACTTTAAGGAAACACGGCGATACGGCAGGCTTAATAAGCCCACAAAGAAAGGCATTATCTGAGAATGCCGCGTTCTTGCCGCAGCGTCTCTATCCCGGAAATACGATGAATAAACAAGCATCTCAACCCCGCGCTATTTACTACGTTGTCGCCCTGCAAATTTGGGAGTACTTCAGCTTTTATGGTATGCGCGCCCTACTGATTCTTTATCTCACCAATCAGCTAAAATACGACGATAACCACGCCTATGAGTTATTCAGCGCTTATTGTTCGCTGGTCTACGTAACGCCGATTCTTGGCGGCTATCTGGCGGATAAGGTGCTTGGCAACCGAATGGCAGTCATGCTGGGCGCATTTTTAATGGCTATAGGTCATTTAGTGCTGGGCGCCAGTGAGATCGCGCCGACATTCCTTTATCTGTCGCTGGCGATCATTGTCTGCGGCTACGGCCTGTTTAAATCGAATATTAGCTGCCTGCTGGGCGAACTGTACCAGCCGGAAGATCCGCGCCGCGACGGCGGGTTCTCGCTGCTTTACGCAGCGGGTAATATTGGTTCGATCGTGGCGCCTATCGCCTGCGGCTATGTGCAAGAGGAGTACAGTTGGGCGATGGGCTTTGCGCTCGCTGCCATTGGTATGCTTGCGGGGTTAGTGATCTTCCTGTGTGGAAATCGTCATTTCACCCACACCACCGGCGTTAATAAAGCCGTGTTGTGCGCCAGAAACTACCTGCTGCCGAACTGGGGCTGGCTGTTAATTTTGCTGGTAGCGGCGCCGTTGCTGATTACCGTTCTGTTCTGGAAAGAATGGTCAGTCTATGCCTTAATTGTGGCGACCGCGATCGGCCTGGTCGTGCTGGCAAAAATTTATCGTCAGGCGCAAACGGCCAAACAGCGCAAAGAACTGGGGCTGATTGTCACCCTGACCCTGTTCAGTATGCTGTTCTGGGCGTTTGCCCAGCAGGGCGGCAGTTCTATCAGCCTGTATATCGACCGCTTTGTGAACCGCGATATTCTGGGCTATTCCGTTCCTACCGCCATGTTCCAGTCGGTGAACGCCTTTGCCGTGATGCTGTGTGGGGTCGTCCTGGCCTGGCTGGTTAAAGAGAGCGTAAGCGGTAATCGCACCGTGCGTATCTGGGGCAAATTCGCGCTGGGTCTCGGTCTGATGAGCGCCGGATTCTGTATTCTGACCCTGAGCGCACGCTGGTCCGCCGCTTACGGACACTCTTCAATGCCGCTAATGGTGCTGGGACTGGCGGTGATGGGCTTTGCCGAGCTATTTATCGACCCGGTCGCCATGTCGCAAATTACGCGCATTGATATCCCCGGCGTCACCGGCGTATTAACCGGAATTTATATGCTGCTGTCCGGCGCGATAGCTAACTATCTGGCAGGCGTCATCGCTGACCAGACCTCGCAAAGCGCCTTCGACGCCAGCGGCGCGGTTAATTACGCCATCAACGCCTATGTGGATGTTTTTGAACAGATCACCTGGGGCGCGTTAGCCTGCGTAGGGGTTGTCCTGCTGATTTGGCTGTATCAGTCCTTCAAATTCAAAAGCCGCGCGCTGGCCGTCGAATCCTGATAGCAGAATGCCCGGTAGTTTGCGCTACCGGGCCTGTATCACGCCCCTTTTCTCGCCGCCTCATAGGCGGAAAGCGTTGCGATTCTCGCCTGTTTGTGCTCCACAATAGGCCGAGGATAATCAAGCACGACTCCCGCTTTTTCCGCCCACCGCCACGGCTCGTGAATCGCTTTTCCAGGGATATCGCGTAATGCCGGTAGCCACTGGCGGATAAATTCGCCGTCGCGATCGAACCTCTCTCCCTGAGTCGTGGGATTAAAAATACGAAAATAAGGCGCGGCGTCAGTACCGGTTGAGGCGGCCCACTGCCAGCCGCCATTATTGGCGGCAAGATCGCCGTCAATAAGCTGCGACATGAAATAGCGCTCCCCCAACCGCCAGTCAATCAACAGATCTTTTACCAGAAAGCTGGCGGTAATCATGCGTAAACGGTTATGCATCCAGCCCGTCGCGTTAAGCTGGCGCATCGCCGCATCGACAATGGGATAACCGGTTTCGCCTTTCTGCCATGCCTGAAAATAGTGCGGGTTTTCCTGCCACGCGACGCGTTTTGTCCAGCGGATAAACGGCTGGTGTTTGCATAATGCCGGATACCAGGTCATTAAATGACGGTAAAATTCCCGCCAGATGAGCTCATTCAACCAGACGCTTCCCGGCCCGCCGTCCAGCGCCTGCGGCTGCTCCGCCAGTAATCGGTGCAGGCACTGTCGCGGCGACAGGCCGCCCGTCGCCAGGCTGGCGGAAAGCCGACTGGTGCCGTCAACCGCAGGGAAATCGCGCCGTAACGCATACTCGTCTGCGCCCTGCGCGCAAAACTGACGTAGCTGCGCGATGACCGCGTTTTCTTCCACCGGGAAAAGCGCGGCGTCAAACGCCTGTTGCGGGTAGTTAAGCGAGACTGGCGTTAAGGGTGTAGAAAGCGCGCCGCTCACCCGGATCTTCGGGGCCGGAACGCACGGCGGGATATCTTCTTTTAGCCGTTTCAACCAGGCATTTTTAAACGGCGTAAAAACTTTATACATTTCATGATTGCCGGTCATCACCGCGCCGGGTGCCAGAATCACGCTATCGTCAAAGCCTTCGCAGATGACAGAGGGCAGCGTTTTTTCCACCGCCGCATCACGCTGACGCTCGTTAAACTCATACTGATAGTTATAAAACAGATGGCTGACGTCATGCTGCCGGCAAACGTTTTTAACCGTCTCAATACTGGCGTTAAAATCCGCCACTTCATGAAACAGCAACGGAATGCCTTTCTCTGCAAGGGCCGTCTGTAGCGCATTGAGCTGCGCGCTGATGAATGCCGCCTGCCGCGGCGCCATATCATGGGCCTGCCACTGCGCGGGGGTGGAAATATAAAGCGCCAGCACCCGCGCGGATGCATCGCGGCAGGCGGCGGCCAGCGCAAGGTTATCCTGTAAACGCAGATCGCGCCTGAACCAGACTAAATGGGTGGGCATACAACTCCTGAAAGATAAAACGTCACGGCGAATAGCGTTAAACAGTGTAGACCCTGGCGCATAAAAAAACCGCCAGCGTGGCGGCTGACGGTTTTTTCAGGCTGGTCGCGATTAATAAAAGTCGCAGGTGGCTTTTTCAGCCTGCGCCATCCATACCGGTTTATCACTGGTTTTCGACCAGACACGGTGCAGATAACTATAAAAACGCGCGCGGTCTTTCCAGAAGAGCATCACCGGCAACGCCAGCACGCCTGCGGTCACCGCGAAAGCACGACGGGCAAAAATGACATGCGCCGGATAGTCTTTATAGTGTTCCATACGTTTCCCCCCTTTATACCGACGCTATCCGCCCCGGTATAGATTGAATCGGTGAATAGCACCGAAAAATTGAACCTCGTTACCTGATTAAAATAGTACCGTTTTCGGTGTAATTTTACTACTCATCCGACCACTTATTTTCACGCTTTTCCAGCAGATTTACATTCAAAGCGTAAATTAGTTACGAAAAGATTAAATTAATACTAATCATTAGTTAAATAATGGTCTTTGCCATTTTTATACTTTTTTTACACTCCGCCCGCCAATTTTTGCGAAATCTTTGCAGCCAAAAAATTACCTTTCTCAGGAGTAAAACAATGCCACTGGAGGTGCTCTGTGAGTGCAGGCGTGATAACCGGCATCGTGCTGGTTTTCTTACTTTTAGGTTATCTGGTCTATGCCCTGATTAATGCGGAGGCGTTCTGATGGCCGCGCAAGGATTTTTACTGATCGCCAGTTTTTTACTGATTTTATTGGTACTGGCGAAACCGTTGGGTTCGGGCCTGGCAAGGCTCATCGCCGCCGTTCCGTTGCCGGGCGTGGCTGGCGTTGAGCGTATCCTCTGGCGGACTCTTGGCATTACCGACCACGAAATGAACTGGCGTCAGTATTTACTGGCGCTACTGACGCTCAATCTGCTGGGACTGGGCATCCTGTTTTGCCTGCTATTCTGGCAGGAGTGGCTGCCCTTAAATCCGCAGCGGCTACCGGGGCTGTCCTGGGATCTGGCGCTGAATACCGCCGTCAGCTTTGTCACCAATACCAACTGGCAAGCCTACAGCGGCGAAAGCACGCTGAGCTACTTTAGCCAGATGGCCGGGCTGACGGTGCAAAATTTCCTGTCGGCGGCGACCGGGATTGCGGTGGTTTTTGCGCTTATCCGCGCCTTTACGCGCCAGAATGTGCACACGCTGGGTAATGCCTGGCAGGATCTGGTACGCATTACGCTATGGATATTATTTCCTGTCGCGTTAATTATCGCGCTGTTTTTTATCCAACAAGGCGTACTGCAAAACCTGTCGGCTTATCAGCCCATCACCACCCTTGAAGGCGCTAAACAACTTTTGCCGATGGGTCCGGTTGCTTCGCAGGAGGCGATCAAAATGCTTGGCACCAACGGCGGCGGTTTCTTTAACGCCAACTCTTCGCATCCGTTCGAAAACCCCACCGCGCTCACTAATCTGGCGCAGATGCTGGCGATATTTTTGATTCCAGCCGCGCTCTGTTTCGCCTTTGGCGAAGCGGCGGGCGATCGCCGTCAGGGACGCGCGCTACTGTGGGCAATGTCATTCATTTTTGTAGTCTGCATAGCGGTAGTGATGTGGGCGGAAGTTCAGGGAAATCCACATCTGTTGGCGGCAGGCGCGGACAGTAGCGTCAACATGGAGGGTAAAGAAACACGCTTTGGCGTGCTGGCCAGCAGCCTGTTTGCCGTCGTCACGACCGCGGCGTCCTGCGGGGCGGTAAATGCCATGCACGACTCGTTTACCGCTCTGGGCGGTATGGTGCCGATGTGGCTGATGCAAATTGGCGAAGTGGTCTTTGGCGGCGTCGGTTCAGGGCTGTACGGCATGTTGCTGTTTGTCCTGCTGGCGGTGTTTATCGCGGGGCTGATGATCGGTCGCACGCCGGAGTATCTGGGGAAAAAAATCGACGTGCGCGAAATGAAAATGACCGCACTGGCGATTCTGGTCACGCCGATGCTGGTCTTGTTGGGTTCAGCGCTGGCGATGATGACGGATGCCGGACGCAGCGCAATGCTGAACCCTGGCCCGCACGGTTTTAGCGAAGTGCTATATGCCGTCTCCTCTGCCGCCAACAATAACGGTAGCGCCTTTGCGGGTCTGAGCGCTAACTCGCCTTTCTGGAACTGTTTGCTGGCGTTCTGCATGTTCGTCGGCCGTTTCGGCGTGATTATTCCTGTCATGGCCATCGCCGGATCGCTGGTCAGTAAAAAAGTACAGCCGGCCAGTCAGGGAACGCTGGCGACCCACGGCGCGCTATTTATTGGACTGCTCATCGGCACGGTACTGCTGGTCGGCGCGCTGACGTTTATTCCTGCCCTGGCGCTTGGCCCGGTAGCGGAACATTTCTCTTTACCTTGAGCGATGTGGAGTACATTGATATGAGTCGCAAGCAACTGGCGCTGTTTGAACCTGTTTTACTCGTACAGGCGCTAACGGATGCCGTAAAAAAATTAAGCCCACGCGCCCAGTGGCGTAACCCGGTGATGTTTGTGGTCTGGGCCGGCAGCGTGCTAACCACTCTGTTAACGCTCGCTATGGTAACAGGACAAATAGCGGGAAGCGCCTTGTTTACAGGGATTATCAGCCTGTGGTTATGGTTCACCGTACTGTTCGCCAATTTTGCCGAAGCGCTGGCGGAAGGCCGCAGCAAAGCTCAGGCAAACAGTCTGAAAGGAGTGAAAAAGACCGCGTTCGCTCGCCGCCTGCGCGCCCCGCGCCATGATGCGCAGGCCGATAACGTGCCCGCCGCTGAACTGCGGAAAGGCGACATTGTCCTGGTCAAAGCGGGCGATATTATTCCCTGCGACGGCGAGGTCATCGAAGGCGGCGCCTCGGTGGATGAAAGTGCGATTACCGGCGAATCCGCGCCCGTGATCCGTGAGTCCGGCGGCGATTTCGCCTCTGTCACCGGCGGAACGCGAATTCTTTCCGACTGGCTGGTGATTGCCTGTAGCGTCAATCCTGGCGAAACCTTTCTTGACCGGATGATCGCGATGGTGGAAGGCGCGCAGCGGCGGAAAACGCCTAACGAGATTGCCCTGACGATTTTGCTCATCGCCCTGACCATTGTCTTTTTACTGGCGACCGCCACCCTGTGGCCCTTCTCCGCCTGGGGCGGTAACGCGGTCAGCGTCACCGTGTTGGTGGCGTTGCTGGTGTGCCTGATCCCCACCACCATCGGCGGGCTACTCTCCGCCATTGGCGTAGCCGGAATGAGCCGAATGTTGGGCGCGAACGTCATCGCCACCAGCGGCCGCGCCGTAGAAGCCGCGGGCGATGTCGACGTGCTGCTGCTGGATAAAACCGGCACTATCACGCTCGGCAACCGCCAGGCGTCCGATTTTATACCCGCCCGAGGGGTGGACGAACGCACGCTGGCTGACGCCGCGCAGCTCGCTTCGCTGGCCGACGAAACGCCGGAAGGTCGCAGCATTGTGATCCTCGCCAAACAGCGCTTTAACCTGCGTGAACGCGATGTGCAGTCGCTTCATGCCACCTTTGTTCCGTTTACCGCACAAAGCCGCATGAGCGGGATTAATATCGATAACCGGATGATCCGTAAAGGCTCGGTGGACGCGATTCGGCGTCATGTCGAGAGCAATGGCGGCCATTTTCCCGCCGATGTCGAGCAAAACGTCGAGAACGTGGCGCGCCTGGGCGCGACGCCGCTGGTGGTCGTGGAGGGCGCGCGCGTACTGGGTGTTATCGCCCTCAAGGATATCGTTAAAGGCGGTATTAAAGAACGTTTCGCCCAGCTGCGAAAGATGGGTATTAAAACGGTGATGATCACTGGCGATAACCGCCTGACGGCGGCAGCGATTGCCGCCGAAGCCGGTGTGGACGATTTTCTTGCCGAAGCCACGCCGGAAGCCAAGCTGGCGCTGATCCGTCAATATCAGGCGGAAGGACGGCTGGTCGCCATGACCGGCGACGGCACTAACGATGCCCCGGCGCTGGCGCAGGCTGACGTCGCGGTGGCGATGAACTCCGGCACCCAGGCGGCGAAAGAAGCCGGTAATATGGTGGATCTGGACTCTAACCCAACCAAGTTGATTGAAGTGGTGCATATCGGTAAGCAGATGCTGATGACGCGCGGCTCGCTCACCACCTTCAGTATCGCGAATGATGTAGCGAAATATTTCGCCATTATTCCCGCCGCGTTTGCCGCTACCTATCCGCAGCTAAACGCGCTCAACGTGATGGGGCTGCATTCGCCGAACTCCGCCATTCTGAGCGCGGTGATCTTTAACGCCCTGATTATTATTTTTCTGATCCCGCTGGCATTAAAAGGCGTGAGTTATAAGCCGCTTTCCGCATCGGCCATGCTGCGCCGTAATTTATGGATCTATGGTCTGGGTGGTCTGGTGGTGCCGTTTATTGGTATCAAAGTGATTGATGTGCTGCTGACCCTGCTGGGTCTGGCGTGAGGTGTATGATGATCGGTTTACGTCCTGCTTTTTCGACAATGTTATTTCTGCTGTTATTGACCGGCGGCGTGTATCCGCTTCTGACCACGGCGCTGGGGCAGTGGTGGTTTCCCTGGCAGGCTAATGGCTCGCTGATTCATAAAGACAATGTGATACGCGGCTCAGCGCTTATCGGACAATCGTTTACCGCCGCGGGTTATTTTCATGGCCGGCCCTCCGCCACCGCCGATACGCCTTATAATCCACTGGCGTCGGGCGGAAGCAACCTGGCCGCCAGCAATCCCGAACTGGATGCGCAAATACAGTCCCGCGTCGCCGCGCTACGCGCCGCTAACCCCCAGGCGAGTTCCGCGGTTCCGGTTGAGCTGGCGACGGCCTCGGCAAGCGGGCTGGATAATAATCTGACGCCCGGCGCCGCGGCATGGCAAATCCCCCGCGTGGCGGCGGCTCGCCAGCTTCCCGTTGAACAGGTCGCGCAACTGGTTGCAGAATATACGCACAGGCCGCTGGCGCGCTTTCTTGGGCAACCGGTGGTGAATATTGTTGAGCTTAATCTGGCGCTGGATGCGCTACAGGGACACAGAGCGAAATGAACGACGAACCCTTGCGTCCTGATCCGGATCGCTTGTTGGAACAAACGCCCCCGCCCCACCGGGGGAAGTTGAAAATTTTCTTCGGCGCCTGCGCAGGCGTCGGAAAAACCTGGGCGATGCTGGCGCAAGCGCAGCGGCTGCGAGCGCAGGGGCTGGATGTGGTGATCGGCGTGGTAGAGACGCACGGCCGTGAAGAGACCGCCGCACTACTTGACGGGCTGACCATTCTGCCGCCAAAACGTCACTCGCACCGGGGGCGGCAAATTCGCGAATTTGACCTGGATGCCGCCCTCGCCCGGCGTCCGGCGCTGATTTTAATGGATGAGCTGGCGCACAGTAACGCGCCTGGCTCACGCCATCCTAAGCGCTGGCAGGATATTGAAGAGCTGCTGGAAGCGGGAATCGACGTTTTCACCACCGTGAACGTACAACATCTGGAAAGTCTGAACGATGTGGTGAGCGGCGTCACGGGGATTCAGGTGCGCGAAACCGTCCCCGATCCCTTTTTTGATGCCGCTGATGAAGTCGTACTGGTCGATCTGCCGCCCGACGATCTGCGCCAACGGCTCAACGAAGGTAAAGTGTATATCGCCGGTCAGGCGGAACGCGCTATTGAACATTTTTTCCGCAAGGGCAATCTGATCGCCCTCCGCGAGCTGGCGCTACGCCGGACAGCCGATCGCGTGGACGATCAGATGCGCGCCTGGCGCGCGCATCCGGGCGAAGAAAAAGTATGGCATACCCGCGATGCGATTTTACTGTGTATCGGGCATAACACCGGCAGCGAAAAACTGGTGCGTACCGCGGCGCGTCTGGCCTCCCGGCTCGGCAGCGTCTGGCACGCCGTCTATGTCGAAACGCCAACGTTACACCGCTTACCGGAAAAACAACGGCGGGCTATTTTAAGCGCGCTGCGCCTAGCGCAGGAGCTTGGCGCGGAAACCGCCACCCTGTCCGATCCCGCCGAAGAGAAAGCGGTCGTGCGCTATGCCCGCGAGCATAATCTGGGGAAAATCGTCATGGGCCGCCCGGCGTCGCGACGCTGGTGGCGACGTGACGCTTTCGCCGACCGTCTTGCCAGGCGCGCGCCGGATCTCGATCAGGTGATCGTCGCGCTGGAAGAGCCGCCAGCCCGCGCATTGGCGCAAACGCCTGATAACCGTCCTTTTAAAGAGAAATGGCGTGGGCAGATTCAGGGCTGTCTGGTCGCCGTGGCGCTTTGCGCCATCACCACGCTTATCGCTATGCAGTGGCTTGTCACCTTCGACGCCGCCAATCTGGTGATGCTCTATTTGCTGGGCGTAGTGGTGATTGCGCTGCTTTACGGGCGCTGGCCGTCGGTGGTGGCGACGGTGATTAACGTGGCGAGTTTCGATCTCTTTTTTATCGCGCCACGCGGTACGCTCGCCGTTTCGGACGTGCAGTATCTGCTGACTTTTGCCGTGATGCTGACGGTTGGTCTGGTGATTGGCAATCTTACTGCCGGGGTGCGCTATCAGGCGCGCGTCGCCCGTTATCGGGAACAGCGTACCCGCCATTTATATGAAATGTCTAAAGCGCTGGCCGTCGGGCGTAGCGAACATGATATCGCCGCGACCAGCGAGCGGTTTATCGCCTCGACGTTTCAGGCGCGCAGCCAAATTTTATTACCTGATACTAACGGTAAGTTGCTGCCTCTCACCCACCAGCAAGGCATGACGCCGTGGGACGACGCAATTGCGCGCTGGAGTTTTGATAAAGGCCAGCCTGCCGGCGCAGGCACCGATACCCTCCCTGGCGTGCCTTATCAAATCCTGCCGCTGAAAAGCGCCGATAAAACATACGGTCTGGCTATCGTCGAACCGGGTAATTTGCGTCAGTTAATGGTGCCGGAGCAGCAACGCCTGCTGGAAACATTCACTCTGCTTGTCGCCAACGCGCTGGAACGACTGACGCTGACCGCCAGCGAAGAACAGGCGCGTCTCGCCAGCGAGCGAGAAAGTATTCGCAACGCTCTGCTGGCGGCGCTGTCGCATGATTTACGCACGCCACTGACGGTATTGTTCGGCCAGGCGGAAATTTTGACGCTGGATTTAGCCAGCGCAGGATCGCCCCACGCGCGTCAGGCCAGTGAAATCCGCCAGCATATTCTCAACACCACCCGGCTGGTGAATAATTTGCTGGATATGGCGCGTATTCAGTCCGGCGGGTTTAATCTTAAAAAAGAGTGGCTGACGCTGGAAGAGGTCGTCGGTAGCGCGTTACAGATGTTAGAGCCGGGTTTATTGCATCCGATTACATTGTCGCTGCCGCAACAGTTAACGCTTATCCATGTCGATGGCCCCTTATTTGAGCGCGTCCTGATCAACTTGCTGGAAAACGCCGTTAAGTACGCCGGGCCGCAGGCCAGTATCGGCATTGATGCTGCGGTTAAGGACGATCGTTTACAACTGGATGTCTGGGATAACGGGCCGGGTATTCCTGCGGGGCAAGAACAGAAGATTTTCGATAAGTTCGCCCGCGGCAACAAAGAGTCCGCCGTCCCCGGCGTGGGGCTGGGGCTGGCGATTTGCCATGCTATCGTAGAGGTACACGGCGGCACGCTTACCGCCTATAATCGACCGCAGGGCGGCGCCTGTTTCCGTGTGACGCTGCCGCAAGGAAAACCACCTGAACTTGACGATTTTCATGAGGATATGTGACAAACGTTCTGATTGTTGAAGATGAACAGGCCATCCGCCGCTTTCTGCGCGCCGCGCTGGAAGGCGACGGCCTGCGCGTGTATGAAGCTGAAACATTACAACGTGGTTTACTGGAAGCCGCCACGCGAAAGCCCGATCTGATTATTCTCGATCTCGGCCTGCCGGACGGCGACGGAATCGATTTCATTCGCGACCTGCGTCAGTGGAGCGCAATACCGGTGATTGTCCTTTCCGCCCGCAGCGAAGAAAGCGATAAGATTGCCGCGCTTGACGCCGGAGCTGATGATTACCTGAGCAAGCCATTCGGCATTGGCGAGTTGCAGGCGCGTTTGCGTGTCGCGCTGCGACGGCACGCCGCCAGCCCTAGCGCCGATCCGATCGTCCGTTTTTCCGGCGTGACGGTCGATCTCGCCGCACGGTTGATCCACCGTGGCGACGAAGAAATCCATCTGACGCCGATTGAGTTCCGCCTGCTGGCGGTATTACTCAATAATACCGGCAAAGTATTAACCCAACGGCAGTTATTAAACCAGGTCTGGGGGCCTAACGCCGTGGAGCATAGCCACTATTTGCGCATCTATATGGGACATTTACGCCAGAAACTGGAACAAGATCCCACCCGCCCACGCCATTTTATTACCGAAACCGGAATTGGCTATCGCTTTATGCCGTGAATAGCTATTCATTATTTTTAAATAACTTCTAATTTTTATGTCATTTATTTTCGGCGTCGCGAATAATTATTTTCGCGGCGATATTATATTTTATGGAGCATATAAAAAACATATAATTAACATTTAAGAAACAATCCGTTATTTCACAGCACGATATGCATAATCGCCGACTAATTATTTTTCAAATGATCGTTTTTTGTTGATCTGGTTCACAGATTGCTGGCGCTTCCTGGATAAAATATCCATGCTTTCAATAAATCAATGAAAGGACCTCAAAATGGAAAATAATAATCGTTTTATGCCCCATATAAGGCGGACAACGCATATTATGATGTTTGCCCACCGTAATAGTTTCGACTTTCATTTCTTTAATGCCCGGTAGTTTTTCTGCTACGGGTACTTCAGCATACAGGTCTTTCCGACCCTTATGTCATTCAGGTCTATTGCCTAAATAACTCGAATTGTTAAAAGCGACAGTACGGTAATTCCTTTACGCCCAGCCAGCTAACTATGTGGTTTGAAAGAAGAAATTCCGACTCAGCGCAATTTTAGTTATCGCGGTTTCTGCCTGTATATCGTAGTACTCAACTCCTTAAATCCTGAATTTCCTGCAACCGGACGGGTTGGGATTTATTACATCTAAAATAAAGCTAATTTACTGATTTTTTTATCAGCGGGATAGCTTTGATTTTTTCCGGAAGAATCAGTTTCTCATGCGAGAAATTGAGGGCCTGCTATTACCTGAAATAAAGAGATGAAAAATGTCAGAATTAAAAATTGCCGTTAGCCGTCATTGCCCGGATTGTTTTTCTACACACCGTAATATTGTAAATGTTGATGAGAGTCGTTTCATCGACGTGGCTGCCATCGTGTTATCCATCGACGACATTGAACACGGAAAACTCGATGAAATCGACGCAACGGGTTACGGTATTCCCGTGTTTGTCGCGACTCATGACGAAGGACGCGTACCGCCTGAGTATTTGCCGCGTATCTCTGGTGTATTCGAATATAATGAATCCCGTACTGCCTTCTATGGTCGCCAGTTGGAAACCGCAGCAAGCCACTACGAAACGCAGTTACGTCCGCCGTTTTTCCGCGCGCTGGTGGATTATGTCAACCAGGGCAACAGCGCATTTGACTGCCCGGGACATCAGGGCGGCGAATTCTTCCGCCGTCATCCTGCCGGTAATCAGTTCGTGGAATACTTTGGCGAAACGCTCTTCCGCTCCGACCTATGCAACGCGGACGTGGCGATGGGCGATCTGCTGATTCACGAAGGCGCGCCTTGCATTGCGCAGCAACATGCGGCGAAAGTCTTTAACGCCGATAAGACCTACTTTGTGCTGAACGGGACCTCCTCCTCTAACAAAGTCGTACTCAACGCGCTGTTAACGCCGGGCGATCTGGTACTGTTTGACCGTAACAACCACAAATCTAACCACCACGGCGCATTATTGCAGGCGGGCGCAACGCCAGTTTATCTGGAAACCGCGCGTAACCCGTATGGTTTTATCGGCGGGATCGACGCTCACTGCTTCGAAGAAGATTACCTGCGCGAGCTGATTAGCGAAGTCGCGCCGCAGCGTGCCCGCGAAGCACGTCCATTCCGTCTGGCCGTCATCCAGTTAGGCACCTACGACGGTACCATTTATAACGCCCGTCAGGTCGTCGATAAAATTGGTCATCTGTGCGACTACATCCTGTTTGACTCCGCCTGGGTCGGCTATGAACAATTTATTCCGATGATGGCCGATTGTTCGCCGCTGCTGCTGGAACTGAACGAAAACGATCCGGGTATTCTGGTGACGCAGTCCGTTCATAAACAACAAGCCGGTTTCTCCCAGACCTCGCAGATCCATAAAAAAGATAGCCATATCAAAGGGCAATCGCGCTACGTTCCGCATAAGCGCATGAACAACGCCTTTATGATGCACGCCTCCACCAGCCCGTTCTATCCGCTGTTCGCCGCGCTGGACGTTAACGCCAAAATGCACGAAGGCGTCAGCGGTCGCAATATGTGGATGGATTGCGTGGTTAACGGCATCGATGCCCGTAAATTGATCCTCGAAAACTGTCATCACATCCGTCCGTTCGTACCGGAACTGATTGATGGTAAGCCGTGGCAGTCATACCCGACGTCAGAGATCGCCAGCGATCTGCGCTTCTTCCACTTCGTTCCGGGAGAACACTGGCATGCGTTTGAAGGCTATGCCGAACATCAGTACTTTGTCGACCCTTGCAAACTGCTGCTCACCACACCGGGCATTAATGCAGCGAGCGGCGAATATGAAGACTTTGGCGTTCCTGCCACGATCCTCGCCAACTTCCTGCGCGAGAACGGCGTTGTGCCGGAAAAATGCGACCTCAACTCCATTCTGTTCCTGCTGACGCCGGCAGAAGACATGGCGAAGTTACAACAGCTTGTCGCCCTGCTGGCTCGTTTCGAAAAACTGCTGGAAGCTGATGCGCCGTTAGCGGAAGTATTACCGTCCATCTACAAACAGCATGAAGCGCGTTATGCCGGCTATACCCTGCGTCAGCTTTGCCAGGAGATGCACGATCTCTATGCGCGGCACAACGTGAAACAGCTGCAAAAAGAGATGTTCCGTAAATCGCATTTCCCGAAAGTCAGTATGAATCCGCAAGAGGCCAACTATGCCTATCTGCGCGGCGAGGTCGAACTGGTTCGCCTGCCGGAAGCGGAAGGTCGTATCGCGGCTGAAGGCGCTCTGCCTTACCCGCCGGGAGTGCTGTGTGTAGTTCCGGGTGAAATCTGGGGCGGTTCTGTCCTGCGTTACTTCAGCGCCCTGGAAGAAGGGATCAACCTGCTGCCGGGCTTTGCGCCTGAACTGCAGGGCGTTTATATCGAAGAACACGACGGCCGTAAGCAGGTCTGGTGCTACGTCATTAAACCTCGTGACGCGCAGCGCTCCCTGCTGAAGGAGGAAAAATTATGAGTAAACCTAAATCCAATAAAATGGGTGTCGTGCAGCTCACAATTCTGACTATGGTCAACATGATGGGCTCCGGGATCATCATGCTACCGACCAAACTGTCTGAAGTCGGCACGATATCCATTATCTCCTGGCTGGTCACCGCCGTCGGCTCGATGGCGCTGGCCTGGGCGTTTGCGAAATGCGGTATGTTTAGCCGTAAATCCGGCGGCATGGGCGGTTACGCCGAATATGCCTTCGGTAAATCCGGCAACTTTATGGCGAACTATACCTACGGCGTCTCGCTGCTGATCGCCAACGTGGCTATCGCCATCTCCGCTGTCGGCTATGGCACCGAACTGTTCGGCGCCGCGCTGACGCCGCTCCAGATCGGTCTGGCGACTATCGCCGTATTGTGGGTTTGTACCATCGCAAACTTTGGCGGCGCGCGTATTACCGGACAGATCAGTAGCGTTACCGTTTGGGGCGTCATCATTCCGGTTGTCGGCCTGTGCATCATTGGCTGGTTCTGGTTTAGCCCCAGCATGTACGTAGCGTCATGGAACCCGCACCATGTTCCGTTCTTTAGCGCGGTCGGTTCTTCCATCGCCATGACGTTGTGGGCATTTCTTGGACTGGAATCCGCCTGCGCCAACGCAGACGTGGTCGAGAATCCGGAAAAGAACGTCCCCATCGCGGTACTGGGCGGTACGCTGGGCGCGGCGGTCATCTATATCGTTTCGACTAACGTGATTGCCGGGATTGTGCCGAACATGGATCTGGCGAACTCCACGGCGCCGTTTGGTCTGGCGTTTGCACAGATGTTCACGCCTGCGGTAGGTAAAGTGATCATGGCGCTGATGGTAATGTCCTGCTGCGGCTCGCTGCTGGGCTGGCAGTTCACTATCGCCCAGGTCTTTAAATCCTCCGCTGACGAAGGCTATTTCCCGAAAGTCTTCTCTCGTGTAACGAAAGTCGACGCGCCGGTACAGGGGATGCTGATTATTGTGATTATTCAGACTGGCCTGTCGCTGATGACCATTAGCCCGTCGCTGAATAGTCAGTTTAACGTCCTGGTTAACCTGGCGGTGGTGACGAACATTATTCCGTATATTCTGTCGATGGCCGCGCTGGTTATCATTCAGAAAATGGCGAATGTGCCGTCATCAAAAGCGAAAGTCGCTAACTTCGTGGCCTTCGTTGGCGCCATGTATAGCTTCTACGCGCTATATTCCTCCGGTGAAGAAGCCATGCTGTACGGCTCAATTGTGACCTTCCTCGGCTGGACGTTATACGGCCTGGTCTCACCGCGTTTTGAATTGAAAAATAAACACGGCTGATGGCGCGCCCGGGCTGCGGTAACGGTAGTCCGGGCATTTTCACTCTTTGAATAAGATAATAGAAATGAGTAATCCAGAACGGGAAGTCACTGATATAGCAGAAATACTGGCTATTCTCAGTAAACACGAAGTGTGTCGGATAGGGTTTAACGACAATCTCTGTCCGTATGTTGTCCCCGTAAATTTTGGCTACGAGTATCAGAACGGACGCTGGATATTTTATTTTCACGGCGCACGCACCGGGAAAAAGATGCGTCTGTTACGTAAGAACCCGGCAGTATGCATTGAAATGGACGGCGACCATGCATTACTACGTGCCGATGACCCCTGTGATTATAGCTACGCCTACACCAGCGTTTTCGCCACCGGACTGGCATCGATATTGCAAACGCGCGAGGAGATGCGCCACGGCCTGGACGTCATTATGCGCCAGACCGATCCGGGAAAAACCTTCAGTTATCGGGAAGATATGATGAAAGCGGTTTGCGTGGTGCGTATCGAATGCGACGCCCTCACCTGCCGCCGACATCTGGCGACTCAGAGCGAATAAGTCAGATATCACAAGCGCCTTATCCGGCCTGGAGGCGATTTACAGGCCTGATAAGCACAGCACCATCAGGCAAAGAGACGTTAATATAAAAAAGGAGCCTTACGGCTCCTTTTTCTTCCATATCGCCCATCAGGCGTTTTTCAATACTTCGCTAACGATTTCAACGGCTTCTTTCTCAATCTGCTTGCGATGTTCTTCCCCCAGGAAGCTTTCGCAATAGATCTTGTAAGCGTCTTCCGTACCGGATGGACGCGCGGCGAACCAGCCGTTGTCGGTCATTACCTTCAGGCCGCCAATCGATGCGCCATTACCCGGCGCTGCGGTAAGACGCGCGGTGATCGGGTCGCCTGCCAGAGTGCTGGCGCTGACCATTTCCGGAGACAGTTTAGACAATGCCGCTTTCTGCGCGGAGGTCGCGCTCGCCTGCAGACGGTTATAGCTCGGCGCGCCAAAACGCGCTGCCAGTTCATTGTAATGCTCTTGCGGGTTTTTCCCGGTAACGGCGGTGATTTCCGCCGCCAGCAGGCACATGATGATACCGTCTTTATCGGTAGACCACGGCGTACCGTCGAAACGCAGGAACGAAGCGCCCGCGCTCTCTTCCCCGCCGAAACCAAAGCTGCCGTCGAACAAACCGTCAACAAACCATTTGAAGCCAACCGGCACTTCTACCAGCTTGCGTCCCAAGTCATTCACCACGCGGTCAATCATCGCGGAAGAGACCAGCGTTTTACCGACAGCCACGTCTTTACCCCACAGCGGACGATGCTGGAACAGATAGTTAATGGCGACCGCCAGATAATGGTTCGGGTTCATCAGCCCTGCAGGCGTCACGATGCCATGACGGTCGTAGTCCGGGTCGTTGGCGAAGGCCAGGTCAAACTTGTCACGCAGCGCCAGCAAACCCGCCATCGCACATTCGGAGGAGCAATCCATACGGATCGCGCCATCTTTATCAAGGTGCATAAAGCGGAAGGTTTGATCAACCTGATCGTTAACTAACGTCAGGTTAAGTTTGTAATGCTCAGCGATACGTTTCCAGTATTCAATACCGGAGCCGCCCAGCGGATCGACACCCAGCGTCAGACCGGCTTTCTGAATCGCCGCCATATCAACGATATCCGCCAGCCCTTCGACAAATGGCTGCACCAGATCTACCGCTTTAACGTGGCCCGAGGCCATTGCCGCATCCAGAGAGATGCGCTTAACGCCTTGCAGGCCGCCCGCCAGCAGCGCATTGGCGCGATCTTCTACCACTTTAGTGACGTTGGTGTCCGCCGGGCCGCCATTGGGCGGATTATATTTAATACCGCCATCTTCCGGCGGGTTGTGCGACGGCGTAATGACAATACCATCAGCCAGCGGGCCGCCTTTTTTGTTATGGACCAGGATAGCATTTGACACGGCAGGCGTTGGCGTGAAGCCATTATTTTCCTGCACGATAACGTCTACGCCGTTTGCCGCCAGCACTTCCAGCACGGAAATGAAGGCCGGTTCCGAGAGCGCATGGGTGTCTTTCCCCACATAGCAGGGGCCGGTAATGCCATTCTTCGCCCGCTCTTCAGCAATCGCCTGGGCGATCGCCAGAATATGCGGTTCGTTGAAACTGTGACGACCTGCGCTACCGCGATGGCCGGAAGTGCCAAATTTCACGGCATGTTCTGCATTCCCTGCCTCCGGTTTCAGTACATAATACTGCGCCGTCAGTTGGGCGACGTTAATCAAATCACTCTGTTGCGCGGGTTGTCCTGCGCGGTTGTGGATTGCCATTGCCTGGTCCTTCTAATGCAAGGATTAAATTGTTCCGCAAACCTTTTCAATCAATTCCGCCGGGAATTGCATTGACTGCATGATGTGTTCGATCATGCTGCATTTACGGCCGGTGTTGGTGTTGGTGATCACCCAGTACGGCGTGCCGGGAACGTGCTTAGGTTTAGTTTGATTCCCATTTTTCAGCAGCGTTTGTTCATCCGCCGCAAAATAGACGCGCGTGCGGCCATGCAACGACTCCGTCGCCTCCGCAAACGCGTGGTGATCCAGTGAATAGAGTGTAGTCAGAATCAGCATAAAGCGGTTGACCGCTTTTTTCTGCTCGGCATATTCGTCAGACAACAACAGCTCACGCATCGCGCGAACTTTGTCTTTTACCGGGTTAACCGGTTTCGCTTCGGCAACGGGTTGCGCCGCAGGCGTCCCCTTCACCGCTGAAGCCGTTGGCTGTGTCGTGGCGGAAAACTTCAACATACGCCGTAAAATGTCGGATGCGCTCTCGCCGATATGCTTGGTGTGGCTGGCAATATAGCTATAGAGTTCATCATCAACTTCAATCGTTTTCATCTTAATCCAGTGCGATGTCTTTGCTGAATACAAGTCATTGGGATTATAGGAACAAATCCCAACAGCGGATAGCGTTAAGCCCGGCTGACAAAAAAACTCGGAGTAAACCTTAGAGGTTGCAGCCCAGTGGCAGAATGGTCAACATAATACCCTAACCCGACAGAGCGAAAAAAAGAACTTTGCCATGAAATTAAACATCCGAGCGCAATCTGCACAAAACCTGCACAATAATTCCCCCATCGTTCTCGTTCATGGTCTGTTTGGCAGCCTGGACAACCTCGGCGTACTGGCGCGGGATCTGGTGACCGATCACGACATTATTCAGGTCGATATGCGCAATCATGGTTTATCGCCGCGCGATCCGGTCATGGATTATCCGGCAATGGCCCAGGATCTTCTGGATACGCTTGACGCGCAGCAGATTGAAAAAGCGACGTTTATTGGTCATTCCATGGGCGGAAAAGCGGTAATGGCGCTGACGGCGCTGGCGCCCGATCGCATCGATCGTCTGGTCGCGATTGATATCGCCCCCGTGGATTATCACGTTCGCCGCCACGATCGCATTTTCGCGGCCATTAATGCCGTCAGCGAATCCGACGCGACATCCCGCCAACAGGCGGCAGGGATTATGCGCCAACACCTCAACGAAGAAGGCGTGATCCAGTTTCTGTTAAAATCCTGGGCTGAAGGCGAATGGCGTTTTAATGTTCCGGTATTATGGGAGCAGTATCCGCATATCGTCGGCTGGGAAACCATTCCGCCCTGGGAACATCCGGCGCTGTTTATTCCAGGCGGTAACTCGCCGTACGTGACCGAAGCGTACCGCGACGCGCTGCTGGCGCAATTCCCTTTGGCGCGCGCGCATGTGATCGCCGGCGCGGGCCACTGGGTACATGCCGAAAAACCAGAGGCGGTTCTGCGCGCCATCCGCCGTTATCTGCACGATAAACGCTAACTGATTAAAAACTCATCGCCTGTGCGCGATTACGCGCGCGGGCGTTGGCGTCGCTTCCTCGCTGATGTATGATGGCGCGCTATCCATCCGGGCATAAGCCTGGCTGATTGTTTCCCCCGAAGTCACCAAAATCATGGCCAAAGAACAAACGGACCGTACGACATTAGATCTGTTCGCGCACGAGCGTCGCCCGGGACGACCTAAAACGAATCCGCTTTCGCGCGATGAACAGTTACGCATCAACAAGCGCAACCAGTTAAAACGCGACAAAGTTCGTGGCCTCAAGCGTGTCGAATTAAAACTCAACGCACAAGCGGTTGACGCGCTGAATGAGCTGGCCGAAGCGCGCAACATTAGCCGCAGCGAGCTCATTGAAGAAATATTAATGAAGCAGCTTATGGCGCTGCGCGGCCAGGGTTTAGTCTGAAAATAAGTTTTGTTTCATATTTCGTGTAGCAGAGCGTGCAGTCCCGCGTGATTGCTGTTTCCGCATATCTGCCTGTTCTGCTATGATTGCCCTTATCCGTGGGCAATTCGCCACCACCATTTCAATAAGTTTCAAGAGGTTATTTTACTCATGGCAATCACTGGCATCTTTTTCGGCAGCGACACCGGTAATACCGAAAATATCGCAAAAATGATTCAAAAACAGCTTGGTAAAGACGTTGCCGATGTGCATGACATTGCAAAAAGCAGTAAAGAAGACCTGGAAGGGTACGACATTCTGCTGCTGGGCATCCCAACCTGGTACTATGGCGAAGCGCAATGTGACTGGGATGACTTCTTCCCGACTCTCGAAGAGATTGACTTTAACGGTAAGCTGGTGGCGCTGTTTGGCTGTGGCGATCAGGAAGACTACGCGGAATACTTCTGTGATGCGCTGGGCACGATTCGCGACATTATTGAGCCGCGCGGCGCCACGATTGTGGGTCACTGGCCAACCGCAGGCTATCATTTTGAAGCCTCTAAAGGTCTGGCTGACGACGATCATTTTGTCGGTCTGGCGATTGACGAAGACCGTCAGCCTGAACTGACCGCCGAGCGTGTTGAAAAATGGGTTAAGCAAATTTCGGCTGAATTGCACCTCGACGACATCCTCAACGCCTAATCTTATGCGGCGCAGCGTTATATCTGCGCCGCATCAATAGACAAGACCAATCAAAATAATTGCTACAAATTTGTAACTTTCGCACCCATCCCTGTACAATGTCCGGGTGTAATCAGGTGGCGCCAGAATTTGCAGGCAAAACCACAGTTTTATTAACATCTGCGAGAGACTTGCGGTTTTCATTTCGGCATGGCAGTCCTATAATGATACGCATTATCTTGAGTGCAATTTCTGTCACTTCTCTAATGAAGTGAATCGTTTAGCAACAGGACAGATTCCGCATGACTGACAACAATACCGCATTAAAGAAGGCTGGCCTGAAAGTAACGCTTCCTCGTTTAAAAATTCTGGAAGTTCTTCAGGAACCAGATAACCATCACGTCAGTGCGGAAGATTTATACAAACGCCTGATCGACATGGGTGAAGAAATCGGTCTGGCAACCGTATACCGTGTGCTGAACCAGTTTGACGATGCCGGTATCGTGACCCGCCATAATTTTGAAGGCGGTAAATCCGTTTTTGAACTGACGCAACAGCATCATCACGACCATCTTATCTGCCTTGACTGCGGAAAAGTGATTGAATTTAGTGATGACTCTATTGAAGCGCGCCAGCGTGAAATTGCGGCGAAACACGGTATTCGTTTAACTAATCACAGCCTCTATCTTTACGGCCACTGCGCTGAAGGCGACTGCCGCGAAGACGAGCACGCGCACGATGACGCGACTAAATAAGTATAAATCTTTCGAAGAGCCAACCGCCCGGTTGGCTTTTTTATATCCTCCCCTTTCCTGCCGCTTGATGTTGATTTAATGTAAAAAACGCTATCGCATCTCAGGAGAGCAGGAATGGAGCTTCGCCAGTTACGCTATTTCGTGCGTATTATTGAAACCGGCAGTATGGGCAGCGCCGCACAGGATCTTGATATTGGCGTTTCAGCCTTAAGTCAACAGATGTCCCGTCTGGAAAACGAGCTTGCTATCCGTCTGCTGCAGCGCACCTCGCGCGGCGTAACGCCAACCAACGCCGGGCTGGCCTTTTATTCACAGGCGCAACTCGCCCTGCGTCATGCCGACGACGCGATTCTCGCCGCCAGAGAAGCGCGCCTTTCCGGTCATGTGAGCGTAGGAATGGCCCCCAGTACCGCCTCCATACTGGGTATACCGTTTATCCATGCCATGCAGGAAAACTATGCCGATGTCCGACTGCATGTGGTGGAAAGCTTGTCCGGTAATCTGGAAAGAATGATCAATACCCGCCAGATTGATTTAGCCGTTGTCTTTCAAAAAGATAAAATCCTGCGCTGGAGCGCCAGACCGATCCTTGAAGAACAGCTTTTTCTGATTGGCTCCCATGCCCTGCTGGCGGCGCTTCCTGATAACCCGATCACACCTGAACAACTGGCAGGCATTCCGCTCATTATGCCAAGCCAGGGACATGGGCTGCGCGGCAGGCTGGACGCTGTCTGCCAGGAACATGCGCTTAACGTTGAAATCGTCGCGGAAATTGACGGCCTGGCGTTGTTGATGCGCGCCGTGCGCGACGGTCTTGGCGCCACGTTGCAGCCCGGCGCGGCGATTTCTCATCTGGATAACGACGCGCTACGCGTGATCGGCGTCCATAATCCGGTACTCAGCCGCCCCAATTTTTTAGTCAGCCTGTCGGATGATGAACTGACGCCCGCCGGCCTTGCCGCCAGAGTAGTCCTTACCAAAGTTATGCGTCAGTTAGTCGACGCCGGTGAATGGCCAGGCGCAACCCTTTACGCTTACTAAACCCCTGTTTAGCGCTACCTGATAGCGCGCCGCTTATTTATCCGTATACATTTCAATTACAAATTTAACAAATAGTTAAATGGTACGGGAGTATAAGATGGTTGATGTACTGGTGATAGGCGGAGGCAATGCCGCATTATGCGCCGCCCTGACCGCACGGGAAGCGGGCGCATCGGTTCTGCTGCTGGAGGCTGCCCCGCGGGAATGGCGCGGCGGAAATTCTCAGCACACACGAAACCTGCGCTGTATGCATGATGCGCCGCAGGATGTGCTGGTAGAAAGCTATCCTGAAGAGGAATTCTGGCAGGATCTGTGGCGAGTCACCGACGGCAACACCAACGAGGCGCTGGCGCGGCTGGTCATTCGCACCTCTTCGCAATGCCGCGACTGGATGCGCAAACATGGCGTTAACTTTCAACCGCCGCTATCTGGGGCGCTCCACGTTGCGCGCACCAATGCGTTTTTTATGGGCGGCGGAAAAGCGCTCGTCAATGCCTATTACCGTAGCGCCGAACGGCTGGGCGTACAGATTCGCTATAACACGCCGGTTCACGCGCTTGAACTTCATGACGGCGAATTCGTGGCAGCTCTGGCGGGTAGCGAACGTATTACCGCCAAAGCCTGCGTATTAGCGGCTGGCGGTTTCGAATCAAACCGTGAATGGCTGCGGGAGGCCTGGGGAGAAAACGCCCGCGGCGAATGGCCCGCGGATAATTTCCTGATTCGCGGCACGCGTTTTAACCAGGGCGTATTACTCAAATTTATGATGGATGCCGGCGCGGATATCATTGGCGATCCGTCCCAGTCGCACTGCGTAGCGATTGATGCCAGGGCGCCGCTGTACGACGGCGGTATTTGTACTCGCGTGGATTGCGTATCGCTGGGTATTGTCGTGAATCGCGACGCCGAACGTTTTTATGATGAAGGCGAAGATTTCTGGCCGAAGCGTTACGCTATTTGGGGGCGGCTGGTGGCTCAACAGCCAGGACAAATTGGCTATTCGATTATTGACAGCAAAGCCATCGGCCACTTTATGCCGCCGGTTTTTCCTGGCGCGCAGGCCAATACGCTGGCTGAGCTGGCCTGCCAGTTGGGGCTGGACGCGGAAAAATTTACCCATACCGTCACGCAGTATAACCAGGCCTGCCAGCCCGGTCATTTTGATCATACCTTGCTTGATGACTGCGCCACTAAAAACCTGACGCCGGCGAAAACCCACTGGGCGCGCCCGCTTGATGCGCCGCCCTACTACGGTTATGCGCTGCGACCCGGCATCACGTTTACCTACCTGGGCCTGAAAGTCAATGAACGTGCCGCGGTGCATTTTGCCGGTCATCCAAGCCGCAACCTGTTTGTTGCCGGCGAGATGATGGCAGGAAATGTTCTGGGCAAGGGGTATACCGCAGGCGTAGGCATGTCTATCGGCACAACCTTTGGCCGCATTGCGGGAATAGAAGCCGCCCGCGCGGCGCACAAGGAGGCGCAGCATGAAACAGCTTGAAAAATTAATCATTGAGGCCACCGTGCTTACCGAACCGGAAGCCGAGGTCGAACGCGTCATGCAAGTGTGTAACGCGTGTCGCTACTGCGAAGGTTTTTGCGCGGTATTTCCGGCGATGACCCAGCGGCTCGAATTCGGTAAAGCCGATATTCATTATCTGGCGAATTTATGTCATAACTGCGGCGCCTGCCTGCACGCGTGCCAGTACGCGCCGCCCCATGAATTTGCCATTAACGTGCCGAAAGCGATGGCGCAAGCCCGCCTGGAGACGTATCAACAGTATGCCCAGCCCGCCGCTTTTGGCGCGTTATACCGTCGGGCGGGGATCACCGTCGCGCTGGCGCTGATAGTCGGTCTGACGCTCTTTTTATTACTGACGATGGCGCTGAAAGGGTCGCTGATTCATCCGCCGCTGGCCGGTGACTTCTATCAAATTTTTCCGCATAGCCTGCTGGCATGGATGTTTGGCTCAGTTTTTGTGCTGGCAATCGGTTTGCTTATGGCGGGCGTAATCCGCTTCTGGCGTGAGATCTCGCCGGGTGTACCGCGTTCGGCGGAGATTGCGGAAGCGTCGCACAATGCGTTAACGCTGAAATATCTCGACGGCGGTCACGGCAAAGGCTGTAACGAAGCGGACGATGCGTTCACGCTGCTGCGCCGTCGCTTTCATCACTTTACCTTCTACGGTTTTATGCTCTGTTTTGCCGCCACGGTCGTGGCGACGGGCTATCACTACGTCGCCGGTTGGGAAGCGCCCTACCCGTTCTTTAGCCTGCCGGTCATGCTCGGCACGCTGGGCGGTATCGGTCTGCTTATCGGCCCGGCCGGGCTACTGTGGCTCAATCTGCGGCGGTCGCCGTTACATGGCGATGTGCGCCAGAAACCCATGGATCGCGGCTTTATTCTGCTGCTGTTCTTAACCAGTCTTACCGGGCTGGCGCTGCTGGCAGGCAGAGACACCAGCGGAATGGGCATACTGCTGGCGCTCCATTTAGGCGTGGTGATGGCGCTCTTTCTCACCCTTCCCTACGGAAAATTCGCCCACGGATTTTTCCGCTGCGCGGCCTTACTCAAATGGGCAGTTGAGAAGCGACGCGGAAAACATGCGGGGGATACAGGCAACTGACCCGCAACATCTTACCCATAAAACAATAAAGACAGTGGAGAGCAAACCCTATGGCACAACACACACCTGCAACATCGCGCGCCGGCACGTTCGGCGCAATACTGCGCGTGACAAGCGGCAATTTTCTTGAACAGTTTGATTTTTTCTTGTTCGGATTTTACGCCACCTATATCGCCAGAACGTTTTTTCCGGCGGAAAGCGAATTTGCCTCATTAATGTTGACCTTTGCCGTCTTTGGCTCCGGTTTTTTAATGCGCCCCGTCGGCGCGATTGTGCTTGGCGCCTATATTGACAGAATCGGACGTCGTAAAGGGCTGATGGTGACGCTGGCGATTATGGGCTGCGGTACGTTGCTCATCGCCCTCGTCCCCGGCTACCAAACGATCGGCCTGGCAGCGCCTGCGTTGGTGCTGTTGGGCCGGTTATTACAAGGATTTTCTGCGGGCGTTGAGTTAGGCGGCGTCTCGGTCTATCTGTCCGAAATCGCAACGCCAGGCAATAAAGGGTTTTATACCAGCTGGCAATCCGCCAGTCAGCAGGTCGCGATCGTTGTCGCCGCGTTGATTGGTTATAGCCTGAATATCACGCTGGGACACGACGCGATATCGGAGTGGGGCTGGCGAATTCCGTTCTTTATCGGCTGTATGATCATTCCGCTGATTTTTGTTTTACGTCGTTCATTACAAGAAACAGAGGCGTTTTTACAACGCAAGCATCGCCCCGACACCAGGGAAATTTTTGCAACTATCGCCAAAAACTGGCGTATTATTACGGCCGGAACGCTGCTGGTGGCGATGACCACCACAACGTTTTATTTTATCACCGTTTATACGCCGACCTATGGCAGAACCGTGCTTAATCTCAGCGCGCGGGACAGTTTGATCGTCACCATGTTGGTGGGGGTGTCCAATTTTATCTGGTTACCCATTGGCGGCGCGATTTCCGACCGGATTGGCCGTCGCGCCGTGTTAATGGGCATTACGTTGCTGGCGCTGATCACCACCTGGCCCGTCATGCAGTGGCTGACCGCCGCGCCCGACTTTACCCGCATGACGCTGGTACTGCTGTGGTTCTCTTTCTTTTTTGGCATGTATAACGGCGCAATGGTCGCGGCGTTAACCGAAGTGATGCCAGTCTATGTGCGTACCGTTGGTTTCTCGCTGGCCTTTAGCCTGGCGACGGCGATTTTTGGCGGCCTGACGCCGGCCATCTCTACCGCGCTGGTAAAGTTAACCGGCGACAAAAGCTCGCCCGGCTGGTGGCTGATGTGCGCGGCATTATGTGGACTTGCCGCGACGGCGATGCTGTTTGTACGTCTGAGTCGCGGCTATATCGCGGCAGAAAATAAAGCCTGAAAAAACCACGGGCGGAAAACATTCGCCCGTGGGTGGCAAGGCAGGGTTTTATTGCACGTTATTATGACTGCGAATTTCCTGCCAGACCTTATCGCAGTCAGCCTTGACCGCCTGATCGTTACCCGTGCGCGTCGCCTGAATGCACTGCTGATAGTCCAGTACCCGCACACTTTCTTCGTTAGCAAATTGCTGATGTTTGCGCTCTTTTTTAAGGACATTCAGTACGCTTTGGCAGGCCTCTATCTTCTCAGGCGAGCCCTGTGCTGTATTGATACAGGCGCTGTACGCCTCTTTCAGCCGGCTATCTTCTTCCGGCGCGGGTGATGACGCGCAGGCCGTCAAACCGGCGGTCATGCTGGCGATGAGTAAAATTTTTTTCATAGGTCGTTCCTCAACAGCGCGGCAGACCGGCAGCCTGCCGCATCTGACATCAGAAAATAGTGAATGGCGCAATAACGATAAATTTCACGTCACGTTCATCCTGGAAGATGTTGCCGTAACCACCGCCCCAGCTTGGAATATTGGAGTGGTTGTCATATTCGGTGAAGTGCAGTTTGAACATGGTGCCTTTGGCACGCCCCTCCTGCAGGGTATAGACCGCATCCAGACTGTATGAGGACTCTTCGATAGTGCGGTTTTTGTCGTAGTAAGCATCCGGGTTACTTTGCCAGGTTGCCGGTTTAGCATCCCAGGCGTAAACGTAAGACGCGCCCACAGCCCAGCCCGGCAGATTCCAGTTTTTCAGGTCATACATCGCGCCGAAGAAAACCGCCTTTTCACCGTTAGCGTTAAAGTCGGAGCGGTTATCCCACCAGATATCCAGACGACCGTTTGAAGAGGCGTAGGTTGGCGTCATACGTTGCAGAAAATAGCCCTGCTGACCGTCCGCTTTCACCCAGGTGCCTTCCAGACGCAGGTCAACCACTTCCGCGACTTTGTAGCCGAAGGTCAACGCCTGCAGCCAGGCCGTACCGTCGTAAATATCATTCACGCTGCGATCGTCTACTTTGTCGCGCGCGCCGTAGAACTGGTAACTGGTGGTGAACGGATTGCCGCCTAAATCAAATTTATAGCTGGCCTTCGCGAAATATTGATCGACATAGCCTTCGGACTGACCAAACGCCGCTTCCAGCACCAGATCATTTTTGAAGTCGTACTTCGCGCCGATGGAGTGGAGATAATCTACATTGGTTTTTTTATCCGCCTGATAAAACTTATCCATTTCGGTATGCCACGGCGCTTTATATTCGTTAGTCCACATGTAGGAAAAACTTAACGCGCCCGCATCGCCATAGTCAAAACTGGCGCCAGCTTCCGCACCCTGATAGGTACCCGGCATAAAACTCCAGTGCGGCGCTAACAGCGTCTGACCGGTAGGCTGAATATAACCGGCGCGCGCCCAGACCGGGCCATATTTAAATTTCGCTGCGGCTTTATAAAGACTGATACCGCTCTTATCGCCGGAATAGTCTTCGTCGTAGCCTTTATTCTTTTTCGAGAAGGCAATTTCGTTTGGATGACCGCTGTCGCCGTTTTCTGCCATTTCAATCGCGGTAAACGCCGCGATATCCAGACCGAACATATCCGCAGCGTAACCAGACTGAAAATCCAGGTTAGCGTTCCAGGTCGCATGAGAAAGGTTAGTTTTATATTTGTCGCCGTCGGTCACATCTTTGCGATCGCGTTCACGCTGCCAATAATAGATGCCGCCCGTTAACGTGGAGTCGTCGAAAAAGCCGGAGGCTTGCGCCTGCGGAACAACGATCCACCCCGACATTGCTGTGATACCGGCGATAGCCAGAGCCAGCGTACTACGTTTGCCACTAAACGTACGCATAAGTTAATCCTCTTTGACGTATAAATTGCTGCCGACAAAAGCGAACAGCGAAAAAATAAAAATAAAAAGTAGCGCTGAGAAACCTCATTTACTACGTTAAATAGACTATTTTTCGCGATGCGAATTATCAATCTCTTTCTGTAACCAGTATGTAATAATATGAGCAACCGCACATATTTAATTGCTTTCTGTTACATTCGACTGCTGGTGGGGGAAGCAGACCGCCAGAAAGAAAATTGACTTGTTTTCCATAGGCATGAAAATAATTGTCTCCTGTTGACCTGACGCTTATAACATTTAGATTAATAATCATTTATCAGATCAATAATTTTCAGAGAATAATTAATTCGCCTCGCAAAAAAGAGAATCGACTTAGAGCCTATCCCACCAGGCGTTATTGGCGCAGCCAGTTTGGACACGGACAGCGCGCAAAAACCGGAGCGTACACGTAGTACGTGAGGTTTGACTCGCTACGCTCGCCCTTCGGGCCGCCGCTAGCGGCGTTCAAAACGCTAACGCGTTTTGGCGAGCACTGCCCAAGTCCAAAATGGCAAGTAAAATAGCCCTAATGGGATAGGCTCTTGGAAATGCAGAGAAAAAACGCCGCAAAACGCGGCGTTGACAAGGTATTTTTTACAGCATTCGCCTGTTGGCGCAGTGCTTATTCGCCCGCTTTCGCCCAGGTATCACGCAGGCCCACGGTGCGGTTAAAGACCAGCTTATCGGCCGTTGCATAGCGGCTGTCAAGGCAGAAGTAACCTTCACGTTCAAACTGGAAAGCTTTCCCTGCTACCGCCGCTTTCAGCGACGGCTCGCCATACCCCAGCTTAATCACTAATGATTCGGGGTTGATAACAGACAGGAAGTCCTCCGCGGCGCCCGGATTCGGCACGCTGAACAGACGGTCGTAGAGACGAATTTCAATCGGCAGCGCATGTGCTGCGCTAACCCAGTGGATTACGCCTTTCACTTTACGCCCGTCAGCCGGATCTTTACTCAGCGTATCGGCATCATAGGTACAGAAGATGGTGGTGATATTCCCTTCGGCATCCTTCTCTACGCGCTCCGCTTTAATGACGTAGGCATTACGCAGACGCACTTCTTTGCCCATCACCAGACGCTTGTACTGCTTGTTCGCTTCTTCGCGGAAATCTGCGCGATCGATCCAGATCTCACCGCTAAACGGCACTTCACGGCTGCCCATCTCCGGTTTATTCGGATGGTTAGGCATGGTAACCATTTCGCTCTCGCCCTGCGGGTAGTTTTCGATAACCAGTTTTACCGGATCGATTACCGCCATCGCGCGCGGCGCGTTTTCGTTCAGATCTTCGCGAATGCAGGATTCCAGCGACGCCATCTCAATGGTGTTGTCCTGCTTGGTGACGCCGATGCGTTTGCAGAACTCACGAATAGAAGCCGCGGTATAGCCGCGACGGCGCAGACCGGAAATAGTCGGCATACGCGGATCGTCCCAACCTTCGACGTGTTTGTCGGTCACCAGCAGGTTCAGCTTACGCTTGGACATCACGGTGTATTCCAGATTCAGGCGCGAGAATTCGTACTGCCGCGGGTGAACCGGAATGGTGATGTTGTCCAGCACCCAGTCGTACAGACGACGGTTGTCCTGGAACTCCAGCGTACACAGAGAATGAGTAATGCCTTCCAGCGCATCGCTGATGCAGTGAGTAAAGTCGTACATCGGATAGATGCACCACTTCGTGCCGGTCTGATGATGCTCGGCGAATTTAATGCGATACAGCACCGGATCGCGCATCACGATAAACGGCGACGCCATGTCGATTTTAGCGCGCAGACAGGCTTTACCCTCTTCAAAACCGCCGGTACGCATTTTTTCAAATAGCGCGAGGTTCTCTTCGACGCTGCGATCGCGGAACGGGCTGTTTTTACCCGGCGCGGTCAGCGTACCGCGGTATTCGCGGATCTGCTCCGGCGTCAGCTCATCAACGTAGGCCAGGCCTTTATTGATCAGCTCGACCGCATAGGCGTGCAGTTGGTCAAAGTAATCGGAGGAGTAGCGAATATCGCCAGACCAGTGAAAGCCTAACCACTCGACGTCGTTTTTGATCGAATCAACGTACTCGATATCTTCTTTTACCGGGTTGGTGTCATCGAAACGCAGGTTGCACTGGCCCTGATAATCTTGCGCGATGCCAAAGTTCAGGCAGATAGATTTCGCGTGGCCGATATGCAGATAGCCATTCGGCTCCGGCGGAAAACGGGTATGGACAGTGGTATGTTTACCACTCGCCAGATCTTCATCAATAATCTGACGAATAAAGTTAGTCGGGCGGGCTTCAGCCTCACTCATCGTGGATTCCTCAAAGCGTAAACAACGTATAACGGCATATGATCTTATAAGCCGGACAGACTGACAACCTTTAGTTACTTAAAAAGTGGCTTTGCAGAAAATATTGGGGCTAATTGCGGTAAAAAAAAGCGGCGAAGGTTTCCCTCTGCCGCTTATGTTTCCTGTGATATCGCCGGATGGCGTCTTACGCCTTATCCGGCCAGGAAGCGATTATTTGCTCTTGATCTCGTACAGTGGCGTTTGACCCGCTACCACGTGACCATCCGCTTTGATGACCAGAGCGCTGAAGTCATCGCTGTTGCTGCAAACAACCGGACTTATCATGGAACGCGCATTGGCATTCAGGAAGTCCAGATCCAGTTCCAGCACCGGCTGACCCGCCGTGACTTCCGCACCCTCTTCGACCAGACGCTTGAAGCCCTGACCGTTCAGCGCGACGGTATCGATACCCATATGGACAACGATCTCCGCGCCTTTTTCGGTTTCTAGACAGAACGCGTGGTTAGTGTTGAAGATTTTCACGATAGTGCCCGCCGCCGGAGAAACCACGGTTTTATCGGTGGGTTTCACCGCCACGCCGTCGCCGACCGCTTTGCTGGCGAAAGCTTCATCCGGTACCTGATCCAGCGCCACTACCTCACCGGTAATCGGAGAGACCAGTTCAGCGATAGTTACCGCATTCGGCACCGCCTGGGGTTTGGCCGCCGGAGCAGGTGTTGCAACGTGAGCCGCATCAGCAGACGCTGCCGCGACCGGTCCCCGCGCCACCACTTTCTTCATTTCATCGCCAATCGATTCCGCTTTCGCGCCGACAATAACCTGAATGGTCTGTTTGTTCAGTTTCACCACGCCGGAAGCGCCGAGGCGTTTGCAGGCCGCATCGTTAACGCGAGCAGAGTCATTCACGGTCAGGCGCAGACGGGTAATACACGCATCGATCGCTTTCAGGTTGTCCGTACCGCCAACCGCAGCAATATAGCTGGTCGCCAGTTGCGTTAACCCTTCTTCGGTGTTGCTGTTGGCTTCTTCCGTTACCATCTCATCAACTTTATCTTCGCGGCCCGGCGTTTTCAGGTTAAACATACGAATAACCGCGCTGAACAGCAGGAAGTAGATGATAAAGAATACAACGCCCATCACCAGCAACATCCAGACGTTATTGCTGGCCGCTGGCAGGTTATACATCAGAACATAGTCGATCGCGCCTGCCGAGAAAGAGAAGCCCGCATGGATACCCAGCAACGTCGCGACGAACAGGCTGATACCAGTCAAAATGGCGTGCAGGAGGTACAGCAGCGGCGCCAGGAACATAAACAGGAATTCCAGCGGCTCGGTTACGCCGGTCAGAAACGCGGTGATCGCGACAGACAGCAGCATACCGCCCACCATCGGACGACGTTCTTTCGGCGCGGCGAAATACATCGCCAGAGCGGCGCCCGGCAGACCAAACATCATGATCGGGAAGAAGCCGGACATAAACATCCCCGCCGTGCCGTCGCCAGCATAGAAGCGGTTGATGTCGCCGTGGAATACAGTGCCTGCGGCATTGGTGAATTCGCCAATCTGGAACCAGGCGATGGTGTTCAGTACCTGATGCAGACCGGTGGGGATCAGCAGACGGTTGATGAAGCCAAAGATACCGGAACCCAGCGCGCCTGCGGAAACGATCCATTCACCGCCCGCATGGATGCCATGCTGTACCGGCGGCCAGACGTAACCGAAAATAGCGGCCAGCACCAGACAGAAAAAGCCCGTTGCGATCGGTACAAAACGTTTTCCACCGAAGAAACTGAGAAAATCAGGCAGTTTGATACCAGACCAGCGATTATAAACCGCGCCGCCGACCAGACCGGTAATAATCCCCGCCAGCACGCCCATGTTGATTTCCGGGTTAATCGTCACCATCGCTTTGGTCATGACGAAGTAACCCACGGCTCCCGCCAGCGCTGCCGCGCCCGCGCTATCTTTAGACCAACTGGAGGCCACGCCGATAGCGAAAACCAGCGCCAGGTTATCGAAAATAGCCCCGCCCGCTTGCGCGATAAACGGCATATTCAGCAAATCTGGTTGGCCGAATCGCAGCAACAACGCTGCCACCGGCAACACGGCGATAGGGAGCTGCAACGCCCTACCCAGCCGCTGGAAAAAACCTAAAATATTCATCTTATTCCCCCTACGAGACGCCGATATGGCTTCTTTGAAGCCGTTTTTTATTGTGCTGCAAACGTTAAAAACGTGATGTTCTGTAATCGAACGGTGAGATCATCTTCTGCAGAGTGTGTGGAAAATTAATTCGCCTCGCAAATTAAACGGGTGTTTTTTGTGATTATAATCACTAAATATCGTAATTACCCCCACCATCCACTGGCTAACACGGAAAACTTATTTTATGATTCAAAAAATCAGGACGGATTGAACACGAACCCTGGATATCCAGGTTACGCTTAATACGATCCGCCAAATTTTGACATTGATTATTGAGGTGAAGAATGAGACTGATCCCCCTGAGTACCGCAGAACAGGTTGGCAAATGGGCCGCTCGCCATATCGTTAACCGTATTAATGCGTTCAAACCGACCGCCGATCGTCCGTTTGTCCTTGGACTGCCTACCGGCGGCACGCCGCTAACGGCGTACAAAGCGCTGGTTGAGATGCACAAAGCGGGCGAGGTCAGCTTTAAGCATGTGGTCACCTTTAATATGGACGAATATGTTGGCCTGCCGAAAGAGCACCCGGAAAGCTACCACAGCTTTATGCATCGTAACTTTTTCGATCACGTTGATATTCCAGCAGAAAACATCAATCTTCTCAACGGTAACGCACCGGATATCGATGCGGAATGCCGTCAATATGAAGAAAAAATTCGTTCTTACGGTAAAATCCATCTGTTTATGGGCGGCGTCGGCAACGACGGTCACATCGCCTTTAACGAACCGGCGTCTTCCCTGGCTTCCCGTACCCGTATCAAAACGTTAACCCATGATACTCGCGTAGCGAACTCCCGCTTCTTTGACGGCGACGTAAACCAGGTGCCGAAATACGCGCTGACGGTAGGCGTGGGCACGCTGCTGGATGCGGAAGAAGTGATGATTCTGGTGCTGGGCCATCAGAAAGCCCAGGCGCTGCAGGCGGCGGTTGAAGGCAACGTCAACCACATGTGGACCATTAGCTGCCTGCAACTCCATCCGAAAGCGGTTGTGGTATGCGATGAGCCGTCCACAATGGAACTTAAAGTTAAAACATTGAAATATTTCAATGAATTAGAAGCAGAAAATATTAAAGGTCTGTAATGTTGTCTCCGCCCCGCCAGTCAATGCGGGGCGGTAAATTTTTGATATCGGGGGTCAGAATGTATGCTTTAACCCAGGGCCGGATCTTTACCGGTCACGAAATTCTTGATGACCATGCGCTTGTTGTCGCTAATGGCCTGATTGACCGCGTTTGTCCGATGGCCGAACTGCCGCCGGGAATAGAACAACGCTCATTGAATGGGGCCATTCTCTCCCCCGGTTTTATTGATGTGCAGCTAAACGGCTGCGGCGGCGTGCAGTTTAACGATACCGCAGAAGCCGTCAGCGTTGAAACGCTGGAAATTATGCAGAAAGCCAATGAAAAATCGGGCTGTACTAACTTTCTGCCAACGCTTATCACTACCAGCGATGAATTGATGAAACAGGGCATTCGCGTCATGCGCGAATACCTGGAAAAACATCCGCACCAGGCGCTGGGTCTCCACCTGGAAGGCCCCTGGCTTAATCTGGTAAAAAAAGGCACCCATAATCCTGATTTCGTGCGTAAACCAGACGCTGCGCTGGTCGATTTCTTATGCGATAATGCCGACGTCATCACCAAAGTCACTCTCGCGCCGGAAATGGTGCCTGCTGACGTAATCGCTAAACTGGCGAATGCGGGCATTGTGGTTTCCGCAGGTCACTCCAACGCGACGTTAAAAGAGGCAAAAGCGGGCTTCCGCGCCGGGATTACCTTTGCGACTCACCTGTTTAACGCGATGCCGTACATTACAGGGCGTGAGCCGGGCCTTGCTGGCGCTGTTCTGGACGAAGCGGATATTTATTGCGGCATTATCGCCGATGGCCTGCATGTCGACTACGCCAACATTCGCAATGCCAAACGCCTGAAAGGCGACAAACTTTGTCTGGTGACAGACGCCACCGCACCGGCGGGGGCCAATATTGAGCAGTTCATTTTCGCAGGTAAAACAATATACTACCGCAATGGACTGTGTGTGGATGAAAACGGTACGTTGAGCGGTTCGTCCTTAACCATGATTGAAGGCGTACGCAACCTGGTCGCGCATTGCGGCATCGCGCTGGATGAAGTGCTGCGCATGGCAACGCTCTATCCGGCACGCGCTATCGGCGTTGATAAACATCTCGGTAGCATTGCGCCGGGTAAAGTCGCCAACCTGACCGCGTTCACCCACGATTTTAAAATTATCAAGACCATCGTTAATGGTGACGAGGTCGTTGACTTGAGTAAGTGAGAATATGACACCAGGCGGACAAGCTCAGATAGGTAACGTTGATCTCGTAAAACAGCTTAACAGCGCGGCCGTTTACCGCCTGATTGACCAGCATGGTCCTATCTCGCGCATACAAATTGCCGAGCAAAGCCAGCTTGCTCCCGCCAGCGTAACGAAAATTACGCGTCAACTCATTGAACGCGGGCTGATCAAAGAAGTCGATCAGCAGGCCTCTACCGGAGGCCGCCGCGCTATCTCTATCGTCACGGAAACCCGCAACTTCCATGCCATTGGCGTCCGCCTGGGGCGTCATGACACCACTTTAACGCTCTACGATCTGAGCAGTAAAGTGGTCGCTGAGGAGCATTATCCGCTACCGGAGCGCACCCAGGAGACGCTGGAACATGCGCTGCTCAACACTATCGCCGTCTTTATTGATAGCTGTCAGCGTAAAATTCGTGAATTGATCGCTATCTCGGTGATCCTGCCAGGGCTTGTCGATCCGGAAAGCGGCGTGATTCGTTACATGCCACACATTCAGGTTGAAAACTGGGGACTGGTTGAAGCGCTGGAAAAACGGTTTCACGTTACCTGTTTCGTGGGACACGATATTCGTAGCCTGGCGCTGGCGGAACACTACTTCGGCGCCAGTCAGGATTGCGAGGACTCGATTCTGGTGCGTGTTCATCGTGGTACAGGCGCCGGGATTATCTCCAACGGACGCATCTTCATTGGCCGTAACGGCAACGTCGGCGAAATTGGGCATATTCAGGTGGAGCCGTTGGGCGAGCGCTGCCACTGCGGTAATTTCGGCTGTCTGGAAACCATTGCCGCCAATGCGGCGATTGAACAACGGGTGCTGAATTTGCTTAAACAAGGGTATCAAAGCCGTGTTCCGCTTGACGACTGCACGATTAAAACCATCTGTAAGGCGGCAAACCGGGGTGACAGCCTGGCCTCGGAAGTCATTGAGCATGTTGGTCGCCATTTGGGCAAAACGATCGCCATTGCTATCAACCTGTTTAATCCGCAAAAAATCGTCATTGCCGGCGAGATCATTGAAGCCGATAAAGTCCTGTTGCCCGCTATCGAAAGCTGTATCAATACTCAGGCGTTAAAGGCATTTCGCAAAAATTTGCCGGTGGTACGCTCCACGCTGGATCACCGTTCTGCTATCGGCGCATTTGCCTTAGTTAAACGCGCCATGCTCAACGGAACATTGCTGCAACGTTTGCTGGAAAGTTGATGCGCTCTTATAGTATCGGATTATTCACAAATTCCCTGGGTAGTTCATGACCATCAAGAATGTAATCTGCGATATCGACGGCGTGCTGATGCACGACAACGTAGCCGTACCTGGTGCGGCGGAATTTCTGACGGGGATTCTGGAAAAAGGTCTGCCGCTGGTGCTGCTGACCAATTACCCGTCGCAAACCGGCCAGGATCTGGCGAACCGTTTTGCTACCGCTGGCGTTAACGTGCCGGACAGCGTGTTTTATACGTCAGCAATGGCGACAGCCGATTTTCTGCGCCGTCAGGAAGGTAAGAAAGCGTATGTCGTGGGCGAAGGCGCGCTTATTCACGAGCTCTATAAAGCGGGTTTTACCATTACCGATGTGAACCCTGATTTTGTCATTGTTGGAGAGACCCGCTCCTACAACTGGGACATGATGCATAAAGCGGCATTTTTCGTCGCCAATGGCGCGCGCTTTATCGCCACCAACCCGGATACCCACGGTCGCGGCTTTTATCCGGCCTGCGGCGCGCTGTGCGCAGGCATTGAAAAAATTTCCGGCCGGAAGCCGTTTTATGTCGGCAAACCCAGCCCGTGGATCATCCGCGCGGCGTTAAACAAAATGCAGGCGCACTCGGAAGAGACCGTTATCGTCGGCGACAACCTGCGCACCGACATTCTGGCGGGGTTCCAGGCCGGTCTGGAGACCATTCTGGTGCTTTCAGGCGTATCAACAATCAATGATATTGACAGTATGCCGTTCCGCCCAAGCTGGATTTACCCTTCCGTCGCCGAGATAGACGTTATCTAAACCTGTCCCCTGCCCGATGACGCGCCGCTTTCAGGCCTACGGTTCGAACAACATTGTAGGCCTGATAAGCGAAACGTCATCAGGAAAAACATAATTCAATTAAACCACGATAAAACTGAAGATCCATCAATAAACCCGCGCAATACGTAATCATTTTTCACTAATCAACAATGACGATTGCATTTTTCATTTTTCAGACCGTAATCCCCTTGCGCCTTCCACGCCTTTGCGGCATTTTTTAGTCAAGCAAACACAAAAAGTACGACGCAACAGATTAACGGAGAAGGCTATGTGTTCTATTTTCGGCGTATTCGATATCAAAACAGATGCAGCGGAACTGCGTAAAAAAGCCCTTGAACTGTCACGCCTGATGCGCCATCGCGGCCCGGACTGGTCCGGCATCTACGCTTGCGATAACGCGATTCTCGCACATGAACGTTTGTCGATTGTTGATGTTAACGCCGGCGCCCAGCCCCTGTATAACGCCAGAAAAACCCACGTGCTGGCGGTGAACGGTGAAATTTATAACCATCAAACGTTACGCGCGGAGTATGGCGATCGTTACGCGTTCCAGACAGGCTCCGACTGCGAAGTTATTCTCGCGCTATATCAGGAAAAAGGGCCGGATTTCCTTGACGATTTACAGGGGATGTTCGCCTTCGCCCTGTATGACAGCGAAAAAGACGCTTATCTGATTGGTCGTGACCATATCGGTATTATTCCGCTCTACATGGGCTATGACGAATTCGGCAACTTCTACGTAGCGTCAGAAATGAAAGCGCTGACCCCGGTCTGCCGCACCATTAAAGAGTTCCCGGCGGGCAGCTACCTGTGGAGCAAAGACGGCGAAATTCGTCAGTACTATCAGCGCGACTGGTTCGATTACGATGCGGTAAAAGACAACGTCACCGACAAAAACGCGCTGCGCCAGGCGCTGGAAGAATCCGTGAAAAGCCACCTGATGTCCGACGTGCCCTATGGCGTGCTGCTCTCCGGCGGTCTGGACTCGTCGGTTATTTCGGCAATCACCAAAAAATTCGCCGCCCGTCGCGTCGAAGATCAGGAGCGCTCCGAAGCCTGGTGGCCACAGTTGCACTCTTTTGCGGTCGGTCTGGAAGGTTCGCCTGACCTGAAGGCGGCCCAGGAAGTGGCTAACCACCTCGGCACCGTGCACCATGAAATTCACTTCACCGTGCAGGAAGGCCTTGATGCCATTCGTGATGTTATCTATCACATTGAAACCTATGACGTGACCACTATCCGCGCCTCAACGCCGATGTATCTGATGTCGCGTAAGATCAAAGCGATGGGCATCAAAATGGTGCTCTCCGGCGAAGGTTCCGATGAGGTGTTTGGCGGCTACCTGTACTTCCATAAAGCGCCGAACGCCAAAGAGTTACATGAAGAGACGGTCCGTAAGCTACAGGCGCTGCATATGTATGACTGCGCCCGCGCCAACAAAGCGATGTCCGCCTGGGGCGTGGAAGCGCGCGTACCGTTCCTGGATAAAAAATTCCTCGACGTGGCGATGCGTATCAACCCACAGGATAAAATGTGCGGCAACGGCAAGATGGAAAAACACGTGCTGCGCGAGTGCTTCGAGTCTTATCTGCCAGCAAGCGTCGCGTGGCGTCAGAAAGAGCAGTTCTCTGACGGCGTAGGCTACAGCTGGATCGATACGCTGAAAGAAGTGGCGGCGAAACAGATTTCCGATCAACAACTGGAAACCGCCCGCTTCCGCTTTCCATACAACACGCCGTCGTCTAAAGAGGCGTACTTGTACCGGGAAATTTTTGAAGAATTGTTCCCGGTGCCGAGCGCGGCGGAATGCGTACCCGGCGGCCCGTCCGTGGCCTGTTCTTCCGCCAAAGCCATTGAGTGGGATGAAGCATTCAAAACGATGGATGACCCGTCAGGCCGCGCGGTCGGCGTGCATCAGTCGGCGTACCAGTAAATTAACGATGACGAAAGAGCCCTTAGTGGCTCTTTTTTTATAGCAAACCACTTTCGGAAAAACGATTAATAACCAATAATTGCCGAATATTGCGCCACGCTGTTCGCAACCTAACCAAACAGACACTTTCCGACGTTTTTCGATGAAAAAGAGGTTGACGCTTCAAGGCTCAATACGCATAATGCGCCCCGCAACGCCGATAAGGTAACGCGAAAAAAGATGGCTACGTAGCTCAGTTGGTTAGAGCACATCACTCATAATGATGGGGTCACAGGTTCGAATCCCGTCGTAGCCACCATCTTTTTTGCGGGAGTGGCGAAATTGGTAGACGCACCAGATTTAGGTTCTGGCGCCGCAAGGTGTGCGAGTTCAAGTCTCGCCTCCCGCACCATTCACCGATAAGCGTTGTACGGATGGGGTATCGCCAAGCGGTAAGGCACCGGTTTTTGATACCGGCATTCCCTGGTTCGAATCCAGGTACCCCAGCCATATTTCTTCGAGTTTGCGGTTCACCGCGACGGTATTGGGGTATCGCCAAGCGGTAAGGCACCGGTTTTTGATACCGGCATTCCCTGGTTCGAATCCAGGTACCCCAGCCATCGAAGAAATCATCTGGCTACGTAGCTCAGTTGGTTAGAGCACATCACTCATAATGATGGGGTCACAGGTTCGAATCCCGTCGTAGCCACCATATTCAGAACGCGTCGAGGTATTCGACCGGTTCGAAAATAATTTGTTGGGGTATCGCCAAGCGGTAAGGCACCGGATTCTGATTCCGGCATTCCGAGGTTCGAATCCTCGTACCCCAGCCAGTTTTAAAGACGCTCTGCTAATGAGCGCAAGAAGTACGACAATTGGGGTATCGCCAAGCGGTAAGGCACCGGATTCTGATTCCGGCATTCCGAGGTTCGAATCCTCGTACCCCAGCCACTTTTAAAAAGCTCGCTTCGGCGAGCTTTTTGCTTTTCTGCGTTTATAAATTCCGAAAGAGGTTTCCCCCTCAATGCCCTGCTATCAGTAAAACGCTATGATAAAGCCTTACAGGGAGCGTTCGGTAACCTCACAATGAATTACCAGTTTTGTTGGTATCTCTTTTTGCAGCCATTAACATTTTTTATGGCCGTCTTGCTCTGCGCTTTCACCTTCATTGATATCACGGCCAGCGCCGCCTGGTTGATTATTTTGGGTCTGGTTTACCCCGTGGCAGTGTCAATGAGGCTACATATACTGCACCAGAAAAAGGCGGTCATGCTACGCCAGAATAGTGCGGAATGGATAGTGTATCTGCCAGGGATCCCTGTGCAAGAAAAACAAAGCGCGCTGATTAATGTCGCGTTTTCCTCGAAAACGGCGCTGCGTGGATTCTATATTCGCGCCCTGTCCAGCAAAGTCATTCTTCACATCATCACTTTTTATATTCTGTGGTTTGATGTCCAACATGCAACACTGACGTGGTATCGGATTCTCGCCGCATTAATCACTCTGGCGATTCTTGTAAAATCAATGAGTTCCACATTACTGATGCTACATAAAGTAGTACGTTGCCAATACAACGTATGCACAATTGAAATGGCATCACCTTGGTATGAAATTGATTTCAAAGGGAAATTAGGTTTATGTGCTTTATTTGCAGTAAAGTAAGATGTCAATACGCTTACCCGACCTGCAATTGAGCGTTTTTACAAACCGGGTAAGGCATTCAGCGGGTTACAATCCCAACGCATACTTCAGCGCCTGACGTTTTAGCACGCCTGCGCGCTGCGCCGCCATCAGCCCCATATTGCGTAAAATACGCAGCGGCGGCAGTTCATTGCTGAACCCGGCATAGAACAGATCCATTCCACTTTGCATCATAAAATTATCTGCCATGCGCCGCGTCTGATAGCGTTTCAACACCGAATGGCTGGCCCAGGACTCGCCATAGCTACGGGCACTCGCCAGCACATCAATCAACGCATCAACATCCCGATACCCCAGGTTGACGCCCTGCCCGGCCAGCGGATGAATGGTATGCGCCGCGTCGCCTACCAGCGCCAGCCCCGGTTGCGCATACTGCAACGCGTGACGACGGGTTAGCGGAAACGCGCCCGCCGCGACAGGCATCACCGCCCCCAGACGCGCCGGAAAGTGCTGGTTAATTTCCACCTGCAATTGCGTCATCGATAAACTCTGTAGCTGGCGAATACGTGCCGGAGCGTCATACCACACCAGCGACGCCCAATCGTCGAACAGCGGCAAAAAGGCGCGCGGCCCCGTTGGCGTAAACTGCTGCCAGGTGCTGTCGCCTGGCGCATTTTCACACTTGACGGTGATAAGCATACACGACTGCGCATATTGCCAGGCATGAATGCCAATTCCCGCCATTTGCCGAACCTGCGAATTCGCGCCGTCGGCGCCAATCACTAACTTCGGCGTGATACATTCGCCGTCGGCCAGTTCCAGCGCATAACCATCGTGGCGGCGGTGCAATGCCGCCAGTGAAGCCGGAACGCGCAGCGTCACGCCGGGGTGCGCTTCCAGCGCCTGCCATAGCGCCTGTTGCAGGACGTTGTTCTCTACCATATAGCCTAACAGCGGCAGCTTGAGTTCAGCGGCGTCGAACACCACATGGGCGTTTTCCCACTCCCAGGTCTCCAGTCGCCGATAAGGATGGCTACGCATCCCCTGCACCGCCTCCCAAACGCCCAGTCCCTTGAGCAGCGCCACGGATGCCGCGCTAATGGCCGAAATCCGCACGTCAGGCTGGCTGTCAGCCACAAACGGCGCAGGCGCGGCATGTTCTATTACCATCACCGTAAACCCTTGCTGCGCCAGACCCAGCGCCAGCGCGCCGCCGACCATTCCCCCGCCGACAATGGCAATTTCCGTTGGTTGATTTGTCATGGTCATTCATCCTGTTACGTTTTAGACAAGTTTACAGGATTTTTTACCCATTAGGGCTGACGTCAGTCATACTGGTCACAACCGCGCCAAAGCATTACACTATGCGCCCTGCTTTTCAGCCACTATTTCGCAAGAGCAAGTCGATGACTAAAAAACTCCATATTAAAACCTGGGGCTGTCAGATGAACGAGTACGATTCATCGAAGATGGCCGATCTGCTGGACGCCACCCACGGCTATCAACTGACCGACGTGGCGGAAGAGGCGGATGTGCTGCTGTTGAATACCTGCTCAATCCGCGAGAAGGCTCAGGAAAAAGTCTTCCATCAATTAGGTCGCTGGAGACTGTTAAAAGAGAAAAATCCCGATCTGATTATCGGCGTCGGCGGCTGCGTGGCTTCCCAGGAAGGCGAGCACATTCGTCAACGCGCCCATTACGTCGACATTATTTTTGGCCCGCAAACCTTACACCGCCTGCCGGAGATGATTAACTCCGTGCGTGGCGACCGCAGCCCGGTGGTCGATATCAGCTTCCCGGAAATCGAGAAGTTCGACCGTTTGCCGGAACCGCGCGCAGAAGGCCCGACCGCGTTTGTTTCTATCATGGAAGGCTGCAATAAATATTGTACTTACTGCGTGGTACCGTATACCCGCGGTGAAGAAGTCAGCCGTCCCTCAGACGATATCCTGTTCGAAATCGCCCAGTTAGCGGCGCAGGGCGTGCGTGAGGTCAACCTGCTGGGCCAGAACGTTAACGCCTGGCGCGGAGAAAACTACGACGGCACCACCGGCACCTTTGCCGATCTGCTGCGTCTGGTTGCCGCCATCGACGGCATTGACCGTATTCGCTTTACCACCAGCCATCCGATTGAGTTCACCGACGACATTATCGAGGTGTACCGCGATACGCCGGAGCTGGTCAGTTTCCTGCATCTGCCGGTACAGAGCGGTTCCGATCGCGTGTTGAATCTGATGGGGCGCACCCACACTGCGCTGGAATATAAAGCAATCATCCGTAAACTGCGCGCGGCGCGGCCGGACATTCAGATAAGCTCTGACTTTATCGTCGGTTTCCCTGGCGAAACTACCGATGATTTCGAAAAAACCATGAAGCTTATCGCTGACGTCAACTTTGATATGAGCTACAGCTTTATCTTCTCTGCGCGTCCGGGAACGCCGGCTGCCGATATGGTTGATGACGTACCGGAAGAAGAGAAAAAGCAGCGTCTGTATATTCTGCAAGAGCGTATCAATCAGCAGGCGATGGCATGGAGCCGCCGTATGCTCGGCACGACACAGCGCATTCTGGTGGAAGGCACGTCACGTAAAAACATTATGGAACTGTCTGGCCGTACCGAAAACAATCGGGTGGTGAACTTTGAAGGCACGCCGGAGATGATTGGTAAGTTTGTCGATGTGGAAATTACTGACGTCTATCCGAACTCCCTGCGCGGAAAAGTGGTGCGTACCGAAGATGAAATGGGGCTGCGCGTCGCCGAAACGCCGGAGTCCGTCATTGCCCGTACCCGTAAAGAAAATGAGCTAGGCGTAGGATTCTACCAGCCTTAACCCTGCTGAAAAGGCAATAATGCCCGATGGCGCTACGCCTGTCGGGCTTCCTGGTCATGGCCTGTCGCCCGACGGGCCTTGCAATTTTCTCTCTTCATCCCCATCTTCATTGCAATGCTTGCGCCTTTTCCCTATGGCGTGAATAATTTCCTTAGATGCCGGTAAATGTTCAGCGTCCGGCGATACAGACACAAGAGGAACAGTTTGAATATAGACACTCGCGAAATTACCCTTGAGCCCGCAGACAACGCCCGTCTGTTGAGCCTTTGCGGGCCGTTTGATGACAATATTAAACAGCTCGAACGTCGTCTCGGTATTGAAATCAACCGCCGTGACAATCACTTTAAACTGACCGGTCGTCCGATTTGCGTGACCGCGGCGACAGATATTTTGCGAAGTCTGTATGTCGATACCGCACCGATGCGCGGCCAGACTCAGGATATCGAACCGGAACAAATTCATCTGGCGATCAAAGAAGCGCGGGTGCTGGAACAGAGCGCGGAAAGCGTGCCTGACTATGGCAAAGCGATCAATATCAAAACCAAGCGCGGCGTGATTAAACCGCGTACCCCGAACCAGGCGCAGTACATCGCCAATATTCTCGATCATGATATTACCTTTGGCGTCGGCCCGGCGGGTACCGGTAAAACTTATCTTGCGGTCGCCGCTGCGGTAGACGCCCTGGAGCGCCAGGAGATTCGCCGTATTCTACTGACCCGTCCGGCGGTGGAAGCGGGCGAAAAACTCGGCTTTCTGCCAGGCGATTTAAGTCAGAAGGTGGACCCGTACCTGCGTCCGCTGTATGACGCGCTGTTCGAAATGCTCGGCTTTGAAAAAGTCGAGAAACTGATTGAGCGCAATGTGATTGAAGTCGCGCCGCTGGCCTATATGCGCGGACGCACATTAAACGACGCCTTTATCATTCTGGATGAAAGCCAGAACACCACTATCGAACAGATGAAGATGTTCCTGACGCGTATCGGCTTTAACTCGAAAGCGGTGATCACCGGCGACGTGACGCAGATTGACCTGCCACGCAACACCAAATCCGGCTTGCGTCATGCCATTGAAGTGCTGGCGGAAGTCGATGAAATCAGTTTCAACTTCTTCCACAGCGAAGACGTGGTGCGCCATCCGGTCGTTGCCCGCATTGTTAACGCCTATGAAGCCTGGGAAGAGGCCGAACAAAAACGCAAAGCGGCGTTGGCGGCGGAGCGTAAGCGTGAAGCCCAGGAGCAGGAACAGAAATGAGCCAGGTGATCCTCGATTTACAGTTGGCCTGTGAAAACCACGCGGGCCTGCCGGATGAAGCTCAGTTTCAACGCTGGCTGGACGGCGTTATTCCGCAGTTTCAGGAAGAGGCGGAAGTCACAATCCGTCTGGTGGATGAGGCCGAAAGCCACGACCTTAATTTGACGTACCGCGGGAAAGATAAACCCACTAATGTTCTCTCCTTCCCGTTTGAAGCGCCCCCCGGCATTGAAATGCCGCTACTGGGCGATCTGATTATTTGCCGTCAGGTCGTGGAGCAGGAAGCGCAGGAACAGAGCAAGCCGCTGGAGGCGCACTGGGCGCACATGGTCGTGCACGGTAGCCTGCATTTGCTGGGTTACGATCATATCGACGATGACGAAGCGGAAGAGATGGAGTCTCTCGAAACGGAGATTATGCTTGCTATGGGCTATGAGGATCCGTACATTGCCGAGAAGATTGCAGAATAGTAGCTTGCCGGATGGCGGCGCTTGCGCCTTATCCGGCCTACATTCATGCCTTTTGTAGGCCTGATAAGCGTAGCGCCATCAGGCAAAACATGCCGTCACAGCTGAGTATACGCATGACGAGCTTTGTATTAACTAACATGAGAACCCATACGACGCCATGAGCGACGACAATTCACACAGTAGTGACACAGTAAACAGTAAAAAGGGATTTTTTTCCCTGCTACTCAGCCAGCTTTTCCACGGTGAACCTAAAAACCGTGATGAGTTGCTGGCGCTGATCCGTGATTCCGGGCAGAACGAGCTTATCGATGAAGATACGCGCGATATGCTCGAAGGCGTAATGGACATCGCCGACCAGCGCGTTCGCGATATTATGATCCCGCGCTCCCAGATGATTACCCTGAAACGCAACCAGACGCTGGACGAATGTCTCGATGTTATCATCGAGTCCGCCCACTCGCGTTTTCCGGTGATCAGCGAAGATAAAGATCACATTGAAGGGATTCTGATGGCCAAAGATTTGCTGCCGTTTATGCGCAGCGATGCCGAAGCCTTCAGCATGGACAAAGTGTTACGCACCGCGGTTGTCGTACCGGAAAGCAAACGGGTTGACCGTATGCTCAAGGAATTCCGCTCCCAGCGCTACCATATGGCCATCGTTATCGATGAGTTTGGCGGCGTTTCCGGCCTTGTGACTATCGAAGACATCCTCGAACTGATTGTCGGTGAAATTGAAGATGAGTATGACGAAGAAGACGATATCGACTTCCGTCAGCTTAGCCGCCATACCTGGACGATTCGCGCGCTGGCGTCGATTGAAGACTTCAATGACGCTTTCGGCACCCACTTCAGCGATGAAGAAGTCGATACCATCGGCGGGCTGGTGATGCAGGCGTTCGGCCATTTACCGGCCCGCGGCGAAACCATTGACATTGATGGTTACCAGTTCAAAGTGGCGATGGCCGATAGTCGTCGTATTATTCAGGTGCATGTCAGGATCCCGGATGACTCGCCCCAGCCAAAACTGGACGAATAACAGCAATAGTGGACTAAAAATGGCATTTGCCTCGTTAATTGAACGCCAGCGTATTCGCCTGCTGCTGGCGTTATTATTCGGCGCCTGCGGAACACTGGCTTTCTCTCCGTATGACGTCTGGCCCGCAGCGATAGTGTCGCTTATCGGGCTGCAGGCCTTAACGTTCAATCGCCGCCCGCTCCAGTCTGCCGCCATCGGCTATTGCTGGGGACTCGGACTTTTCGGTAGCGGGATTAACTGGGTTTATGTCAGTATCGCGCAATTTGGCGGCATGCCGGGCCCGGTTAACGTTTTTCTGGTGGTGCTGCTTGCAGCTTATCTCTCGCTGTATACCGGACTGTTTGCCGGGATTTTGTCGCGCCTGTGGCCAAAAACCAACTGGCTGCGCGTCGCTATCGCCGCGCCTGCAGTATGGCAAATCACCGAATTTTTACGCGGCTGGGTGCTGACCGGCTTCCCCTGGCTGCAATTTGGCTATAGTCAGGTCGACGGCCCGCTAAAAGGCCTGGCGCCGGTAATGGGCGTCGAAGCGATCAACTTCCTGCTGATGATGGTCAGCGGCCTGTTAGCGCTGGCACTGGCGACGCGGAACTGGCGTCCGCTGGCTGTCGCCGTGATTCTGTTTGCTTTGCCCTTTCCGCTACGTTATATCCAGTGGTTTACGCTGGAACCTACCAAAGCGACCCAGGTATCGCTGGTGCAGGGCGATATTCCGCAGTCGCTGAAGTGGGACGAAAACCAGCTACTGAATACGCTAAAAATTTATCTCAACGAAACTCGCCCAGAGTTAGGCAAATCACAGATTATTATCTGGCCTGAGTCGGCGATTCCGGATCTCGAAATCAATCAGCAGCCTTTCCTTCGTTCGCTGGACGAGATGTTACGCGAAAAAAATAGCACGCTGATCACCGGTATTGTCGATGCGCGTCTCAATAAACAGAATCGATACGACACCTACAATACGATTATTACGTTGGGCAAGGATAATCCATACAGTTATGACTCGCCCAATCGCTACAATAAAAATCACCTTGTGCCCTTTGGCGAGTTCGTTCCGCTGGAGTCTATCCTGCGTCCGCTGGCGCCGTTCTTCGATCTGCCCATGTCCTCCTTTAGCCGCGGCCCTTATATCCAGCCGCAGTTACATGCGCACGACTATAAGCTGACGGCGGCAATCTGCTATGAAATTATTCTTGGCGAACAGGTGCGGGATAACTTCCGCCCGGACACCGACTATCTGCTGACGATTTCTAACGACGCCTGGTTTGGTAAGTCCATTGGCCCGTGGCAACATTTCCAGATGGCGCGGATGCGTTCGCTGGAGCTGGCGCGTCCGTTGCTGCGCAGTACTAATAACGGTATTACGGCGGTGATTGGCCCGCAGGGCGAAATTCAGGCGATGATCCCGCAGTTCACACGCCAGGTACTGACCACCCACGTCACGCCAACCACGGGGTTAACTCCCTATGCCCGTACCGGCAACTGGCCGCTATGGGTACTGACCGCGCTGTTTGCTTTTGGCGCGGTAGTGATGAGTCTGCGACAACGACGGAAATAATCTCTCCCCAGGCCGGATAGCGCTTCATTTATCCGGCCTGAAAATCCTCCTTTTTTCCCTCATTCTGGCACGTCTATTGCTTTGTTAAACATGGCAAACCTGTTCTGGCTGCTTGTGCAACCTGGTCGCACCAAAATCGATCATCGGTAGCACCTGAACGGTGCAATGTAGGATTTTTGCCTCTGAACGGTGCGGCGCACTTCGCAAAAATAAACAATATCGCAGCAAAATATTTACAACAAGCCACACTAAATGTTAACAAACACACATAACACTGCACGCGCAAGTTGCAGGCAATAACAACATCACAATAGCTATCAATGCGTCGACGGCGCAGATGATAAAGGAGTTGGATATGCAATTACGTAAGCTAACCACAGCAATGCTGGTCATGGGACTGTCTGCGGGCCTTGCGCACGCAGAAGATGGCGCGCCTGCCGCTGGTAGCACCCTGGACAAGATCGCTAAAAATGGCGTGATCGTCGTCGGGCATCGCGAATCTTCTGTGCCCTTTTCTTATTACGACAACCAGCAGAAAGTGGTCGGCTATTCCCAGGACTACTCCAACGCCATTGTGGAAGCGGTAAAAAAGAAACTTAACAAGCCCGATCTGCAGGTGAAGCTGATCCCGATCACCTCGCAAAACCGTATTCCGCTGTTGCAAAACGGAACCTTCGATTTTGAATGTGGTTCAACGACTAACAACCTTGAGCGCCAGAAACAGGCCGCTTTCTCCGATACGATTTTCGTCGTCGGGACGCGACTGCTGACTAAAAAAGGCGGCGATATTAAAGATTTCCCGGATCTGAAAGGCAAAGCGGTCGTCGTCACCTCCGGGACGACCTCTGAAATACTGCTGCATAAGCTTAACGAAGAGCAAAAGATGGGGATGCGTATTATTAGCGCGAAAGACCACGGTGACTCGTTCCGCACCCTGGAAAGCGGTCGCGCCGTCGCCTTTATGATGGATGACGCGCTGCTGGCCGGCGAGCGCGCCAAAGCCAAGAAACCGGATAACTGGGAGATTGTCGGTAAACCGCAGTCCCAGGAAGCCTACGGCTGTATGCTGCGTAAAAACGACCCTGAGTTTAAAAAGCTGATGGACGATACCATCGCTCAGGCGCAAACCTCCGGCGAAGCGGAAAAGTGGTTTGATAAGTGGTTTAAAAATCCGATCCCACCGAAAAACCTGAACATGAATTTCGAATTGTCTGACGAGATGAAAGCCCTGTTCAAAGCACCGAATGATAAAGCGCTTAACTAACTAAAACTAAATGGGACGGGACTCCTGTCCTCTCGATTGTCGCTCAGCACGGACAGACTATAAGCCTGATGGTCGTTCCCCATCGGGCCTGAAGCCGCAAATCGCCGGGCAACAATCTTCGAGGGTAGCGCTGCTACCCTTTTTTTTCGGAGTAGATGTATGTCAATAGACTGGAACTGGGGTATTTTTTTACAGGAAGCCCCCTTCGGCAACACCACCTATCTCGGCTGGCTATGGAGTGGTTTTCAGGTCACCGTAGCCCTTTCGATTACCGCCTGGATTATCGCTTTCCTGGTAGGATCTATTTTCGGCATTTTACGTACCGTTCCCAACCGTTTCCTCTCCGGACTGGGCACATTGTACGTAGAACTGTTCCGCAACGTGCCGCTGATCGTGCAATTCTTCACCTGGTACCTGGTGGTGCCTGAACTGTTGCCGGAAGATCTTGGCATGTGGTTTAAGGCGGAACTCGATCCCAACATTCAGTTTTTCCTCTCCTCAATGATCTGTCTGGGATTGTTTACCGCCGCCCGCGTTTGCGAACAGGTGCGCGCCGCGATTCAGTCTCTGCCTCGCGGACAGAAGAACGCGGCGCTGGCGATGGGGCTAACGCTGCCGCAGGCTTATCGCTATGTCCTGCTGCCGAATGCCTATCGCGTTATCGTGCCGCCAATGACGTCAGAGATGATGAACCTGGTGAAAAACTCGGCTATTGCCTCAACCATCGGCCTGGTGGATATGGCGGCGCAGGCAGGCAAACTGTTGGATTACTCGGCGCACGCCTGGGAATCCTTCACCGCCATTACGCTGGCCTATGTGCTGATTAACGCCGTTATCATGCTGGTCATGAGCCTGGTTGAACGCAAAGTCCGCCTGCCGGGCAACGTGGGGAGCAAATAATGTACGAATTTGACTGGAGTTCGATTATCCCCTCACTGCCTTACCTACTGGCCGGGTTGGTCATCACGCTGAAGATCACCGTCACCGCCGTTATCGTGGGGATAGTCTGGGGAACCATTCTGGCCGTCATGCGCCTCTCAAGCTTTGCCCCTATCGCCTGGTTTGCTAAAGCGTATGTTAACGTTTTCCGTTCCATCCCGTTGGTGATGGTCTTGCTGTGGTTCTATCTGATTGTACCCGGCTTTCTGCAAAACGTGCTGGGACTATCGCCGAAAACCGATATCCGCCTGATCTCCGCGATGGTGGCATTCTCTATGTTTGAAGCGGCCTACTATTCCGAGATTATTCGCGCCGGTATTCAAAGTATTTCCCGCGGGCAGTCCAGCGCCGCGCTGGCGCTGGGGATGACCCACTGGCAGTCGATGAAGCTCATTATTCTGCCGCAGGCGTTTCGGGCGATGGTGCCGCTGTTGCTTACGCAGGGCATCGTGCTATTTCAGGACACCTCTTTAGTTTATGTACTCAGCCTGGCGGACTTCTTCCGCACCGCGTCGACTATCGGCGAGCGTGACGGAACTCAGGTCGAAATGATTCTGTTCGCCGGCGCCGTTTATTTTGTTATCAGCCTGAGCGCGTCGTTGCTGGTCAGCTATTTGAAGAAAAGGACAGTTTAATGATTACCCTGAAAAATGTTTCAAAATGGTATGGTCACTTTCAGGTGCTGACCGATTGTTCAACAGAAGTGAAAAAAGGTGAGGTGGTGGTAGTCTGCGGGCCATCGGGTTCCGGTAAATCCACGCTGATTAAGACCGTCAATGGTCTGGAACCGGTGCAAAAAGGCGAAATTACCGTTAACGGCATTATAGTGAACGACAAAAAAACCGATCTGGCGAAACTGCGTTCCCGCGTAGGCATGGTATTCCAGCACTTCGAACTGTTTCCCCACCTGTCGATCATCGAAAACCTGACGCTGGCGCAGGTGAAAGTGCTGAAACGCGATAAGGCCGCCGCCCGCGATAAAGGCCTGAAGCTGCTGGAGCGCGTTGGCCTGTCTGCGCATGCCAACAAGTTCCCGGCGCAGCTTTCCGGCGGCCAGCAGCAGCGCGTGGCGATCGCCCGCGCGCTGTGTATGGACCCCATTGCCATGTTATTCGATGAACCGACTTCCGCACTCGATCCGGAAATGATCAACGAGGTACTGGACGTGATGGTCGAACTGGCGAACGAAGGGATGACCATGATGGTGGTGACGCACGAAATGGGCTTTGCCCGTAAAGTGGCTAACCGGGTGATCTTTATGGATGAAGGTAAAATCGTCGAAGATTCGCCAAAAGAGGAGTTCTTCGCTAACCCCAGTTCCGATCGCGCAAAAGACTTCCTTGCGAAAATCCTGCACTAATCTTCCCGGCGCGCACGTCAGAGTGCGCGCTATCTCACGCTTTACCGCTTCGCTTCTCGAAACGTATCCAGCCGGGCGTTAACCTTGTCACAAAGTACCGCTTACAAGGAGCCACAATGGCACTGCCCATTATTATTGATTGCGATCCGGGTCATGATGACGCGATCGCCCTCGTTCTCGCCCTCGCCTCCCCTGAACTGGAAGTGAAAGCGATCACCTCTTCCGCCGGCAACCAGACGCCGGAGAAGACCCTGCGCAACGTGCTGCGGATGCTGACGCTGCTCAAACGCCCGGATATTCCGGTGGCGGGCGGCGCGGTGAAACCGCTCATGCGCGAACTGATTATCGCTGATAACGTTCACGGCGAAAGCGGTCTTGACGGCCCGGCGCTGCCCGAGCCGTCATTCGCCCCGCAAAGCGGCACTGCCGTTGAGCTGATGGCAAAAACACTGCGCGAGAGCGCACAGCCGGTCACCATCGTCTCTACTGGCCCACAGACCAACGTGGCGCTGCTGCTGAATAGCCATCCGGAACTGCATACGAAAATCGCCCGCATTGTGATCATGGGCGGCGCAATGGGATTGGGTAACTGGACGCCCGCTGCGGAATTTAATATTTACGTCGACCCGGAAGCGGCAGAAATTGTCTTCCAGTCAGGCATTCCGGTGGTGATGGCCGGGCTGGACGTCACCCATAAGGCGCAGATTCACGCCGCCGATATCGAGCGTTTCCGCGACATCGGCAATCCAATTTCGACGATCGTGGCTGAACTACTCGACTTCTTCTTTGAATATCACAAAGACGAAAAATGGGGATTTGTCGGCGCACCGCTGCACGACCCGTGCACCATCGCCTGGCTGCTCAAGCCCGAGATTTTCACCACCGTTGAGCGTTGGGTCGGCGTGGAAACCCAGGGGAAATACACCCAGGGGATGACGGTGGTGGATTATTATTTCCTGACGGGGAATAAGCCGAATGCGACGGTGATGGTGGATGTAGACCGCCAGGGATTTGTCGATTTGCTGGCGGAGCGGCTGCAATACTACGCATAAAGCGCAAAGTAGAATCCAGGGATGAACAGCGATGTTTTGGCGTAACAATAGACCTGAAATCAGCCTGCTACAGCACGACGTAGCCCATATAACGTTTTCAGTACGTAACGGAAAAGCATTGCTTCGTCCCTGCGTTATCCACGATCCCGACTCTTACGCCGGTATTCATACGCTCTCCTGGCATGGCTCGCCGCTGATTCGTTTTTACACTGAAGCCTGGTGCCCAACCTGCGCAGAATTTGTTTATGCCGGTTTTAACAATGATGATGAAGGCGCCGCGCAGTTTTTATCCTCACTTGCCGAGTGGAATCGGCCAGGAGTCGGGTTGAACGAAGCATTTACCTCCCTGACGCCGCTATTTTCACTCTTTGCCGATGGCTATTACCGGCTGGAAGAACGCGAACTTTATCCCACAGATGGCAACGGACATTTTTTCTGGGCGGTGGGTAACGAAAAACAACCGAATCCCGCGACCACAGGGCAGTGGATTGCTGACGTGGACTATCACTACCAGTCCGGCGAACCCTGTTTTTTACTGCCAGGCCAGCCCCCATCGCGATTTAACCCACAACGCGCCGGGTATTACCGCGATAAGCCAGAGAGCCACGCGCTGGCCTGGTATATGAATGACAGCTGGCTTTGCGTCCTGCTTGATGGTCACCATAAAGCCACCGCCGCCGCGCTGGAAGGCCGGCCCGTGAAGACCTGGGTCATCAGCCAGCCGGTGGCGATGACATGCTACGAGACGCGACAGCAATACCTGCGATTTTATGACGGCGAGCGCCTGGAAGAAGCCCAGTTTCAGCGCCGCATCCCCCTGAAAATACAGTACGAAAAACTACCGCCATCCCTTTGGGAGGATTACTTTACTCGCCATGACGAACGTTATACCCGCGTCAACTGGCCGAACGCATTGGCTAACTGCGCGGCGAATTATCCCAATCTTGCGGCCTGCGCAGACATTATTGCCGCAGGCGATCTGAGCGAGGCCGGCCTCAACAAAATCATGGCGCAAGGGATCACCGAAGAGGGATTTCCCGCCGTATTGTTACGCGCGCTGTTTTATACCCATTCCCCCTTGTTGATTGATTTTGTCCGTTTTCTGACTCGCACCCCCGGTTATGCTTGCCACTACCCGCTGGCGTTTCGTTTACTGGCCCAGAAACGCACGCCACAGGCCGATGCTTTTTTCCTCGATTTCGCCATCAATGATGACGGCGAGCGCCCGGAGTTGACGAACATTATGGATGAATACTTTCGCCAGGCGTGACATTGATAAAGATCACCACGCCAGAGGGTGGTGTTCTTTATTCTATAAACTCTCTTTCCCGATAAATTAAACGCAATGGATAATGCAACGTTAGCGATTGGTATCGATCTCGGCACCACTAATAGTTTAATCGCCGTCTGGCAAGACGGAGCCGCACAATTAATACCTAATAAATTTGGTGAATATTTAACACCATCCATAATTAGTATGGATGAAAATAAGCAAATTCTGGTGGGAAAACCTGCCGCAGCGCGTAAAACATCTCATCCTGATAAAACCGCTGCCTTATTTAAACGCGCAATGGGCAGTAATACTCACTGGCATTTGGGTGAAGAGTCGTTTAATGCGCCGGAATTATCTTCGCTGGTTTTACGCTCGCTGAAAGAAGATGCGGAAGACTACCTTCAGCAGCCAATCAAGGATGTCGTGATCTCGGTTCCGGCTTATTTCAGCGATGAGCAGCGGAAGCATACACGCCTTGCCGCTGAGCTTGCGGGGTTAAACGCCGTGCGCTTGATCAATGAACCCACGGCGGCGGCAATGGCTTATGGCCTGCATACGCAGCAAAATAGCCGTTCGCTGGTTTTCGATCTGGGGGGCGGAACCTTTGATGTGACCGTTCTGGAATACGCTACGCCGATTATCGAAGTTCACGCCTCCGCTGGCGATAACTACCTCGGCGGCGAAGATTTCACGCATTTGTTGCTTGATGAAGTGCTGAAACGCTGGAATCTCGATAAATCAGCGCTGACGGATAGCGATCTGGCTGCGCTGTATGCCTGTGTTGAAGCGGCAAAATGCGCCAGCAGCTCCCCGCTGCGCATGAGCTGGCTTTATCAGGAGAGCGTTCTGGAAAGCACGTTTTATGACGATGAGCTGGAAGCCCTGTGGCTACCGTTGCTCAACCGGCTGCGCACGCCCATTGAGCAGGCGCTGCGCGACTCCCGACTCAAACCGGAGCAAATTGACAGCCTGGTGCTGGTCGGCGGCGCGTCACAGATGCCGCTGGTGCAACGCATCGCGGTGCGCTTATTCGGTAAATTGCCCTATCAAAGTTACGATCCCAGCACCATCGTGGCGCTTGGCGCCGCAACTCAGGCCGCCTGTCGCCTGCGCCATGAAGACGTTGAAGAGGTGATCCTCACGGATATCTGCCCCTACTCGCTGGGCGTGGAAGTCAACCGACAGGGAGTGCCTGGTATTTTCTCGCCCATCATTGAACGCAATACCACCGTTCCGGTGTCAAAAGTGGAAACGTACTCCACCATGCACCCTGAGCAGGACTCTATTTGCGTCAGGGTATACCAGGGCGAAAGCCATAAGGTGAAAAATAATATCCTGATTGATTCTTTTGACGTCATGCTGAAGCCGAACGGGCACATTCAGGCCATTGATATTCGTTTTAGCTACGATATTAATGGTCTGCTGGAAGTTGACGTGCTGCTGGAAGACGGCAAGAGTGAATCCAGAATCATCAGTCACAATGCCACCTCACTGACGACGCAGCAAATCGACGCCAGCCGCGAGCGCCTGCAGGCGCTGAAAATTTATCCCCGCGATATGCTGATTAACCGGACGTTTAAAGCACAGTTAGAGGAGCAGTGGTCACGCGCGTTAGGCGATGAGCGCGAAATGCTGGGGGAGATTATTACCGATTTCGACGCGGCGCTGCTGTCTAATGATATGCAGCGCGTCGATGATGTGCGCCGTCGCGCCTGTGAATATCTGGGTATTGACGAGCCGAAAGCGCCGTAACGGCGCTTTCACTGCCCCTGTTCAGAAAAAATGGAAGAATCGATTTAACGCGCAGACAATCAACGCGATCAAACCGACAATCTTCATGATTTTCATCACCCCGCCAGATTCCGCCTGACGGGGTGCTTCGGTTTTCGCTTCAGAAGACAATTTTTTCTCAGCCGCCAGCCTGAGCTCTTCCGCCAGCTCCTTTTTGTCGCGAATATCGCCTGGCTTCATGGCGATTTTAGATGACAATGCCTGCGTTATCAGCGCCTCCAGCGGACAGGATTGCCCCTCCTCCAGCCGGATCAGCAGGCGAAAAAAGGCCTTTTCTTTGGGAAACGCTTCCAGCACCACCTGCTCCGCCGTCCGGTACAGATCCAACAGCGGCGTTTCGGGTTCCCCCTGGGTACTCAGCCGTGAATTTGCCCACGCCATCGCTTTTCGCTTATAAAACAGGGAGTCAACAAATGAACGCCCCAGCGGTGATAACCTACCGCTGTGCAAAATGTCGGCCCACAGTAAACGCGTGCGCGCGCTTTCACCGGGCACATATTCGGTATCCGCCATACAGCGCGCTTCGACCGCCATCACCGCCAGCGGGAAGAAATCAGGCCGATGCTGGCGGCACCAGCCCAGCAACAGGTCGTCCGCCTGCGTGGAGGGATAACGCTGCCAGAAATCGCAAAGATCGGCCAACAGGCTTTCCCCTTCACCGCAGAGCAAACGCTGTTTGCACAGGTAATAGTGCGCATCTTCGTTATCCGGCTCCGCGGCCTGCCAGCGACGAGCAATATCGACCAGTTCCGCCATGCCCCACTGCTCGGCGCTAAACCAGTGTAATAGTTTACGATGCAGCTGTTTATCATCGGGAATTATCCAGGCTCCCTGAACCTGCAGAGCGTCGGCAAAATGTTCGGGATAAAAGCGCCAGATACGCTCAAGCTTAAAAAAATAGGCGTCAGTTTGGTCTTGAATAACAAGAGGCAATTTGGCCAGACTTAGCAGATCAAACGCATCGCCCCGCTTTACGGTCTCCAGAAATGCTTCCAGCTCTTCTCCCTCAGCATCATCGTCTGCTTCCTGCGGCTGCCAGTTCAGACGCTGCGCCAACAATGCCAGGCAAGACAGCGAGATCGTTTCCGTTTTCATGGCGATATCGCACAATTGCCAGCGCAGCTTATCTATCTCATCCATCGAACACTGGTTCAATTGCTGAATAAATTTCTGCCATGCCGAGGGCTGAAAGCGATCGCGCTCTGATGCCAGCAATTCCCTGAACGCCACCAGTATTTCATGTTCGTCGCCCACCTCTTCCGTTTTTACATCTTCCGCAGGCGAGGCGGCCCAGTGCTGCGCTTCTTCATAGGCCTGGCGCAATCGCTTAAAACCCTGCGGATCGCTCTCAGGGTGGAATGAGGGCAACAGGGCAAGATAAGCCTGACGGATACATTCCAGATCGGTGGTGGGTTCAATGCCCAGGATTTCCCAACAGATATTCATAAATCGCTCACTCCTTTAAGCGTTTCCGGGCATGTCGGTTGTTCGTTGAGCGGACGCCACGGTAGCTGCGCATAATAACTCTCTGTCGTAGAGGTCAGTTCATTAAACATCCGCGCGCCTGAAGCGTCGTACTTTAGGTGGGCGAAATATGCCTGCATGGCGTCCCCTTCGGCCTGCCAGTACAGCCGACCCAACGAATAGGCGGCAAAATATTGCGTCCAGCCGTCGTAAAAATAGTACGCCCGCGCATAGATACGCGATTGCAGCCACAGGCTTTCCTCTTCCGTCAGCCATTGATTCAACACCCCCATCCGGCATAAAAACCCCATACGCACATAGTCCCAGGCTTTGATACCGCCGCGACCGCAGCATAGTGCGGTTTCGGCAACAAATCGCGCATAAATCTGGCCCTGCTCGCCAAACTGCGCGGTAAATTCGCGCCATTGGCGAGGAGATAGCGTAAACCAGCGGATATAAAAGGGAGCCAAATCTGCCGCATGACCATCGTCCGTCATCCGATAGATGGTTTGAATAAGATCTTCACGGTTATCAATCCCCCATGAATCGGAGAGATCAAAGTGTGTTTTCCCGGTATACATTGCCGGGGAGAAGTGCGAAGGTTTCGCGCCAATGGCACGACTGTTTAGCACCTCCATCGGCGTGGAGAGCGCAAAAAGTAAATATTGTTCTTCCTTGTCCATATTCGATATCCCTAATGCATAAACCGACTCAACACATGGCCGACAACGCCAATAAATAAAATGATTTTAATCACCTGCCAGAGGCCAAAGCCGCCGCCAGATTCCTCCGTACTCGGCGAAGTCACCGTCGTCACCGGTTCTTCATCTGCGACTACAGCTTCACACGGTGTGGCGACAGCCGCAGCCCGCCCCAGCAACCCGCGAATAACCAGCGCTTCCAACGGGCAGATATCCGGCGCATCAAGCTTCGTTACCAGACTCTGTAACAATGCCGCTGACGGCTCCTCGGCGCACGCCAGGCTATCCGCCACCTGATACAACAGCCAGTATGGATGCTGGCTATGCGCCTCACTCATCGCTGGCGCGCCATAATTCAAACGCCGCGCAATAAAACTTTCGCTTAGCGGCGATAATGCGCCGCTGTGCAGCGCCTCGGCCCACAGCAAGCAGGAACGAGCGCTTGAGCCGGGAATATACAGCAGCGGTTCGCCATCGATATCGACCTGCTCGCGCGTCTCAACCGCCATCACCAGCAGCGGGAAAAAGTCCGGTCGATGCTGACGGCACCAGCGCAGCAACAGATCGTCAAGCTGGGTAGAAGGATGCGCCCACCACTGCGCGTAAAGTTCTGGCAGCAGGCTATCGCCTTCACCGCAAAATACGCGCTGGGCTAAGTAGTAATAACCCGGCGTTGCGTTATCGGGTTCGGCTTCCTGCCATGCCAGGGCGACAGGCAGCAGCTCCGCAATACCCCAGTGCAGGGTGCTGAACCAGCGTAACAGACGTCGTTGAAAGCGTAGATTGTCCGGGATAATCCAGGCGCCGTGCTGCGCCATAAGTTGGGCGAAATAGAGAGGATGCTCGAAAAAGGTGTTGTCCAGGGCATCATAAAAAGCAATGGTCTGGTTTTGTACCGCCACTGGCAAATGCAGCAATAGCGAATAATCAAACAGGTCGCCACGGCGGATTTCAAACAAAAGATCCTCCACCTCCTCGGCATCGACATCTCGATTATCACTCCCCTGTTCCCAGGCCAGGCGATCTGACAGCAGTTTCAGACACGAGTACGAAATAGGAAAGGTCTTCATCGCGATAGCGCACAGCCACCAGCGCGATTTTTCGACCTGTGAAATCGATAATTTATTGATCTGTTGGATAAACTCCTGCCATGCCTGCGGCTGAAAGCGCCGTTCGCCATCCGCCAGCAAATCACCGAATATCTCCCTGAGATAATTCACCCACGGGGTATCGGGATCCTCATCAACCACCGTAATGGCGGGCGATGTTGTCCCCTGCAATGCATTCTCATAGGCTTCTCGCAATTGCTTAAAACCCTGCGGATCGGTTTCCGGATGAAATGACGGCAGCAGCGCCAGATAAGCCTGACGAATGGCGTCGGTATCCGTGGTGGCCTCAATGCCAAGGACTTGCCAACAGGTTTTCATAGATCGCTCACCTCCTGAAGCGTGTCCGGGCATTCAGGGTAATGGGGCAGGTAGCGCCACGGCAGCGTGGCGTAAAAACTGTCTTTCCCAGCGATCAGCTTATTCATCATACGTCGCCCCGCGTCATCAAACTCCTTACGGGCGAATGTCTCGCGTAGTAACGGTAGGTTATCGCCATTCCGTAACTGCCAGTACAAACGCCCGGTGTAATAAGCGTTGAAATACGGCAACCAGCCGGAATAATAGCTGAGCGCACGAAGCTGTATCCGCGACTGCAGCCACAGGCTCTCCTCTTCCGTCAGCCATTCATTGAGCACGCCCATGCGGCAGAGAAACCCCATCCGCACATAATCCCAGCTGCGAATACCGCCTTCGCCGCAACACACGGCGGTATCAGCGACGAATCGGGCATAAATGCGATCTCCCTCGTCCAGCGCGTCGGTATACTCCTGCCACTCCTGCGGCGCATACCTAAACCAGCGGCGATATAGCCATTCCAGTTGTGTGGCATGACCGTCATCCGTCCTGCGGGAAATGGTCTGAAGCAGTTCATCGCGATTTTCAATACCCCACGACGATTCAAGATCGAAACGTTTTACACCTAAATACATTTTCGGTGACGAATGTGAAGGTAAACAGTCCTCGTTCAATACTTCCATCGGCGAGGAAAGTGCAAAGAGTAAATATTGTGATTCTTTATCCATAATAAATCGCCAAAATATATTCACACCACAAATAAAAACGCAATTGAAAACTAAAATAGAGTACAACAAAGCCAAATCGCAATATATTATTAATCTAAAAAACAATGGCGGGATAAATTAAAAAATGAATCATTCCATAACCAGTCATCCCTGCGACAACGTATCTTTAGCACAATTAACCGAACTGGCGCAGTCAGGAAATAGTGAAGCTCAATATATATTAGGCCGTTTATATAATGACGAGCGTATAGATGGCAGCGAAGAGGATAAGCTCTCTTTTTATTGGTTGCAGCAGGCAGCTGAACAAGGACACTGCGAGGCGCAATATTGGCTCGGCTTACGATACAAAGACACGCCTACCGAAATGAAAGATAACACTCTGGCTTTATTCTGGTCAGAAAAAGCCGCACAGCAAGGACACCGCCACGCTTTCAACACATTAGGCTGGGTTCAGGAAGGAAAAACCGGGATGGCGCCAGATTATGCTCAGGCCGTCATCTGGTATCGCAAAGGGGCAGAACAGAGCCACTGTTATTATGCGCAAAATAATCTCGGCAGAATGTATGAAGCGGGTCTGGGCATCGAAAAAGATTATAATCGGGCGCTTTACTGGTATAAACAAGCGGCGTTACAGGGTAATGCCACCGGTCAGATGAATCTGGCCGATATGTATTGGGGCGGTCGCGGCACGACAAAAAACCTACGCCTGGCTACCCTATGGTATTTGAGAAGTGCGCTACAAGATAAAGCTCATTCCCAGTACCAGCTTGGCTACGCGTATAGCGAAGGGGAAGGCGTCAAGCAGGATTATCAGCAGGCAATGCACTGGTATCAACAAGCTGCGGCTCAGGGAAATAGCAATGCTTGCGTTAATATCGGCTGGATGTACAAACAAGGACACGGTGTCGAGCGTGACGATGAAGAAGCGCTTAGCTGGTTTCATCGGGCGGCGGAAGCAGACAACGTTACCGCATGGTATAACCTTGGCTTTATGTACCGCGACGGGCGCGGTACCGCAGTGGATGTGAAGCAGGCGCTTTACTGGTTCAAAAAAGCACAGCCCACGGGCAAATGGAACGTCGATGAAGAGATCCGCAAACTGGAAGCCCAACTGCACGCTTAACATGGCGGACGGCAACCGTCCGCTCACGATAATGAACCTTACGGCTCGAACGGCCTGCGCTGGAACTGATCGTGCCCACACTTCGGGCAGAGCGGCAGCACATCCGGCGTGTAAACCGCCAGATGATAGTGGCATTTCTCGCACACCAGATTCCCCAATCCCACCACTTCGCCACTGTGATACACGCCGTGGTGATTCAAATCCTGGAATACCTCGCGCCATTCCAGCTGGGTTTTGTCGGTAATGTCCGCCAGTTCCTGCCAGAGACTCTCTTTAATCACCCGCAAGAAGACGCTATCGTCCTGGCTCTCTTCGTAGCTCATGGCGAACTCTTCCAGATCGCGTCTGACAGCGCGCGTCAGTTCGTCCACCTCGGTTCGCGTTAACTCCCCTGTTTGCATCACGCGCTGGCGCGCCTGCTCCACCAGCGCATCAATGTCGCGCTCGCCATTGCGTAAACGCTCGCTTAATGAGGCCACCAGTTCACGGTAATATTGAGCAACCTTGTTCATCACTTCACCTCTTGGATCGTTAACTGCCTATAATAATAGACGTTATTTGCGTTACGCTTTGCAAGGCTGCCCACAGAGTCTGTAAATTCTTGTCAGGCCGACTCGCGTATCCAGCGCGTCAGCGAGGTACGATCGACATTTAACCGTTTCGCCACTAACGATTTATTATCCCTTTCCGCCTCTAATAATTTTCTCAGAATACGCAGGCGAATCGTTTTATAATCGCCAGCCAGCATCTGGCAGTCGTGGCAGGTATTTGGCTCGCGTCGGCTCCCCTCTTCCAGATCGTCCAGCAAGAGGCGTCCCTCATCCAGCGTTGCCGGGGAGTGATCAATAGAGAGCACCAGCCGTTCGATAATATTGCTTAACTGCCTGACGTTTCCGGGCCAGGCGAAGCGCTGAAGCTCTTGCCACAGCGCCGGGGTTAACGTTAGTGCCGGGCGTTTATAATGCTGGCTGAAACTAGTAAGCAGCGACAGGCCGATGGCTTTGATATCCTCCGGACGTTTGCGTAGCGGGATGGTGGTCACTTTTAATACGTTAAGCCGATAGTAAAGATCTTCGCGAAATGTCCCGTCCGCAATGAGCTTCGTTAACGTCTGATTGGTCGCCGCAATCACGCGAATATCAACAGGTATCATCTGGTCTGAGCCCAGCCGCATAATCTGCCGCTCCTGCAATACCCGTAATAAGCGCGTCTGTAGCGGTTTATCCAGTTCGCTAATCTCATCCAGAAAAATGGTACCGTGGTGCGCTAATTCAAACAGGCCTATTTTGCCTTTCGGCGACGCGCCGGTAAATGCGCCGGCGACATAGCCAAAGAGTTCGCTCTCCAGAATCTGAGGGGCCATCGCGCCGCAGTTAATGGCGACAAACGGGCCGTTGACGCGTTGGCTGGCATTATGAATACTTTGCGCCAGCACCTCTTTCCCCGTCCCGCTTTCGCCATTAATTAAGATAGTCGCGTCCGTACCGGCATAATTTTTAATGATCGCCAGACGACGCAGCATTTCCGGGTTTTCGGTAAGCAGATCGTCGAAATGATAGCGGGCGCTCAAGCCACGGCGAGACAGTTCCTGGCGGCGAACATGATGTTCCGCCCCCTGTAAACTGGAGACGGTTTGCATCGTCAACACCACCCGGCTTAACTGTCTGGCCGCAAATACCGGATACAGATTAACCACCATCGCGCCTTGCGGCGTATCGACGACTTTCGCGCTGACGGTTTTTCCCTCACGTAATGTATGCCGCTCCTGGAGCAATACCTGTTTCAGAAAAGACGCGTCATAAATTTCACCGGAGGCGTTAATTTTAAAAAGTTGGCTCGCATATTTATTGTAATGCAGTAACGCGCCGGTATCATCAAGCGTGATAACAGCTTTATCAAACTGATCGAGAATCAGCTGCAGATGATGACGCTCGAGTAATTGGCTGCGAAAAGCCAGATATAATGAGCGGGCTTCTTCCAGAGCTTCGGTTATTGAGGCTGGGCTGGAATCAAGTAAACGGAATTGAGATCCCAGCGGTGAAAAATAATCCTGACAAACGGTATCGCCAACAATGCAATCTAATGGCGTGGACGCTAATTGTTGCTTCAGGCAAGAAATCGTTTCTTTATCATTTCCCTGTAAGGTAAAAATTTTATAGTTAATATTTAACTGTTCCGCTACGCGCGCGCATCCTTTGATCACACTGGAAAAGCCGACAATACCGACAGTGCCTTTTTGTCCTTTAAAAGGGATAAGCGCATCAAGAATGTCGTAGCCGGACATTTTAATTTCGACTACCGGTAATTTACTGTGCTTTTTTAATATTTCCGCACAGCCGCCACGACTAATCAGTACCTGGTGCCCACGGGACTCTAATAAAGGTAGCTCATCCAGGATACGATTAAGCGTCGTTTGATGAATAGTGACGGCGTAATCCAACTGCGCGACCAGCGCCTCGGCAGCCTTTGCCAGTTGCGGGTAAGGAGAGACAAAACAGAGAGGAGATGCGGCTATATCTTTCGTCTTATTCATCACTCACCATCCTGTTGGTTTATGAACGGGCGAGACCGCCCGTCGTGATTTATTTTCCGCCGAAACGCTAACCGCCTGCGGCGGCTGGGTTCAGTTTACGATCGTAGCGTTTTTTTATCCATACGGTCAGGAAGGGGGCGCACAGAGCGGTAATAATCGTCGAGGCCGCCACCTGCGCCGCCGCCGTCGACGCCAGGTCAGTAAAATGCGGATCGAGCAGCGCGATTGCCGCTGGCGTCGCGACGGCGTTGCCAGAGGTGGTGGATACCGCCGCGCCTGCCACGCCGCTGCCTCCCGTCAGACGATCGGCGAAAATATTAAAAAATCCGCCAATCGCCACCGTCATGAGTCCCAGTAAAATGCCTGAAGAACCTGCCGTGATAAGTCTTGCGAAATCAATACCGTATCCTAACCCAAAGGCAAAAAAGGGAATCGTTACCACGCTGCCCTGTTTAAGAAACTTGCGCATGTCCTCATCCAGATTACCCAAAATCATGCCAATGATAATGGGAATAATAACCGCCACCAGATTCATAAAGGGTATCGACACCATGCCTGCCGACCCTAACGCCAGCATGGTGAAAAAGGGACCATCGTTCAACGATATTACCGCAATCGCGCCGCCGTCGGTTTCATCGCCGTACTCCCCCACCAACGCGGCATATAACCCACTGTTCGAGTTGGTCATCGCCGAAATAATCGCTAAAGCCGACAGACCTAATAACCCATCCGGGCCGCAAAATTTCCCGACCAGAATGCCAATAATCACGCCGCTGGCAAATTTCGCAAAGGTGATAGCAGCGCCTTTTTTCAGTGCTTTCGGCGCGGCTTTAAACTGGATATCCGCGCCCATACAGACTAAAAACATACCTAAAATCGCCATTGCGCCATGCGAAATAGAGGTGACAAAACCGCCTATTTCCAGCGCCTCCGGCGCAAAGGTTTTAAACAATGCGCCGATGATCAGCGGTACAACCATCATACCACCAGGAAAACGTTCCAGTGTTTTTTTAATTTTCATAGTTTATTCCCAGGAGATAACCGGACAGCTTGTGCTGCCCGATTTGGTATCAGAACGTCGGCGCGATCTTATAAATAGAGAATTCGTTATGACCTAAATCTTCTGATTTAGTCGTTTTCCCATTCGCGACGCGTAAAATTTCCTGATAAATTTCCTCGCCCATTTGCGTAATAGAAGCCTCGCCAGACATAATGGCGGACACATCAATATCAATATTGTCCTGCATCATTTCCCACGTTGCTTTATTACCCGTAATTTTTATTACCGGCGCTATTGGGTTACCGGCAGGCGTTCCGCGACCGGTAGTAAAAATAACGATCTGCGCTCCACCCGCCACCATGCCGGAAATAGATTCAATATCCTGCCCCGGGGTATCCATAATCCACAGGCCCGGATGCGTTGGACTATCGGCATATTCCAGTACGCCCTGTAGCGGCGCATGACCCGCTTTATGCATACAGCCTAACGATTTTTCTTCAATGGTAGTCAACCCGCCTTTAATATTGCCCGGCGTCGGCTGTCCCCCGCGAATATCCTCGCCCAGCGCTTTTGCTCGCGCCTCGCAGCCGACCACTAAATCAATGAGCTGTTGACCAACCTCCGGCGTCACCGCGCGTTTCGCCATCACATGCTCGGCGCCAATAAATTCCGTCGTTTCAGAAAGAATTGAGCTTCCGCCACAGCGTATCAGCTTATCCGAGGCGACCCCGCAGGAAGGGTTAGACGCCAGCCCCGATGTCGTATCTGACCCGCCGCACTCCATCGCCAGCAGCAGCTCGCTAACCGGTGCTTGCTGCGGTTTTTGCATGGAGAGTTGTTGCGCATAGTCGCGGGCCAGCGAAATCCCCCTGGCCTGACATTTAAGCGTGCCGCCCTCTTCCTGAATGGTGATGCAGGAGGTCGGTTTGCCAAATGCGGTAATCTCTTCTGCGATGCGCAGCGGCTCCGCGCCTTCACAGCCTAAGCCCACAACCACAATAGCGCCGACGTTGGGATTATTCGCCACATTAATCAATGTCTTTTCCGTCAGACGCGCATCGCCTGCTACCTGGCAGCAGCCAAAATCGTTATTCACCCATGTCGCGCCTTTTACCTGCCGGGCAATATCCTGGGCAACTTTATTCGCACAAACGCTGGTAGGTAAAATCAGTACATAATTACGGATGCCAAAACGGCCGTCAGGGCGGCGGAAACCCAAAAAAGTCTCATTGCTCATAATCATTTTCCCTTGTTTTATATTATTTCCAGTCACCACGTCCGCGTTCGCTTTCCACATTGTGGACGTGCACATAGTCGCCACTTTTTATTTCCTGAGTGGCGCGGCCAATGGATTCGCCATATTTATAAACTTCGCCATGAAAAGGCACATCGCAGATGGCGAATTTGTGGCCAAATGGCACATCCTGATGTAACACAACGCTTATCTCGCGTTCGCCAATGAACATTGTGGCGGTTTCGCCGGCCTTGAGCGCCGTAATAGCCGTCGCGACGCAATCCTGAGGGTGAATCACCACTGCATTTTTTTTCACGATTAACTCCTTTGCTTTAGTCCTGTCTTCCCTAATCAAAAGGCGTGCCATTTTTTAACTACATGGTTTATATGACTTTATTTTTACAGGCCGATCTGGCGGTGACAGGAACTGCGGTAATTTGCCTCAGTCGTGTCGCATTTTGCGTCACCTCCTCACGGACGCCTGGCGCGACAAATGTTCTACCCCCTGTTTTGACGTGCGTGTTTGGGCTATGCTATGCGGATCTAAACACCACCTCTAAAGCTACATTTGTAGCTGTATCGAAAACAGGACTACTGGCTGCCATGCAAGAGCAATACCGCCCGGAAGAGATAGAATCCAAAGTACAGCTTCACTGGGATGAGAAGCGCACATTTGAAGTGACCGAAGACGAGAGCAAAGAGAAGTATTACTGCCTGTCGATGCTTCCCTATCCTTCTGGCCGACTACACATGGGCCACGTACGTAACTACACCATCGGCGACGTGGTTGCCCGCTACCAGCGTATGCTGGGCAAAAACGTGCTGCAGCCAATCGGCTGGGACGCCTTCGGCCTGCCGGCGGAAGGCGCGGCGGTGAAGAACAACACCGCGCCAGCGCCGTGGACGTACGACAACATCGCGTACATGAAAAACCAGCTCAAAACGCTGGGTTTTGGCTATGACTGGAGCCGTGAAATCGCGACCTGCACCCCGGAATACTACCGTTGGGAACAGAAGTTCTTCACCGAGCTGTATAAAAAAGGCCTGGTGTACAAGAAGACTTCTGCCGTTAACTGGTGCCCGAACGATCAGACCGTTCTCGCCAACGAACAGGTGATCGACGGCTGCTGCTGGCGCTGCGACACCAAAGTTGAGCGTAAAGAGATCCCACAGTGGTTTATCAAAATCACCGCTTACGCAGACGAGCTGTTGCGCGATCTGGATAAGCTGGACCACTGGCCTGATACCGTAAAAACGATGCAGCGCAACTGGATTGGCCGCTCTGAAGGCGTGGAAATCACCTTCGATGTGAAGGGTTACGATAACACGCTGACCGTCTATACCACCCGTCCGGATACCTTTATGGGCGCCACCTACCTGGCAGTGGCCGCCGGTCATCCGCTGGCGCAAAAAGCGGCGGCGAACAACGCCGAGCTGGCGGCGTTCATCGACGAATGCCGTAACACCAAAGTGGCCGAAGCCGAAATGGCGACCATGGAGAAAAAAGGCGTCGACACCGGCTATAAAGCGATTCATCCGTTAACTGGCGAAGAGATCCCGGTCTGGGCGGCAAACTTTGTCCTGATGGAATACGGCACTGGCGCGGTGATGGCCGTTCCGGGTCACGATCAGCGCGACTACGAATTTGCCTCCAAATACGGTTTGACCATCAAGCCGGTGATTCTGGCCGCCGACGGTTCCGAGCCGGATCTTTCCGAACAGGCGCTGACCGAAAAAGGCGTGCTGTTTAACTCCGGCGAGTTCGACGGCCTGGCCTTTGAAGCGGCGTTTAATGCCATTGCCGATAAACTGGCGGAAAAAGGCGTCGGCGAACGTAAAGTGAACTACCGTCTGCGCGACTGGGGCGTTTCCCGTCAGCGTTACTGGGGCGCGCCGATCCCGATGGTCACCCTGGAAGACGGCACCGTGCTGCCGACGCCGGAAGATCAACTGCCGGTTATTCTGCCGGAAGACGTCGTCATGGACGGCATCACCAGCCCGATTAAAGCCGATCCTGAGTGGGCGAAAACCACCGTTAACGGTATGCCGGCGCTGCGTGAAACCGACACCTTCGACACCTTTATGGAATCGTCATGGTACTACGCGCGTTACACCTGCCCGCAGTATCAGGAAGGAATGCTGGATTCGAAAGCGGCAAACTACTGGCTGCCAGTCGACATCTACATCGGCGGTATTGAACATGCCATCATGCACCTGCTCTACTTCCGCTTCTTCCATAAGCTGATGCGCGATGCGGGCATGGTCACCTCTGACGAGCCGGCTAAGCAGTTGCTGTGTCAGGGCATGGTGCTGGCGGATGCGTTCTATTATGTCGGCGAGAACGGCGAACGTAACTGGGTTTCGCCAGTTGACGCTATCGTCGAGCGCGATGAAAAAGGCCGCATCGTCAAAGCAAAAGACGCAGCGGGTCATGAGCTGGTCTACACTGGCATGAGTAAAATGTCCAAGTCGAAAAATAACGGTATCGACCCGCAGGTAATGGTTGAACGTTATGGCGCGGACACGGTACGCCTGTTTATGATGTTCGCTTCTCCGGCGGATATGACTCTGGAATGGCAGGAGTCCGGCGTAGAAGGCGCAAACCGCTTTATTAAACGCGTCTGGAAGCTGGTTTACGAACACACCGCTAAAGGTCCTGTCGCGGCGCTGAACGTCGATGCGCTGAGCGAAGATCAAAAAGCGCTGCGTCGCGATGTGCATAAAACCATTGCCAAAGTGACCGATGATATCGGCCGCCGTCAGACGTTCAACACCGCCATTGCGGCGATCATGGAGTTGATGAACAAACTGGCGAAAGCCCCGCAGGAAGGCGAACAAGACCGTGCACTGCTTCAGGAAGCGCTGCAGGCCGTCGTGCGTATGCTTAACCCGTTCACCCCGCACGTCTGCTTTACCTTGTGGCAGGAACTGGGTGGCGAAGGCGATATCGACAACGCGCCGTGGCCGGTTGCCGACGAGCAGGCAATGGTGGAAAACACCACGCTGGTTGTCGTGCAGGTTAACGGTAAAGTTCGCGGTAAGATCACCGTTGCGGTGGATGCCACCGAAGAACAGGTGCGTGAACGTGCAGGCCAGGAACATCTGGTGGCAAAATATCTTGATGGCGTTACCGTGCGTAAAGTGATTTACGTTCCGGGTAAACTCCTCAATCTGGTTGTTGGCTAAGCGCGGGAGGAAGCGTGCGATATCTGGTAACACTGTTGTTATCTCTGGCGGTGCTGGTCACCGCCGGATGCGGCTGGCATCTGCGTAGCACTACGCAGGTTCCGGCTTCAATGAAAACGATGATCCTCGATTCAGGCGATCCGAACGGTCCGCTAAGTCGTGCGGTACGTAATCAGTTACGGCTGAATAACGTAAACCTGCTTGATAAAGACACAACGCGCAAAGACGTTCCGTCTCTGCGGCTTGGAACGGTGACTATTTCGCAGGATACGGCGTCAGTGTTCCAGGACGGCCAGACGGCGGAATATCAGATGGTGATGACCGTCAATGCCTCGGTATTGATTCCGGGCCATGACATCTATCCTATCAGCACGAAAGTGTACCGTTCGTTCTTCGATAACCCGCAGATGGCGTTGGCGAAGGATAACGAGCAGGCCATGATCGTTCAGGAGATGTACGACAAAGCCGCTGAACAGCTGATTCGTAAGCTGACCAGCGTCCGCGCGGCGGATATTCAGGCGACGAAAGAGGAGGCTACCGCCGACAATGAGACGGCGGCGCCCGCCTCTACGCCAGCACGCGTCTCCACTACGCTGAGTAACTAATGATCAGGTTGTATCCTGAACAACTCCGCGCGCAGCTCAACGAAGGGCTGCGTGCGGCATATCTGCTATTGGGCAACGATCCGCTGCTGCTGCAGGAAAGTCAGGACGCTATTCGTCTGGCGGCTGCGTCGCAAGGCTTCGAAGAGCACCACGCTTTTACTCTCGATCCCAGTACCGACTGGGGATCGCTTTTCTCACTCTGCCAGGCGATGAGTCTGTTCGCCAGTCGTCAAACGCTGGTGCTGCAACTGCCGGAAAACGGGCCTAACGCGGCAATGAATGAGCAACTCGCCACGCTGAGCGAGCTGCTGCATGACGACCTGTTATTAATAGTACGTGGAAACAAGCTCACCAAAGCGCAGGAAAACGCCGCCTGGTATACCGCGCTGGCAGACCGTAGCGTTCAGGTCAGTTGTCAGACGCCGGAGCAGGCGCAGCTTCCCCGCTGGGTGGCCGCCAGAGCGAAAGCACAGAATTTGCAACTGGATGACGCCGCGAACCAACTGCTGTGCTATTGCTATGAGGGCAATCTGTTGGCGCTGGCGCAGGCGCTGGAACGGCTGTCGCTGCTTTGGCCTGACGGTAAGTTAACGCTTCCTCGCGTGGAGCAGGCCGTCAATGACGCCGCCCACTTTACCCCTTTTCACTGGGTGGATGCGTTACTGATGGGGAAAAGCAAACGCGCGCTGCATATTCTGCAACAGCTACGCCTCGAAGGCAGCGAGCCGGTTATTCTGCTGCGGACCCTCCAGCGAGAGCTGCTGCTACTGGTCAATCTCAAACGTCAGTCCGCGCATACGCCGTTACGCGCGCTGTTTGATAAACACCGGGTCTGGCAAAACCGTCGCCCCATGATCGGCGACGCGTTGCAGCGTCTCCATCCTGCGCAGCTTCGCCAGGCCGTGCAGTTACTGACGCGTACAGAAATTACGCTCAAACAGGATTATGGTCAGTCGGTATGGGCAGATCTTGAAGGGCTATCGCTCCTGCTCTGCCATAAGGCGCTGGCAGACGTATTTATTGATGGGTGATATGAAATCGTTACAGGCTTTATTCGGCGGCACCTTTGATCCGGTGCATTATGGACATCTTAAACCTGTTGAAACGCTGGCGAATCTGATCGGCTTATCGCGGGTGATTATTATGCCTAACAATGTGCCGCCGCATCGCCCCCAGCCGGAAGCCTCCAGCGCGCAGCGTAAATATATGCTGGAGCTGGCTATCGCCGATAAGCCGCTTTTTACGCTGGATGAACGCGAGCTACAGCGAAACGCGCCCTCTTACACTGCGCAAACGCTGAAAGCATGGCGCGAAGAACAGGGGCCCGAAGCGCCGCTGGCGTTTATTATCGGCCAGGACTCGCTGCTTAACTTCCCCACCTGGCATGATTACGACACCATCCTTGATAACACTCACCTGATCGTTTGTCGTCGTCCGGGCTATCCCCTTGAAATGACGCAGGCGCAACACCAGCAGTGGCTGGAACAGCATCTGACCCATACGCCGGACGATCTGCACCAGTTGCCAGCCGGTAAAATTTACCTGGCGGAAACGCCCTGGCTTAATATCTCCGCAACCCTCATCCGCGAACGGCTGGAAAAAGGCGAATCCTGCGACGATCTGTTGCCGGAAAACGTGCTGAACTACATCAATCAGCAGGGGCTATACCGGTAAGCACATTGCGCAGCGCCGCCAGCAGACGCTCGTTTTGCGCAGCGCTGCGTATCGCCACACGATAATAGCGGCTATCCAGCCCCGGGTAGTTAGCGCAGCTACGGATTAAAATCCGCTGCGTCAGCAACCGTCGCTGCAGATCAATATCCTCTCGCTCACAGCGTAACAACAGATAGTTTGCCCGCCCGGGATAGACCGTCAGCAGGGGGAGCTGACAAAGCGCCTGATAAAACCGGGCGCCCTCCTCCCGTAACCAATGCCAGGTCGCCTGTTGCCAGGCGCTATCCTGTAACGCTACCTCACCGGCAAGCGCCGCCAGCGCGTTAACCGACCACGGCATTTGTTGGCGACGCATCCGCGCTACCGCCGCGTCATTGCTGTTGACGAGATATCCCAACCGCAGGCCGGGAATGGCATAAAATTTGGTCAGCGAACGCAGCACCCAGATATGCGGATTATCTTTAAGAGCAGGAATAAAGCCCGCCTCATGCGGAATAAAATCGATAAACGCTTCATCCAGGATCAGGTTAATGTTCAGCGATTTGCAGCGATCGGCAATGGCCTGTAATAACTGCCGCTCCGGCAGCAGGCCGGTAGGATTATTGGGCGTACACAGAAACAGGCAGTCCAGATCGGGCGTCAACGCCTCAAGAATGGCATCGGTAAGCTGCCAGCCATCCGCTTCGCGTAGAGACCAGCGACGAATTTCACAGCCAATTTGCGCCAGCGCCCGGCCATACTCCGCGAAACCTGGCGTGACAATCATTGCACGACGCGGTTTAAGACCGCTCGCCACGGTAAAGATTGACTCCGTCTCGCCATTTCCCGCCAGTATCCACGATGCCGGCACCTGGTGATGACGCGCCAGCGCCTGGTGCAAATGAAAATAATCGGCGTCCGGGTAGCGCTCAATGCAGTCCAGATTGTCGATAAGCGCGCGTTTCACGCTGACAGGCATACCCAGCGGATTAATGTTTGCGCTAAAATCCAGTAACTGGTCAGGCGAGATGCCCAACACCGTCGCGGCTTCCCGAATGTTACCGCCATGCGCGCTGTTGAATAACGCCATTATGCCTCCGGCCAAAAAACGCTATTTTAGTGAAAAAAACGTTGCGCAATCAGGGGCATTATCATGTTTTGCGCATTTAACCTCATGAGGAATACCATGCGATTGTGGCTGGTGCGTCATGGCGAAACCGAGGCCAATGTCGCCGGGTTGTATAGCGGACATGCTCCCACGCCGTTAACGGAAAAAGGGATTGGCCAGGCGAAAACGCTACATACTTTATTGCGCCACGCGCCATTTGACAGGGTGTTATGCAGCGAACTGGAGCGCGCGCGCCATACCGCCCGGCTCGTACTGGAGGGCCGGGATACGCCGCAACACATCTTACCTGAGCTTAATGAGATGTACTTCGGCGACTGGGAAATGCGCCATCACCGCGACCTCACCCATGAAGATGCCGAAAGCTATGCCGCCTGGTGTACGGACTGGCAGAATGCGGTTCCGACCAATGGCGAGGGTTTTCAGGCTTTTACCCGGCGCGTAGAGCGCTTTATCTCGCGACTCGACGCGTTTAGCGATTGCCAGAACCTGCTGATCGTCAGCCATCAGGGCGTACTCAGCCTGTTGATTGCCCGTCTGCTCGCAATGCCCGCCGCCTCGCTATGGCATTTCCGGGTAGAACAGGGATGCTGGAGCGCAATCGACCTGTGCGAAGGGTTCGCCACCCTGAAAGTATTAAATAGTCGTGCCGTCTGGCGGCCTGAGTGATGAATTTTCCGTTTTTTCTCGCCGCAGCGGTTTCGCCCATTGACAGCCCCCGACAGGCTGTTATTCTCCGCAGCCAGGCTTTTTTCACCTTGCAGAGCTTTGCAGAAATTGTTTTACAAAAATGGCGATGCTTTCTGTGACGTGGGATGGGATGATAATCTGGTTTTAAACGCCGATCCGGCGACATAAGTCCCGGTATCGCCGCTGATTCAGGTATACTACACGGCGTCCCGCCGGAAGGTTAGCGTTAACTCGCAACGCCTTACCGGTCTAGCCTGTTGGCCTTTTTTCTATCGTTATAACGCAATTATTCACCCAGGGGGAAAACTTGCAGGGTAAAGCACTCCAGGATTTTGTTATCGACAAAATTGATGACCTGAAAGGTCAGGACATCATCGCCTTAGATGTTCAGGGTAAATCCAGTATCACCGACTGTATGATTATTTGTACCGGCACCTCCAGCCGTCACGTTATGTCTATTGCCGACCACGTGGTGCAGTCGTCGCGCGCGGCCGGTATGCTGCCATTGGGCGTCGAAGGCGAAAATGCGGCTGACTGGATTGTCGTCGATCTGGGCGATGTGATTGTGCATGTCATGCAGGAAGAAAGTCGCCGCCTGTATGAACTGGAAAAACTCTGGAGTTAATGCGTGAAGCTGCAACTTGTCGCTGTCGGCACGAAGATGCCCGACTGGGTTCAAACGGGATTTACGGAATATCTGCGTCGTTTTCCGAAAGATATGCCCTTTGAGCTGATCGAAATCCCTGCGGGCAAACGCGGCAAGAACGCGGATATCAAACGCATTCTCGACAAAGAGGGCGAGCAGATGCTGGCCGCCGCCGGTAAGAATCGCATTGTTACCCTGGATATTCCAGGCAAGCCGTGGGATACGCCGCAGTTAGCCAATGAGCTGGAGCGCTGGAAACAGGACGGGCGCGACGTCAGCTTGCTGATTGGCGGCCCGGAAGGATTATCTCCCGCCTGCAAAGCGGCAGCGGAACAGAGCTGGTCGCTCTCGGCGTTAACGCTCCCTCACCCGCTGGTTCGGGTTCTGGTTGCGGAGAGTTTGTACCGGGCGTGGAGCATCACAACCAACCACCCTTATCACCGTGAGTGATCGTGAAGTCTTGAGAAGATTAAGCAGCGGATGAAACGACAAAATTCTTTTCGTGACTATACGGCTGAGTCCGCACTGTTTGTGCGTCGGGCGCTGGTCGCCTTTTTGGGTATTTTGCTGCTGACCGGCGTACTGATCGCCAATTTGTATAATCTGCAAATTCTCCGTTTTACCGATTACCAGACCCGCTCGAACGAAAACCGTATCAAGCTGGTGCCAATTGCGCCAAGCCGCGGGATAATCTACGACCGTAACGGCATTCCCCTTGCGCTGAACCGCACTATCTATCAGATTGAAATGATGCCGGAAAAGGTGGATAACGTTCAGCAAACGCTGGATGCGCTACGCAGTGTGGTCGATTTAAACGACGACGATATCGCCGCCTTTAAAAAAGAGCGCGCCCGATCCCATCGCTTTACTTCTATTCCGGTGAAAACAAACCTGACGGAAGTTCAGGTCGCGCGCTTTGCTGTCAACCAGTACCGTTTTCCGGGCGTCGAAGTCAAAGGCTATAAACGCCGCTATTATCCATACGGATCGGCGCTGACCCACGTTATCGGCTACGTATCGAAAATCAATGATAAAGACGTCGAGCGTCTCGACAGAGAAAACAAACTGGCGAACTACGCCGCCACTCATGACATCGGCAAGCTGGGCATTGAGCGCTACTATGAAGATATTCTGCATGGGCAAACCGGTTATGAAGAGGTTGAAGTCAACAACCGCGGCCGCGTTATTCGCCAGCTTAAAGAGGTGCCGCCGCAGGCCGGACACGATATCTACCTGACGCTGGATCTCAAGCTCCAGCAGTATATTGAAACGCTGCTGGCAGGCAGTCGCGCGGCGGTGATTGTCACCGATCCGCGTACCGGCGGCGTGCTATCGCTGGTCTCCATGCCAAGTTACGACCCTAACCTTTTCGTGGACGGCATCTCCAGCAAAGATTACTCCGGGCTGCTTAACGACCCGAATACGCCATTAGTGAACCGCGCGACTCAGGGTGTCTACCCACCCGCTTCTACCGTTAAGCCTTACGTCGCCGTATCGGCGTTAAGCGCTGGCGTCATCACCCGTAACACCAGTCTTTTCGACCCTGGCTGGTGGCAGTTGCCGGGGTCTGAGAAACGCTACCGAGACTGGAAAAAATGGGGCCACGGGCATCTGAATATCACCAAATCCCTTGAAGAGTCGGCAGATACCTTCTTCTATCAGGTTGCCTATGATATGGGGATCGATCGCCTGTCAGAATGGATGGGTAAGTTCGGCTATGGTCACTATACCGGAATTGATCTCGCAGAAGAGCGCTCTGGTAATATGCCGACCCGCGAGTGGAAACAGAAACGCTTTAAAAAACCGTGGTATCAGGGCGATACGATTCCGGTGGGCATCGGCCAGGGCTACTGGACGGCAACGCCGATTCAGATGAGTAAGGCGCTGATGATCCTTATTAACGACGGTGTAGTTAAAGTCCCACACCTGTTAATGAGCACCGCGGAAAACGGTAAACAGGTGCCGTGGGTTCAGCCGCATGAACCGCCGGTGGGCGATATTCACTCCGGCTACTGGGAAATTGCGAAAGATGGCATGTATGGCGTCGCCAACCGCCCTAACGGCACGGCGCATAAATATTTTGCCAGCGCGCCCTATAAAATCGCGGCGAAGTCGGGCACCGCGCAGGTCTTTGGCCTGAAGGCCAACGAAACGTACAATGCGCATAAAATCGCCGAGCGCCTGCGCGACCATAAATTGATGACCGCCTTTGCGCCGTATAACAATCCCCAGGTCGCCGTCGCGATCATCCTTGAAAACGGCGGCGCAGGCCCGGCAGTAGGCACAATCATGCGCCAAATCCTTGATCACATCATGCTGGGCGACAACAACACCCATTTGCCTGCGGAAAACCCGGTGGTTGCAGCGGCGGAGGACCAATAATCATGACGGATAATCCGAACAAAAAAACCTTCTGGGATAAAATTCATATCGATCCCACGATGCTACTCATTCTGCTGGCGTTACTGGTTTACAGCGCGTTGGTCATCTGGAGCGCCAGCGGCCAGGACATCGGCATGATGGAGCGTAAAATCGGTCAGATTGCGATGGGGCTGGTGGTCATGGTGGTGATGGCGCAGATCCCGCCGCGCGTGTATGAAGGCTGGGCGCCCTATCTCTATATCATTTGTATCATTTTGCTGGTCGCCGTTGATGCCTTCGGCGCAATATCCAAAGGCGCGCAGCGCTGGCTCGATCTGGGCATCGTTCGCTTTCAGCCTTCGGAAATAGCCAAAATCGCCGTGCCGCTGATGGTCGCCCGCTTTATTAACCGTGACGTCTGCCCGCCCTCGCTGAAAAATACCGCCATCGCTCTGGTATTAATCTTTATGCCTACCCTGCTGGTCGCCGCCCAGCCGGACCTGGGGACGTCTATTCTGGTCGCCCTTTCCGGTCTCTTTGTCCTATTTTTGTCTGGTCTGAGCTGGCGCTTAATTGGGGTCGCCATTGTATTGATCGCTGCATTTATTCCTATTTTGTGGTTTTTCCTGATGCACGATTACCAACGCCAGCGCGTCATGATGCTCCTTGATCCGGAGACCGATCCGCTGGGCGCGGGCTATCATATTATTCAGTCTAAAATCGCCATTGGCTCAGGCGGCCTGCGCGGTAAAGGCTGGCTCCACGGCACCCAGTCGCAGCTGGAGTTTTTACCCGAACGCCATACCGACTTTATCTTCGCGGTACTGGCGGAAGAGCTCGGTCTGGTGGGCATCCTGATTCTGCTCGCGCTCTATATTTTGCTAATAATGCGCGGTTTGTGGATTGCCGCCAGAGCGCAAACTACATTTGGTCGCGTGATGGCTGGCGGATTAATGTTAATATTATTCGTTTATGTCTTCGTAAATATTGGTATGGTGAGCGGTATTCTGCCTGTGGTTGGAGTACCTTTACCCCTGGTCAGCTACGGGGGCTCCGCACTGATTGTGCTGATGGCCGGGTTCGGGATTGTGATGTCGATCCACACCCACAGAAAAATGTTGTCGAAAAGCGTATAAGGGGTGCGCAATGCGTAAGCAGTTGCCTGTAATCTGCGTCGCGGCAGGGATAGTACTACTCGCGGCATGTACTAATGACGGCGGTCAGCAGCAAACCACCGTCGCGCCGCAACCTGCGGTATGTAATGGTCCGACTGTGGAAATCAGCGGAGCGGAACCGCGTTATGAACCTCTGAATCCGACCGCAAACCAGGATTATCAGCGTGACGGTAAAAGTTATAAAATCGTTCAGGACCCGTCCCGCTTTAGCCAGGCTGGCCTGGCCGCTATTTATGATGCGGAACCCGGCAGTAATTTAACCGCCTCCGGGGAGATGTTCGATCCGATGCAGCTTACCGCCGCCCATCCGACACTGCCTATCCCCAGCTATGCGCGAATCACCAACCTGGCCAACGGTCGCATGATCGTCGTGCGTATTAACGATCGCGGCCCCTATGGCACCGATCGGGTCATCTCCCTGTCCCGCGCGGCGGCGGATCGTCTGAATACCTCGAATAATACTAAAGTACGGATTGACCCCATTATCGTGGCGCCGGATGGTTCGCTCTCCGGCCCGGGGATGGCCTGTACGACGGTGGCGAAACAGACCTACGCTCTGCCCCCGCGCCCTGATTTAAGCGGCGGCATGGGAAGCGCCTCTTCAGCGCCTGCGCAACCGCAAGGCGACGTGCTTCCGGTCAGTAATTCCACGTTGAAAAGTGACGATACCACCGGTGCGCCGGTGAGCAGCAGCGGCTTCCTCGGCGCGCCGACCACGCTGGCGCCTGGCGTGCTGGAGGGTAATGAACCGACGCCGGCACCACAGCCAGCGCCGGTTTCCGCGCCGGTGGCGGCTCCAGCGACGGCTCCAGCGACTGCGACGCCGGTAAGCGCGCCTGCTGCCGCGGCCCCGGTATCTGCCCCGGTGAGTGCGCCAGCCGCCGCGGCGAGCGGTCGTTTCGTCGTCCAGGTCGGCGCCGTCAGCGATCAAACGCGTGCGCAGCAGTACCAACAGCGTTTAAGCCAGCAGTTCAGCGTACCAGGACGCGTAATACAAAACGGCGCGGTCTGGCGTATTCAACTGGGGCCTTTTGCCAGTAAAGCCGAAGCCAGCGCGTTACAGCAACGTTTGCAAACAGAAGCACAATTACAGTCCTTTATCGCCAGCGCGCAGTAACCGATCGCAGGTATCTGTACTGTCAATTTCTGTAAATGACATTAACAAAGTCACGCGGAAAGTCAGATGCCTGCCAGTTATGCTTTTGCTATAGTAGGGCTCTTTTTTTAATTTCATCACGGACGTCGTAGTTCAGACCATGAAGACCACTTTTTCCGCTCGTTTTATGCAGCGCATGGCGCTCACCACGGCGCTTTGTGCCGCGTTTATCTCAACCGCACATGCCGATGACCTGAATATCAAAACTATGATCCCGGGCGTTCCGCAGATCGATGCGGAATCCTACATCCTGATCGACTACAACTCCGGCAAAGTTCTGGCGGAACAAAACGCCGACGAACGTCGCGACCCGGCTAGTCTGACGAAGATGATGACCAGTTACGTCATCGGACAGGCAATGAAAGCGGGTAAATTTAAAGAAACCGACCTGGTTACCGTCGGTAATGACGCCTGGGCCACCGGCAATCCAGTATTTAAAGGTTCCTCGCTGATGTTCCTCAAACCGGGAATGCAGGTACCCGTCTCTCAGTTGATACGCGGCATCAATCTGCAATCCGGTAATGACGCCTGTGTGGCGATGGCTGATTTCGCCGCCGGTAGCCAGGATGCTTTCGTCGGGCTGATGAACAGCTATGTGAACGCGTTAGGGCTGAAAAATACCCACTTCCAGACCGTACACGGCCTGGACGCCGACGGACAATACAGTTCAGCTCGCGATATGGCGCTGATTGGTCAGGCGTTAATTCGCGATGTGCCTAACGAATATGCCGTTTATAAAGAAAAAGAGTTCACCTTTAACGGCATTCGCCAGTTAAACCGTAACGGTCTGCTGTGGGATAACAGCCTGAATGTGGACGGCATCAAAACCGGCCATACCAGCAAAGCGGGCTATAATCTGGTCGCTTCCGCAACCGAAGGTCAGATGCGATTGATTTCCGCCGTGATGGGCGGACGGACCTATAAAGGCCGTGAAACAGAAAGCAAAAAACTGCTGACGTGGGGCTTCCGTTTCTTTGAAACCGTTAATCCGCTGAAGGCTGGTAAAGAGTTCGCCTCTGAACCCGCCTGGTTTGGTAATACCGATCGCGCCTCGCTGGGCGTTGATAAAGACGTTTACCTGACGATCCCTCGCGGTCGCATGAAAGATTTGAAAGCGAGCTATGTACTGAATACCGCAGAACTGCACGCGCCGCTGCAGAAAAACCAGGTGGTTGGCACTATCAACTTCCAGCTGGACGGTAAAACCATCGAGCAGCGTCCGCTGGTCGTACTGCAAGAGATCCCGGAAGGGAACTTCTTCGGTAAAATCATTGATTACATTAAATTAATGTTCCATCACTGGTTTGGATAAAAATTGAACGCTTGAAAGTGTGATTTTCGTCCCCATATACTATGCATCAGTAAAACTCCCGCCCTGTGGCGGGAGTTGTTATTTTTTTACGTAATGCCGGAGCTGACATGAAAACCAAACTTAACGAACTGCTTGAATTCCCTACGCCATTTACTTACAAAGTAATGGGGCAGGCGTTACCTGAGCTGGTTGATCAGGTGGTTGAAGTGGTACAGCGCCATGCGCCTGGTGATTACTCTCCGACGGTAAAACCGAGCAGCAAAGGCAACTACCACTCAGTCTCTATCACCATTAATGCCACCCATATTGAACAGGTTGAAACGCTGTACGAAGAACTGGGCAATATTGATATCGTGCGAATGGTATTGTAATACATCCAGACGGTTACCCGGTGTTATCCGGGTAACTCCCCGCCTCCCCCGCTGTGATATACTTTCCTCTCTTTTTTCATTCTCTACGGAGATGCCGTTTTGTATCAGGATAAAATCCTTGTCCGCCAGCTCGGCCTTCAGCCCTATGAAGCTATCTCTCAGGCCATGCATAACTTTACCGATATGCGCGATGAAAACAGCCATGATGAAATCTGGTTGGTTGAGCATTACCCGGTGTTTACCCAGGGCCAGGCCGGTAAAGCGGAACATATATTGATGCCTGGCGATATTCCCGTTGTGCAGAGCGATCGTGGAGGACAGGTGACCTATCATGGTCCGGGCCAACAGGTAATGTACGTTTTACTTAACCTGAAACGACGTAAACTGGGCGTGCGTGATTTAGTCACCCTACTTGAACAGACCGTGGTGAATACGCTGGCTGAAATGGGTATTGAGGCGCATCCGCGCGCCGATGCGCCGGGCGTCTATGTGGGTGAAAAGAAAATCTGCTCGCTGGGTTTACGTATCCGTCGCGGCTGCTCATTCCACGGTTTAGCGCTAAACGTTAACATGGATCTTTCTCCTTTCCTACGTATCAACCCGTGTGGTTATGCCGGCATGGAAATGGCCAAAATAACGCAGTGGAAGGAAGACGCTACCACGGATAATATTGCGCCCCGCTTGCTGGCGAATATTTTAGCTCTGCTAAATAATCCACCGTATGAATATATTGCTGCTTAATGCGTAAAATATAATGGCCCAAGAAATTTATGGGTCATTAATCATATATGATTTGAATGCTTTACTTCTCCCCCCGCTTTCTATATTTTCGTTATATCCCTGCTGTAGCCGCCAGGCGGCATGGCCTCTTCAGTCCTCATGATGAGGAATTTTCCGTGACCAAAATCCCGGCCCTGCTGTTACTTATCTTATTGAAATGACTAAAAATACATTCATAAGAGTAATTTTAAAACCAATTCATAAATGCAAAATATACTATTTCATCTATTATTCATAATACGAATGAATTCGGAGCCAGAGCGTGAGTGATAATAATCAGGCAGAAAGACAACCGGCCGATCAACACCTACAAGACAAACCGCAAATTTTCAGAACACTGAGAAATATTGACCTCAATCTGTTGACGATTTTCGAGGCCGTATATGTCCATAAAGGGATCGTCAATGCAGCGAAAATTCTTAACCTAACGCCGTCAGCCATCAGCCAGTCCATTCAAAAATTACGGACTATATTTCCCGATCCGCTGTTTATTCGCAAAGGCCAGGGCGTAACGCCCACGACGTATGCTACGCATCTGCACGAATACATCAGCCAGGGGCTGGAATCTATTCTTGGCGCCCTGGATCTTACGGGCAGCTATGATAAGCAACGCACCATTACGATTGGCACGACGCCTTCGGTCGGCGCGCTAGTGATGCCGATTATTTACCAGGCCATCAGGCCGCGTTATCCTCAGCTTTTGCTGCGCAACATTCCGGTAGACGATGCCGAAAGCCAGCTTAGTCAGTTTCAGACCGATCTCATTATCAATACCCATAGCTATAACAACCGGAGCATCCAGCATCACGTCCTGTTTAGCGATACGCTTGAGATTGTCTGCCGCCAGCATCACCCGTGTCTGGCGAACGCCATTACTGAAGAGAGACTGAACAGCGCGGATCACACCTTTCTGATGCTGGAGGGACAACATCTTTCCCTGCTGCGCCAGCGACTGCAGGAGACATTTCCCGATCAGCAAATCAGTTTTAGCAGCTACAATATTTTTACCATTGCCTCGCTGATCGCCAGCAGCGATCTGCTGGGACTGATGCCCACCCGCTTCTACGACTTATTTAGCCGCTGCTGGCCGCTTGAGCGCCTTCCCTACGCGCCGGTGAATAGTGAACAGGTCGAGTTCTCGCTGCATTACAATAAACTGAGTCTGCGCGATCCGGTGCTGGAGAACGTCATTGATATCATTCGTGAGGCGTTCTGACAAAAATGTTGCATCCAGGTCACGGAAGATATGGGCAAACAGCACAAAACAACAACTATTTTACATTTTGCCGGGCTGTCAGGCTGCTTTATGGCCCTTATCAATGATATACTGCGTGTCACAAATTCAAAAATAGTTGATAAATACAACTTTCCCTTGAATTGAAACGCTTTCCTTCGTTATTCGCAACTGGAACACGCACGCTATGAGTAAACCCATTGTGATGGAACGCGGTGTAAAATACCGCGATGCCGATAAGATGGCTCTTATCCCGGTTAAAAATGTGGTCACAGAGCGCGACGCTCTACTACGTAAACCGGAATGGATGAAAATAAAACTTCCGGCGGATTCTACCCGTATCCAAGGCATCAAAGCCGCAATGCGCAAAAATGGCCTGCATTCTGTCTGCGAGGAAGCGTCTTGCCCAAACCTGGCTGAATGTTTCAACCACGGTACCGCTACGTTTATGATCCTTGGCGCCATTTGCACTCGCCGCTGTCCGTTCTGTGATGTCGCCCATGGCCGCCCCGTTGCGCCGGATGCGGAAGAGCCGCAGAAACTGGCGCAAACGATCGCCGACATGGCGCTACGCTATGTGGTCATCACCTCTGTCGACCGTGACGATCTGCGTGACGGCGGCGCCCAGCATTTTGCTGACTGCATCACCGCCATCCGTGCCAAAAGCCCGGAGATAAAAATAGAGACGCTGGTGCCAGACTTCCGTGGACGTATGGATCGCGCGCTGGATATCCTTAACGCGACGCCGCCGGATGTGTTTAACCACAACCTGGAAAACGTGCCGCGTATTTACCGCCAGGTTCGTCCGGGCGCCGATTACAACTGGTCGCTGAAATTACTGGAACGCTTCAAAGAAGCACACCCGGAAATTCCGACAAAATCGGGTCTGATGGTGGGCTTAGGCGAAACCAATGCGGAAATCATTGAGGTTATGCGCGACTTACGCCGTCACGGCGTTACCATGCTGACGCTTGGTCAGTATCTACAGCCAAGCCGCCATCACCTGCCGGTACAGCGTTATGTCAGCCCGGAAGAGTTTGACGAGATGAAAGCGGAAGCTCTGGCGATGGGCTTTACCCATGCCGCCTGTGGCCCCTTTGTACGTTCTTCGTACCATGCTGATCTCCAGGCCAAAGGCATGGAAGTGAAATGATCGTGTAATAGACGCTTACATTTCAGGCAAAAAAAACCGGCAACTTGCCGGTTTTTTTACTCTGCGGAGCAAGCGCATCGCGCTATTACTCTTTGTGCGAGAGTTTTTCAGCCTGAACGCTACCGTCGACGTCTTTCTTAACGCCCGCGTCTTCATCGTTCATTGCTTTCTTGAATCCTTTAATCGCCGTGCCCAGGTCTCCGCCCAGCGTACGTAACTTCTTGGTACCAAACAGCAGAACAACCAGTGCGGCAACCACCAGCAGTTTGGTAATACTAATCTCACCCATAGATACCTTCTTCACTAAAAACAGGCTGCGTAACGCGCCGGATTAACCTGAGAATATTAACGGTCTTTCGACGCGCGCACACAATAGCAATCTGTAACAAGGTGAATCAAGCTTTGCGTAAAAAAACATCATAATAATTGCGGTGGCGCAAATCGTCGTTGCTGCAAAAGAGGAAGTTGCTCCCGCACCTGATCTATTCGTTCTCTGAATATTTCCGCGACGATCAGCGCCGGACGATCGGCTGCCGCGGCTATCGTTACCCCCAACGGATCGATAATACGACTTTGACCAATATTACGATTACCACACTCCCCGGCCGCAATCATATAGCAGGTGGTATCCAGCGCTCTCGCCGCCAGCAGCGTCGACCACTGCTGCTCTTTCAACGGGCCGCGAACCCAGCCCGTCGGCAGCGCCAGTACGTCAGCCCCCTGTAAAGCCAGCGCTAGCGCCATGTCCGGAAAGCGCAGGTCATAACAGGTCATAAGCCCCACCTTAACCCCCTCCACGTCCAGCACAGGCGCGATAGCGGTTCCGGCATCAATACTTTGGGATTCTTGCATCGAAAACGCATCATAGAGATGCAGCTTCGCGTAACGTGCGACAATGTGACCTGCCCGTAGCGCCACCAGCATATTAACCGCCCGTCCGGGCGTTGACGGGACAAGGACAGTGAATATCGTCGTCATATTATTATGAGCGCTTTCTTCCTGAAGCCGCGTCATAAACGCGCCATCCAGCGGCTGCGCGGCGCGAATCGGCAGGTCAAGGTCGATGTCATCTCGCGCTAATATCCCCTCAGGCAGCACCAGAAGCGATACGCCGCGGCCCGCCGCCTGAGCCATTAACGAAACGCAAACTTGCGCATTCTTTTCCCATACAGAACTCACCACAAACTGCCCGGCTGCAACGAACATATCCCCTCCCACACCTCCGTCAGGACTCGCCAATTATGCGTGTTCGGCGTTACACTCCTCTTGTATAGCAATTAAATAAAGGATTCGGCAGTGTTACAGCTTCTTTTAGCAGTTTTTATTGGTGGTGGAACGGGGAGCGTAGCCCGGTGGATGCTCAGTATGCGTTTTAATCCGCTTCATCAGGCGATTCCCATCGGTACGCTAACAGCAAATTTGCTTGGCGCGTTTATTATCGGCATGGGGTTCGCCTGGTTTAACCGCATGACACATATCGATCCGATGTGGAAAGTGCTCATTACGACCGGCTTTTGCGGCGGCCTGACGACCTTTTCTACTTTTTCTGCTGAAGTGGTATTCTTGCTGCAAGAGGGGCGCTTTGGCTGGGCGCTGCTGAATGTGCTGATTAACCTGTTGGGTTCGTTTGCCATGACGGCGCTGGCATTCTGGCTATTTTCTGCCGCAGCGGCGCGTTAAGCGCAAAAAAAACCCGCCGAAAGGGCGGGTTTTGAAATCTTGCTGTCGGACGTATGCTTACAGAGCAGTTACGTTTGCAGCGGAAGGGCCTTTGGCACCGTTAGTGATTTCGAACTCTACGCGCTGACCTTCAGCCAGAGTTTTAAAACCATTGGTCTGGATTGCAGAGAAGTGTACGAACACGTCTTTGCTGCCATCTTCCGGAGTAATGAAACCGAATCCTTTGGATTCATTAAACCACTTAACGTTACCTTTAATCTTAGACATCAAAATTACCTTTACATGAAAAATAGACACAAATGCTGTGTCGGATACCAGTACAACAATTGTGATGCATTTTGTCCAGTCGAACTTTGCGAAAAAGTGATAAATATCGCGTTAATTTTTAGCTAACCCTATCTACTTATTGTTTTTTAAGGCTTTTTAATTCACAACAGGACAATGCCCTTCTCCGTCAAAACTGGAAACGCATCCAGGCAAAATAGACGTTTCCGTTGTTATACGAACCCGGAATGTAGGTCATCTGAAAGGTAGCGGGACCATAGCCTATCGACGCTAAAGGCAACAGCACAGGGATGGGAATATAATTCCAGTTGTCGCGCGCGGTAACGCCTGCGGTAAAGCCCAGTCCCAGACGAAAATTATCGTCTTCCAGCGGTCGCCAGGTTTTTTCCCAGCCATAACCGCCTATGGGTTCCCATTTGTTAAATGAATCTTTAAAGGCCATCATATAGAGGCCATGCCAGTTGCCTTTATCGTCCCAGCGCGACTGACCAAAACCAACGCCCCACGGCCGTTCGTTATAGCGATCCGTTTTCTCTTTATCGTAGGCAAAGCGCGCATGCCAGGTAATGGCGGGGACATACAAATCATAATGCTCAGGCTGTCGCCACGTTTCTGCGACGTTATCGGTAAACGTGTTAAACCACCCTTTATCCGCCGCAGAGACTGAAGGAATAGCCAGCCATGGCATAACAAGGAGAGCAATAATAAGAAAATACTTTCTGATAATCATCACAACAGCCATACCGTTCAAAAATTCGACTGTGATAATAACAACATTAACCTGAATAAAATCTTAACAAACTATAAACAGAGAATAATCTGAGAGAGTATCGGGTTAACGGCGTTTGATTTAGCACTCAGAACCGTCGCGCGCTCCTTAATAAGCTTTCACAAAAAACACAAAACAAAGCACAACAAATAAAACAATAAAATAACAATAAATTAATACTTATAGCGCTACAGAAAATTCGTATAAGCATATTTCATCTTTAGCGATGACATGAAAAAATAACCGCGCCGTGATTTTAATCAGTAAGGCGCCATCCTTTATTCGGTACATTTTTATACCACTTTTGTGGTTCTTATTTTTACTCTGGGTGTCGATAAGACAGGGGAAACAATGCTAACAGTTATAGAGCTCCTTATCGGAGTCGTCGTTATTGTGGGTGTAGCACGCTACATCATTAAGGGATATTCCGCCACTGGCGTTTTATTTGTCGGCGGTCTGGTTCTGCTTATTATCAGCGCGCTGATGGGGCATAAGGTATTACCTGCCAGCGAAACCAGTACCGGCTATACCGCAACAGATATTGTTGAATACATCAAAATTTTGCTTATGAGTCGCGGCGGCGATCTTGGCATGATGATCATGATGCTGTGCGGCTTTGCCGCCTATATGACGCATATCGGCGCGAATGATATGGTCGTGAAGCTGGCGTCGAAACCTTTACAGTACATAAACTCGCCCTACCTGTTGATGATTGCCGCCTATTTTGTCGCCTGCCTGATGTCGCTGGCCGTCTCTTCCGCGACGGGGCTTGGCGTACTGCTCATGGCTACTCTCTTCCCGGTGATGGTCAACGTCGGCATTAGCCGCGGCGCGGCGGCGGCTATTTGCGCCTCTCCGGCCGCCATCATCCTCTCGCCAACGTCTGGCGATGTGGTTTTAGCCGCAAAAGCGGCGGAGATGCCGTTAATCGATTTCGCGTTCAAAACCACGCTGCCGATTTCCATCGCCGCCATTATCGGTATGGCGATTGCGCACTTTTTCTGGCAACGCTATCTGGATAAAAAAGAGAACATTTCACATGAGATGCTGGACGTGGCGGAGATTACCACCACGGCCCCGGCGTTTTATGCCCTTTTGCCGTTCACGCCCATTATCGGCGTACTGATTTTTGACGGTAAATGGGGGCCGCAGTTGCACATTATTACCATTCTGGTGATCTGTATGCTGCTGGCCGCCGTGCTGGAATTCGTGCGCGGCTTCAACACGCAAAATGTGTTTTCCGGCCTGGAAGTGGCTTATCGCGGCATGGCGGATGCGTTTGCCGGTGTCGTGATGCTGCTGGTCGCGGCGGGCGTTTTCGCCCAGGGGCTGAGCACCATTGGCTTTATCCAAAGTTTAATCTCGATTGCCACTTCTTTTGGCTCCGCCAGCATTATTCTGATGCTGGTATTAGTGATTTTAACCATGCTGGCCGCGATGACCACCGGTTCAGGCAATGCGCCTTTTTACGCCTTTGTTGAGATGATCCCTAAACTGGCGCACTCCTCCGGCATCAACCCAGCCTATTTATCCATCCCAATGCTGCAAGCCTCAAACCTGGGGCGCACGATTTCGCCGGTCTCCGGCGTCGTGGTCGCTGTCGCCGGGATGGCTAAAATATCACCGTTTGAAGTGGTGAAGCGCACGTCCGTTCCGGTCATCGTCGGTCTGTTGATCGTCATTATCGCCACGGAAATTATGGTGCCAGGCGCCTCTTCCGCCGTTACTGGCGGCTGATAGCCGATAAGCCGGGGCGAGGGAAAACATCGCCCCGGCATCTTAAACCAGGCTTAGCCGCCGTGGTAAATACGCTGCGGCCTGCCCACTTTGCCATGAATAATCTCTGCGACAATCAGGTGCCGACTCGCGCAATATTCCAGGTAGCGTCGGGATGTGGTGCGGCTTATCGTTAAGGCCTGCGCGACCGTTTCAGCCGTATGGCGTACGGTTGGATCGGCAAACAGCTTCATCACCGCATTAAGGGTTAAGGCATCAATACCTGTCGGCAAATCCCCTTTCGGTTCGCCGCGCGCATAGGCGTTGAACATTTCATCTATCTGCTTCTGGCTTGCGCTATCCGCGCTCGCCAGCATACGTCTGCGCTGTTGATAGCGGGTCAGCGTCTGCCCCAAACGCTCATAAGCAATAGGTTTGACCAGATAATCAAACGCGCCGCTACGTACCGCTTCCGCTACCGTCTCCATGTCACTGGCGGCGGTCGTAAACACGACGCCGCCGGGATAGCGCGACTGCATTAATTCATGCAGCAGCGTAATCCCCTTCCCATCCGGCAGATAATTATCCAACAGAATTAATCCAGGTTTGAACCGGTCAATCATCATTCTCGCCTGCGCCAGATTGCCCGCCAGCCATATCTGCTTAAAGCCAGGAATATGGCGGATATATTCTGCGTGCATTTCCGCCAGCAGCGTTTCATCCTCAACGATCAATAGGGTTAATGGTTCTGTCATCGTTTTTTTTCACTTTCGGAAGGAATAAAGAAAATAAGGTGCCACAAGGATCATTGTCTTCCAGCGTAATGACCCCGCCACAGCGCCCCACATAACTTGCAATCAGATATAACCCGATACCATGCTCACCGGGTTCGTCGGTTCGGGTACTTACGCCCTGTTCAAAAATTTTTTCCCGCAGCGCTTCAGGAACGCCGCAGCCCTGGTCGGCGACCTCTATTACCACCTCGTCGCCCTCGTCGCTCAGGAAAAGTTCGATGGTCTTGTCGCCTTCCTGTGTACGCAAACTCGCCTCAAACGCGTTATCCAGCAGATTCCCGACGATGGCGGCGAACTCCGTGCTATCCAGCCCCTCCGGCAGTTGATGTAGCTGGCTGCCGGGAACAATCACCATCTTGAGCCCCAGTTCACGCGCGCGCTGAACTTTGCCAAACAGCAAACCGGCCACCTGACGATCGGCGAAGGCGCCGCGTAAACTATCAATAAGTTGCTGCTGCGCCTGCGACTCACCCTGCACCATCTCTCTGACCCGATCATACTCTTTCATTTGCAGCAGGCCGTTCAGAGTCGACATCCAGTTCAGGTGCTCATGGCGTAGCGTGCGCAGGCTCTCAACATACTGTTTAATCTGGGTTAGCTGCGCGTTCAACGTCGCGATTTCATCTTTGCTGCGAAAACTAATAATAGCGCCCAGCAGCTCCTCGCCGGAACGGATAGCCTCACGATTGGCGATGACGCTCAGGCCATTGAAGTTGGCCATCACGTCCTGGCGTCTTTCTGCGATCTGGCAGGTAAAAAAGTCTGCCGGATTGACGACTTCCGCTATCAGCTTGCCCAGCCACTGACGCCCCGGCGACGGTAGCCCCAACATTTTTCTCGCATTGCGGTTAATCGCGGTGATATGTCCCTCCGGATCAACGGCGATCAGCCCTTCATAAACCGAGCTAAATAACGCCTCCTGCTGGCGTACCACACGCGCAATCTGTTTCGGCTCCATGCCCAGCATTTGTCGGCGGATATGCGCGGCGAAAAACCAGGAAAGCAGCATTAATACCACCAGCAACAGGACAAAAACCCCCGCCATCGGTAATAAGAAGTCCAGCCGCCAGGAGTCGATTTTACTGACCAGATAGCCAATTGAAACAACGCCGATCACGTTGCCTTCGTTGTCAAAGATAGGCGTTTTGGCGCGCATCGCCATCCCTATTGAGCCCTTACCGGTAATGAAATAACTTTCTCCTCTTTCCAGCGCGCCGGGTTTCGTAAATTGCATGGGATAGCCGATTTTTTCCGGATTCGGATGGTAAAGCCGGATCGAGTGGCGATCGCCTATCACCACATAGTCAAAATCCGTCCCGCGCTGCAGTTTATTCGCAATTATCGCCAGGCGTTTATAGTCCCGGTTTTTTACGGCAGCGATAATGCTGTCGTTAGAAGCAATAATTTTTGCCTGATTCATCGCCATATCACGAACATGGGACGCCAGATAATCTTCGAAACTGGCAGACAAATATTGTGCTAACGCTGCCACGATGAAAACAGAAACCACCAGAATGAGCAGAAAAATACGTAACGGAAACGCGAGTTGCCGAAAAAAAGGAAACAGCTTTTTATTTTTCTGATAGGACATTAAGGTTCCTTATGGGCATTTCTCTTCAGATTTATCGCAAATGTAATAAAAATGTTTTCAGCATCTTGAAGCATATAAAAACCAATCGTTACAGATTCCCCACATTAAATCAATTAAACAACTAAAACCCACTGCCGGAATGGCGATTAAATTAATTAAAAAACTTAAAACCATAAAACACTTAAAAACCATCTAACGCTTTGTGAAATAAATCAAAATTTACCACCAAAATACTCCTTACGATGTATACGTCAGTGAGAAAAAATAAATAACTCGTCATAAAAATACTCCCACTCTGACTGAAAAGAAAAAGTTATCAAGTTGCAACACAGCGCAACATATACAGAAAAGTGGCAACAAGCATATCACCAGGATATTTCTTACTATGTTTGGCAATAATGTATTCACTCGGGTAAAACGCTCTGAAAATAAAAAAATGGCGGAGATCGCTCACTTTCTCAAAGAGAATGATTTAAGCGTCGATACCACTGTAGAAGTGTTTATTACCGTCAGCCGTGATGACCGTCTTATTGCCTGCGGCGGTATTGCCGGAAATATCATTAAATGCGTGGCCATTAGCGAATCAGTACGCGGCGAAGGCTTAGCGTTAACGCTGGCGACGGAATTGATTAATCTCGCCTGGGAGCGGCACTGCACCCATCTTTTTATTTATACCAAAACGGAATACGAAGCGCTGTTTAAACAGTGCAGCTTTTCGACGATAGCCAGCGTCCCTGGCGTAATGGTCTTAATGGAAAATAGCGCGACCCGGTTGAAACGGTATGCGGAATCGCTGGCGACATTGCGTCATGAGGGAAAGAAAATTGGCTGTATTGTGATGAACGCCAATCCTTTCACGCACGGCCATCGCTATCTGATCCAACAGGCGGCGGCACAGTGCGACTGGCTGCATCTGTTCCTGGTCAAAGAAGATACATCACGCTTTCCCTATGAAGACCGACTCGATCTGGTTCTTAAAGGGACCACCGATATCCCGCGCTTAACCGTTCACCGCGGCTCCGAATACATTATTTCTCGGGCGACGTTCCCCTGCTATTTCATTAAAGAGCAGAGCGTCATTAATCACTGTTATACCGAAATCGACCTGAAGATTTTTCGCCAGTATCTGGCGCCCGCGCTTGGCATCACACACCGCTTTGTCGGTACGGAACCGTTTTGCACCGTTACCGCCCAGTACAACCTTGATATGCGTTTCTGGCTGGAGACGCCAACGCTTCCCGCCCCACCCATTACGCTGGTGGAAATAGAGCGGCTTTGCTTCCAGGAGACGCCGATATCCGCCTCCTGGGTACGCAAGCTGCTGGTTAAACACGATCTCACGGCTATCGCGCCGCTGGTTCCCGACGCCACCCTGCGCTATTTGCAGGGCATGGTCGAACGCCATCCGGGCAGCGCGGCAGCCCGTCAAAAGTCCCCCGTCTTAGCAACAGGTGAAAAATGAAAATAAACCAGCTAGCCGTCGCAGGCACGCTTGAGTCCGGCGATGTGATGATACGCATTGCGCCGCTCGATACGCAGGATATTGACCTGCAAATCAACAGTAGCGTTGAAAAACAGTTTGGCGAGGCCATTCGCGCCACCATCCTGGAGGTGCTTTCTCGCTACGACGTGCGCGGCGTACAACTGAACGTCGATGATAAAGGCGCTCTGGACTGCATTTTGCGCGCCCGACTGGAAACGCTACTGGCGCGCGCCAGCGGTATTGCCGCTCTGCCCTGGGAGGATCGCCAATGATTTCCGCCTCTCTGCAACAACGTAAAACCCGCACCCGCCGCAGTATGTTATTCGTACCGGGCGCCAACGCGGCGATGGTGAGCAATTCGTTTATCTATCCGGCCGACGCGCTGATGTTCGACCTGGAAGACTCCGTTGCATTACGCGAAAAAGACGCGGCGCGCCGTCTGGTATATCACGCGCTGCAACACCCGCTTTACCGTGACGTCGAAACCATTGTCCGCGTGAATGCGCTGGACTCCGAATGGGGCGTCAACGATCTGGAAGCGGTCGTGCGCGGCGGCGCGGACGTGGTGCGTTTACCGAAAACCGACACCGCGCAGGACGTCATTGATATCGAAAACGAAATTCTGCGCATTGAAAACGCCTGCGGTCGCGAACCGGGCAGTACCGGCCTGTTAGCCGCCGTGGAATCGCCGCTGGGTATTACCCGCGCGGTAGAAATCGCCCACGCCTCTGAACGGTTGATCGGGATTGCGCTGGGCGCGGAAGACTATGTTCGCAACCTGCGCACCGAACGCTCTCCGGAAGGCACCGAACTGCTGTTCGCCCGCTGCGCCATTTTGCAGGCCGCGCGTTCCGCCGGCATTCAGGCCTTCGATACCGTCTATTCCGACGCCAACAACGAAGCCGGTTTCCTGCAAGAAGCCGCCCACATTAAACAGTTGGGCTTTGACGGTAAGTCACTGATCAACCCCCGCCAGATCGAACTGCTGCACAACCTTTATGCGCCGACGCGTAAAGAGGTCGCCCATGCGCGTCTGGTCGTTGAGGCCGCAGAAGCCGCCGCCCGCGAAGGTCTCGGCGTCGTTTCCCTTAACGGCAAGATGGTCGACAGCCCGGTGATTGAACGCGCCCGTCTGGTGCTCTCCCGTGCAGAACTTTCCGGTATTCGCGAAGAATAAGGCAAAAAAATGACGCAGAAAAATGAATCTCAACGCCAGGATCGCGTAGCAGCCTGGAGCCGTCACGCTGAAAGCGAACTGAGCGCTTACCAAAGTGCGGCAAAATTGGATCTACAAGCGCAAAAACCGCGCGACCACAAACTGTGCGCCAGCCTGGAAGAGGCCATCCGCCGTTCCGGTTTACGCGACGGCATGACGCTTTCCTTTCACCACGCGTTTCGCGGCGGCGATCTGACGATTAACCTGGTGATGGAAACCATCGCGAAGATGGGCTTCAAAAATCTGACCCTGGCCTCCAGCTCGCTGAGCGACTGCCACGCGCCGCTGGTTGAACACATTCGTAACGGGGTGGTCAGCCGCATCTACACGTCAGGCCTGCGCGGCCCGCTGGCGGAAGAAATTTCTCGCGGCCTGCTGGCTGAGCCGGTTCAGATTCACTCCCACGGCGGTCGTGTGCATCTGGTACAAAGCGGCGAACTCAATATTGATGTTGCGTTTCTTGGCGTGCCCTCCTGCGATGAATTCGGTAATGCTAACGGTTATACCGGCAAAGCCTGTTGCGGTTCACTGGGCTACGCGATGGTGGATGCCGACAGCGCGAAGCAGGTCGTGATGCTGACGGAGCAACTGCTGCCGTATCCGCATAACCCGGCAAGCATCGCTCAGGATCAGGTTGATCTGATCGTGCAAATCGAAGAAGTCGGTGATGCAAACAAAATCGGCGCTGGCGCGACCCGCATGACCACTAATCCGCGTGAACTGCTGATCGCCCGCAGTGCGGCGGAAGTCATTGCTCACTCCGGCTACTTCAACGAAGGTTTCTCCCTACAAACCGGCACCGGCGGCGCATCGCTGGCGGTCACCCGCTTCCTGGAAGACAAAATGCGTAGCCGCAACATTGTGGCTAATTTCGCGCTGGGCGGTATCACCGCCACCATGGTCGACCTGCATGAAAAGGGCTTAATCCGCAAACTGCTTGACGTTCAGAGCTTCGATCGTAACGCTGCGCAATCTTTGGCCCGCAACCCGAACCATATCGAAATCAGCGCTAACCAGTACGCCAACTGGGGCTCTAAAGGCGCTTCCGTCGACCGTCTGGACGTGGTGGTACTGAGCGCGCTGGAAGTAGACACTCACTTCAATGTTAACGTGCTGACCGGCTCCGACGGCGTTCTACGCGGCGCGTCCGGCGGTCACTGCGATACCGCCGTCGCGGCGGCGCTGTCCATCATCGTCGCGCCGCTGGTACGCGGTCGCATCCCAACGCTGGTTGATAACGTCACCACCTGCGTCACACCAGGCTCCAGCGTCGACATTCTGGTCACCGATCACGGTATCGCCGTCAATCCGGCGCGTCCGGAGCTGGCTGAACGCCTGAAAGCAGCGGGAATGAAAGTGGTATCGATTGAGTGGCTGCGCGAACGCGCGCAACTGCTTACCGGTCAGCCCCGCCCTATCGAATTCACCGACCGCGTGATTGCTGTCGTGCGTTATCGCGACGGTTCAGTGATCGATGTGGTGCATCAGGTGAAGGAATAAGCCATGCGCCTGTTTCCTGAACTCGCCACCTGTCACGACGTTTCTATTCCTGAGCTGCTCGCCAGCCGGGATGAGAGACAAGCAAGACAGCGCGCCTGGCTAACGCGTCACGCTACTCCGCTGGTCTCCTTTACCGTGGTGGCGCCAGGCCCGATGAAAGACAGCGCGTTAACCCGCCGGATCTTTAATCACGGCGTGGCTGCCCTGCACACGCTGGCAGAAGAGTATGGCTGGACTATCCGGGAGCAGGCTGCACTGGTTTCCGCCAGCGGGCCGGAAGGACTGCTGGCGATTGACGCGCCCGCTCAGGCGCTCAAACAGGCGACCATCGCACTTGAACAGCGTTATCCACTGGGGCGCCTGTGGGATATCGATGTCCTGACGGCGGAAGGCGAAATACTCTCCCGCCGCCATTTCGCGCTTCCCGCTCGCCGCTGTCTGCTGTGCGGGCAAAGCGCGGCTGAATGCGCGCGGGGTAAAACCCACGCGCTGACTGATTTACTGATTCATATGGAGGCGCTGCTGCATGATGCCGATTCCCGCCAACCCGACTAACGCCTCCATTCAGCCTCAGTCGCTGTATGACGCCTGGGCCGATTTGGCCTGGCGCGCCATGCTGACCGAGGTAAATTTATCGCCAAAACCCGGTCTGGTAGACCGACTAAACTGCGGCGCGCACAAAGATATGGCGCTGGCGGATTTTCACCGCAGCGCGGAGGCGATTCGACACTGGCTGCCGCGCTTTATGGAATATGGCGCCAGCTGCACGCGCCTGCCGCCAGAGTCAGTTCTGGCGGGCCTGCGTCCATTGGGGATGGCCTGTGAAGCAGCGATGTTTCGCGCAACGGCGGGCGTCAATACCCATAAAGGCAGCATTTTCTCGCTGGGGTTACTGTGCGCCGCCATTGGCCGCCTGTATCAGCTACGCCAGCCGATCGCTGCAGAAACACTCTGCGCTACCGCCGCCGATTTTTGCCGCGGCCTGACCACGCGCGAACTGCGCCAGAACAACCTACAGCTCACCGCAGGTCAGCGGCTGTATCAGCAACTGGGATTAACCGGCGCGCGCGGCGAAGCGGAAGCGGGCTATCCGCTGGTCATCCGCCACGCGTTACCGCACTACCGCGCATTGCTGGCGCAGGGGCGCGATCCGGAACTGGCGCTGCTTGATACCTTACTGCTGCTGATGTCGCTTAACGGCGATACCAACGTCGCGTCGCGCGGCGGGGCGGACGGTCTGCGCTGGTTACAGCAGCAGGCGGCGGTCTTATTACATCAGGGCGGCATACGGACGCCTGACGATCTCGTTTATCTCCACCGGTTCGATCAGCAATGCATTGAACGCAATCTCAGCCCAGGCGGTAGCGCCGATCTGCTGATCGTGACCTGGTTTTTAGCGCAAATTTCGCAAGTTAATCATTAACACAATTATAGAAAATATCCTTTCCGGAGAGTCATTTATGTCTTTATCCAAAGATAATATATGGAAGTTGTTGGCCCCATTAGTGGTGATGGGCGTCATGTTGCTAATTCCTGTTCCAGATGGTATGCCGCCGCAGGCCTGGCACTATTTTGCGGTTTTCGTCGCGATGATTGTCGGTATGATCCTGGAGCCGATCCCGGCGACAGCGATCAGTTTTATCGCCGTAACCATTTGCGTTATCGGCAGCAATTACCTGCTATTTGACGCTTCAGAACTGGCCGATCCGGCGTTTAAAGCCAGTAAACAGGCGCTGAAATGGGGGCTTGCCGGTTTCTCCAGCACCACGGTCTGGCTGGTTTTCGGCGCGTTTATTTTCGCGCTGGGCTACGAAGTGACCGGGCTGGGGCGCCGCATTGCGCTGTTTCTGGTAAAATTCATGGGTAAACGCACGCTGACGCTCGGCTATGCGATTGTCATTATCGATATTTTGCTGGCGCCGTTTACTCCCTCCAATACGGCTCGTACCGGCGGGACTGTCTTCCCGGTCATCAAGAACCTGCCGCCGCTGTTTAAATCGTTTCCAAACGATCCTTCCGCACGCCGCATCGGCGGTTATTTGATGTGGATGATGGTGATCAGTACCAGCCTGAGCTCTTCGATGTTTGTCACTGGCGCGGCGCCAAACGTGTTAGGTCTGGAGTTCGTCAGCAAGATCGCCGGGGTCCAGATTAGCTGGCTGCAGTGGTTTCTCAGCTTTCTGCCGGTAGGGATTATTTTACTGATCGTTGCGCCGTGGCTCTCCTATGTGCTTTATAAACCTGAAGTGACCCACAGTGCGGAAGTCGCGGCCTGGGCTGGCGGCGAGTTAAAAAACATGGGGCGTCTGTCCCGCAAAGAGTGGACGCTGATTGGCCTGGTGCTGCTTAGCTTAGGATTGTGGGTTTTTGGTGGAAAAATCATCAACGCCACTGCCGTGGGTCTGCTGGCCGTCTCGCTGATGCTGGCGCTGCATGTTGTGCCGTGGAAAGACATTACGCGCTACAACAGCGCCTGGAACACCCTGGTGAACCTCGCTACGCTGGTGGTCATGGCCAATGGCTTAACCCGCTCCGGCTTTATTGACTGGTTCGCCAATACCATGAGTACGCATCTGGAAGGTTTCTCGCCGGATGCAACCGTGATTGTACTGGTACTGGTGTTCTATTTCGCGCACTATCTGTTCGCCAGTCTTTCCGCTCACACCGCGACCATGCTGCCGGTCATTCTGGCGGTGGGTAAAGGCATTCCGGGCGTTCCGATGGAACAACTGTGTATTCTGCTGGTGCTGTCTATCGGTATCATGGGCTGTCTGACGCCGTATGCCACCGGCCCTGGTGTGATTATCTACGGCTGCGGTTACGTGAAATCCAGAGACTACTGGCGGCTTGGCGCAATCTTTGGCGTTATCTATATCACGATGCTGTTGCTGGTGGGCTGGCCGATTCTGGCAATGTGGAATTAAACATTACGCCAACGTAGGTTAAAAATGATGCCGTTCAGGTTCACCTGAGCGGCATTTTTTATGATTAAATGAGTAACATTCATAATGTCTATAAATTATCGAATTCATCATGAACACAATATGGCATTACAGTCCGCTGCTGGCTGCCCTCTTAACCCCGATTTTTGCCGCCAACGCCGACGAACTTCAGGCGCAACAGTACGGTGATTTCACTGACTATGTGCTGGCGCTTTCCTGGCAAACCGGTTTTTGTCAAAGCCAGCATGAACGCCGCCATCGGGAACCCGATGAGTGCCGTCTGCAAAAAGAGCCAGCCAACAAAGCAGACTTTCTGACCGTCCACGGCCTGTGGCCTGGATTACCCAAATCTATCGCCGCACACGGTGTTGACCAGAGACGCTGGCAGCGCTTTGGTTGTGCGACGCGGCCAATCCCGAATCTGCCTGAAGTCAAGGCCAGCCGGAAATGCTCCGCCCCCGCCCCCGGACTTTCGCCTGACATCGCGGCAGCGCTTAAGGAAGTGATGCCCGGCGCGGGGGGGAATTCCTGTCTGGAGCGCTACGAATATGCTAAACATGGCGCCTGTTTCGGGTTTGATTCCAATGCCTATTTCGGCACCATGATACGGCTGGATAAGGCGATAAAAGACAGCGCACTGGGGCAGTTTCTGGCGGATAATTACGGCAAGACCGTTAGCCGCGCTGAGTTTGATAGCGTCGTCGCACAAACGTGGGGCCAGGATAATGTCAAAGCCGTTAAAGTAAACTGCCATGGCAATCCCGCCTATTTAACAGAGATTCAGTTTTCATTAAAGGCGTCGATGATTAACGCCCCGCTCTCCTTTGCCTCATTCCTGCCGCAGCCGCATCCCGGCAACTGCGGGAAACAGTTTATTATCGATAAAGCCGGTTATTGACGAAGCAGAGGTTTAAAACCGTAGCCACATTTGAGAACACGCCCGAATGTAGACTAAAATTCACTCAGGGCTATGACGTTTGAGGATTTACCCGAATGTGAACTAAATCACTTCAAAGACGGGGTAAGTCTCAGTATCATCATGAGAGTTAAACCCTCGCCGCCAGACGGTGAGGGTTTTCTTTTGGGACCATTTACCTGCACTACTCGCAGTATCGATGACATGGAGTAAGAAATGTCCAGACCCACTATTATCATTAACGACCTTGACGCCGAACGTATTGATCGTCTTCTGGAACAGCCTGCGTATGCGGATCTGCCGATTGCCGACGCGCTCAACGCCGAACTGGATCGCGCGCAAATGTGTTCGCCACAAGAGATGCCGAACGATGTCGTCACCATGAACAGCCGCGTTAAATTCCGCAATTTGAGCGATGGTGAAACACGCGTGCGGACGCTGGTGTACCCCGCCAATATGACGGACAGCAGTACCCAGCTTTCGGTAATGGCGCCCGTCGGCGCGGCGTTGCTGGGACTGCGCGTCGGCGACACCATTCACTGGGAACTGCCGGGCGGCGCCTCCACCCATCTCGAAGTGCTGGAACTCGAATATCAGCCTGAAGCCGCGGGCGACTTCCTGCGTTAAACCCCATCTGCATAAGCGTTAATGCGTTTACACAGAGGATGCCTGCGCATCCTCTTTCCGTTAGCCCTTTCATTTCTGCCTGCTTCAGACAACGCCGCCTGGCATCGGGTTGACTACTCCCGTCGCCTGTTTCTGCGCCGCTTGTGCCGACGTCGCTCCCGGCACCAGAATGACCTTCCGGCACTCTTCTTCGCGTTTTTCGAAAATTTCGTAGCCGCGCGCCGCCTCTTCAAACGGCATATAATGCGTGACAATCTCCTCCGGCTTCAGCAACCCTTTTTCAATAAGCGGTAATAATTCCCCCAGCCACGCGTGAACATGGGTTTGACCCATTTTAAAAGTTAGCCCCTTATCAAAGGCGTCGCCGAATAAAAAGCCGTGAATAAAACCGGCATACACGCCGGGCACGCTGACCACGCCGCCACGTCTGACCGCCGCGATACATTGTCGCAGCGCTTTGCCGCTGCTGCCTTCCAGTTTAAGGTTCGTCAGCACCGTCTCCGTCATGCTGCCTTTCGCTTCAAAGCCTACGGCATCAATTACCGCGTCCACGCCGCGGTGTCCTGCCGTCTGCTCGATGATTTTTTCCGCCGGATCGTTCTCATCATCGAAGTTGATCGGTATCGCGCCGTAACGTTCTTCGGCGAAACGCAGGCGCCAGGCGTGGTGATCAACGACGAAGATCTGCTCCGCGCCCAGCAGTCGCGCACAGGCGATAGTCAGTAATCCTACCGGCCCTGCGCCAAAAACCGCCACGCTGGAACCTTGCTGAATCTGGGCATTTTTTGCCGCCTGCCAGGCGGTAGGCAAAATATCAGAAAGAAACAGCGCCTTATCGTCAGATAACAGCGGCGGCACCTTAAATGGACCGACATTACCTTTTGGCACGCGAACATATTCGGCCTGTCCGCCGGGAACGCCTCCATACAGATGGCTATACCCAAACAGCGCCGCCGGTGGCGGGATCTGTTTTTTATTCATCGCCGCGCCGTGTCCGTCGTTAGTGTTTTCACACGCTGAATATTGCTGTAGCCGACAGAAAAAGCAGTCACCACAGGCAATGACAAACGGGATAACGACCCGATCCCCTTTCTGAATATTCTTTACATCATGTCCGGTTTCCACCACTTCGCCCATAAATTCATGGCCGAAAATATCGCCATGTTTTACCTGTGGGATCTTGCCGCGATAAAGATGCAAATCAGATCCGCAAATCGCGGTGGCGGTAACACGCAAAATGATATCGTCAGGCTGCTCAATGCCGGGATCGGGTACGTTTTCAACCTTTACGTGATGTGGACCGTGATACGTCAATGCTTTCATGCAGCCTCCGGGGTAACGGTGAATGTTGCGTTCGACTATAAAAGGGTAGCTATCCCGGAGAGACTGCCGGAAAAACAGGCAGCTTTAGGATTTTTCCTGGAAAATACACGACTTTTTTAACGTCAGGTTGTCGCAATATTTAAAATTGCCAGACAAATAGCAGAAAGAAACATTATTATATGCTTGAATAAATTCAGTATTGATTAACAGGGAGTAACGGGTATGTATAAGACAATCATTATGCCGGTTGATGTTTTTGAAATGGAACTTAGCGATAAAGCCATTCGCCACGCTGAGTTTCTGGCGCAACAGGATGGCGTCATTCATCTGTTGCATGTACTGCCTGGGTCCGCGAGCATGAGTCTGCACCGCTTTGCCGCCGACGTGCGTCGCTTTGAAGAACATTTACAGCATGAGGCGGAAACGCGTCTGCAAACGATGGTGGGACACTTCAGTATCGATCCTTCACGAATTAAAACGCATGTTCGCTTTGGTAGCGTGCGCGATGTCGTTAATGAGATGGGCGAAGAACTGGATGCGGATGTCGTGGTAATCGGTTCGCGTAATCCGTCCATCACGACACACCTGTTGGGGTCTAACGCCTCAAGCGTGGTGCGCCATGCGACGCTGCCGGTATTGGTTGTGCGTTAACTCTGGCGGCTAAAAACTGACACGCCCTGCCAGGTCGCGCCTGGCAGGGCTTTTTACTGCATCATCGTTAGTACAAATGCCCGATATTCACAATAGTACTCACCGTGTCGCCAAAAAAGACCAGCCGACTCAGAAATACGCCGACGAATAACAAGACGAACAGGAGTTTCGGGCGCGAATCACCGTGACGGCTGGCGACAAAAGCGAGCGCAAGGCAGACCAGGCTTGCCAGATAAAACGGTGAAGCCAACCATGAACGCGCCGTCATCTGCATTACCGTTCCCCCGCTTAACCACACCAGCGGCGCCGCGATAAGTACCGCGATACACACCACAATTCCCTGGCGTAACGCAGGAACGGCAGGCCTGAGTTTTAACAGCGGAATCGCCGCGCAACCCATGACCCATACCGTAATAAAAAATAACAGCATGGTAAACCCATTAGCGATAGCCACCATCGCTGGCGCGGCGTAGGTCATCCCCTGCACCGCCACCAGTAACACGCCGAACACGGAGGCGATAAGAGCCATCGCTTTATGTCCCTTTGCCAGGAACGTTACGCCGACCGCTGCGCCAAACAACGTGGCGCCAAGGATTTCCCGACTTAACCAGGCATGTCGCAGGTTAATCAGCGCATCATAAGCGCGATCGGGATGCGCCAGATGCAGAATCGCGGCAATAGACGCCAATGCCAGCACCAGCCCGGTGGCCAACCAATAGAAACGCTGGCCTTCCACTTCACCACGCAGCGTACGCCATGTCAGTACCAAAGCCATCCCGACAGACATCTGGCTTAATACCGTAAAAAACACCAGCGGCAGTTCATATTTTTCCATTACTTGTCCTCCGGCTGCTTAGGCTGGCGCGCCAGAATAAAGCGCGTTCCTGGATTGAGCTGTGGCATATGCGGGAACCCTGGCGGATACTGCACCGCATTATCGGGCACAGGATCGGCATCCAAATCGATAATCGACAAGGCGCCCACCGGACAGGCGTTTACGCACGCCGGATTCATACCGATATCAAGACGCTCGTAGCACATACTGCATTTTTCCGCTTTACGCGTCTCTTCATTAAAACGCGGCGCGCCATAAGGACAGTTGCGAATACAGTTTTTACAGCCGATGCAGCGCTCAGGGTTATGCACCACCACGCCATCTTCACGTTTGGTATAGGCTTCGACCGGACAGGCGGCGACGCAGGCCGGATGTTCGCAGTGGTTACAGGCCAGCGAGTAAAACGCCCGCTCTTCATGTGGATAGATGTCTTTATCCAACGGATAAACGTAGCGCCAGAAGCGATCCGGCTCCAGTTGGTTAAAGCTTTTACACGCCATAGCACAGCCGCGGCAGCCGATGCACTTATCGCTATTCACTAAAAACGCACGTCTCATGCTACGGACTCCCCTTTACCGATCAATACAACGTCAGCAAACTGACTGTGGATAGCGGCGCCCGGCGCGCCAGTTTTCATCAGCCCCATATCAGCAGGCGTATCGGCCACGACGTTTTGCACGTTGTACTGCCGTTTCGGGAACCACGCTTCATACATCACCAGAAAATCTTCCGGCACGTTGGTGGTGACTTTTGCCCGCAGCTCAACTTCACCGGTGCCATTGAAAACTTTGACCAGATCGTTCTCGCTGATGCCCTTTTTCTTCGCGGAAGAAGGATGGATATAAACGAACGGTTCCGGGTAGAACACCTGCATCCAGTCCAGGTTGATAAACTGCGAGTGCAGGCCAAACTGCACGTGCGGCGTAAACAGATGGAACGGCAGTTTGCTCTCGGCTTCCGGTTTGTATTCCGGCAGCGCGGTATGGCCGTTTTTCTCCGCCAGTTCAGATTTAAATTCATACTTGCCTGACGGCGTTTTGAATTTGCGGTCGTACCAGGCGGCAGAGCTTGGCAGAATCGCTTTTTTCGGCCCGTCCAGCAGATCGTCCCAGGAAGAGATGCCGAACATTTTCGCCATTCCGTCGTTGAACTCCTGATCCAGCCAACGCTTGTGATCGAACTCTTGCGGGAAGGAACAGGAACCCGGCGCCATCTTATTAATGGTGCGCGACAGCATGGTAGCGATTTCAAGGTCGCATTTTGCTTCATACATCGGCTTAATCGCCGGCTGATTAATGGAAAGCCAGTAGTGCCAGTAAGAAGCATCCACGTTCCACTCTTCAAACGCGGTGGTAACGGGCAGCACGATATCAGCGTGTTGCACCGTTTCGTTGAAGAACTGATCGGCGCAGACCACCATTTCCAGTTTTTCAAACGCTTTTTTCATCTTGCTGCGATCGAAATCCTGGGCAAACGGGTTTTTACAGGCGACCCACAGCATACGAACCGGCGGATCGTTGGCCTCCAGAATCCCCTGCGCCGTCTGGTTAATATTCAGAGAGCGATCGGAGTACTGCACGGCGTCGCTGCCAGCGGCAGCCCCGAATTCACTGGTGGTGCCCGCCGCTCCCGGTATGCCAATAGCGCCCTCCGGCGGCTTCTGCAGCATGGCGTTATAGTTAAAACCCCAGGTATGCAGATGACCATAACGCGCGCCACCGCCTTCGACACCGATGTTGCCGGACATAGCGACAAAGGCATCGATAGCGCGAACGTTGGCGCCGCCGTTGACATGACGCTGCATCCCGTAACCAATCCAGACCGTGGCCGGCTTAACCGCCGTAAACTCTTCCGCCAGCTGGCGAATGACATCCGCAGACAGGCCGCAGATTTCTGCCGCCCATTCCACGGTGACGTTACTGCGCAGATAGGCTTCAAATTCCGGATAGCCATGAGCATCGTTGTTGACAAAGTCCTGATCCACCAGGCCTTTATCCACCAGATGACGCGCCATCCCCAGCGCCAGCGCGCCGTCTGAGCCAGGCCGTACGCGCAGGTAGAGATCGGCTTTGGCGGCAGTCTGCGACAGCAGCGGGTCGATAACCACGACCTTCGCCCCTTTCTCGCGCGCCTGATAGATGTACTTCATGCTGTGCATTGAGCACCAGGCTGGGTTGGCGCCCCAGATAATGATGTATTTCGCTTTCACCATATCTTCCGGGTCGTTACACCACATGTCGCCCATGTCGTAGTTTTGCGCGTCGATACCGGCAGGCCAGCACGGCGTACCGGCAAAACGGGTGGTATAGCCAAGCGAGGACATCATCCCTTCAACGGCATAGTTCAGCACGCCAAACTTACCGGAATATTTGGTCAGCGCCAGACCGAGCATAGAACCGTCTTTTTTCTTAATCTCCAGCATTTTGGCGGCAATGCGCTGCATCGCCTCTTCCCATGAGATGCGACGCCAGTTGCCGCTACCGCGAACGTCCTGCGCCATGGGATATTTAATACGATCGGGGCTATAAACCCGGCGCGGATAGCTCAACCCTTTGACGCAAGGCGTACCGTGAGTAAATGTTGACTCCGGCGCGCCCTCCACGAAAGTAATGACCCCGTCCTTTACCCACGTCTTGAGGCTACAGGTGTCATAGCAGTTACGCGGACACGCGTTACGATAAATTTTGTACGTTTTAGGGTTAAAGGGAACAGGCGGCTGCGCAAGCGCGCATCGGGAGGTCAGTAATCCTCCGGGTAAAGCCGCAACGGCGCCCAGTGCCACTATCCCCTTTAAAAAAGAACGTCTGTTCAGATGTCCTGTCTCATTACTCATATTGATACTCTCGTTTTAATTCATCAAGCCAATAAAATAAGATGTCCGCCACCGTATATAACGTGGTCGTTTGTGCATGAGTTTTTATTTTTTCGATATATAATGGCACCCACTTTGTTAAATAGTTATTGATATATTGAGTGAGAGTAGATCGGTATTGTGACGTTTGCCGGGTATTAGCCAGTAATAGTGTGGTCAATTCCAGCACGCAGGAAATATGATCGTCAGGGATATTGCTTTCCTGATTAACCGATAATCCCAACGCTGCCATAAAATCCCGTATCTCCAGCGTCGCCTTTCCCATCACCAGCGCATCGTCTTCCAGATACACTGAAGCGAAAGGCGCAGCCAGCAGCTTGCCAGGGCCGACGAATAGCGCATTAAAGTCATACTCCGCTTCCAGCCACGCCCGGTCGGTAAGGTTTACCGCAGCAGAGGGATTTAATCTCACGTAGGCAGATTTCAGTGAATGACTATCATGAGAATTAAAAAAATCACGCAATGTAAGCCCTGTTTTTTCTAATTCCGTCAGTGATTCATAGATTGAATCCATGAATAAATAACCTCACATACAAATGCAATATAAATCAAGAAAAAAGAATGGGCATGTTAGCAGAAGCGCTTAATCTTTCTTTGATAAAAAAACAGAAAAATTCCAGTTAAATCCGTAGAAGGCTTTTTTATTGTTTCAAAGTTTAAAAACAGAAGACCGTTGAAATAAAAAACCGTCTGTTATTAACAGACGGTTTCAGAGTATTGATAATGAAGAAGGTGTTTTAGCCGGCGGCGTTCCCCAGGCATAAACGCCGCAGGCCCGAATAGCTTACACTATCGGGCCATTTACGATGGCCAGTTAACTGACCTTGCAGGTGTGCTTACTTCTTTTTATGCGATTTTGGTACGAATCAGATAATCAAAGGCGCTCAACGAGGCTTTCGCCCCTTCGCCGGTGGCGATGATAATCTGTTTGTAAGGAACGGTGGTACAATCGCCTGCGGCGAAGACGCCCTTAACGCTGGTTTCACATTTGGCGTCAATAATGATCTCGCCCATGCGGTTACGCTCAAGCGCGCCTTCCAGCCAGTGGGTATTCGGCAACAGACCAATCTGCACAAAAATTCCTGCCAGCGCGACGCTATGAATATCGCCGCTGACACGGTCACGATACTCCAGTCCCACCACTTTCGAACCGTCGCCCTTCACTTCTGTCGTTTGCGCATTCAAAATGATATCGACATTTTTCAGGCTACGCACTTTGTCCTGTAGCACCTGATCCGCCTTCATCTCCGGCGCGAACTCCAGCAACGTAACATGTTCTACAATACCTGCCAGATCGATAGCCGCTTCGACGCCGGAGTTGCCGCCGCCGATGACCGCCACACGTTTGCCTTTAAATAGCGGGCCGTCGCAGTGCGGGCAGTAGGTCACGCCTTTGGTGCGATACTGATCTTCGCCCGGTACGTTCATGTTGCGCCATTTCGCGCCGGTGGCGATGATGATACTGCGCGCTTTCAAGACTGCGCCGGATGCCGTTTCAATCTGATGCAGGCCGCCTTCTGTCGCTGCCGGAACCAGTTTACTTGCGCTCTGGCTGTCGATAACGTCAACGTCGTAATCGCTGACATGCGCTTTCAGCGCGCCCGCCAGTTTCTGGCCTTCGGTTTTCGGCACCGAGATATAGTTTTCGATATCCACGGTATCCAGCACCTGACCGCCGAAGCGCTCGCCCATCAGACCGGTACGGATGCCTTTGCGCGCCGAGTAGACCGCCGCCGCCGCGCCCGCCGGGCCGGAGCCGACAATCAGCACGTCATACGCATCGCGTTTGTTCAGCGCTTCCGCCGCGCGTTTTTCTGCGCCAGTATCCACTTTGGCGACAATCTCGGTCAGAGTCATACGTCCCTGGCCGAACTCTTTACCGTTAACAAATACCGCCGGAACACCCATCACGTTACGTTCGGTGATTTCGTTCTGGAAGGTGCCGCCATCAATTGCCGTATGTTTAATACGCGGGTTCAGCACCGCCATCAGGTTCAGCGCCTGCACTACGTCCGGGCAGTTATGGCAGGAGAGTGAATAATAAGTTTCGAATTCAAAATCGCCGTCAATATCGCGAATCTGCTCCAGCAGCGACTGCGCTTCTTTTGACGGATGACCGCCGGTCCACAGCAGCGCCAAAACCAGCGAGGTAAATTCGTGGCCCAGCGGAGAACCGGCAAAGCGCGGCCCTTGCTGAGAACCTGGATTCGTAATCAGGAAAGACGGCTTGCGCACCGGCAGAGTATTGTCTTCTTTAAACGTGACTTTGTCGGACAGCTCGGCGATTTCAGCCAGCAGTTCCTTGATTTCCGCCGATTTAGCGCTGTCATCCAGCGTGGCAATCAGCTCAACAGGTTTGGTCAGTTTCTCAAGGTAAGCCCTGAGCTGGGTTTTCATATTTGTGTCGAGCATTCTTCTTCCCTCTCTGAAAACATCATCATGCAAGCCGACTTCGCGGGACTGCATTAATGCAACTTGCGTCATGGTGCTGAAATGAAATGGGCGCGGGTGCGCCCATGACTGAAACAATTTCCAAAGTATTTCACGTCAGAGTAAGGCGGCTAGCCTGAGAATCCCCGGGAGCTTACTGAAGTAAGTGACCGGGGTGAGCAGGCAACGCCAACGCAGCTATGGCGTGAAAGACGACGGAAATTTAGATTTTACCGACCAGGTCTAAGGATGGAGCCAGAGTCGCTTCACCTTCTTTCCATTTCGCCGGGCATACTTCGCCTGGGTGAGCGGCAACGTACTGTGCTGCTTTAATTTTACGCAGCAGGTCAGACGCGTCACGGCCGATACCTTCAGCGGTAACTTCGATCGCCTGGATGATACCCTGCGGGTCAACAACAAAGGTTGCACGGTCTGCCAAACCTTCGTCTTCACGCATGTTGTCGAAGTTACGGGTCAGGGCGCCAGTCGGGTCGCCGATCATCGCATATTTGATTTTTGCGATAGTTTCAGAGCTGCTGTGCCATGCTTTGTGCGTGAAGTGAGTATCGGTTGAGACGGAATAAACGTCTACGCCCAGCTTCTGCAGTTCTTCGTAATGGTCGGCAACGTCACCCAGTTCAGTCGGGCAAACAAAGGTAAAATCGGCCGGGTAGAAGAAGAAGACGCTCCAGCGGCCTTCGGTATCTTTCTCGGTGACTTCAATGAATTCACCGTTTTTGAACGCCTGGTTTTTGAAAGGTTTGATTTTGGTGTTAATTAAGGACATCTATACTTCCTCCGTGTTTTCGTTGAGGAGTAAGTTAACGAAATTTTGCTGATTCGGCTAATGCGTTTCCATTATCAAATCAATAAGCGTTAACTAACAACCCGATTCGGGCGACATTGTGAACACTGCGCCCTGTCAGCCATCTAAAGTAAAAAGGCCGCCTGACAGGCGGCCCCATTACCTGAACTACCCGTAGGTAACTTCAGAGCCAGTACGACTCGTCTTGCAAATGGCAGGCGTATTGCCTGCCACTCGAAATCCATAGCGTATATGCTGGCTAAGTGTTGCGCTCTACATTACCTTAACAAAGGCTGTAACAGCGAAAAGGATTACATCACCCCAGCATAGAAAGGGCAATCCTGGCACGCCAGCTCTTACCTATGTCTGCGATAGGCATCATCATTAATACTCTTTTCGCTTTGATATTAAAAGGAAAAAATATGATTAAACGTACATTGCTGCTTGCTATGCTGCCCATTCTCGCCCACGCGGAAGAACTGCCTGCGCCGGTTAAAGCCATTGAAAAACAGGGTATAACTATCCTGAAATCCTTCGAGGCGCCGGGGGGTATGAAGGGCTATCTCGGAAAGTATCAGGATATGGGCGTCACGATTTATCTGACGCCGGACGGTAAACACGCGATTTCCGGCTATATGTATAATGAAAAAGGTGAAAATCTTAGCAACGCCCTGATAGAAAAAGAGATCTATGCGCCAGCCGGACGTGAAATGTGGCAGAAAATGGAAAAAGCGTCATGGATACTCGACGGTAAAAAAGACGCGCCGGTGGTGCTGTATGTCTTTGCCGATCCTTTCTGCCCCTATTGTAAGCAGTTTTGGCAACAAGCTCGTCCGTGGGTCGAATCCGGCAAGGTACAATTACGCACATTACTGGTCGGCGTGATTAAACCGGAAAGCCCGGCCACAGCCGCAGCGATTTTAGCCGCGAAAGACCCGGCGAAAACCTGGCATGACTATGAAGCCTCCGCAGGAAAGATGAAGCTGGAGGTTCCGGCGTCCATCCCCCCGGCGCAGATGAAAGTCATTAATCAGAATCAGCAGTTAATGGACGATCTTGGCGCTAACGCGACGCCAGCAATTTATTACATGAATAAAGATAAGATTTTGCAACAGGTTGTTGGTTTACCGGAAAAAGCGCAACTGGACGCCATGATGGGGCAGCCTTAACGCAGAAATTAGCAAGGCAGAAGCTTAACCGTACCACGCCCGACAGCGCTACGTTTGTCGGGCCAACCACCTCCCGGCATTAACGCGACGCCAGACCAGCATGTCATCCGGCACAGCCTTTTTAGGCTAGCGGCGTGATTATATCAGTGTAAGTTATGTTCGCCTTTACCGTAATTATTTACTCGCTAAAATATTCATAACTGTGGTATTTTAGTTTAAATAAACTCTACATTAAGTTTAATAAACATAATTCTGGTAAATTATTGAGATTAAGTCATAATCATGGGAGATACCATGATAATGCCGGGAAGATACTATGGCTAACCTTTACGACCTTAAAAAATTTGATCTTAACCTGTTGGTTATATTTGAATGTATTTATCAACATTTAAGCATTAGCAAAGCAGCGGAAACACTCTATATTACACCTTCTGCCGTCAGTCAGTCATTGCAACGCCTGCGCACGCAATTCAATGATCCTCTATTTATTCGTTCAGGCAAAGGAATTACGCCTACCGTAACAGGCATTAATTTACATTATCATTTAGAAAATAACCTTAACAGTCTGGAACAAACTATTAATATAATGAATCAGTCCAGCCTGAAGAAAAAATTTATTATCTACAGCCCACAGTTGTTGATCACCCAATATGCGATGAAATTAGTTAAATATATCCGCAAAGATCCACAGGTTGAAATTGAACATCACGACATTTTGACCACTGACGAACTGCCTGAAGATCTGCTTGCCTACCGCAAAGCAGATGTTGTGGTTTCAATGGCCCCACTTAATAATCGTTCTATTGTTTGTACTCACTTTAATAGGCTAGAATGTATCCTGGTTTGCAGTGAAAACCATCCCCGACTAGGCGACACCGCCACTATCGATGAAATTCTACAAGAGTCATTTACGCAACTCGTCTCCCAGGCAACCGGTATGAAAGAGTATCATTCACTTATAGATGATGTGCTGGGAGAGAGAATAATTGGTTTAAGAAGCAAATCGGTGATGACTATCGCCAACTCCATCAGCTCCACGGAGCTTATTGGTTTTTTACCACAAACATTTGTTGACTATTACTCTTCCTCTATCAAACTTAAAAAAGTCGCCACACCTTTTACCATTGCTCCTATACAATTCTATCTTATGTACAATAGAGCTTCGCTGAATAATAGCGGATTTGCTGAGCTCATTGAGCACATCACAAAAAAGCGTTAATAAGGAGATCAGAGAACGAGTAATAATATAAATTAAGTGTATACATTCGTAGAATGTATTTACTTAGAGAATATAATAAGACATTGCAAGTTCATATAATCAGATTATCCTTTATGTTAATTATTGCGAATATATTGTAGTTAACACATTGGAGACTATCCAGAGATGTCGGTTTATAAAGTTCCGCTTGAGCAAAATGTTCTGGAAGCGGCTCAAGAGCGTATAACATGGACCCTGAAAACTTTACCCCGGGTCTGCGTCTCATTTTCTGGTGGTAAAGATTCAGGACTTATGCTGCACCTGACGGCAACGTTGGCGCGCAAAATGAATAAAAAGATCCATGTTCTCTTCATTGACTGGGAAGCGCAATTCTCCTGTACCATCACCTATATTGAATCGTTACGTGAATACTACGCGGACGTTATTGAGCGTTTTTATTGGGTCGCATTACCCTTAACCACACAAAATTCCCTTTCACAATACCAGCCGGAGTGGCAGTGTTGGCAGCCGGGTACCGACTGGGTACGACAACCGCCAGAAGATGCGATTACCGATCCGGCCTTTTTTGCCTTTTATCAACACGGCATGACTTTTGAACAATTCGTTCGCGATTTTGCCGACTGGTTTTCAGAAAAGCGCCCTGCCGCTATGCTGGTCGGTATTCGTTCCGACGAATCCTATAACCGGTTTGTCGCTATCGCTAACTCGCATAAGCTGCGCTTTGCCGACGATAAGCCCTGGACCACGTTGGCCCCCAAGGGGCACACCTGGTATATCTACCCCATCTATGACTGGAAAACCGCAGATATCTGGACCTGGTTCGCCAAAACAGGTAAATCATGTAACCCATTGTATAATTTGATGTATCAGGCTGGCGTACCGGTCCGTTACATGCGTATTTGCGAACCATTCGGCCCGGAACAACGGCAGGGATTATGGCTGTATCATGTTATCGAACCTGAGCGCTGGGCGGCCATGTGCGCCAGAGTCAGCGGCGTACTCAGCGGAGGAATATACGCCGGGCAGGACAGCCATTTTTACGGCCACCGGAAAATTTTAAAACCCGATCACCTTAACTGGGAGGAGTACGCGCTGCTCCTGCTACACAGTATGCCTGAAGTCACTGCCGAACATTACCGTAATAAAATCGCCGTTTATTTGCAGTGGTATAAGAAAAAAGGCATGAACACCATTCCACAGACGCAGCAGGGCGATATCGGATCGCGGGATATTCCGTCATGGCGACGGATCTGCAAAGTATTACTGAACAATGATTACTGGTGCCGGGCGCTGTCATTCAGTCCGACAAAACCTAAGAGTTACCAGCGTTATAACGAACGCATGAAAGCTAAACGCCAGGAATGGGGGATCTTATGCAACACCGACTCACAACCGAAATAACTCACTTTCTCTCTGGACTGCCTGAAGAGGAAAGGATCGCCGCCATTAATGAATTTAGAATGGCGATACATAACGTTAGTCCTTTTCGCGATGAGCCAGTCGATTGTGTCCTGTGGGTGAAAAACGATCATATTTCGCCTAATGACTACAACCCGAATAACGTTGCGCCGCCGGAGAAAAAATTGCTGCTTAAATCGATTGAAAAAGATGGGTTTACTCAGCCGATTGTGGTGGTAAAGGCCAATACGGAGGAATACGAGATTGTGGACGGCTTTCACCGTCATGAGTTGGGCAAAGGAAAAGCGGTCCTGAAAAGGCGCCTGAAAGGTTATCTGCCGGTAGCGTGTCTGGACAGAAAACGTCACGAACGGATGGCGGCAACCATCCGGCATAACCGCGCGCGCGGACGCCACCAGATCCACGCCATGTCCGAAATCGTACGCGAACTTTCTCAGCTAGGCTGGGACGAGAGCAAAATCGGACAGGAGTTAGGTATGGACGCCGATGAAGTCCTGCGCCTGAAACAGATCAACGGACTGCAGGAACTTTTTGCAGACCGTCGATTCTCCAGAGCGTGGACGGTTAAATAACTACAGTTTACACAGGCGCTCTGCGGCGGCCAGCAGCGTTGATTCCTGTTTAGCGAAACATAAACGTATAAGCTGATGCGGGAAAGGGGCGGCGCAAAAGACAGAGAGCGGAATAGCGGCGACACCGACTTCTTCGGTTAGCCACTGGCAAAACTCAACGTCATTTAGCGTCGACACTGCGCTGTAATCGATTAACAGAAAATAGGTACCTTCACAGGGCAGCACTTTTAATCGGCTTTGCGCCAGCGCGTTAACCAGCACATCGCGTTTTTTCCGGTAAAAATCGGGTAACGCGCGATAGTGTTCCGGCGCGGCGCGCAGCATATCCGCCAACGCCAGTTGCGCCGGCGTATTGACGCAAAACGTCAGGTACTGATGAACTTTGCGTATTTCGGCGCTAATGGCCGCAGGCGCAACGCAGTAACCAATCTTCCATCCTGTCATATGAAAGGTTTTACCAAACGATGAAACGGCAACCGCCCGCTCTCGTAACTGAGGGTGCGCCAGTACGCTGGCATGACCTTCGGCGGCAAAACAAATATGTTCGTACACTTCATCGCTTAATACATAAATTTCCCGCTCGCCGATAGCCAGCCACAGCGCCTCGATATCCGCCTGGCGCCAGACGGTAGCGGTGGGATTATGCGGCGTATTGAGGATCACCAGCCGCGTGCGCTCGCTAAGCAACGCCGAAAACGCCTGCCAGTCGACGCGAAAATGCGGCGGCGTAAGCGCTATGCGTTTTAACACGCCGCCGGAAAGCGCCACGGCCGGGGCATAGCTGTCGTAACTGGGATCGAAACAGATAACCTCATCCCCTGCCCGCACCAGCGCGGTAATCGCCGCATACAGCGCTTCTGTCGCTCCCGCCGTGACGGTGATATCACTTACGTCATCGGGTCGATAACCATATATTTCCGCCGTTTTATCGGCTATGGCCTCCCGCAGCGCCTGCGCGCCCGTCATCGGCGCATATTGATTCGCGCCCTGCGCGACATGATAAGCCAACCGCTCGTGCAAATAAGAAGGACCATCAAAATCAGGGAAGCCTTGCGATAAATTTATTGCCTGATGTTTCTGCGCCAGCGCGCTCATTTGCGTAAAAATCGTGGTGCCAAGATTGGGCAATTTGCTCTTTGGAATCAGTGGGTTATTTCTCATTATCTTCATACCCGCCAGTGATGTGGTTGTTGACACACTATCACAGGGTGTTAGTATTTGGCAATCAAGACGTTTAGATGTCTAAATATAATAACAACGGTGAGAAGACCCTAAGGACAACACAACATGAACCACACTGAGATCCGCGTCGTTACCGGCCCGGCGAATTATTTTTCCCATGCAGGAAGCCTCGAAAGACTGACCGACTTTTTCACGCCGGAACAGCTTTCCCACGCCGTTTGGGTGTACGGCGAACGCGCGATTGCCGCCGCCCGGCCTTACCTGCCGGAAGCGTTTGAACGTGCTGGCGCAAAACATCTGCAGTTTACCGGCCATTGTAGCGAACGCCATGTTGCCCAACTGGCGCACGCCTGCAACGACGATCGTCAGGTGGTGATAGGCGTCGGCGGCGGCGCGCTGCTCGATACCGCCAAAGCGCTCGCCCGCCGTCTGGCGCTGCCGTTTGTCGCTATCCCGACGATCGCGGCGACCTGCGCCGCCTGGACACCGCTTTCCGTCTGGTATAACGACGCGGGACAGGCGTTACAGTTCGAAATTTTTGATGATGCCAATTTTCTGGTGCTGGTCGAACCGCGCATTATTCTGCAGGCGCCCGATGACTATCTGTTAGCTGGCATTGGCGATACGCTGGCGAAATGGTATGAAGCCGTTGTGCTTGCGCCGCATCCTGAAACGTTGCCATTGACCGTAAGGCTGGGCATTAACAGCGCGTGCGCTATTCGCGATCTCCTGCTGACCAGCAGCGAACAAGCATTAGCGGATAAACAGCAGCGTCGGCTGACCCAGGCATTTTGCGACGTGGTGGATGCGATTATTGCTGGCGGCGGTATGGTCGGCGGCCTCGGGGAACGCTATACCCGTGTCGCCGCCGCCCATGCGGTACACAACGGTCTGACCGTCCTGCCGCAAACGGAAAAATTCCTGCACGGAACGAAAGTGGCTTATGGCATTCTGGTGCAAAGCGCGCTACTGGGACAAGATGACGTGCTGGCGCAATTGATTGCAGCATACCGGCGATTTCATCTGCCGGCCCGGCTTAGCGAACTGGACGTGGATATTAATAACACCGCCGAGATCGATAGGGTCATCGCGCATACCCTGCGCCCGGTCGAATCCATCCACTATTTACCGGTGACGTTAACGCCAGACACCCTGCGTGCGGCGTTTGAAAAAGTTGAATTTTTCAGAATATAGCCTGGTGGCGTTGCGCTTATCAGACCTGGCAACACTCAGCAGCAACGCGCGCCGCCTTTTCCACCATAGCGCGCATCCTGCCGCTCGCGGAAAAATTCTTCATAGGTCATCGGCGTCTGATCCGGATGCGTTATGCGCATATGTTCCACATAGTTGTCGTAGTCTGGCACGCCAATCATCATTTTTGCTGCCTGTCCCAGATATTTTCCGGCTTTCGAAAGCGTATCGAACATCGTTGTCACCTGTCATCCAAACGCCCTCTCCTTATTCTGGAGAGGGCTATTGATGTAAAAAGATTAGTGCGCGCCTTTCGCCTGCGTCACGATCTCATCCACATTTTCCGGCATCGGCTCATACGGCGTTTCATTCGCCGTCGGTTTATCAATCTTCAGAGCGGCCAGCGCCGTCTTAATAGAGAAGACCGCCAGCACCACGACCACCACCATAAAGAAGATGGTTAGCCCGGCATCCAGACGGTTATTGAATACCAACTGCGCGAGCTGCGATTCGGTGTACTGCGGCGGAATATTGCCGCTGTCGATCATCGCCTGGAACTTATTGGCAATGGCCAGGAAGCCGATTTTCGCATCCGGACTAAACGCTTTCTGCCAGCCCGCCGTCAGCGTACAAATCAGCAGCCAGGCCGTCGGCACCAGCGCGACCCACGCATAACGCTGACGCTTCATTTTGAACAGTACCACGGCGCAAAGCATCAGCGCCATACCCGCCAGCATCTGGTTAGCGATGCCAAACAGCGGCCACAGGGTGTTAATACCGCCCAACGGATCGACCACGCCCTGATGGAGGAAATACCCCCACGCCAGCACGCACAATGCCGTAGCAAGCAGGTTCGCTGGCAGCGAATCGGTACGTTTCAGCCCTGGCGACACTACGCCCAACAAATCCTGCAACATAAAGCGCGCCGCACGGGTACCCGCATCCACCGCCGTCAGAATAAACAGCGCTTCAAACAGAATGGCGAAGTGATACCAGAACGCCACATCCATCATGCCGCCCAACGCGCCATGTAAAATGTAGGCCATCCCTACCGCCAGCGTTGGCGCACCACCTGCGCGGGAGATAATGGATTGTTCGCCGACTTCATTGGCAATCTGGTGTAACGTATCCGGCGTGATAGCGAAACCCCAACTACTGACCACCTGCGCGGCAGAAGCTACGACATCCGCTGTCCCCGCTGGCGCCAGTACCGCCATCGGGCTATTCATCGCAAAGTAAACGCCCGGATCGATAATACAGGCGGAGACCAGCGCCATAATGGCGACGAAAGATTCCATTAACATCCCGCCGTAGCCGATAAAGCAGGCCTGGCCTTCGTTGGCCAACATCTTCGGCGTCGTGCCGGAGGAGATGAGCGCATGGAAACCGGATACCGCGCCGCAGGCAATGGTAATAAACAGGAACGGGAACAGGTCGCCCGTCCAGACCGGTCCGGTACCATCAACAAATTTGGTCAGCGCCGGCATAGTCAGCGTCGGACGCATGATCAGAATCCCGACCGCCAGACCGACAATCGTACCAATTTTCAGGAAGGTAGAGAGGTAATCACGCGGCGCGAGCAGCAGCCAGACCGGCAGTACCGCCGCGACAAAACCATACCCCACCAGCATCCAGGTAAGCTGCACGCCAGTAAAATCAAAGTACGGCGCCCAGGTTGGGCTTGCCGCCACCCATCCGCCGGAAATAATAGCGAAAATAAGAAATACCAGCCCAATGACCGACACCTCGCCGATGCGCCCCGGACGCAGATAACGCAGGTAGATGCCCATAAAAATCGCCAGTGGAATAGTGAACGCGACAGTGTACGTTCCCCACGGGCTATGGGTCAGCGCTTTCACCACGATCATCGCCAGGACGGCCAGAATGATCACCATGATCATAAAGCAGGCCACCAGCGCGATCACCCCTGCCGTCGCACCCATCTCCTCTTTAACCAACTCGCCAAGCGAACGCCCATCGCGCCGGGTCGAGACGAACAGCACCATAAAGTCCTGCACCGCTCCCGCCAGCACGACGCCCGCCAGCAGCCAGATCATCCCCGGCAGATAGCCCATCTGCGCCGCCAGTACCGGCCCGACCAGCGGACCTGCGCCAGCAATGGCCGCAAAATGGTGACCAAAAAGCACTTTCTTATCGGTCGGGACATAATCCAGACCATCATTATGACGTACCGCGGGCGTCATACGCGTTGGGTCAACCGCCAGCACTTTTTTGGCGATATAGAGCCCATAAAAACGATACGCAATTAGATAGACACAGACCGATGCCACCACGATCCATAGCGCGTTGATCTGTTCCCCACGATTTAACGCAATATAGCCCAGGGCAAACGCACCCAATACTGAGAGCGCTGTCCAGACGAGGTATTTCCCTGATTTATTCATAGTTGTTGTCCGTTTGGGTGTTCCAGAGAGATGTTACATTTTGTTTCTATAACACCTTTACCGTAATTAACAACACAACAACATGATAAAACCGTATCGTTACCCATTTTTTACATTACAGTGTTAACCAGATCACTTCCTTTCTTCGTTAATGCTGCAATTGCATTTTACTTTGCCAGAACTATCCCATTACCGCCGTTCCCAGGCGACAGGTACAGCAGCGCCTCCCCTGCTCGTCAAAGAGCGTAATTTCCCAGCTTTGATTCTGCCGCCCCAAATGCAGCGGCAGGCAAACGCCGCGTACTTTCCCCTGCGAGACGACGCGGTGGTGGGTGGCGTTTAACTCGGTCCCGACCACGCACTGCCCGTCGCGGGTCATCAGATAACCCGCCATTGATCCTAACGTCTCCGCCAGCGCTGCCGATGCGCCGCCGTGTAGCAGACCAAACGGTTGATGAGTGCGGGCATCGACGGGCATTTCCGCCTCCAGCACGTCATCGCCCAGACGGGTGTAAACAATACCCAGATGCGCCACCAGCGTGTTCTGACTGGTAGCGTTCAATTCATCCAGCGTTAAATGCCGTTTCCAGATCATCGTCAGGCTCCCAATGTTGAACCGCCGTCCACCACGATATCCTGCAAGGTAATGTGGCTGGCCAGATCGGAGGCAAGAAACAAAATGGTATTGGCTATCTCCTGCGGACGGGCGATTTTACCGAGCGGTATGCCGAGCTTAAACTGTTCGCCGAAACCGCGAATACGCTGCTGTTCGGCATCTTCACTCACCCATAACGTGCGCTGCATATCGGTGTCAGTCGAACCAGGCGACACCACATTACAGCGCACCCCGCAGCCCGCCAGCTCCAGCCCTACGGTTAGCGCCAGGCTTTTCAGCGCCGCTTTAGAGGCGCCGTAGGCGCTCATACCGATGCGCGGCGTATGCGCCGCATCTGAGGCTACGGTGACAATCGCCCCTCCCTGCTGACGGCGAAACTGCGCCATCGTCTGCGAAAACAGGTTAAATGCCCCGCCCACATTGACCGCAAATGTCTGCTGCCAGTCGTCGACGCTAAGCGCATCGGTCGCTCCCATACGTAAAATACCGGCGGCGTTGACCAGCACATCCAGCCGCGGCGTTTTTTGCAACACACGCTGGCACACCTGCGCAACCTGTGCGGCATCCGCCACATCCATGACTTCGGTAGCAAAGGGATAATTCTCTTGCGTAAATTCGCGATCGAAGCCGATCACCCGCGCCCCGGCGTCAACAAACGCCAGCGCCGTCGCGTAACCGATCCCTTTCCCCGCCCCGGTCACCCATACCGTTTTGTCTGAAAAATCAATACAGGCCATTACCCTACCTCGCGAGAAAGCAGCGCCCACCAGGCGTCAATGGTCGGATTTTTCGCCAGCATCACGAAGTCGATATCGCCGTGTACTTTACGCCAGCGCGCCGCCAGCCCCATCATGCGTACTGAATCCAGGCCATAATCAATCAGGTTTTCATCATCCAGCGGCTCGTCAGTCTCATCCAGCAACGGCAGAATCAACGCCCGCAGCGCCGCTTTACTGGCAGGAACCGGCGTCGGCAGCAGCGACTCGGTCATGACGACGCGACCGGAACGCCCCGCCACATAGTTCAGCGCCATCAGATGCTCTTCCCGGCTGAAATCCGCCAGCGCATCCGCCACCATAAACGGCTTAATGTCGCGCATAAACGCATCGGTAGCGGTGGTCATACAGCCAATATGCGCATACACGCCGGTAATGATGAGCTGATTGCGTCCGGTATCTTTTAACATCTGTTCCAGCGGCGAGCGGTGAAACGCGCTATAGCGCCACTTCACCAGCACCGTATCCGCCTCATCCGGCGTTAAGGCTTCTACCACCTTCTGCTGTTCCGGAGAGCGCGTCAGTCCCGGCCCCCACATATCATTGAGTAACGCGCGATCTTCATCGCTTTGCTCTTTCGGCTGAGCGGTGTAATAAACCGGGATATGATGTTCCTTACAGTACTGGCGCAGGGCGGCGATATTGGCAATCACCTGGTCCATCATTGGGCAGTTGCGGCCCCAAAAGCTGACAAAGTAATCCTGCATATCGTGGATGAGCAGCGCAGCGCGCTCCGGCTCAAATGCCCAGTTCACTTTGTTGGTCGGGATATCCAGTGCGGTGGGCAGCGCGTAAGACTGTAGTTTCGGGATTGCCATCTCTCTTTCTCCTTCAGAGCGGTGAACGTGACGCCAACCGCTGGCGTAATTGTTTTTTATCGACTTTACCAACCGGCGTCAGCGGCAGTGACGCAACGCACTCCACGCGATCCGGTAATTTAAATTCCGCCACGCCCTGCTCTCGCAGGAAACGGCGTACCTGTACCGCTCGCAGCGGCTCTTTTACCACCAGATATGCGCAACTTTTTTCTCCCAGCAGTTCATCTTCCATGCTGACCAACGCCGCATGGATCACCGCCGGGTGGCGCAGTAACAGGTTTTCTATCTCTTCGGCGGCTATCTTCTCGCCGCCCCGATTGATCTGATCTTTTTCACGCCCGTGAACGGTGATGTAACCGTCTTGATCAATGGAGATCAGATCGCCGGAGCAGTAAAAACCGTTGGCGTCAAAGGCGCTGGCATTGTGTAGCGGACTGTTGAAATAGCCGCGAAAAGTATAGGGGCCGCGCGTCATCAGACGACCAATCTCGCCCGGCGGCAGTGGATTCCCGTCAGCATCCGCCACCCACACTTCGTCGTCCGGACACATGGGTCTTCCCTGGGTATTGATAATCCGTTCCGGACTATCGTCCAGCCGGGTATAGTTCACTAACCCTTCCGCCATGCCGAAGACCTGCTGCAACTGACAGCCAATTTCAGCCGGAATACGGGCGGCCAGCGTCGCAGAAAGCCGCGCGCCGCCAACCTGCAATAACCTTAATGACGCCAGCGGCGCATTACCGCCCCACTCCTGGATAGCCTGTAGCCATAGACTGACCGCGGGAGGCACCAGCGCCGTGGCATTAATCTGGTGTTTTTCGATCAGCGGGAAACAGAGCGTGGCGCTGGGATCGGTCGCCAGCACTACCGTTCCTTTGGCAAGAAAGACGCCCAGCGCGCCCGGCGAACTCATGGCGTAGTTATGCGCGGCGGGAATCGCGCACAGAAAACGCGTCTCCTCGTTGAAACCGCAAATCTCATTGCTGCGGCGCACGCTGTAGTAATAGTCGTTATGGGTACGGGGAATAAGCTTTGGCGTGCCGGTAGTACCGCCGGAAAGCTGAAAGTAGGCCACTTCGTCAGCAGGTGATGGCGTAGCGGTGAAATCTTCCGCCGCCTGCCGCATCGCCGCGTCCAGGCTGTGATCGCCGTCGTCGTTGCGCAATAACACCACCCGCACAGAGCGGTGTTCAGCCACAAACGTGTTGAGAAAGTCCTCCCCGGCGAACAGCGTATGTTGGCGATCGGCAATCACCAGCGTCGGCGCGATCTGCATCGCATAGGCGTTAAGTTCGGTACGTTGATGGCTAAACAGCGCCAGAACGGGCGCTACGCCAAGCTTCAACAGGGCGAAAAAGGTGATATACAGTTCCGGTACATTCCCCAGTTGTACCAGAGCGGTTTCGCCAGGTTTGATGCCCTGACGGCGTAAACTGCAGGCCAGATTATCCGCGGCCTGGTTGAGCTGGCGATAGCTGAATGCGCGCTCGCCTTCAATGACCGCCGTCTTGTCGCTGCCAGCGTGGCGGGTCAGAATATCGGTCAACGGCACGTCTTGCCAGTAGCCTTTTTCACGATAACGGCGGGCAAATTCATCCGGCCAACGGGTGAAAGGTATACGCATCATCGTTCCTTAATGCAGTCCAAAAACGTTCAACATCGTAGAGAGCTTGACGCCGGTTTCCCGCCACTCGCCGACTGGCGAAGAGGCAGGGACAATCCCGGCGCCAGCGAACAGGCGCACCTGATTACCGTGCAATTTCGCACAACGAATCGTCACTACCCACTCGCCGTTTCCTTCGGCATCGCACCAGCCGACAATGCCGCCAAACAGTTCACGATCGAACGGCTCCAGTTCAGCAATCAGCTTTTTCGCGACCTGATGGGGGAAACCGCTTAACGCAGGGGTCGGATGCAGCAGACAGGCCAGCGTCAGCGCGTTTTCTCCGGCGTTGGCCTTGCCCTCAAACGGCGTACCGAGATGCCATAGCGTCGGCGTGGTGATCAACTGCGGAGAGGAAGGTAATTGCAGTTCCGTGCTGCGATCGCGCAGGATCTGCTTCATCGCCTGCGTCACCAGCTCATGTTCATGGCGATCTTTTTGTGAAGCCAGCAGTCGGTTTCCCGCCTCGCGATCCAGAACATCATCGGGCTGTCGGCGTGCCGAGCCTGCTAACGGCAGCGAACTAAACCGCTCGCCCTCTTTGCGTAGCAGCAATTCGGGGCTGGCGCCCAGCAGAACGCCGCCATCCGCCAGTGGCACATGGAAGTTGTAACTAACTGGATTCTGCGCAACCAGCCGCTCCAGCAATGCTCCGCTATCCACCGCCACATCAGTGGTGATATCTATTAGCCGGGAAAGCACCACTTTATCGACGTCTGGCGTGGCGGTCAGCATAGCCGCGCGTGCGACCATCGCTTCAAAAGCATCCTGCTCCGGAATCGCCTTTCGCGCCGTCACCGTCAGCGGCTGATGGTCAGTAAAATAACGCGCCGTGCGCTGCTTTTGCTGGCGGGAAAAGGACTGCCACGCCATCGGGATAAATAGCGACGACGGCTGGCGGGTATCAAAGGGAATCGCCCCCACCAGGATAGGGTTGGCGATGCCCTGCGATTTGGCCTCGGCAAACTGCTGGCGCAATTTCTGCTGGAAAGGGCTATCCGGCGAATCTCCGGCAACCGCAGGCTCGGTATAACGGGCGAAGCACCCGGAAGTGGTAAAACTGCGATACGGCGACATGAAGAAAAAGCGATCGGGAGCAAGCGTTGCCATTGTCTCCTGAGCGTCCTCGGCCAGTGACATATCCATATCATCCTCCAATGATAAAGGCTTATATACACTTCATCTTTCAAGCTGCCTCTTTGTTGGCTGCGCTCAGAAACCCCGGTCACACAGTTATCTATGTTCGCGGGGATTTCTTCCCTTGCCGTTGCGATGCTTCTTGAATGATTTTGTGTATAATAATGATTATTATTTCTATTTTTAGTGCGCTAACCTAAGAGTAAAACGTCGCTCTGTCAACTCTGGTCATGAGTTAAATGGCACTAAGGCTTGCATCTCGCTGCTGCTGACATGAAAATGAGAAGCATTAACTTTATTAATAACAGGACGCTATTGTGAGACTCCCCGCCTTTTATCGTTGGCTGCTTTTAGTGGTTGGTTTATCAATTTCAGGAATATCCTTAGCCCAGGACGCCGGTTGGCCCCGGCAAATTCAGGACAGCCGCGGCGTTCATACTCTGGACCACAAACCCGCGCGTATCGTCTCTACCAGCGTGACGTTGACAGGCTCGCTGCTGGCGATTGATGCGCCCGTCGTCGCCAGCGGAGCCACTACGCCGAATAACCGCTTTGCCGACGATCAAGGGTTTATGCGCCAGTGGAGCGACGTAGCAAAGGCTCGCCATGTCGCCCGGCTGTACATCGGCGAACCGAATGCCGAAACGGTCGCCGCGCAAATGCCGGATCTCATTTTGATTAGCGCCACCGGCGGCGACTCCGCGCTGGCGCTTTACGATCAGCTCTCCGCTATCGCGCCGACGCTCGTCATCAATTATGACGATAAAAGCTGGCAGAGTTTGCTCACGCAGCTTGGCGAGATCACCGGTCAGGAGAAACAGGCCGCCGCGCGAATAGCGGAATTTGAGGCGCAACTGACGACGGTTAAACAGCGAATCGCCCTGCCGCCGCAGCCGGTTAGCGCGCTGGTGTATACCCCTGCCGCGCATAGCGCCAATCTGTGGACGCCAGAATCAGCACAAGGCAAGCTATTGACGCAGTTAGGCTTTACGCTGGCGACATTGCCCCGAGGGCTGCAAACCAGCAAAAGCCAGGGTAAGCGCCACGATATCATTCAGCTTGGCGGTGAAAATCTGGCCGCCGGGTTAAACGGCGAATCTCTTTTCCTGTTTGCCGGCGACAACAAAGATGTCGCGGCCCTTTACGCCAATCCGCTGCTGGCGCACCTGCCAGCGGTGCAAAATAAGCGCGTCTATGCCCTGGGTACGGAGACGTTCCGTCTGGATTATTACAGCGCAACATTGTTGCTTAACCGGCTTGCCGCTCTGTTTTAGCCTTATCGGAGTCTTATCCGACTGACCAGACCGATTTGGTCAGTCGGATAAACGCCCCTTCATCAGCCAGCATCGCTAACCGGCGGCGTCTGGCGAAAACGACGTAGCTCGCCCAGCACTAACAGCAGCAACAAACCGATAATCACCAGCCCGAATCCACTCACGCTCGCGGAAGCGACCGGCGTCATCATTGCGCCAAGACCGCCTAACAGCGCCGCGCCGATAGCGTCTCCCGTGACGTTTTGCGCGGTCCACAGGCCGTTCATTCGCCCCAGCATATTTTCCGGCGTCTGGGTTTGCAGCAGAGTGTATTGTAATAACGAACTGATGGCGCTAAGCCAGCCAAATAGCGCCAGACAGATAACACCAGCGATCCAGACCGGCATGATGGCGAACAGCCCCACCGCCAGAAAAGAACCGACTGTCGAAACCAGCATAATGAGCCCCGGACGAACGCTATGCGCCAGTTGTCCGCTGGTCAGCGCGCCAATGGCCGCCCCCAGCGGAATTGCCGCATACAGCAAACCAATTTGCGCCGCCGACATTTGCCAGCTCATCGCCAGCGCCGGATAGAGGACGCGTACCGCGCTTGCCATCGTCACCAGGCCGCCAAGCAGCGCAATACCGCCGATAAGCGGACTGGCGAGCAAAAAACGAAATGCCGCCAGTAACGCGATAAATGGATTTTCCCGCGGCTGCGGAGGAACAGGCAGTCGCGGCAGCGTCAGTAACGGCAATAGCGTAATAAACGTCCCGGCGGCCGCCAGCCCATAGTTCCAGGCTACGCCGCCGCTGGCAAGCAATATGCCCCCCAACATCGGGGAAATAACCGATCCCAGACGTACCGTCAGCATGGTAATCGCGCCGGCCTGCATCAGATTTTCTCTTCCGACCAGCGCTGGCGTCGCCGCCAGTAACGCGGTCACGCCCAGAGACGCGAAAAAGCCGTCCCACAGGCCAAGGAGATATATCGCCAGCAATGACGGTTCCGGCAGCAGCGCGTTCACGCACAGGCCAATAAAGCCAATACCGCAAGTACCGCGCGCCAGCAGAATCACCTTTTTGCGTTCGTAGCGATCGGCCAGTACGCCACCCACCATTAAGCCAATAAACATGGCGCCGCCGGTTAACGTTACCGACAGCCCTACCTGCCAGGTGGAGTGCGTCATCATTTGGATCTGTACCGGAACCGCCACGCCAAGCAGCCCCAGCGAGACAATAGAGATAAAACGGGCCAGAAATACTGCGCGAAATGCAGGGTGCGTCTTCAACAGGCTGAGATTGAGCAGCCAGGATTGTCGATTCATTACAACGCCTTAATGCGAGTTTTTTTAAATATCCATTCAATGGCTGCACATGCTAACATAACCAAACAAGATAGATAACGATAATTACTATCATTATCAGGGAAGTTACTATGTCATGCTCGTTTTCCGTGACGCGCGCGTTTGCCGTGCCCGGATTGTTGTTATTACTGAGTCTCGCCGCGGTTTTAAGCCTGGTCATTGGCGCGAAACCGCTGCCCGCCGCCGTCGTGCTGGAGGCGTTCACCGGCGTGTGCCAAAGCGCCGATTGCACCATCGTCCTGGATGCGCGTTTGCCGCGTACGCTGGCCGGATTACTGGCAGGCGGCGCGTTGGGTCTCGCCGGGGCGCTCATGCAAACACTCACTCGCAACCCGCTCGCCGACCCGGGGATTCTGGGCGTTAACAACGGCGCCAGCTTCGCCATTGTACTGGGCGCGGCGCTGTTTGGTTTCTCCACGCCGCTGGAACAGCTTTTCATGGCATTTAGCGGCGCGCTTATCTCATCGCTGATTGTCGCCTTCACCGGTAGTCAGGGCGGCGGCCAGTTAAGCCCGGTCCGCCTGACACTGGCGGGCGTGGCGCTTGGCGCGGTACTGGAAGGATTGACCAGCGGCATCGCGCTGTTAAATCCAGAGGTCTATGACCAGCTTCGCTTCTGGCAGGCGGGATCGCTGGACATTCGCAGCCTGCAAACGTTGAAAGTCGCGCTTGCGCCCGTGGTTATCGCTGGGATCGTGGCGCTATTTCTGAGCCGTGCGCTGAACAGCCTGAGCCTCGGCAGCGATACCGCGACGGCGCTGGGGAGTAAAGTGGCGCGCACCCAACTTATCGGTTTACTGGCGATTACCGTCTTGTGCGGCAGCGCAACGGCGCTGGTCGGCCCTATCGCCTTTATTGGTCTGATGATGCCGCATATGGCGCGTTGGCTGGTGGGCGCAGACCACCGCTGGTCGCTGCCAGTGACGCTACTGGCAACCCCTACTCTGCTGCTTTTTGCCGATATTATTGGTCGTCTGTTGGTGCCGGGCGAACTCCGCGTATCGGTCGTCAGTGCGTTTATCGGCGCGCCGGTACTTATTTTTCTGGTACGCCGTAAATCAAGCGGAGGCGGCCTGTGATGTTTCTTTCTCGTCGGCTTATCGTAAGCTGCCTGCTTCTGGCGGCTGGCTGCTTCGCCATTGGCTTATGGAGTCTGCAAAGCGGCGCCGTGCCTCTTGAGACCGGGCAGATTATTGCCGCGCTGCTGGGCGACGCGCCGCGTAACATCACCCTTGTCGTAACCGAATGGCGACTACCGCGCGTATTAATGGCGCTGCTGATTGGCGCTGCGCTTGGCGTCAGTGGCGCGATTTTTCAGTCGTTGATGCGTAACCCGCTAGGCAGCCCTGATGTGATGGGCTTTAATACCGGCGCCTGGAGCGGCGTACTGGTCGCAATGGTCCTGTTTGGCCAGCATCTTACCGCGATCGCGCTGGCGGCAATGGCGGGTGGTATCGTCACGTCATTGATTGTCTGGCTGCTCGCCTGGCGTAACGGGATTGAAACTTTCCGGCTGATTATCATCGGTATCGGCATCCGCGCGATGTTAGTCGCCTTTAATACCTGGCTTCTGTTGCAGGCGTCGCTGGAAACGGCGCTCACCGCCGGCTTATGGAACGCCGGGTCGCTCAACGGTCTGACATGGGCAAAAACCTGGCCTTCAGCGCCGCTGATTATTGTAATGCTGACAGGCGCCGCGCTACTGGTGCGTCGTATGCGGCTGCTGGAGATGGGCGATGACAGCGCCTGCGCGCTGGGTGTTAGCGTGGAGCGGTCACGCCTGATGCTGATGCTGGTGGCGGTGTCGCTCACCGCTGCGGCTACGGCACTGGCTGGCCCCATCTCGTTTATTGCCCTTGTCGCGCCGCACATCGCCCGCCGTCTTAGCGGCACAGCGCGCTGGGGATTAACCCAGTCGGCGCTGTGCGGCGCATTATTACTACTGGCCGCCGATGCGTGCGCGCAGCAACTGTTTATGCCTTATCAGCTTCCAGTGGGCGTGGTCACCGTCAGCCTCGGCGGTATTTACCTTATCGTCTTGTTAATTCAGGAGTCCCGCAAAAAATGACCGAATCCGTAGCCCGTTTGCGCGGCGACCAGTTAACGCTGGGTTATGGCAGCTATACCGTCGCAAAAAACCTTAATGTTTCGATTCCGGACGGCCATTTTACCGCCATCATCGGCCCTAACGGCTGCGGCAAGTCAACGTTGCTACGCACGCTAAGCCGTCTGATGACGCCTGTTGACGGCCATGTCTGGCTGGATGGCGAACAAATACAGCGTTACGCCAGTAAAGAGGTGGCGCGGCGCATCGGATTGTTGGCGCAAAACGCTACCACGCCGGGCGATATCACCGTACAAGAGCTGGTCGCCAGAGGGCGGTATCCGCATCAGCCGTTATTTACCCGCTGGCGTAAGGAAGATGCCGATGCCGTCGCCAGTGCCATGCGTGCAACAGGTATCACCTCACTAGCGGCGCAAAGCGTAGATACTCTGTCCGGCGGCCAACGTCAGCGGGCGTGGATAGCCATGGTGCTGGCGCAGGAAACGTCCATCATGCTGCTGGATGAGCCGACAACGTGGCTGGATATTAGCCATCAAATTGATTTGCTGGAGTTGTTAAGCGATCTCAACCGCGAAAAAGGCTATACGCTCGCCGCCGTCCTGCACGACCTGAATCAGGCCTGCCGATACGCCACGCATTTGATTGCATTACGCGAAGGTAACATTGTTGCACAGGGCGCGCCGAAAGAGATTGTTACCGCTGAGCTTATCGAAAAAATCTATGGGCTGCGCTGTATGATTATCGACGATCCGGTTGCCGGGACGCCGCTGGTGGTACCGCTGGGGCGGCGATAGTCGCCCACACAGATGACAAAGCCGGATATCGCTATCCGGCTTTTCGGGTAAATCAGACTAACCGTTCATCTATCGCCAGCGCGTTTTCCATTTTACGCGAGACCATCGCGTGACGCAGTAATACGCCGCCGCAGGCCATCATACCGCCAATCAACGCCGCCAGGATAATAATGATGGCTTTACCCGGGCCATCTTTTTTCACTGGCAGAGACGGCGACAGTTGATATTTAAACGGGGTAAACTTCACGTCACTCACATTCATTGCCGCCAGTTGTTCAACATGGTATTGACGGTTACGCAAATCACCGTCGATCTCGGCCACGTCCGTTACCCCTTTTTCAATTTCCAGTTTGCGGGAAATACCATCCGCGCCGAGAGAAATAGAAAAATCCGGATCATCTTTTACCGCCTGACCATTGCTGTAAACCGGTCTCTTAATACCGGCGGCGTTGGCGATTTCCAGCGAATAATGAAGACGTTGAATATTGGCATCAAGCTGATTTTTGAGACGCACCCGATCCATCGCCAGCTTTTCCTGCTCATAGCGGGTTTTGATTTCCAGCTGGTTACGAATATTTTCCAGCGTCTCTTTCACGACGATATCGGAGATGTACTGAATATAGCCAGCCAGCACTTTTTGCGCTTCTTCCCGCGTCGGCGCGGTAAAACTCAATGTCCACGACGTGAATAACGACGTTTCATTTTTCTTGCCGACATTACTGTCCACCGCTTTCATTTTTTCGCTCAGCAGGACAATCGCCCGGTGAAGATCCTGCTCGTCTATTTGCGCGCCTTTTAATTGATCCATGACATACGGAGAAGAACGAAGATATTCTTCCAGCAGCGAGGGCGAGCTAAACTTTTTAATAAACAGATTAAATACGCTGCCCCGATCAACGCTTACCTCCATATCCAACACGCGCAGCGCGGTCAACGTTCTCTCCAGCCCCTGCCACTGTACCGACTCCGCCGGTGTGACAATCGCCTGGCTGGTCCATTTTTGCGGCAGCAGAAAGGACAGAAGCAACCCCACGCACGCAAAGGCGAAAACGGTAGCAAGAATACGACGTTTCGCCTGCCATAACACCTCTATAAGGCTAAACAAATCGATTTCATGACTGTTGGCGGGCGGCAGTGAGTAACCTGCAAATGACTGATTTTTTTCTTGTTTTACATTAAGAGATGGCATGCCGTATGACCTGAAAACTTTATCCAATGAAAGAACACATTCCTGTCAGAGATTCTAACAGCAAGTCAGAATTATCCGAAACAATCTTTACGCGCCAGTGCCCGAAAAGCTAAATATTCGGAATTAAACTTGCCTGTAGCATGTATCACTTATGTTAAAAGAATTAATAGTTGCAATAAAAAACCCATAATAATTAGTCATTATTATGGGTTTCAGGATTTAATTTGTTAAAGGCAGAAACAACGCCCGTTATTTATTAATAAGTTCGCTGATGATGGGCCCGATAGTTTCAAAAGCGGAGGGAGAAATAATATCTACATGCGCGCACGGCTGGCGATAAATAGCCAAAGACGCTATCCACGGCGACCAGCTCTGTTCAGGCGATACGCCTTCCGGCACCGTTTTATCCGCCACAAAGAGCGTAGCATGTCCATCAAACGGTACGCTATGCGCCGTCGTCAGCAAACGGACAGCATCCGCATAATTGCCTTCAATGGCGGTAAATAAGGCGTCGGAGGCATTTCCCTGCTGCGCGGCGACAAACGCAGCGCGTTCACGTTCAATTTCCGCCAATACGTCCGGATTGAGGCCATTCGCCTCTTTTTCCCGCCAGTTTTGCGTTTCCGGCGGCCAGGTGTCCAGTAACCCCAAAAACGCCACCGTTTCGCCGCGTGCGCGCAACCGGGCGGCGATCCCTTGCGCCAGCGTCCCGCCCAGCGAATAGCCTAATAAATAATAAGGGCCATGCGGCTGCCGGGCGAGCAATGTCGCCAGATGATGTTCACATACCTCATCAAGAGTGGTTGAGGTTTGCATAGGGCCAGCGGGGCGCGGCGACTGAATCCCCATAATCGACCACGACGGGCTGAGATAGCGTGATAATACGCTAAATTGCCAGGCGAACCCCGACGCCGGATGGAAACAAAATAACGTTGGACCATCGCTTTCACGCAGCGGCAACAGCGGCCCGAACCCCAGATTGCGCGAGCGTTCGTCATCGTCAGTATCGAGCAGCTTACTCAACTGCGCCACGTCAGACGCCACCATCACCTGCCCCGGCGTCACCTGGCGGTTAAACGTCTGGCTTAGCTGCGCGGCCAGTTTCATCGCCAGCAGCGAGTGTCCGCCCAGCGCAAAGAAATCACTTTCAACGTCGTTAATCTCACAGCCCAGCAGGCGGGAAAACGCCGCGGCGACAGCAATCTCCGTGGCGGACTGCGGCGCGCGCCCTTTCACGCGCGGCGTCAGGTCCGGCAGCGGCAGGGCTTTGCGATCCAGCTTGCCATTAGCGCTAAGCGGCAAACCGGCAAGTTGCAACAACACAACCGGCACCATATGCGCGGGAAGTTTTTGGCGTAATTTTTCCTGCAGCGCCGGTAAATCCAGCGGCAAACCGGAGTGCGACACCAGATAGCCGACCAGTTGCCGGGCATCCCCGCCCGTCGCCGCCGCCTGATTAAAGACGCAGGCATGTGCTACCGCCTGTTCAACATCCGGCAGCGTTTGCATGACGCGGTCAATCTCACCCAGTTCAATACGTTGACCCCGAATTTTGAGCTGATCGTCGCTGCGCCCCAGGTACTCCACCGCGCCGGAATCCAGCCAGCGCGCCACATCTCCGGTACGGTACATCCGTTCGCCTGGCGCAAAAGGATCGGCGATAAAACGGCTGGCGGTAAGATCCGGACGCCCCAGATAGCCCTGCGCCAGTTGGATACCGGTAAGATAGAGATCGCCAGCCACGCCCGGCGGCACCGGCTGCATATGCGCATCGAGAATACGTAAACCGGTATTCCAGACGGGATAACCAATCGGGATACTGTTGCCGTCAACAGCCGCCAGCTCATCGCCACAGGCCGGATACCAGCTCACATCCACCGCGGCCTCCGTTGGCCCGTACAGATTGTGTAGCGGCGCGTTGGTTAACGTCTCCCATTCGCGGCACAGCGCCGTCGGCAGGGCCTCGCCGCTACAGAAAACGCGCTTTAAGGAAGCGCAGCTTTTCCCAGCCGACGCTGGCGTGAGCGAGGCAATAAAGGCCGCCAGCATCGACGGCACAAAATGGGTGGTCGTGACGCCGTATTGCGCAAAGAACCGTTGCATCGCGAGCGGGTCGCGGTGCGCTTCCGGTTCAGCCATCACCAGTTTCGCCCCGGCGATAAACGGCCAGAAAAACTCCCATACTGAGACGTCAAAACTGCACGGCGTTTTTTGCGCTACTACATCATCCGCCGTCAACGGATAGTGATCCTGCATCCACAGCAACCGGTTGACTATCGCCGTTTGTCCCACCATCACTCCTTTCGGCCTGCCCGTCGAGCCAGAGGTGAAAATGATGTAAGCGGTATGATGCGGTAACGACAGCCCCAGCGGAGTGGCGTCACTGACCGGTAGCGGTTGGCTATAACACAAATATTCCATCCCCGGAATATCGTGAAAGCGCGCCAGCTGCGCCTGAGTCGTAATTAACAGTTTCGGCTGCGCATCTTCCAGCATCATTCGCAGCCGATCGTCAGGATAACCGGTATCCAGCGGCAGCCAGGCGGCGCCCGCCTCGACAATGCCATGCAGCGCTAAAGTCAGAAAAACCGACCGCGGCAACGCCACCGCCACGCTATCGCCAGGCTGAACGCCGCGTTCCCGCAGCGCGTATGCCAGAGCCACAACCTGTTCGCGCATTTCACGGTAGGTAAAATGATAGTGCGCATCTGCCAACGCGGAAGCCTCTGGCGTTTTTTGCGCCTGCTGCGCCACCAAATCGCTAAGCGTGGCGGCGGGAATCGTTACCGCCGTATTATTAAGGTGTGTTAATTGCGTTTGTTCTTCCGCCAGCAGCATTTGCGCATCGCCGCAGCGCAGCGCCGGGTTATCCGCAAACTGCGTGATAAGCGCCATCAACCGTAAGGCATGGCGGGAGAGCGTGGCGCCATCGTAACGCTGTGCATTCGCCAGCAATTCAATATCCAGACCGCCGTTTTCATCCGGAAAAAGCGCCAGTTCAAGATCGTTAACCGGCCCCGTCGCCAGGGTATGGGTTTGCGCCTGTATGCCAGGAAGATCCAGATGATAATCAAACACTTTTATATTGAGCACAGGGCCAAATAGCGGCGTCTCCCCTGCGGCTCGCCCGCTATCGCGTACAATCTGTTCGGCGTCGTAACGCTGGTGGCGGCGCATCTTCTTTAACTGCGCCGCCAGACGCTTCGCCAGCGTTGGCAGATCTTCCGTCGCATAAAGGTTAACCGCCAGCGGCAACACGTTAAGGACAGGCCCGGTCGCCGTTAACGCCGCCGAGCCCATCCGCCGCATAAAGATAAATCCGGCGGCATAATCCATTCGCCCGCATAATCGTCCCAGCCACAACGTCACCAGCGCCAGGGCAAGATCCGCTCGCGGTATCTCAGGCATGTGCGCCGCCAGTTGGCGAAACGCCCCCGCCGGCGCGCTCAATTTCATACGCAGAATACCCGCGCTCGCCGACCGCCCCGGCAGCGGCGCGGCAGAAATTGACGCCGGCGGCGGCAGCTCGCGGCGCTGCTGCGCCCAGAAGGCGCCGTCACGCTGCCAGGCCTCGCTCTGGCGATAGCGCTGATATTCCTCGACCACATCCGCAAAGGGGGTAAAAGGCGACTCCGGCGTAGGGGCGTCGCTCTGCCAGGCGCGATAAATCGCCGCAATCTGGCGAGTTATCGCCGGGAAGCTAAAGCCATCCACCAGCAAATGGTGATAGCGCTGATACCAATACCAGCGGGTATCATCAATGCGGATTAACTGGTGAAACGCCAGCGGCTTACCGCTATCTGCGCGCAGGTTTTGCCGTAAATCCGCCTGCATTAACGCCAGCGCCGCGAGATGCGGATCGGGCTGGTCGCGTAAATCGGCAATCGGGGGCTCGCCGAAGGTGTGTTCAGGATCTATCCATTGCCAGACCTCGCCGTTCTCTTCGGTAAAACGCATCCGTAGCGTATCCGCCTGTTGCATCCCTACCGCTACCGCTTTTGCCAGCAAGGGGGCATCCAGCTCGCCATTCAGTTCCACGTAGTGCGCCACGCTCCAGGCGGAGGGTAAATCAGAGAGTTTTTCCGCCATCCAGATCCCCGGCTGGGCGGCGACTAACGGTAAACGCTGCGTCATTTCGCCTCCTGCTTATCGGCATAATGCGCCGGATTCAGGGTTGTCCAGCGCATATTAAGCCACTGCTGGCACGCGTCCTGCGATTGCGGTTCGCATACCACGTCCCAGCCTGCGGGAAGCGCGCACGCCGCTGGCCAAAGGCTGAATTGACGCTGCGCATTTTGCAGGATGTAAAACTGTCCCTGCGGATTATCGAAGGGATTACTGAACTCCATACTCAACTCCTGTCATGGACATGTGCCCGGTTAAAGCGTGTCGATAAGCGGCTGCCAAAGCAGCATCAGCCCTTGCGTTAGCCCGCCGCGCCAGCAAAGCGCATCGTGTCCGCCGTCAACCTGACGCCAGAAAATGGACTGCTGCGAGGTATTCAGTTGGGCATAAAGCGCCTGATTTGCCTGAAACACGATCGGCTCACGCACGCCGGCTTCCAGTACGATACGCAGTCCGCGCGCGCACAATGCGCCGGTTTTCAGCCGGGTAATGACTTCCCCCTCCGGCGGGGTGATGCGATGGGGCCACCAGAACGATCCTGACTGGCTCAGTACACAGCCAAAACGCGTCGGCCAGTTCAGGCCGGCATACAGCGCCGACAGGCCGCCAAAGCTCTGTCCGGCGACCACCGTTCGTCCGGCATCATCGCTAAAAGGCGTCACGGCTCTGACTTGCGGCAACAGTTCCTGCTGCACCGCCAGCCAGAAGTCGGCATTGCAGGGCAACTCCTGGCTGCGGTGTTGAGTATCAATCGCGTCAATCAGCAGATAGACGGCACCGGGAAGCAGGCGTTGATGAGTCAGCGAGGCGAGCGCGGGCCAGACGGGCATATTTTCCGCCCAGAATTGACCGTCCAGCAGAATAGCCAACGGTCTTTCCTCCGGCGCCTCGTCTCCGGTCGTCAATATCCATACGCGGCGGGAGTTACCCAGACGTTCGCTATGCCACTGCATCATCAAAGGCGGCGAGTACGGCGTTTCAGGACGATCCCATCCCGGCTGACGGGGCGCATCCGGCATTTCCAGCGCTGAAACCGCATGACCACGTCCTCCCCGCCAGCTTTGCGAATTAAGCGGGTCGGCAATCGCCTGCGGTAATAGCTGTCGCCAGCCTTCACGCAGTGCGTTCCGATCGGGCGCTTCGCCCGGCGCAAAATCGGCAAAAACGTCATCGCGTTCGGTAGGAATAAAACAGTAGCTGCCGCGCCAGTTAGCGCTAAGCGCCGTACTCCAGCGCCAGACATCCGTTCCGGCAATACGCGCCATCGTCTGAGGCTGCGCGTTTTGATGATGATCGGTTACGCCAGTGATGTAGACCCAGACACGCCGTATCGGGGAGTGTGTTTCGTTTCCCTGCGGGTCGCGCCACCAAAAAGTGACCCGATAATTTCCGTCTTTTTCCCGTATCCATTCCGGCCCGGTTTTCGTCCTCCACCAGGCCTCACTTCCCGTTGCCAGCGCCTCTTTCATTATAACCCTGTGTTTATTATGAATTTTGTATATAAAAGGTGAAATATATTGATAATATTATTGATAACTATTTGCATTTGCAATAGCGTATTGTCGCGCTATGGGACGCGCGAACACAATTTCACCACCCGGCCAATGCCTTTGACGGGCGCTTTGGCTTATGTGGCTAAAGAAAAGCAGGATATACAATGAACAAGAAGATTCATTCCCTGACCTTACTGGTCAATTTAGGGATTTACGGGGCCGCTCTGCCCGTGATGGCGGAAGAAAAAACCGATAGCGCTGTGCTCACCAATGAAGACACCATCGTGGTGACCGCTGCCCAGCAAAACCTACAGGCGCCTGGCGTATCCACTATCACCGCCGATGAGATCCGCAAAAATCCGCCCGCGCGCGACGTGTCAGAAATCATCCGCACCATGCCGGGCGTGAACCTGACCGGCAACTCCACCAGCGGTCAGCGCGGGAATAACCGCCAAATCGATATTCGCGGCATGGGGCCGGAAAACACCCTTATCCTGATAGACGGTAAACCCGTCACCAGCCGTAACTCGGTGCGCCTGGGCTGGCGCGGCGAACGCGATACCCGCGGCGATACCGCGTGGGTGCCGCCGGAGATGATCGAACGCATTGAAGTGCTGCGTGGCCCTGCCGCTGCACGCTACGGTAACGGCGCGGCGGGTGGCGTGGTCAATATCATTACCAAAAAAGGCGGTAGCGAGTGGCACGGCTCCTGGAATACCTATTTCAACGCGCCGGAACATAAAGACGAAGGCGCGACCAAACGCACTAACTTTAGCCTGAACGGCCCGCTGGGCGGGGATTTCAGCTTCCGTCTGTATGGCAACCTCGACAAAACGCAGGCGGATGCGCGTAATATTAACCAGGGGCATCAGTCTGAACGTACCGGGAGTTACGCCGACACGTTACCAGCCGGACGCGAGGGGGTCATTAACAAAGATATCAACGGCGTGGTTCGTTGGGATTTTGCTCCGCTTCAGTCTCTGGAGCTGGAGGCCGGTTACAGTCGCCAGGGCAACCTCTATGCCGGTGATACTCAGAACACCAATACGAACCAACTAGTGAAAGATAATTACGGAAAAGAGACGAACCGCCTCTATCGGCAGAACTACTCTCTGACCTGGAACGGCGGCTGGAATAATGGCGTAACCACCAGTAACTGGGTGCAATACGAACATACCCGTAACTCCCGGATGCCGGAAGGCCTGGCAGGCGGCACCGAAGGAATTTTCGATCCCAAAGCATCGCAAAAATATGCCGATGCCGATTTGAATGACGTCACCCTACACAGCGAAGTGAGCCTTCCTTTCGATCTGCTGGTCAATCAAAACCTGACGCTGGGTACCGAATGGGCCCAACAGCGTATGAAAGACGAGCTCTCCAACTCGCAAACCTTTATGGGGGGAAATATCCCGGGTTACAGCAGTACCAATCGTAGCCCCTATTCAAAAGCGGAAATTTTCTCTCTGTTTGCTGAAAACAACATGGAACTGACCGACAGCACCATGCTGACGCCGGGGCTACGTTTCGATCATCACAGTATTGTGGGGGATAACTGGAGCCCGTCCCTCAACCTGTCGCAAGGTCTGGGGGATGACTTTACCCTGAAAATGGGAATCGCCCGCGCTTATAAAGCCCCGAGTCTGTACCAGACTAATCCAAACTATATTTTGTACAGTAAAGGTCAGGGTTGCTACGCGACTGGCGCGGGTACCGGCATCGGCTGCTATATGATGGGTAACGATGATCTGAAAGCCGAAACCAGCATCAATAAAGAGATCGGTCTGGAATTTAAACGCGATGGCTGGCTGGCCGGCATCACCTGGTTCCGCAATGACTACCGCAATAAGATCGAAGCGGGTACGGTGCCGATGCAGCGTATCAACAACGGCAAAACGGATGTCTATCAGTGGGAGAACGTGCCGAAAGCGGTCGTTGAAGGTCTGGAAGGCACGTTAAACGTACCGGTTAGCGACACCGTCAAATGGACGAATAACGTTACGTATATGCTGCAGAGTAAAAACAAAGAGACCGGCGAACGCCTGTCGATTATTCCACAGTACACGCTTAACTCAACCCTGAGCTGGCAGGTACGTCAGGACGTTTCTCTGCAATCGACCTTCACCTGGTACGGCAAACAAGAGCCGAAGAAATATGATTATCAGGGTAACCCCGTTACCGGAACAGATAAGCAAGCGGTCAGCCCATACAGTATTGTTGGCCTGAGCGCGACCTGGGACGTGACCAAAAATGTCAGCCTGACCGGTGGCGTGGATAACCTCTTTGACAAACGTCTGTGGCGTGAAGGTAACGCGCAAACCGTCAGGGATACGCAAACTGGCGCTTATATGGCGGGCGCTGGCGCGTACACCTATAACGAACCGGGGCGTACGTGGTATATGAGCATTAATACCCATTTCTGATGGCAACCTTCCCTCCCTCATTCGGGGAGGGAATTAGCAAAAAACGATGCGGACATCTCATTTTCCCCTTCCCTTTGCCGGACACAGGCTGCATATCGTCGACTTTGATGCGAGCAGCTTTCACGAACACGACCTGTTATGGCTGCCTCATCACGATCGGCTCCGGTCTGCCGGACACAAGCGTAAAGCTGAACATCTGGCAGGCCGCATCACCGCCGTTCATGCGCTACGCGAGGTGGGCGTCAGGGCGGTGCCCGGTATTGGCGACAAGCGACAGCCGCTATGGCCGGACGGCCTATTTGGCAGCATCAGCCACTGTACGACAACGGCGCTGGCCGTCATATCCCGACAGCGTATCGGCATTGATATAGAAAAAATCATGAGTCAGCACACGGCGACAGAGCTGGCGCCGTCCATTATTGATAGCGATGAGCGCCAAATTCTCCAGGCGAGCTCGCTCCCTTTTCCGCTTGCCCTGACGCTGGCTTTCTCCGCCAAAGAGAGCGTTTATAAAGCCTTTTCAGACCGCGTCACGCTCCCGGGATTCAATAGCGCAAAAGTTACCTCGCTTACCGCCACGCACGTCTCGTTACATCTGCTGCCAGCCTTTGCCGCCACGATGGCTGAACGTACCGTCCGTACAGAATGGTTTCAACGTGGCAATAGCGTTATTACTCTTGTTTCTGCAATAACGCGCGTTCCCCACGACAGGAGCGCTCCCGCTTCTATACTTAGCGCAATACCCCGATAAATGAGATCCCTATGTCGCTGAATGATTTTCACGTTTCTGAACCTTATACGCTTGGTATTGAGCTGGAGATGCAGGTGATCAATCCACCTGGCTACGATTTAAGTCAGGACTCTTCTACGCTGATCGACGCCGTTAAGCCCCAACTTACTGCGGGAGAAATTAAGCATGATATCACCGAAAGTATGCTGGAGATGGCCACGGGCGTCTGCCGCGATATTGACCAGGCGGCGGCCCAACTTTCTGCTATGCAGCACGTTATTTTACAGGCGGCGTCGGAACACCATCTCGGCATTTGCGGCGGCGGTACGCACCCTTTTCAAAAATGGCAGCGTCAGGAGGTCTGTGATAATGAGCGCTATCAACGCACGCTGGAAAATTTCGGCTACTTAATTCAACAGGCGACGGTTTTCGGTCAGCATGTCCACGTCGGCTGCGCGAACGGCGACGATGCGATTTATCTTTTACACGGGCTGTCGCATTTTGTGCCGCACTTTATTGCGCTCTCCGCCGCGTCTCCCTATATGCAAGGATCTGACACCCGTTTTGCCTGCGCGCGCCTGAATATTTTTTCCGCTTTTCCCGATAACGGTCCCATGCCGTGGGTCAGTAACTGGCAAGAGTTTGCCGGACTATTTCGCCGTCTGTCTTACACCACGATGATCGACAGCATCAAAGATTTGCACTGGGATATCCGCCCCAGCCCGGCCTTTGGCACGGTAGAAGTTCGGGTGATGGATACGCCGCTCACCCTTGATCATGCCATCAATATGGCAGGATTGATTCAGGCGACCGCGCACTGGCTGCTGACCGAGCGTCCCTTTAAACCGCAGGAACAAGACTATCTGTTATATAAATTCAACCGTTTTCAGGCTTGCCGCTATGGTCTGGAGGGCGTGCTAACCGATGTCTATACCGGCGACCGCCGTCGCCTGGCAGATGATACGCTGCGTCTGCTGGACAACGTTACCCCCTCTGCGCGCAAGCTGGGCGCCGACAGCGCCATTGACGCGCTACGTCTGCAGGTGAAAAAAGGTGGTAACGAAGCGCAATATATGCGGGAGTTTATTGCCGACGGCGGATCGCTGATAGGTCTGGTACAAAAACATTGTGAAATCTGGGCGGGACAATAGACAGCATATTTGCCTTACCAGGCGATATCCCGGACAATGGCGTTTTAACTTACGTTTAACAAAGCCATGAAACACCCGCTTGAATCATTGATGACCGCTGCCGGTATTTTGCTGATGGCGTTGCTCTCCAGCCTGCTGCTGCCCGCCCCTTCGCTCGGCCTTGCGCTGGCGCAAAAACTGGTCGGGATCTTTCATCTTATGGATCTCAACCAGCTTTATACTTTGTTGTTTTGTTTATGGTTTCTGTTGCTCGGCGCGCTGGAATATTATGTTATTCGCTTTATCTGGCGGCGCTGGTTTTCGCTGGCCGATTAAACATTTCAATGCGTACGGCCATGCTTTTCTTTACGATAAGCGCCTGGCGGCAGGTTGAACGTGCGGGTAAAAATGCGCGTAAAGGTTTGCTGCGAATCAAAACCATACTTGAGACAAATATCATACACCTTCTGGTCGGTGTCGAGCAGGTCGCGCGCCGCCAGTTTTAGCTTCCGTTCACGCACGTAGCGTCCCAGACTCTCCCCTTTGTACTGCATAAAAAGGCGCTGCAGGTGCCACTTGGAATACCCCGCATGACGGGCAATATCATCAATACGTAACGGCTGATTCAAATTATCATCAATCCACTCGACAATCGTGTCGATAACCTGAGCGGAAATGGTCATCGTGCTCTCCCCTCTATCAAACTCGTCAGCGGCTCCCGCACCGCACATTTACGGCAACAGCAATAAGCATAGTAATAACCACACAAATTGTGAGACAGCTTATCGCATGGCCTGCAATATGCTTTTCTACCACTTCATGCGGCAGCCCTTGATTATAAGTGAGTAAGCACTCATTATAGAAAGCAAAGATACGCCGTCAAGGTACTTTTCAAAGGTTGACATTCACCGTTGCGACGCGACAACGGGCATGATTCAATCATGTTTTTCCAGACATAAGGGTAACGTGTAGTGGCTCGTCCGAAGAGTGAAGACAAAAAACAAGCATTACTGGAAGCGGCAACCCAGGCGATAGCGCAATCCGGTATCGCCGCCTCAACGGCGGTGATTGCGCGTAACGCAGGTGTTGCAGAAGGAACATTGTTTCGCTATTTCGCGACCAAAGATGAGCTGATTAACACGTTGTATTTGCATTTAAAGCAGGATCTCTGCCAGTCAATGATAATGGAGCTGGATCGATCCATTACCGATGCCAAAATGATGACTCGTTTTATCTGGAACAGTTACATCAGTTGGGGTCTGAACCATCCCGCGCGCCATCGGGCGATCCGTCAACTGGCCGTCAGCGAAAAGCTCACCAAAGAGACGGAACAACGGGCCGACGATATGTTCCCCGAATTGCGCGATTTATGTCATCGTTCCGTTTTGATGGTGTTTATGTCGGATGAATACCGCGCCTTCGGCGACGGCCTTTTTCTGGCGCTGGCTGAAACAACAATGGATTTCGCCGCGCGCGATCCCGCTCGCGCTGGCGAATATATTGCGCTGGGATTCGAAGCGATGTGGCGCGCGCTGACTCGCGAGGAGCAATAATGGACGGTCAAACACTGCACGCCTGGGCAAAACGCTTTGCGCTGGAACTGCCTTTTACCGAACACTGCTGGCCTTTCGGCCCACAGTACGATGTGTTTAAAGTCGGCGGCAAAATATTCATGCTTTTCACTGAACATCACTGTCGCCCAGTGGTGAACCTGAAGTCTGATCCCCAAAAATCCCTGGTAAATCAACAAATTTACCCCAGCATTGCGCCTGGCTATCACATGAATAAGAAACACTGGATTTCAGTCTATGCGGGCGAGGATATCACCGTCTCGCTACTCAACGATTTGATAAATGACTCATGGAATCTGGTTGTAGACGGGCTGCCTAAAAGAGAGCAACTGCGCCTGCGACCGCGCTGATGCAATAACCGTTTCCGCATTTTCCTCCCTTATCTTTTTACCGATAACCCGGTACCCTGCTGATACAAAAGGGTACTAAACCAACCAGGAGCATTTATGGATATCGTTTCTGTCGCCTTACAGCGCTACTCCACTAAGGCGTTCGATCCCAGCAAAAAACTGACCGCCGAAGAAGCGGATAAAATAAAAACACTACTACAGTACAGCCCCTCCAGCACCAATTCCCAGCCGTGGCACTTTATTGTCGCCAGTACGGAAGAAGGCAAAGCGCGCGTAGCAAAATCCGCTGCCGGAAACTACACGTTCAACGAACGCAAAATGCTGGACGCCTCCCATGTGGTGGTCTTCTGCGCCAAAACCGCAATGGATGACGCATGGCTTGAGCGCGTCGTCGATCAGGAAGATGCTGATGGCCGTTTCGCTACGCCGGAAGCTAAAGCGGCAAATGATAAAGGTCGCCGCTTTTTCGCCGATATGCACCGCGTCTCGCTGAAAGATGACCACCAGTGGATGGCGAAGCAGGTTTATCTGAACGTCGGCAACTTTCTGCTGGGCGTCGCCGCGATGGGTCTCGACGCCGTCCCCATTGAAGGTTTCGACGCCGAGGTGCTCGACGCTGAATTTGGTCTGAAAGAAAAAGGCTATACCAGTCTGGTCGTGGTGCCGGTCGGCCATCATAGCGTCGAGGATTTCAACGCCGGGCTGCCGAAATCACGTCTGCCGCTTGAAACCACACTGACGGAAGTTTAATCCCCTGCCTAAGCCGGACGCCCGTCCGGCTTTTTTCACCTTTCTGCCAGGTTCCTCAATGATCAATGGCGCGAAGTGCCAGGTTTTACATCGCTAGTGTTAACTTCCTCTTTCAATTTATTGAAAATAAATAACATTTAAAACTGGCACGCCGTTTGCCATATCTGGATACCCCCTATCTGGATGAAGGAGAAAACGGGTGAGACATGTTTATGTAGCCAGCCATGGCCCTTTTGCCCGCGGACTTATTAACAGTCTATCGCTGCTGATTGGCGACGAACACGGCGTGACACCGGTTTGCGCCTACGATGGCGATATTGTCACCACGGAGCAGCTTGAACAAACCCTCGAAAATCTGATCGCGCAAGCCAACGGCGAAGAAGTGGTGGTGTTTACCGATCTGCTCGGCGGCAGCATCAACAATAGCGCCGCGAAAGTGCTGATGCGTCACCGTCACGTTTTTGTGGTGGCTGGCGTCAACATGACCCTGTTGCTGGAGTTTTTACTCTGTGAAGAAGAAAGCACAGACGCGGCCATTACCTACGCCACCAATGCGGCGCGTGAATCCATTGTCTTTATCAACACGCTAATAACACAACCATCCGCTGACCTACAGGGAGAATCCCATGATCAAATTAGTGCGCATTGATTACCGCCTGCTGCACGGCCAGGTGGTCTTCGCCTGGACCCGGGCGCTGGATATCGACCATATCATCGTCGCTAACGCCAACGCCGCCGGCGACGCGTTTGTCTCTATGTCATTAAGTCTGGCAAAACCCGCTGGCGTGTCGCTGGACATTATCACGGTGGAACAGGCGGCGGAAAAACTCGCCAGCGGCAAGCTGGATCACAAAAAAGTGATGGTGGTGCTGGGAAATACCGCCGAAACCCTCGCCTTCGTCGAGAAAGTGCCAGGGATTAGCGTTATCAACTACGGCGGTATCGCGCAAAAAGAGGGCGCGCAGCAGTTCGGCAAAGCCATATACCTGACCGAGCAGGAGATTGCCGATAGCCAGGCGCTAAAAGCCAAAGGCATCCGTCTGGAAATGCGCCAGGTTCCGGCTCATTCCGCCGAATTGCTTAACGATAAACTCTGAACCCGGAGGTCACTATGTTGCTCACCGCAACGCTGCTCGGCCTGATTGCCGCACTGGGCATTCTTGACGGGCGTTTACTCGGCGTGTCGATGATTGACCGTCCGCTGGTGATGTGCGCCCTCACCGGTCTGGTCTGCGGCAATTTACACGAAGGCATTCTGATCGGCGCGACGCTGGAACTGATCTTTTTAGGTAATGTCGCTATCGGCGCCGCGGTACCGCCTGATGTCGTCACCGGTTCGGTGCTGGCGACCGCGTTTTCTATTATGTCCGGGCGCGGGCCCGAAGCGGCGCTGACCATCGCGATTCCTATCTCTATGCTGGCGCAGACCCTCGGCGTCCTGGTGCGCGTGGTTAACGCCCGCTTTGGCCACATGGCCGATCGTTATGCGGCGCAGGGTAATACCCGGATGGTTGCCGTTATGCACCTGGGAGGCCCAACGCTGCTCTATTTTCTAAGCGGTTTTCTGCCGGTCTTTTTCGCCATTTTGCTCGGTTCTGCCGCCGTCACCTGGTTCCTCGACGCCATTCCCGCCTTTATTACCAATGGCCTGGTTGTCGCCAGTAAGATTTTGCCGGCGCTGGGTTTCGCGTTGCTGATCAGCATGATGCTTAGCAGCAAATTAATGCCTTACCTTGGGCTGGGCTTTCTGATCGCCGCATATACCAAACTGGACATCATCGCCATCGCGCTGTTTGCCGTGGTGCTGGCTTTCATTATCAGCCAGTTTCTTAACACATCCCAACAGGAGGGCTAATCATGAGTGAAGTGACGCAGACCCTGATCGACGACGCACAGGCTCACTCGCAAAGCGAAAGCCGCATCACCGCCCGCGATTTACGCAGCGTTTTCTGGCGCTCCTTTACGTTGCAAGGATCGTGGAACTATGAACGCCAGCAGCATATGGGCTATGCCTTCGCTATGTCGCCAGCGCTAAAGCGTATCTACCAGGACCCCGCCGAACTGGGGCGCGCCTTACAGCGCCATCTGGTGCTGTTTAATACCACGCCGCATCTGTCAACGTTTGTCTTTGGCCTGTCGATTGCGATGGAGGAGGAAAATCAACGCAACCCGGACTTTAACGAAGAGTCGATCAATGCCGTTAAAACCAGCCTGATGGGGCCACTGGCCGGGATCGGCGATTCCATCTTTTGGGGATCGCTGAAAGTTATCGCCGCCGGGATGGGGATCTACTTTGCCCAGCAGGGCAGCATTCTGGGGCCGATTCTCGCCCTACTGGTCTATAACATTCCGCACATCCTCTGCCGCTGGTACGCCCTCAAGCTGGGCTACCGGGCGGGGACCACCTGGCTGATGCGCCTCTGGCAAAGCGGGCTGATGGACAGGGTGACTTATATCGCGTCAATCGTCGGGTTGATGGTCGTCGGCGCCATGACCGCCAGCATGATCGACATTACAACCCCGCTGAGCTTTACCGCCGGGCAGACTACCATGAAAGTGCAGGATTTTATTGACAAAATCCTCCCTTCCCTGCTGCCGCTGCTCTTCACGCTTGGCATGTACAAACTTATCCGTAAGGGCGTGAACATTAACTGGATCCTGTTAGGCACCGTCGCGTTTGGGCTTCTTGCCAGCGCGCTGGGCCTGCTTTGACGAGAGGTAACACTATGCAAGTAGAAGACTATATGAACGAGACGCCCCTTCGCCTGCTGGAGATGCTGACGCAGACGCGGGAAGATCTCTGGCGCGCGGCGCAGGCGCTAACGGAACGCGGCGTCACCCGCATTATTCTGACAGGCTCCGGCACGTCATACCACGGCGCGCTGACCGCTCGCGCGTTTATGCAGCGCTGGTGCGCATTGCCGGTGGATGTCTGCTGGCCGTTTATGCTTGACGACGAGACGCTTGCCCGCAGCGGCAAGGCGCTGGTTGTCGGCATCTCCCAGGGCGGCGGCAGCCTCTCAACGCTGGCGGCGATGGAGCGCGCCCGCAATGTTGGTCATATCACCGCCTCAATGGCTGGCGTGGCGCCTGCGACTATCGACCGGGCGGCGGATTATATCCTTACCGTTCCCTGCGGCGAAGAAACCGCTGGCGCGAAAACAAAAGGCTATCACTGCACGGTTCTCAATTTGATGCTGCTGGCGCTCGCCGTCGCCGGGCAGCAACAGCGGCTGGACGGCGAACAGCGCCGGTCACTGCTGCTACGGATGGAAAAGACCTTTAACCACCTGCCCGCGCTGATTACCGCCTCGCAGGCGTGGGCGCAAACCAATGCGCTGGCGCTGCGCGATAGCGCAGATATTCGTCTGACCGGCCCGGCAACGCTGTTCGGTACGGTGCAGGAGGGTGCGCTCAAGATGCTGGAGACGTTGCGCTGCCCGGTGTCGGGCTACGAATTCGAGGAGTTTATTCACGGTATTTACAATGCCTTTAATGCGCAATCCGCACTCATTATGCTCGACCCGCAGCCTGACGCGCGTCAGGATCGGCTGGCGCAAATACTCAGTGAGTGGACGCCGTCTATTTACCGCATCGGCCCGCAGGTAGAAAATAATGGTCTGAATCTGAATTTCCCGTTTGTCAATGATGAGGACTTTGCCGTCTTTGAATATATCATTCCGCTGCAAATGCTATGCGCGATATTACCCCCGCAAAAAGGCATTAATCCGGCGATACCCAAAGATCCGCAATTCCATCAAAAAATGAAAAGTAAGCAAGAAATTTAATTTTTATTAATGCTCGTTATTATCCGCGCTGTTGCGGAGGACGCGCTACACGCTAAGGAGATAAATATGTCTGTTGCTCATGAAAATGCCCACCGTATTATTAGCGATATTTTAGGTAAACAAAACATTGAACGCGTCTGGTTTGTCGGCTGCGGCGGTTCATTAACCGGCTTCTGGCCAGGGAAATACTTTCTGGACTGTGAAGCGTCAAAACTGGCTGTCGGTTATATCACCAGTAATGAATTTGTCCACGCCACACCAAAAGCATTAGGAAAAAATAGCGTCGTTATTCTCGCCTCGCAGCAGGGCAATACGGCGGAAACCGTCGCAGCCGCCCGCGTGGCGCGTGAAAAAGGGGCGGCGACCATCGGTCTGGTTTACCAACCTGACACGCCACTGTGCGAATACAGCGACTACATCATTGAATATCAGTGGGCGCGTTATCCGGAAACGGTCGACCCTGCACAACAAAAAGCCGCATACAGCCTGTGGCTGGCGCTGGAAATTCTCGCCCAAACAGAGGGCTATGCGCAATACGATGAGTTAGTCAGCGCGTTTGGGCGCTTTAGCGACGTTATTCACGGCGCCCAACGGCAGGTACAAGAAGATGCTCAGCGTTTCGCCGCCGAATGGAAGGATGAGAAGGTGGTCTATATGATGGGCAGCGGCCCCTCTTTCGGCGCCGCGCATCAAGAGTCTATCTGTATTCTGCTGGAAATGCAGTGGATCAACTCCGCCAGCATACATAGCGGAGAGTATTTCCACGGACCGTTCGAAATCACCGAGCCGGGCACGCCGTTTATATTGCTGCAAAGCAGTGGTCGCACTCGCCCGCTGGACGATCGTGCGATTCGCTTTATTGAACGCTATCAGGGAAAACTGCAGTTGATCGATGCGGATAAACTCGGCATTCAGGATCTGTCCACCGACGTTGGCGAATACTTCTGCGGTCTGTTGCACAACTGTGTGCTGGACGTTTATAACCTCGCTCTGGCGACAGCCCGTAATCACCCACTGACCACCCGCCGGTATATGTGGAAAGTTGAATATTAATAGTTATGCCGGATGGCGGCTTCGCTTTATCCAGCCTACAAAGCGATCTGTAGGCCTGATAAGCGTAGCGCCATCAGGCCTTTCTTCTGCGGGGCGCTAGCGCCCCTTTTTTCCTGAACTACCGCGGCTACCAGCGAAAATCCTCTATCCGTAATTCGAAAATATCGTGAATATAGCCAATTTCCGCTACCGGCAGCGCCACGTTATAAAGAATTTTCAACCGCTGAAACGAATGATTTACCATCGCGATAAATTCACCATGCCGCTCGTTAAATTCCGTCATGTTTTTATAGTGGGTAATTTCATTGCGCATGACCAGCCGCTCAATCATACAGCTCAAATGAACATATAAACTAATAATCAAATTATTATTAAAGCTGAAGCCCAGCGTATTTTGCCATTCGGCAATAATCGTTTCGATATGCCCTATCGTCTTATTGGCATTGAGAATGGTCAACGAATTAACCACATTATGCAACGAAAATTCGCGAACCATATTTTTATTAATTAACGCAATTTGTTTATCGTTAAGATAACCGCTTAATAACTGACTTAAATGCGCATACCCCTGCTCGCCAAGCAGCTCTTCAATCCCCACCCAGGGAACACCCGCCAGCTGCGGGTCAATGGTGCCGACAACCGCAATCACTTCATACTGATTCAGCAACGAGGCCGCCATCCGGCTGTTTTTCAGACGGGTATATTCACAGGCGATAATATTAATATCAAAGTCGGTCAACTGACTTTTTTCCATCAAATTTTTAAATTTAAACGCCGTCCCGATGCCGGTAATACAGGTCACCAGCAGCGCGCGCGCTTTTTTCTGCGCGGGCCAGAAGACATCCCAGCGCGACTGATTTAACGGGACGATCTCTTCGGCGATCTGTTCGATGTTTTTTTGCAGCGCGATCTCGCTGGCCACGTTCAGCGCCAGACGCGTCGTAACGTTATCGACCACCACCAGCGGGCCATGAATTACGCTCAAAAGCGCATCGGCGATCTCTTTGGTGTATCCCATATCGATTAGCACCATGACGCCTGCGCGGGTATCCGTATGCTGGAGATAATCGACAATGGCCCGGCTGACATCGCTAAACGCGACCTCCATCGGCATATCCATCGCATGATAAATCTTTTCGCCAATCAGACGGTTCGCCACGCCTGCAATGCTGCTGGCGGTCGAATAACCATGCGCGATGATCAGCGCTTTTACCTTACCGCCGCTGGTGGCGTCAATGGCATTACTGACGATGGCCGCCACGACCAGTCTGTCGAGCGTGTCGATCAACAAATCATATTTATTATTTACCACGTCCAGCAGTTTTTGCGCCACACGCTGCGCCAGCCCCGGCGCCTCCTCCAGCCAGCGCAGCATCACATGGCGAACCGATGGCGACGCCTCCACCGGCGTTAACGGCAGGCTGGTAAGGTAACGTCCAGTGAGATAAGCGAATTCCGCATTCAGTTCGAGATCGTAATGTGCAGCGATCGCTTTCCCGACATCTTCGATAAAACGCAGCCGCTTGTCCTGACGAGCGCGAGGGCTCTCTTTATTCATTAAGGCATCGAGATATAACGTGAGGTTTTGATAGACCAGCTTGTCAAACGTCCGTGCGGAAATATTCTCCTGCGCCAGCTCTTCGCACAGGCCGCAAATGTTTTCCGTCAACCGTAAATATTCCTGATGCTGACCGGAAACTCGCGGAAAAACGCCACCTTCGCGATAAATCATGACGCGTTCCGCCGTCTGCGGAACGGTAAAGGGCACCTCCACCAGCAGACGATCCGGCAGTTGCCCGGCTTTTACTTCCAGTACCCCATCGTCACGCTGGCCGAAAGTCCAGGCGCTGGCGCAAATATTACGAATGAGATTTTCCAGGCCGCCGACATTCCCTTCCAGGGTCTCCTGCATCAGTTGGCTGATAATTTCACTATCCAGCGACAAATCGTGATGAAGACGCTGCGCCTCGCGACGAAAAAAATGGTGAATAAACGCCAGCCGCTCATACTGTCCGCGTTCGGCGATAGGCAGAATTTTGACAATGACCGGTATCCGGCGAATAAATGTCGCCAGAAAGTGCTTTTCCAGATCTTCGGTAGAGGCGAATATCAGGCGTACCGTGGCGCTGCGTTCATCGCTGCTTTCGCCTAAGCGACGCCAGGTGCCGTTATCCATAAAATGGAACAGTTTTTCCTGCCCTTCCGGCGGTAAACGGTGCACTTCATCGATAAACAATACGCCGCCATTACTGGTCTCAATTAACCCGGATACCGCTCTGTCTGCGCCGGTAAAAGCACCTTTGGCATGACCAAATAATTTTGACGTCAGCAATTCCGGGTTATTAGCATATTCGGCGCAGTTAAACACGGTAAAGGGCGCCTCCGGGGGCAAAATGCCCTGCTCGATGGCGTACTGCCAAAGCTGACGCGCCAAAAAACTTTTTCCTGTCCCCGTCGGGCCGCGCAGCAGCAAAGGCAAGCCCGCGCCGGGATAACTGATCGCCGCCTTACACTGACGCAGGGACTCCTGCAAGCTGCCCTGCGCGCCAATGAGCAGCTCCAGACTGTCCTGCCGCTCCGCGCACAGCGCCTGAATGGACGCGTAATCCCCCTGTCGAACCACCAGCCGGTGGTGACGACGTAGCGCCTCGACGGGCAGGAACAGCACCGGGCGGCTATTCACTTTGACCACCCGCTGCTCACGATGCAAGTTATTAAGATGGTGACTAATAATGCTGCGTTTTTGCCTGAGACTGTCGGCAATCGCCATTGCGCTAAACGCGCTTAACGCGTCAGCTGTTAGTGAACATCCGGCTAGCCGTAGCTCCAACTGACGAAATATGGACTCTTTATTCATACCTGCGCCCCGCCAAAAACGTAAACTCCGCTTATACGATAATTTACAAACGACGTCACAGGCTTCACCCACATTTTTGAAAATACTTACTTTTTATAAAACTTACCGTTGCGCTTTCGGCTCATCGTGTCACGAACGAACGGGGTTGGCCCTCCCTGGCGTGTCATCAAAATCGGGCGCTAAACCCAACGTTATAACGGGTTTGATTGCCATCGCTTAACCCTGCCGTTTGCGCCAGCCCGGCGAAAGCGGACACCGTTGCCGACAGCGGAAAATCTGCGCCAATCGCGATATCAACCCAGTTTTTATCCTGCGCTTTTCCGTCGCGGCTAAACGTCAGCGCGGTCGATTTAAGGCCGCCGTTCGCCACATACGTATCATCGCCAAACTGACGGCGATAATTAATCTGCGCCCAGGAGTGAATGATGCTGTGGCGAAGATCCAGACGCCAGCCAGCGCTACCCACCTGCGAATGGGCGTTTTGGTCACCAAAACGCATTGATGTACTGGTATTGAGCTTCTCGCTATAACCATTAACGTGGCTGTAATCCCATGCATATTGCAGCATCGGTCCGGTCGTTAACCACGGCACCATGACAAAATCATAACCGCTGGTTAACCTCGCGCCCCACAGCCGACCGTTGGTTTCGCCCTCTTCCACCCGTCTTAGCGCACCGAGCGTTATACTGCGCTGAATGTTACTGAATTTAGCGGACAGAAAGTGTAAATCGCTATCCAGCCACGCCTGACCGGCGCGTAAATGGCTGAATACGGCGGCCTGAAAACCGCGGGCATCATAACGATAATTATCGTCAGGATGTTGCTTATCCAGAGAACCGGCTATCAGCCCTCCCAGCAGAACCTGCTCGTTAAGCTGATAATCGACGCCAACCGTCAGATTATTATGATTACCGTTCCCGTCGGCCTCATTATTATCATAACGTTGATATCCCCCGCTGTATCCGCCGAACATGCCCAGCGAACCGACAGGGTTTTCCCCCTGGCGAAGCTGCTGATAACGGCTGTCAAGCGTGGTACGACTGCCTTGCGCCATCGACTGAATGCTTTGGTTCAGGTATGTCGCCTGTACCGGCGCGGCAATGATCGACTGAATATATTGCGCAATAATGGTATGGACCTGCGGACCGGGATGTAAATGATCGGCAAACAGATAGTCCTGCGACGCATTAAATCCTGGCATTGCCGAGGAGCACGCCGAAGCGGATACGCCCGGCGGGCAGGCCATACCTACGGTATTTGTCAGACCAAACGCCTGCGGGTTGGCAAGAATTTCCTTAAAGAGGCCGTTGATATCGGCACGGGCTATATTGCCGCCGTGTTGCTCCAGCCCCTTCTCTTCCATCTGATTATAATAATCGGTCAGAGCTGACGCCTGCTCTGCCGCCTTTTCATAGCCCGCCAGCAGTTGTTCAACGAGCAGTTGCTGAATAAACGGATTGCTGCTTACCGTTGCAGCCGCCGCCAGCAACGCCTTGCGGATCGCCTGTTGCCGACTGGCGAAATCGGGCGTAGCGCCCTCCGCCAGCGCCTCTAACGCCGCTTTTAGCGCCGGGGGCGCCGCTGCGCCCAGCCCGGCGGTGATTACCGCCTCCAGAAGCATTGGCGTCGCACTAATATCCGGTACGTTTGGCACCACGACCAGCCCGGCGCCGGCATCCAGTAACAGCCCTACCTGCGCCGCCGCGCTAGTGGCGCTATTACCGGCTATTTGCTGTGCCATGGTTGGTTGCGCGATGGCCGCCGCCAGATCGTTTCCGCCGACCCAGTGAATATACAAACCGTTGTGGTCGGCTTTTCCCCCCGTTTTGGCAAGCCACTGCCGTACCTGATCGGCGGTATTATCCTGCGGGTTTAATTCCGGGGTCGCCGTCGCGCCGCCGGCGGCATAATTAGAGCCGCCATTGCTGGAAGGGCTTAATGCCAGCCCATATAGTTCGGCCAACTGTTCGTCGTAGAGCTTATTTTGACCACTATCCCAGGTCCAGCGACCGTTATTTCCGGTATCGCTAAGGCTATCGCCGATCACCGTAAGAGAGTCAAACGCACAGGCAGATAATGGCGCGGCCAGCGCCAGCGAGAGTATGCCGTATTTTAGCAGGGTACGCTTTTGGGTCATCCGATGTTCCTTAATGTTATTGTTGATAGGTACGACGGTGCTAATCATTATCCGACAGAGATATTGCAATCGTTTTAAACATTCTGGTTAAAAAGTTTTCATTCATTGTTGACGGACTGGCGCCTGTTCAAAAAGAGGGAACCGCGTAAAATAACAACGTTTATAGGGCGCTGGATAAAATATAGCGTATGGATAAACCCAGAGGCGCTTTTACCCGTCTGTTGCTGATTATGCCTGAAGCGCAGGCGTCCTGATTTGCATAAATGCCATTCAGCAGTCATCATAGGCTGCTGTTTATAAAGGAGAGATTATGCAGGAATTGATATCCCAGGTAGAAGATTTAGCGGGAATTGAAATGAATCACACCACATCGCTGGTGGTGATATTTGGTATTATTTTTCTGACAGCAGTTGTCGTGCATATTATTTTGCACTGGATAGTACTGCGCGCTTTCGAAAAACGCGCCATCGCCAGTTCCCGCCTGTGGCTGCAAATTATTACCCAGAATAAATTATTCCATCGTCTGGCTTTTACGCTGCAAGGCATCATTGTCAATATTCAGGCCGCGCTCTGGCTACAAAAAGGCAGTGAGGCAGCGGATATCCTGACGACCTGCGCGCAGTTATGGATTATGACCTACGCCCTGCTGTCGTTATTTTCCTTGCTGGACGTGATTTTCAATCTATCGCAAAAATGGCCCGCCGCCTCTCAGTTACCGCTAAAAGGAATATTTCAGGGTATTAAGCTCATCGGCGCAATTATCGTCGGCATTCTGATGATCTCACTGCTGATTGGCCAGTCACCAGCAATTTTAATCAGCGGGCTTGGCGCGATGGCCGCGGTATTAATGCTGGTCTTTAAAGACCCGATTCTTGGCCTGGTTGCCGGTATACAGCTTTCCGCCAACGATATGCTCAAACTGGGCGACTGGCTGGAAATGCCGAAATATGGCGCAGATGGCGCGGTCATTGATATTGGCTTAACCACGGTAAAAGTACGAAACTGGGATAATACCATCACCACCATACCCACCTGGTCGCTGGTTTCCGACTCGTTCAAAAACTGGAGCGGCATGTCTGCGTCCGGCGGACGCCGGATTAAACGCAGCATTAATATTGACGCGACCAGTATCCATTTTCTGGATGATGATGAAAAACAGCGGCTATTAACCGCGCAACTGTTAAAGCCGTATCTTACCAGCCGTCATCAGGAAATCGATGAATGGAATAAACAACTGGATGCGCCGGAATCAGCCTTAAATCACCGCCGAATGACCAATATCGGAACATTTCGCGCCTATCTGAACGAATATTTACGCCACCATCCGCGCATCCGTAAAGATATGACGCTGATGGTACGCCAACTGGCGCCTGACGATCATGGTTTGCCGATAGAGATCTACGCCTTTACCAATACCGTCGTGTGGCTGGAATATGAGAGCATTCAGGCCGATATTTTCGACCATATTTTTGCCGTGGTGGAAGAGTTTGGCTTGCGTATTCATCAGACGCCGACCGGCAGCGATATTCGCGCGCTGTCAGGGACATTGCGGCATTAATGGATTGCCCGATCGCATGAGCATGGGATCGGGCAAAAAAGTTAATGAGCCTTACGGCGCAAAACGGTAAACGCGATAAACAGGAATACAATCCATACCGGCAGCAAAATCGCCGACAATCGCATATCGTCCATCGTACACATTAACACCAGAATCAGCGCCAGAAACGCAATGCACAAATAGTTTCCGGCGGGATAGAACAGCGCCTTAAATTGCGTCTCGCGCCCTTTACGACGCATCGCCGCGCGAAAACGTAAATGCGCGAGACAGATCATTATCCAGTTTAGCAATAGCGTCGCGACAACCAGCGCCATCAACAGGCTAAACGCTTTTTGCGGCAACAGATAGTTGATCAGCACCACCAGCGAGGTAATCGCTCCGGAAAGTATCAGCGAGTTCACCGGTACGCCGCGATGGCTGACGCGGGTTAAAAATTTCGGCGCGTTGCCTTGTACGGACAGGCCGAACAGCATTCGGCTATTCGAATAAACGCCGCTGTTATATACCGAAAGCGACGCGACCAGAATAACGAAATTCAGCGCCGAAGCCACCACATTACTGTCCAGGTTATGGAAGATCATCACAAAAGGGCTGCTATTGGATTTCACCTCTACCCACGGATAGAGCGCCAGCAACACCACCAGCGAACCGATGTAGAACAGCAAAATACGGTATACCACCTGATTCACCGCTTTCGGGATGCTTTTTTGCGGATCGCGCGCTTCCGCCGCAGTAATGCCGATCAGCTCCAGTCCGCCAAAAGAAAACATAATCACCGCCAGCGACAGAAGCAAACCATGCCAACCGGTAGCGAAGAAACCGTTATAACGCCAGAGGTTATCAATGCTGGCATGTTCGCCGCCGTGGCCGGAGAACAGCAGCCACAGACCAAAACCTATCATGCCGATAATCGCCAGCACTTTAATCAGCGCGAACCAGAATTCCGTTTCGCCATACAGACGAACGTTCACCAGATTCACGGCATTAATGATAATAAAAAACGCCGCCGCCCATACCCATGTTGGTACGTCAGGCAGCCAGTACTGCATATAGATGCCCGCCGCGGTCAGCTCCGCCATCCCGACCAGCACAAACATGACCCAATAGTTCCAACCCGACAAAAAGCCCGCAAACGGCCCCCAATATTTCCAGGCGAAGTGGGCAAACGATCCGGAAACCGGCTCTTCCACGACCATTTCACCCAACTGGCGCATAATGAGAAAAGCGATAATCCCGGCAACGCCATAGCCCAACAAAACAGCCGGCCCCGCCATTTGAATCGCCGGGCCGATGCCCAGAAACAGTCCGGTGCCAATGGCGCCGCCCAGCGCAATTAGCTGAATATGGCGGTTTTTCAACCCCCGCTGAAGCGTCGGTTCATTCTTCGACGCGGCATCCGACACGCTGGCGCCGGATGCAGTTGACGCGTTTTTCACGTCCTACCCCTGTATCGTTTTTATTGAGGGGCACCTTTTAACATTTCGCTCTCGCTGCCGCAAGGCGCAATCGTTTGTCAAGGCTCAACTCCGGACGTTAACGTTATCGTGTAAAAAAAGATGTCGCGGGGAGTAAAAAGAAAAGAGTGCGCGCCGATATAGAACGTTACGGGTGACAGACGCCGAGTATAAAATATGTGAATAACTCTGGACGAAAAGTACGACACCCTACAGAATACATTTAGTATTTTTTCAGTATTTTCAAAAAGGTGAATCAGACCTGGTATCTGTTATCCGTTTTTGAGCCACGCCAGGCATCAACGTCATGAATAAGATCATCAAACGTTTAGAGATCATCAAAAGCGCCATCGAACTTGAGGACGAAGAGATTATCCGTCAGCAGCTCATCTACCTGAAAAATGAGCCGCAGGATGCCGTAATCAGCGCGATTGCCCAGGCGATTGAAGCTCGTCGATTCAGTGACGCCATGCAAGAGATCGCCGCCTGGCTACAGGCTCAACGGGCGCTCTCGACGTGGCAAGATCCCTCTATTGCCGCCAGTAAGCTGGAGCTGAAAGCGCTTGAAGCCCAACTTCGCGATCTGATTGACAAACGAAATGCGCGGGTACAAATCCTCGACGATTTCAACGACCTCTATCATCTGCGTCTCGGGCCGTTGATGAGCCGTATTCTGGAGTTGCGTAAACAGCTCGCGGTGAGTATGCAGCGTAAGCAAGAAGCCGAAATAAAACGCCGGGAAAAGGATTATCAATCCTGCCTGCAATTTATTTCCCAGGCCGTGGATCAACTGGCAACGCTAAAACAGCAGTGGACAGGATTGAATGCCGCCTCGCGCGAAGCGGTGGGCATCCGTCAGCGAATCCAGCAGCAGACGGAGTTAATCACCGCGTTGCTGGCGGAAATTCGCGAGCTGGAAGCAGATTTTTCCCATCAGGACGACAGCGCATTCCGCCAGGCGCAGGAAAATGCGGAACAGGACTATCACCAGTACCGGGAGCAGCAGCAGGAAGCGCAATTCCGCTACGCCCGCGATCAACGTTTGTCGGCAGACGAACGCAGTGAATTAAAACGTTTGTGGCGTCAGGCCAGCCGCCTGTGTCACCCGGATGTGGTCGCCGATGAATTAAAAGAAAAAGCGCACCAGATGATGGTACAACTTAATCAGGCGCGGCAGAATGCCGATCTGGCGGCAATTCGCGCGTTATTGACGCAGCTGCAAAGCGGTCTGGAACCGATGATGGCAAGCGACAGGCTCAATAACCTGGAACATCTGCGCCATAAAATACGCCAGCTCCGCACGCAAATCGACGCGCTGTTGAAAGAGATAACGCAGCTGGAAACAGAAAACGCCTGGCGGCTCGCCTCTTCCGTTGCGGATAAGGAAGCCTATTTCTCCGAGCAGGAACGGGCGCTAACCGAAATTCGCAATACGCTGGAGGCGCAGGTTCAACAGGTGGAACAGGAACTTCTGGCAGGGTAGTCCATCATTCATCAACACATTGTCGGATGGCGCAAGCGCCACCCGACGAATCGCGGCATAAAGAGGGTAAGAGGGTCGCTACTGGCGCTGTAAAAGTAACGAACGGGCGGAGTCCGCCATGATCATCACCGCACCTGCCAGCATTAACGTATCTTTTAATACCAGCCGCCCGGCGCCCGATAAATACGGAAAACCATAATGCGCATCGCCCAGCGGCATAACCCAGGCCTCCGGCGTGGTGATCAAAAACGACAGCGTGACAAATGGCGTCAGGAATGCCAGCACGCCGCCCGCCAGCCCTAACCAGCGGCTGACAGGGTTAGCCAGTACCAGCGCCGCGATAATCAATTCCACCACGCCCAGACCATCCGAAAACGCATACGTATTATTGGCCGTTTGCCAGGCGCGTTCCTCCGGTTTTAGTTCGCCCTCATGAGTCAGATGCTGACGATATTCTTCCGGATGTTCATAGAAAAAAGACATAAACGGGCTGTTCGCCACAAACGGGGTAATACTGTCTGCCTCATAGGGCACAAATTTTAGTAGTCCAATCCAGATAAAAACGATGGCGATACTCAGGCGAATTAATGTTAATCCCAGCCGATCCCCCTGACTTAACAGACGAAGATATTTATCCATCTCAGGCTCTCCTTATTTATATAATATCGCAGTGGCGTAACCCGTATTATCAATACGCATGGACGTTATTTTCCATGACGACGCCTGTTTACTTTGCGCCAGTCTGGCAATAGCGTCTTCAAGCATTGACGGCGTTGCTGCCACCGCAGAAACGCTGATATATTCAACGTCAGTTAGCGGCTGGGCGGAGGCGGAAAATGCCAGCGGCGCAGCCAATAATGAAGCAATAAGCGTGGTAACTTTTAACATCGAGATTTCCAGTCGTGGGTTATTTCAATGGTGTTATAATACGTTACGCCTGACTAAAGCCTTTTCTTTCAGACGCCAGCATATTTGTCCTGGCGTATTTTTATGGTCTGACAGGCAAAAAAAAGCCCTGATTAACAGGGCTACATTATTTATGTTTTACTTAATGAGAGAGAAGAGATCGTTTAAAGACTCACTCATTGTAGGATGGGTAAATATCTGGTCGCGTAACACCGTATAAGGTAAATCTGCATCCATAACGGTTTTAACGATATTAATCATTTCATGAGAATCGACGCATAACAATGACACCCCTACAATACGCTGCGTATTCACGTCCACTACCGCTTTTAGTACGCCACGGGTATCGTTCATAACACGGGCGCGAGGGATCGCCGCCACCGGTAATGTCACCACCTGCACCGTTGCGCCGCTTGCCCGCGCTTGTTCTTCCGTCAGCCCGACACGAGAGAGCGGCGGCGTCATAAAGACGGAATACGGAACATTCTGGCGATCGCGGGTACTGCGTTTGCCATCTCCCAATAACCCGTCGCGTACAATACGAAAATCATCCAGTGAAATATAGGTAAACTGCAACCCACCGGTAACGTCGCCCATCGCCCAGATATTGTCCGCCGTGGTACGCAGGTAATCATCCACGATGATCCCGCCGCGTTCGTTCACCGCCACGCCGGCGTTCTGCAACTGTAAGCCAGCCGTCGCCGGTTTTCGCCCCGACGCCACCAGCAGGGCATCCATAAGATGCGCGCCTTCCGGCGTTTCTACTTGTACCGCGCCCTCCTTTGAGGATACGGCCTGTACGTTGGCGTTTAAAATCAGCTCGACGCCCTTTTCCTGTAAAATACGGGTAATTGCCTGCGCGATATCCCGATCTTCACGAGGCAGGAATTGCGGCGCTGCTTCAAAGATAGTGACCTTCGTACCGAAGTTGGCGAACATTGAGGCAAATTCAAGGCCAATATAACCACCGCCTAAAATCCCCAGGCGCGCCGGACGCTGGCTCAGGCTGAGTAGTCCGGTGCTATCGAACACCCCTGCCGTCGTTGTTAAGCCCGTAATAGCCGGGATCACCGACTCTGCGCCAGTATTAATGAAGATCTTTTCTCCCCGTAACACCCGCTCGCCGTCCGCCTGAAATACCCGTAAGGTATGGTTATCAATAAACTCCGCCCTTCCCTCAATCACATCGACATTGTCCAGGTCGGCAAGATTATGAAAATTTTTGTCGCGTAAAAAATTTACGACCGCCGCTTTGCGTTGCATGGCGACAGAAAAATCGCCCTCACGTTCCGCATCATGCACCAACGTTTTCGTTGGAATACAGCCAATGTTGATGCAGGTTCCGCCAAACATACTGGCGGACTGTTCGATAATCGCCACGCGCCATCCCGTCTTCGCCAGAGTTGCCGCCAACGTTTTTCCTGCCTTGCCAAAACCAATAATGAGCGCCTGATACTGTGTCATCTTCTTTCTCCGCCAAATCACCATCTGTTTGTCAGGACAAGTATAAATAACGTCAAAAAAGACAGGGTTATCCGTAACGCGCCAATTTTTGTCTTATCGTCTAAATTAGCGGTTAGCAAAAACAAGAGTAGAAATGACATTGAGTCCGAAATATAGTGATCAGAGACAGAAATGGTTATCCCTATTTTTGAAAAAGAATCTGTTCTGGAGTCTATATGGATGCGCTTAGTCGGCTATTGACGCTTAACGCCCCTCAGGGCTCAATCGACAAGAATTGCCCGTTAGGCGGCGACTGGCAGTTGCCGCACGCCGCTGGCGAACTATCGGTGATTCGCTGGCATACCGTTACGCAGGGCGAAGCGCAACTGGAAATGCCTACCGGCGACGCCATGACGCTTACGCCGGGAAAGGTGGTGATTCTGCCGCAAAACTCCGCCCACCGTTTGCGCCAGTCTGGCGAATCACCGACACATATCGTGTGCGGTAGTCTACGTCTGCACACGACGTCACGTTATTTCCTTACCGCGTTGCCGGAAGTGTTATGTCTTGCCCCGCCGCCGCATAGCCCCGCCAGTATCTGGCTTAACGCCGCCATTTTCCTGTTACAGCAGGAGTCAGAACGCCATTTACCCGGCGCTGAGGTCTTATACAGTCAGCAGTGCGCCACGCTGTTTACCCTCGCCGTTCGCGACTGGCTATCGCAGGCTGGCACGGCGAAAAGCGTGCTCAATTTATTGCTGCATCCCCGGCTGGGCCGCGTGATCCTTCACATGCTGGAAACACCGGCGCATCCCTGGACGGTCGAAACGCTGGCGCAACGGGTACACATGTCGCGGGCGAGCTTCGCCCAGCTATTTCGCGACGTGTCCGCGACGACGCCCTTAGCCGTGTTAACAACGCTGCGCCTGCAAATCGCCGCCCAGACCCTGTCGCGTGAAGCGCTGCCGGTGATGGTGATTGCCGAGTCGGTAGGTTATGCGAGCGAATCTTCTTTTCACAAAGCTTTTGTCCGTGAATTCGGTTGTACACCAGGCGAGTACCGCAAACGGGTCAGCGCGCTCGGACGATAAACGTATACTGAACCCGCCTACAGTTTGACTGCCGCAGGCGGGCGACACACGTTATGCCGCAAGGCGACGATGCCTGCGCAGCCACATCAGCTTGTAGGCTGCCGGAATGATGAACAGCGACAGCAACGGCGCGGTAATCATGCCGCCGATCATCGGCGCGGCAATACGGCTCATCACCTCAGAACCCGCGCCGGTCCTCCATAAAACAGGCAGCAGACCGGCGATAATCACCGCTACCGTCATGGCTTTTGACCGCCCCCGGCGCACCGCCCCGTGGTAAAGCGCCTCATCGAGTTTTTCTGCCGAAAAGGTGTTGGGAGCTTGCGCTTTGAAGGCCGCGCCTGCTGAATCACCGGCGATCCCATCATGCTGCGCAGAGCGATCAGTAATTTACTCTCTAATACGATGCGCTATACGCCGCTGGGTAAAACCATTACTCTTCGGATAAAAGAAGCGGACGACCAGATACATATTATTGTTGAAAACCCCGGTACGCCAATCGCGCCGGAACATTGCCGCGCCTTTTCGATCGTTTTTATCGCGTTGATCCCTCCCGCCAGCGTAAAGGGGAAGACCGCGGTATAGGCCTGGCAATTGTAAAATCCATCGTCATTGCGCATCAGGAAAAAGTTTCTGTCACCTCCGATACGCGCGCTACCCGTTTTATTTTGACATTACCCAAACACCTCCGTTGAACTGTAGCGATAGTGAAAGGCGCTATCACTAGCCAGCAAAATAATCTGATATAATCGTCATTATCCCGTCAAGCGCCAGACCCAACGACTGTTTTATTATTTCTCTTATTAACCCACACCGGAGAAATAAGATGAATAAGTTTGCATCCCTTTTAGCTGTCGTTTTTTATTTCAGCTGGCGTAAACACCGCAGAGAAAATGGAATCCCGCCAATTATCCGCCACGGCGCATGAGATGATGAATAACGGTGACGCCTTCGCGCATCAGCAAATGGCTCAGACACAGAAACTCAGCGCCCCGACCGCTGTGGAAAATGCGACACCCTTTTCTGAAATGGACGACTATGAAAAAGCAATGGTCATCCATCAATCGATGAATAATGCCCATTCTTTCGCCCACGAGATCCAGGCTGAGGAGCACCATAAACAGATTAAACGCAATTAGTTATTTGCATATTAGCGTCACGTACTGCGGATGGCGCAACGTCGCCGCCGCAGAAGCTTACGGATTAACGTAATTTTGAGAGGTTAAATGGCGCGCCCTGCAGGATTCGAACCTGCGACCCACGGCTTAGATGTTTCTGGAACTACTTGAGCTAACAACAAGTTATCCCATTACTACGGCACTCACACTCGCCCCATCTTCGAAAAACATGCAAAGCCTTGCAAGCCGATGCAAAGCTTTGTGTGTACCGTTTTTGTCCCAAACCACTTAGCAATCAGTAGCTCCAATTGATCGGTAACAACGATCAATTAATAAGATAACAATAAGTTTAAACTATCAAATATCACATTATTGATCGTTTATATCGATCAAAACAATTTGTAGTGCTACACTCCAGACCTTTCCGAATCCGCTGATTTTCATAATGTTGAAGTTATTCGCTAAGTACACATCGATCGGTGTTCTTAACACGCTTATTCATTGGG